>JAFDEF010000087.1 GCA_019310485.1 Deltaproteobacteria bacterium | reverse complement strand
CCCTTAGATTAACGGGGTCAAGACAGGGTTTGGGAGGCTGGGAGTTAGCGAGTTTACGCGTTATCGCGTTTACGCGTTTGGAGTATAGGGTTTAGGGGGCCGGGGGTAAATAATTTTCAATAAGGCTGAAGGACCGACAAAACCCCTTGCCGGAGCACGTATAGGGTGTGGGGTGTCGGGCATCGCGTGTCGGGTATCGTATATCTCAAGTCAAGATATGAGGCCGTTCTGCTTCCAGTCAACCATATTTAATCTTCATTATAACAATCAAAAGGGCTAAAATGAGGGTAACGGAATTCGCTGCTATTACAGGGAATTCCTTTATCAATATTCCGTAAATCAGCCATAGAAATACACCCATAGAAAGCATAGAAAATGTTATTAAAGATAAGTCTTTGGTCTGTTTTGTTCTAAAAATCTTTACTACTTGAGGAAGAAAAGAAAGTGTGCACAAGATTCCCGCCGCTAGACCAATTATTAAACTTTTCATATTTTTATTAAAATAGCCCCGCCACCAATTTATAAAGCAACACAACAAAAACTCCTGATAACAATTATAGCAGAAAGTTTAGGGAGCAAGAAACGGTTTATTTATCGAATATTTCACAATTTCATGAAATACGGAAATAGCCGGGCATCGACCTGGAAAGAAAGGCTTATGCAACATTTTAGGCCTAGACTGGGATGTTGCATAAGGAGGGATTTGGGCTAATGTAACATAGGAGGTTGAACCGGTGATGTTGCATTTGGGGTGTACCCTTGGGGTGAGTACCCGGTCATTTCCGGTAAAGCTTCAAGGACTCCAATAATCCGGGATGAATTCTAGCCCCCAACTCATTTGCCCTATCACAATGCTTGACAGCCAAGCTATAGTCCCCTTTATTATAACATGCTAAACACAAATTATAATGCGCGTCGGAATAGTTGGGGCTAATGGCAATGGCTTTCTTATACTCAACAACTGCCTCATCAAGCATCCCTTTTTTGTCGTAAGCCGACCCGAGGTTATTGTGTGCCTCGGCATAATTGGGGTTAATGGCAATGGCTTTCATACACTCAGCAATCTCTTGATCAACCATCCCTTTGCTGCCATAAGCTACCCCAAGATTAGAATGAGCCTCGGAATAGTTGGGGTCGATGGCAATGGCTTTTTTGTGTTCAGTAATTGCCTGATCAACCATGCCTTTGGCGAGATAAGCTACCCCAAGATTAGAATGAGCCGCGGCATAGTTGGGGTCGATGGCAATGGCTTTCTTATACCCAGTGATAGCTTCGTCAACCATCCCTTTGCTATAATAAACTGCCCCAAGGTGAGACTGGGCCTCGGCATAATTGGGGTTAATGGCAATGGCTTTTTTGTGTTCAGCTATTGCTTCATCAACCATTCCTTTATTATAATAAGCTACCCCAAGGTTATCATGCGCCGCGGCATAGTTGGGGTTAATGGCAATGGCTTTCTTATACTCGGTAATCTCCTCATCAAGCATCCCCATGTCGCCATAAGCTACCCCAAGATTAATATGCGCCTCGGTATAGTTGGGGTCGTTGGCAATGGCTTTTTTGTGTTCAGCTATTGCTTCTTTAAACATCCCTTTTATGCAATAAGCTATACCAAGAACATCGTGTGCCTCGGCATAGTTGGGGTCGATGGCAATGGCTTTTTTATACTCGGTGATTGCTTCATCAACCATCCCTTTACTGTAATAAGCTAACCCGCGGTCAAAATGGAGGCCGGCATCGCCAGTAATGCCCTCATCGGCTTTCTTATGTTTAACGGACTCTTCATCAGCCACCCCTTTACCGTCATAATCCCCCCCTTTAAACGCAGGTATTCTATTAAGATATTCATCGATAGCTTGCACCTGTCGATAATTTCCCTGAACTTTATATAACTCTTTTGCCTTTTGGAAATTTTGTTTAGCTTTTAAGTATGATTCCAACTTATAGTAGACAACACCGGTACTATTATACGCGTCGGCGTTCATAGGGTCTATCTCGATGGCCGCCGCAAAGTCGGAAATTGCCTCATCGCACCTGTCTTGCGCATAATATGCATTACCCCGGAAAAGATAGGCGGCAATAGGCGCTGGATTCATATCAATAACCTTGCTAAAGTCGTCTATAGCCTCTTGATATAATTGCATATTGTTATAAACAAGGCCTCTGTTAAAGTAAGCCTCAGCAAACTCGGGATTTATCCCAATAGCTTTATCGTAATCAGATATCGCGTCTTCATGCCGGCCAATAGTGACGAAAATAAACCCCCGGTTCAGGTAAGCGCCGGCATTATCTGGATTTATTTCAAGAGCTTTATTATATTGCGCGATAGCTTGCTCATACAATCTCTGGAACCCATACACTACCCCTTTTCGGTAATACGCTTCTGAAATGCCTGGATCAAGGTCTATCACTTTATTGTAATCCGCTAATGCGTCGCTATACATACCTCTGTGACTGTAAAATACTCCTCGTCGAAGATAGACATAAGCATAATCCGGGTCGCTGCGAACAGCCTCGTTAAACTCTGTGAATGCCTCGGCATATCTTCCTGAATAAAGATAGCCTATTTCTTTAAATAGATGCCTTGCGGTGTCCTTCCTAATTTTGCCTTCAATCGCATCCTCTATTATCTGTAAATCTGAAGCATTTACGCTGAACGGGTTAATCGCCGAAGCTTTATCGAATTCTTTTTTTGCTTCTTTGAATTCGCCTTTAGACGCGTATTCAAAGCCTTTTTTAAGAAAAGAATTAAGCCCAACCCTAAGGCTATCTGTCTGCGAATCTGCAGATACAGCCGTTTTTTGTCCGTCAATGCTCTCAATATCATCAAGATAATACGTCAAAGGCACCCTTTCAAAGCTTACTTTTATATAATCGTCGGTTTGCGCGATTATCTCGCCTTCCAGAGTTTTTCCTGATTTTAAAACAATGGTTTCGGCATGTAGAGAGACCGGTAAAAGAAGGCTTACAATTAGCAAGAAAATAAATGAAGTTTTATAACGCATTTCTCTCTCTTCTGTTAGTCTAATTATATTCCTGCAGATTGGCAGGGTCAAGGCAGGGTTTAAGGAAGTGTAGCGGATAGCGGTTAGCGGTTAGAGATAAGTGAGACAATATTGATTCAAACAATAATGTATCAGTTGGGGTGCCCCCTTGGGGTGAGTCCCCGGTCAGAGAGGAACGATGTGGATTACTCGGCTATATGGATAATATATTTATAGGCCAGCCAGAAATGGCAAAAACTTCCCGCCATAACAAAGAAAGGCCATGTTTGCTGGGCTCCGAAGCCGTGGCCAAAATCAATCCATTTTATATTAAGAACGGCTGCACCGATAGTATAAAACACGCCTCCTAACACTAGCAATACAATAGCTTGCTTAGAGAGCGTTCTTACCAAAGGACGCCATGCAACAACTAACAGCCAACCTACGATAATATAAAAAATAAAAAAAAATACAATTACCGCCCGTGGCGGATAGCGAAACACTAACCTGAGCGTAATCCCTGCGGTCGCCAATCCCCAGGCAACACCAAACAAGCTCCATCGCCATCCTTTGCGAAGAACAATTAAAAAAATTGGCGTTGAAGAGCCAACGATTAGAAAATAAATCATAGCATGGTCAACCTGCCGCAGTATATCAGTTGCCACTTTTGAAACCTGTAATGAATGATAAAGTGCACTTACGGTAAACATTCCTACCAAGCTGATTCCGTAAATACTCAAAGCGACGATGTGCCAAACTTTTCTTTTTCTGACAATGCGGATGGTCAGGAATGTGATTGCAATAATGGATAATATTGCTCCGATGATATAAAGAAAGCCATCGATTGGTTGCCGGAGATTGTTTACGAATCCAAGCATCTTCCTATTTAATCAACAAAAAACCCTCTGTCTGTCTACCGACAGGCAGACAATACCTTATATCACAGAGGGTCAAACAGTACAACTCCCCGCCTTGGAAAGATGGGGGGTAAATAATTTTCAATAAGCTCACCCGCCCGGCAAAAATCCAATTCCGGAGGCTGGTTTTCTTCTTAAGGTTTATTTTTTGTTTATTGCCTCGGCTATCCTATCAAGTTTCTCCGATATTCCCTGCGAACAATACTGTACCGTTTTAATTAATAGAAAAAGGGGCAGTAAATACAATAGCCAATTTATTATTATCTGGAACAACGTTGTTGATAAGATCGATCTCTTGTAAAAATCTTCCATTAATGAAAAAGAAGCATATCCTTTATAAAGGATAATTGCCGATATAATAATAGCGAGGCAAAATACAAGAATTGTTATAATATTTATTTTTTCATTTAAGGACCTCATTACTCCTCCTTTCTTATATTTTGATTCAACACTAATACAGGAACTTATTTTTACTGTGCAAGCTGCACCCCGCAGGTCGCACTATTCTAATATTCTCAAGAATTTGAGAATGGATGTTGCGCGGTCGGTTAGTTTATGGCGGACGCATAGGCCCTGTGAGCGCTTCATCACTAACCCCGCGATTTCTAAACGGTGGATGTGGCCTGAAGCTGTTTTAAAGTTAATGTTCAGCCTGTCGGAAATCTCAAAGACCGATAACTCGGGCTCTTTCTGCAGAAGCTCTAAAATCTGGATTCTGCGGTGGTTGGCAAAGCCTTTGACGATTCTTTCAAGCCTGCGGTAATTCTTCGTTTTGGCCGGTTTGAACTTCATTAGTTTGTTTGGATGAATCATTATATCACATTTATTTGACTATTCCTGTATTCTCGAGAATATGAGAATAGTAGGTTTATGCTACAGGGGGGCATTCGTAAGTCCTGCCCTCCCCTCCCGGAAACAGCAGCTCATACACGTTTCGGTGTACGGGGTGCGTAACGGGCAATTCCGGGTGTCGGGTGTCGCGTATCGGGTGTCGGATATGTCCTCTATCAAGACCTGGCACTGTACGATTCTGTATTCGATCTTCTCTTGATTGATTTGTTATGTCTTTAATTTCTTTTGTTTATTAAATATGGCCGACTGCCTTTTCTTTCTTGATCAACAAAAAATATAGTATCAGACCTAATGTTAATTTATTTTTAAGCATAGTAATTAATATACGGAATGCCGGGTTGCTGTCATTATAGCAGAAAATTCGTGGTTGGGAAGTATGGGATGTGGGGGTCTGCGCTTTGGCGCGTTTACGCGTTAGCGGGTTTAGGATTTAGAGAATTGCACCCCTGGGGTTTATCTTTTTTTATAAATCTCCTGGCTTATGCACGGCGGCCTTTATATAATCAGGAAGTCCGTCAAGGCCGCAATCTGCTATTTCTTTCAGGATTGGCGCAACCTGGATGCTGTAACGCCGTGATATATTTACCGGGTCAAGCCCCGGCCAGCCCCAACAGGAAGCATGAATAATACCGTCAACATTATATGATATATCATCAAGAGCAGTCGTATGCA
>JAFDEF010000002.1 GCA_019310485.1 Deltaproteobacteria bacterium | reverse complement strand
AATTTACAGGAATTTTGGAGTGGCCAAACGGGTCGGCTTTTGGGTTGAGATGAAATTCTGTGGGTTGATTTTTGGTGGGATTATAGCCTCTTGGACTTATTAAATCTCCTCAGATACTGGAACTGCTGTTGAGAGACCCTTCGAGGCTCTGGATGACAGCTAAAGGCTTTGGCAACGGCTGAATGAGTTTGGGCCCTTTCTCGGCAGTGATGGGGATTAGTGTTTTGAAGCTTGGCTGGCGGAATTGTTGCCCTCGATTAAAAGAAAAGCAATTTATGATCCCATAGCTCCCGTTGAAAGCCCGGGGAACGCAGGATGGTTCTTGAACTCTGGGAGGTATTCTGAAATAGGATGAACTCAATTAGAAGTAGAAGCCTATGAAAGGCAAACCCAGGGGACTGAAATGAACAGAAAAATCGTTGCTATCGTGCGATATGAGAAACCACTAGAATCGGTTCGTAGGGTCATTGATTTTTGCGCTGGTCTGGATGGAATTCAGTCAAAAGCAAGGATTTTTATCAAACCAAATATCCCTTTCTGGACTACAGCGAGCGTATTCCCTAAATGGGGCGTCATTACGACTTCAAGGGTAGTTGAGGATACAGTCCGGATTCTCAAGGAAAGGGGCTTTGACAATATTACCATAGGCGAAGGCATGGTAATTGAACCCAATGATAGGGAAACGCCTGCGCATGCTTTTGAGAGCCTTGGCTACCATGTTCTAAAAAGACGGTTCGGTGTTAGAATTTTGAATATCCACGAGAGAACTTTCCGGAAGGTGAATCTAGGGTCAGGGGTGGCAGTGAACTTCAACACAGATATCCTCGATAGCGACTTTGTAATTAATATTCCGGTCCTGAAGACCCATGCCCAGACTGTCGTTAGCCTTGGGATCAAGAACCTGAAGGGAATGATTGATATGAAATCCCGAAAGAAATGCCACAGCGCCCATCCGGAAAAGGATTTGAATTATATGATTGCTAGGCTTCCGAACAACCTCCCACCCTCATTGACTCTTCTCGATGGGATTTATACTAATGAAAGAG
This sequence comes from Deltaproteobacteria bacterium, assembly GCA_019310485.1. GTDB lineage: Bacteria > Desulfobacterota > DSM-4660 > Desulfatiglandales > HGW-15 > JAFDEF01. Next base: position 117,909 of record JAFDEF010000002.1, on the reverse strand, counting down.
GGCCTGGTTACGAGGGGAACATTAGAAGAACTGACATTCTGGTCGCGTCGAGAGACCTTCTTTCAGCCGATAAGGTGGGCGCGAAGATTCTCGGCTACGAGCCATCGGAGGTCCCTCACTTGGTTTACGCAGCCAGGGTTCAAGATAGGCCCCTTAATTTCTCTGATTTGGAAATAGTGGGAGAAAGGATCAAGGATGTAGCTTCGTTTCATGAATACAACTTCCCCTATAATGAGGATGGAACCCTTCCCCGGTCTATGGAGAAGATGGGCATCAAAGGCCTTTCTTATCGTCAGTATGACCTGACTCTCTGTACATATTGCGTTGTTATTAATTCGGTGATCCTTCGGGCAATTGCCAGGGCCTGGAAAAAGAGACAAGGGCGACCATGGGATGGTGTGGAAGTATTAACTGGGAAAAAGATGAGGCCAATGCCTGGAAATAAAAAGACCATCCTGCTTGGAAAATGCATTTATCAGGCCAATCGGGACAATCCCGACATCAAGGAGATGATCGCAATAAAGGGATGTCCCCCTGAGCCACGGGCCGTTGTTAGGGCCTTCAACCAAGCCGGAATAAATTTGGATCCTGCAATTTTCGAACGTATGGATGAGGTGCCAGGGCTATTCATGAAAAAGTATAAGGGGAAGGCAGAATTCGAAGAATCATTTTTCAAAAGTTCTTTGCCTAATTGACGTGATGTTTGATTTCAAACTGATGGAGAAAGCTAATAAACGGGTTTCTCTCATAGTTCTATGCCCAGAGTGACTTGGAAAATGGTTGCTGAACGACCTCGATACATTGAGGGCGAAGGATCGGGGAGCTTGATCTAGGGCTCCTGCTAACAAAAACCTTTAGTGAATAAGGAGGCGTAAATGGGAGGGAGGACATTTTGTCTGATGCTTTTGGCTGTTTGTCTGTTGGCCATGCCGACTTGGTTGCATGCAGGGCCGACGCCCGGTGTCACCGATACAGAGGTAACAATTGGCATCACGAACCCTCTTTCTGGCCCTGCGGCTATGTGGGGCCTTGCGGGATATGGTGCGAAGGCATGGGCTGATTACATTAACAATAAGGGAGGGATCCATGGTCGGAAGATCAAAGTTGTCCTGAAGGATGATGGATATAGCCCCTCTCGAGCCTTGGCAAATGTGCAGGAAATGAAGGGCAAGGTTTTTGCTGTAACAACGATGATGGGGACTGCGCAGGTTCGGGCATGCAGGGACTTTCTGGTTGAGAATAAGATCCTGATGATAGCCCCCCTCGGGAATCCTATGATATTTAATGATTATCCAAAGGGGAAACTTAGATACGTGTTTGTACAGCAACCGAGTTTAACCGACGAGGCAGAATTTTTGACCACTTATGCTGTACAGGAACTCGGAGCAAAACGACTGGCTATATTCTATCAGAACGATGAGTACGGTAAAGGGGGAGGACTGAAAGGCTTGCAGCAGGCTCTTGCTAAAATGTCTGGGAAGGCTGAATTGGTGGCAGCAGTTCCCTACGAGGTTACTGAACGGGCTCTTGGAGCGCATGCCCTCAGGCTCAAGGAATCCGGGGCGGATACCCTTATCATTTACGCGAGCCCCGTTCATGCCGTGTTGATCCTAAAAAACCTTAGCAAAATAGGATACCGACCCACGATCATAAGCTCGGGGACCAATTCGAGTCCCAATATGTTCAAAATAGCTGGTAAGCTGTGGGAGGGGATCTATATTGGTACGTCTCCAAATGGCGGTAATCCCGGTTTGGATCCAGAGGCTGATCGTGTGGCCAAAATTCTAGCAAAATATGAATCTAAAACTATCGGACATGAATTCTTATCAATATATGGGGCTGGCACAATGATGCTACTGGTAGAAGGCCTCAAAAGGGCCGGGCGCGATTTGAACACAGAGACTATGATCAAGGGCATGGAGACGATTAAGGACTGGAAGGCCGAAGGAATGGGGATACCAATCACTTTTGGGCCGAATCGGCGGCATGGCGCCAACGGTTCCCGTATCATGCGGGCTCTTGGTGGCAAGTATCATTATCTAACGGACTGGGTGCACTTCCCGATCCGCTTCTAAGCCATGTCCCTTCTTGCAGGTGGATCATCTGGGTTGTTATCCGTGGATGGATCTGCGCTTGGGAGCATTGCCTATGGAGTGGAATATGCAGTTTGTTCGTTTGATACGCATGGCTCTATTTCACGCCAAAGGAATCGATATTTATCTTTTTTGTCCGCCATTAAGTAGCAGGGTTTGCCCACGAAACCAAAGTATATTTACTAAACAACAACTGGTTGGTGCCGCCTGCGGCGGCGCCAATGTGGAGTTGAGTTGATGGATTCCTTTTTTATGCGACGGCCAGTCATGCGGCATTAATTCTCAAGGGAATGACAAAAGTTGCGCACAGACCGGGCCAGGAATCTTCCAGCTGCACCACGGGGAGAAGGATACACTATGCCCAGAAAGGCAAACACGTTCCTGTTACCGATTTCATAATCTTTGATTCGCTCTTTTATGGCCGTGAAACTTTTATCAGTGAATAGTCTTGCCATTAGTTTTGGCGGCATCAGGGCCTTAGGGGGAATTGATTTTGAGCTTGAGGATCAAGAAATCCTCGCGATCATTGGCCCCAATGGTTCCGGTAAGACCACTTTGATCAATTGCATTACAGGAATTTACTCTCCGGACAGGGGGCAGGTGATTTTTGAAGGGGAGAGCATTGCGGGGCTCTCCCCTGACCTGGTTGCGCAAAGGGGTATTGCGCGCACCTTTCAGAACATCCGCCTTTTCAATAACATGACAGTGCTCGACAACCTTATGCTGGGCAGGCATGTCAAATTTAGAAAGAATCCCTTTCACGCTGTTTTGCGCATCAGGAAAGAAGAACTTGTTCACAGAGAAAGAGTGGAAGAGCTTATAGATTTTCTTGACCTACACGCGTATCGAAAAATGCGCGTGGTAGACTGCCCCTATGGCGTCCAGAAGAGCGTGGAGCTGGGTCGGGCTCTTGCTATGGAGCCTGGTTTGTTACTTATCGATGAGCCTTTTGCCGGATTGACCTCGGAGGAAAAGGAGGAAACCGCATATCGCATTACCGAAATTCGTGGGAAATACAAAACGGGTATCCTGCTGATAGAACACGATCTTAGGCTCGTGTCCAAACTGGCTGACCGCATGATAGCCCTCAATTACGGGCTGAAGATTGCTGAGGGCAGCCCTCAAGAGGTTCAACGCAACCCTGGGGTTATCAGTGCCTACTTAGGTAATGAATGACTCTGCGTTCGAACAAATATATGAACACTCACACTCAATACCGGACCTAATATGACATCGGGACCTCTGCTAAAGATTACCAGCATTGAGACGCTATATTATGACCGGATTTACGCCCTCTATGGTTTGTCGCTGGAGGTGAAGGAAAAGGAAATCTTTGCGGTGCTGGGACCCAACGGTGCAGGGAAAACGACCCTGCTTAAGACCATTGCTGGGCTGCTCAAGGATCAGCCTAAAAAGGGGGCCATTGAATTTCAGGGGAAGCACATCCATCGATTGAGGCCGGAGAGTATTTCGAGATTAGGAATCGTTTATGTCCCTGAAGATAGGGGGCTATTCCGGGAACTGACAGTGAAAGAGAACCTTGATCTGGGCTGTTGGGGCCGAAGGGACCGTGGAGGGATTAAGGACGATTTTGAATTTGTTTTGGGACTCTTTCCTGTTCTCAAAGTGCGATCCGGTCAGCAGGCCGAGACCCTTTCTGGGGGAGAGCAACAGATGCTAGCCATGGCGCGTTCAATGTTGCACCGTCCCAAACTTCTCATGTTGGACGAGCCTTCCCTGGGACTTGCTCCCCTGGTGGCACACACGGTGTATGATGCCTTTTCGCAGATCAGCAAAGCCGGGGCAACCATACTTCTCGTTGAGCAAAATGCCAAAATGGCCTTGGGCGTGGCAGCATTTGCCTATATCATGGAATCTGGGCGAATTGTGCTGGAGGGAACATCTCGTGAACTGACGGAAAACGAGGATGTCAAGGAACTTTACCTGGGTGTGGGGGGAGCCGACATTTCGCCCAAAGGGTGGAGGCTTTATAGGAAGAGGAGGACTTGGTAGTGGGAATAGACGCGGCAAATTTTCCCGCTTTGTTTTTTAGGCAAGTGGAGAGGCTCAAGGACCGTGTTGCTCTCAGGAGAAAGGAATATGGGATATGGAAGCGAATTTCTTGGAAAGAGTATGGACAGAGTGTGCGCGAGGCAGCGGCCGGCATTATTGCCGCTGGCCTTCAAAAGGGAGAGAGAGTAGCCATTTTGGGGGACAATCGACCCGAATGGCTGATTTGCCATTTGGCGGCTATGACCGCTGGAGGTGTAACCTGTGGAATCTACTCCACATCGTCACCTGATCAAGTGGCCTACGAATTGAAACATTCCGAAACGAAGATCCTCTTTGTAGAAAATGAGGAACAGTTAGATAAGGTTCTACTGATTTTGTCCAGGCTGGATCTGAGTCTGATGGTTGTCTGGGATGCTAAGGGTCTCTGGGGGTTTTCCCAGCCTGGGATTATTTTTTTCGATGAATTTATGGCAAAGGGGCGGGCCTATCTTGAAGAACATCCTGAGTGTATTTCGGCCCGGATGGCAGTAATTGATCCCGAGGATACGGCGATGCTGATCTATACCTCTGGCACAACAGGTCGACCCAAAGGGGCCATGATCACTCACCGAAATATTCTGTTTGTCGTCGACGCATTCATGTCTGCAAATCCCTTTTATAAGAGCGACGAAATGCTTTCCTACCTGCCCCTTGCGCATATTTATGAAAATGTCATCTCTCTCTTTGTGGCTGCCTGGAGCGGCGGGACCGTCAATTTTGTTGAGAGTGTAGATACGCTAGCCCTGAACCTAAAGGAAGTCTCACCCACTATTTTTGCTGGTGTCCCAAGGATTTGGGAAAAATTTGCTTCCAGTATCGAATTGAAAATGGCTGACTCTACCCTTCTAAAGAGGATTCTCTACCGCCTAGCAGTCCAGGTGGGGCTTCGTCGTGTCCATGCAAAGAAGAAAACCAAAGAGTACTACCTTTGGGGTTTGCTTTATTGGCCCCTTTACTGGCTTGTCCTTTATCCCCTAAAAAGACAGTTGGGCTTTGAGAGGGTGCGATTTGCTGGCAGCGCAGCAGCACCTGCGGCCCCGGAACTTTTTGAATACTATAACGCTTTAGGCATTCCTCTGCGAGAGGGGTATGGGCAAACAGAATCTACGGGCATGATTACGCTTACGCGTGAGGGGCGATCTAGGTGGGGATATGTGGGGGAACCCATTCCAGGGTGTGAGGTCAAAATCGCTGATGATGGGGAGATTGTGGTCAAAGGGCCCAATGTTTTCAAAGGCTATTTCAAAGACCCCGAACTGACGGCATCGACCATCAAGGACGGGTGGCTTTACACAGGTGACATAGGTACCATGAAGGATGGTTTTCTGAAAATTGTGGATCGGAAAAAGGACATTATTATCACAGCTGGAGGAAAGAACATTACGCCCGCATTCATCGAGAACAAATTGAAATTTAGCCCTTATATACAGGATGCTGTGGTTATTGGGGATCGACGTAAATACCTAGTGAGCCTCATTCTTATCGATGAGGAGAACGTTGCCAAATATGCTCAGGATCACCAGATACCCTATACCACCTTTGCTGACCTCACCCAGAATCCAGAGATCAAAAAATTGATAGACCATGAGGTCAGGGAAGTCAACAAAACCCTTGCAAGGGTGGAGACCATAAAGCGCTTTGCCTTAATTCCCAGGCGATTTTATGCAGAGGACGGGGACGTTACCCCAACACAAAAGGTTAAGAGAGGGAACCTTCAACAGCAATACAGGGACCTCATCGAGTCTTTGTACAGCTAAGTTCGTTTCTTTCGGCGAGTTTCGACAATGAGGCACAGGCTATGGATCTTGTAGAAAGCTACAAGGATGAAATGAGGCTGATCGACAAGCCGTGGAAAGGGTTCTGGATTGGGCTGCTTCTTATGGCGCTCCTCCTTCTGCCATGGCTGGGTGATGAATACATGATCTACATGGTGAGCCTTGTGTGCATCTATTCCATTGGGGTTCAGGGCCAAAACATCCTGATAGGATATACAGGTCAAATCTCTCTTGGCCAGGCTGGATTCCTTGCAATCGGGGCCTTCACACTCGGCCATCTGAGCCGCCTAGGTGTGCCAGTGCTGTTGGGCCTTTTAGGTGCGGGTCTTGCGGCAGGTCTTTTTGGTTTGGTGGTAGGCTTTCCTTGTCTCCGCCTAAAAGGCCCTTACCTGGCTATTGCTACGTTGGGGTTTGGTATTGCGGTATACGAGGTTTTTGTTAATTCCCAAACTCTTTCAGGTGGTCGCATGGGGCTGATAGTACCTAAGTTTTCCCCGCTTTTTGGTCTTTCCGGCAGCGCTTTTTATTACTATTTTAGCTTGTTAATTGGCGTGGTATTCACGCTGGTAAGCTTTAACATCATCTCCTCCTATATCGGACGTGCATTTATTGCTATCAGGGATAATGACATCGCCGCTGAAGCCATCGGTGTAAATCTAACTTTTTACAAGCTTTTGTCCTTTGTGGTCAGCTCTTTCTACACTGGGGTGCAGGGCGGGCTGTACGGTCTTCTGATGGGTTATGTCGAGCCTAACATGTTCACATTCCTTGAGTCTGTGACCTTGTTTATAGCCGTCATAATTGGAGGTCTTGCCTCTGTGGAGGGTTCGATCATGGGCGCGGCCTTCGTCATTCTGGTACCCCACATCTTCAGCAGCTATAAGGAATTGGTGCCCGTTGCCTTTGGAATAAGCATTCTGCTTGTATTGATTTTTGAGCCGTTGGGGCTGTATGGCAGGTGGCTCAAGATAAGACTTTATTTTCGAAACTGGCCCTTCCGCTAATAATCTATTGAAAGGAAAGATCAATGACGCAACTTCTGCAGTACCTGATTTCAGGCCTTTCCACGGGGAGTGTCTATGCTCTTGTAGCATTAGGGCTGGCACTGATCTATCGCTCTACGCGGATCCTGAATTTTGCCCATGGTGATATCGCTACAGTAGGAGCGTTTTTGGCCTTTGCGCTGCTAGGCCTTAATTTTCACTACACCCTTGCCTTCCTTTCAGCACTGCTTTTGGGCCCTGCATTGGCTATGGCTTTCTATTTTGTTATATTGGTGCCTGCCCAGCGCCGCGGTGCTTCACATATTGAACAAATAACCCTCACCTTTGGATTAGGTTTAATCCTGCAGGGCTTTATCTCGTATTTTGGCGGAACAGAACCTCAAGTATTCCCCTTCCCCTTATCAGATGCTAGAAACTGGCAATTGGGTGGGGTGGTTTTAGATGAATTGAGCGCTGGTACATTCCTCATCGGCATCTTGGCATGTCTAGTTTTATATCTCCTGGTTCACAAAACGAAACTGGGGTTAGCGATGAAGGCCACCTCAGAAAACTTACCAGCTGCTCAGACTCTTGGCATCCCCACGCGCAGAATCCTGGCCATCTCGTGGGGCTTGGCGGCATGTCTGGGCGTTATGGCAGGGCTGTTCGTGGCACCGGCATTTATGCTTGATCCGGTTTTTATGCTGGGGCCTTTCCTTAAGGGGTTTGCGGCAGCCATACTGGGTGGTCTAAACAGTCTCCCGGGTGCAATCGCAGGTGGTCTAATTATAGGGGTAGTCGAAAGTTTGATGGGCGGCTACGTTGTATTCGAATTTAAGAATACCATAGCCTTTCTGATTATTATTGTTGTGCTTCTAGTCCGGCCGGAAGGACTTTTGGGTACGGAATTCAAGGAGAGGGTATAGCTAATTTTAGGAGGCTATCTATGTCGTAGGAGATAGCTGTGGAGCAAGGAAAAGTTTTTTCAATGATTCATGTAAAAGAAAGGGTTTTGAATGGTGGTACGATAGCCGTGATGGTGGATGGTGTGCTGGATGAAGCAGGAGTGATGGTTCTGAAAGATGTCTTTGGGCAGCACCTCCCAGAGAAAAGGAAAGTACTCCTGGACCTGGAAGGTGTAGTTCACGTCACAAGAGAGGGCATTGGATTTTTGTACGAGATCAGGGAGGCAGTCAACATCACCAATCTTCCAGAGTTTGTTAAGCTGGAGAATCGAGCTCGAAAGATTTAGAGTCCCTGAGTAACAAGCCACGATTCAGAGATTCCTTTCCCAGGAGGCTACAAATGAAAAAAGGAAATGTTTTCAGGGTTGAAAAAGAGGACAGCGTAAGGGTCATAACTTTTGATGTGCCGGGGAAAAATATGAATACCTGGACACAAGAAGCCATAGATGGGTTTTATGATCTCTTGAGTGAGCTTGAAAGCGATCTTGATGCAAGAGGGGTAATCTTCATTTCTGGAAAGCCCGGTAATTTTCATGCGGGTGCAGACCTTAATCTCTTGACCCGGATGAAGGAGAGATCTGAGGCCGAAAAGGCTCTCGCTGTTTTTCATACAGCCTTTAAAAGATTAAGCTCTCTGCCTTGTCCAACACTGGCAGCCATTGACGGTCACTGCCTGGGTGGAGGTCTGGAGTTTGCTTTAGCCTGCAGTGCAAGAATTGCCAGGGAATCGGAGAAGACACTACTGGGGCTCCCTGAATGTACGCTGGGGATTTTTCCAGGCAGTGGAGGAACGCAAAGGTTGCCGCGCCTCATAGGGCTTAAAGCTGTGGAACTGATTCTGAAAGGCGAAGTGCTTCCTGCAGCCAAGGCCTATGAACTGGGCATGATAGATAGGTTGGTTCCTGAAGAAGGTGATCTTTTGAGAGAGGCAAAGAGGTTCCTGGAAGAAATCATATCTGGAAGAGAAAAACTGCTCAGGAAAGACCATGACTTCTCCCAGATCGATCAGGTCGCCGAGATGGCTCGCAAGGAGATCCTCAAGACAACAAGAGGGAGGGAAATCCCCGGTCCCATGCTCGCGCTTAAGTCTATGCAGGAGGGACTCAAAGGATCGCTTGAACAGGGTCTGGAGGTTGAGAAAAATAACTTCATAGAAGTTATCCTCTCCAATCAGGCAAAAGGAAGCATCCACACCTTTTTTCTCAAAACCATGAGTGACAAGCCCGCCAATATGATGAGCAAGGGCTTTGAGCCCAAGCCTATCAATAAGGTCTGTATTTTGGGCTTTGGAACAATGGGAAGAGGCATAGCAATTGATATTTTAAGGAGAACGCAGGCCCGGGTGATAGCGAAGGACGTTCCACAGGCCTTGGAAAAGGGTAAAGAGTTTGTGAACCAAATCCTGGACGGACTGGCAGAAAAAGGAAAGCTTAAAGAGCCGCGCGAGGAAATTGTAAAGCATTTGGATCTTACTTCAGAATACACCGATGATTTCTCCGATGCAGACCTTGTGTTGGAAGCAGTGATTGAGGATGCAAAGGTTAAGGCTAAAGTTTATGAAGATCTTTCCAACGTAGTGAGAGATGACTGCATCTTGGCAACGAACACCTCTTCAATACCCCTGGGCACTCTGGCAAAGCATGTCAAAGGAACAGAAAGATTCGCAGGACTGCATTTCTTCTCACCTGTTTGGCTTATGCAATTGGTGGAAATTGTGAAGGGGGAGGCTACTGCCTCCAACACCGTGGACAACCTCCTGCATTTTTCCTCTCTTATTAGGAAGCGCCCCATAATTTGCAAAGATAATCCGGGGTTTGTGGTCAATGCTGTCCTTTTCCCCTACTTTATGGATGCGCTGCATTTTCTTGAAAAGGGTAACCCCATAGAAAAGGTGGACGAGGCTTTTACTCAATTCGGAATGCCGGTCGGCCCAATAAAGCTTATTGACGAAGTGGGAATTGACATCAGTTATCAGGTGATTGCCGGCAGGGGCCTGGAGCAGGATACATTGAAAAATGTGGTAAGAGCAGGGCGCTTCGGATTAAAAAAGTCCGGTAAAGGGTTTTACCTCAAAGACGGAAGGGTTGATCCGGAGGTTCTTCCGCTCATAGCCGTTAAGCAAAAGAGGGAAATGAGTGCGGTAGAAATGCAAATCAAAGTGCTTGAAGATATGGTCCGGGTGGGTAAAGACCTTCTCGACAGGGGGGTTGTGGAAGATCCCAGGATGATTGATATTGGCCTCATTTGGGGGGCTGGCTTTCCTCCTGATAGAGGAGGACCGATGAAGTGGGCCGATTTAGTCGGCTTGAGCCGGAAGCTTTTCGGAAAGACCTTCTATCCGGATGAATAAAGGCACGGCTCTTGTGCACACAAAACAGTGATCTGTCCGTGTTTAGTTTGTGTTGCGACTAAAGAGAAGTCCTTTTCGGTCTTTGGATGCCGAGTTTTTTCATTCGGAATGCAAGAGTTGACGGGGGAATATCCAGAAGCTGCGCTGCCCCTCCTGTTCCCCTGACCTTCCAGTTCGTCTTCTCAAGAGCCTTCAGAATGTGCCTCCTCTCATTTTCCCTGAGTGTCACGACACCTTCGCTCGTGCCGGGAGTCATCTCTTCGCCTCCAAGCTGGGGAACCCTGAAAAAGGTTCCGTTGTTCAGTATGATGCCCCTTTCTATGATATTCTCCAGTTCACGAACATTCCCCGGCCAGTCGTAGTCCAGAAGTTTTTGCATCTCAGAGTCGGGAATTCTAGAGAAATTTTTACCCCTCTTCTTAGAGTAAAGTTTGAGAAAGTAGTAGGCCAGAATTGGGATGTCTTCTTTTCTCTCCCTCAAAGGCGGAACAAAGATCGGAAAAACAGCCAGCCTGTAATAAAGGTCTGCACGGAACATCTGGTCTTTGACCATTTGTTCCAGGTTCCGGTTTGTTGCAACAACAAGCCTGAAATTAGAACGAATGGTTTCGCTCCCGCCCACTCTTTCAAACTCTTTTGTCTGGAGAACCCTAAGTAGCCTTACCTGGATATCCAGGCTGAGGTCGCCGACCTCGTCAAGAAAAAAGGTGCCTCCGTCTGCCAGCTCAAACCTTCCTATTCGGCGCTGAGTGGCGCCGGTGAAAGCTCCCCTTTCGTGACCAAAAAGCTCGCTGGGGATCAAGCTTTCAGGTAGTGCGCTGCAGTGGACCTTTATGAAAGGCTTGTCCCGCCTGTTACTGGTGCGATGAATCGCCCTGGCCACCAGTTCTTTTCCGACTCCTGTTTCACCGCTAATGAGCACCGTTGCGTCGGTACGTGCCACCTGATCAATCTGGGCGAGAACGCGCTTGATTGCAAGACTTTCTCCCATAATGTCCTCAAAGTGGAGGTTTTGAAGGTGTTCTTCCCGGTAGTACAGGTTTTCTTCACTAAGCTGCCTGTTGAGCCTTCTGACCTCTTCATAGGCTTTGGAATTGTCGAGTGCAAAGGCGGCCAGAGCGGCAAAATAGGCCAGGAGTTCAAGGTCCGATTCTTTGAAGGCGCTGCTCAAAAGGCGGTTGTCATGGTAAAGAACGCCCACCGTCCTGTCCCTAAAAACCATCGGCACACAAACCCGGGAGCGTATGATCTCTTCTTCTCCACTGGATGTATCCGAACAAGGTTCAGCCCCCAGTATTAGACCTCTGCCTGTGCTGGCTACCTTCCTAATCATTTCCAGAGAAGATTGGAATCCTGGATGCTCGACCTGCTCGGAGGTAAGGTTCTTTGAGGCCCTGAGGGTTAGTTTGGGGGGAGATGAGTCGCCTTGTAAAAGGAAGATTGCACCTCTTTCTGCCCCGGTCACTCTGTTAACAGTGGAGATAATGTGCTGGACAAGGTCTTTGTTGTCTCGGATGCTCACGACCTCCTGGCCCAAGTTGAGGATTTCTTTAAGCAAATTCTCCCTGGGAGGTCTTTCCTGAATAAAGGCGCGAAGATCGTCAGGAACCAGTGCCTCGTTCAGTGAGGAAAGCGCCCGAGAAGCAGTCGCGATGAGCTGCTTGGCCTTTTCCTCCTCTCCTGCCGAGAGGAAATGCCGGGCCAATGCAAGTCTTGATTTGGAAAGCTCAATCTGGTTGCCCGATTCCTCAAGCCATTTTATAGAATTTTCAAGGGATTTTTTCACTTTCTGCGGCGGCCGTCCATCCATCTGCATGAGCTTTGCTTGGAATCTATAAGCCACGCCTTTGAGTGAGAGGTGCTTGGCCTTGAGAGTGTTTTGAATTTCTCTTTCAAGTGAAAGGCCCTCAACCCGGGGAAGCTTTTTTTCTTCCATCGCAAGGCAAAGTTCCATAAGGTAGGGGTAGATATAGACTGTGGCATGAACGCTCCTGCTTTGCTGCAGGAATTCGCGAAGATGTCTGAGGGCGTGTCCCTTTTCACCTCTTAGGTAGTATGCATAGGAAAGGCACAGTTTTCCGGTGATCCATACCCAGTCGTTGTGAGCCTGCTTGGCTTCCTTGGCGGAAACTTCAAGAAAGTGGATTGAATCTTCTATGCGCCCAATATCAAGGAGAATATTGCCGATATTGCCGCCGGTATATGAGGCGAGATAAATATTTCCCTTGTTCAGACACTGGCTCCTGATTGCATCCAACATCCCAAGTCCCTGGGTAACCTGTCCAATTTGAGCGTAACAATAACCCACTGTCATGACGGCGAGTAGCGGAAACCCTCCCTGGGGGTATTTTTCAATGTCCGGCACGGCCTTTTCATAGATTTTAACTGCTTCTCGGAAACGGCCGTGCCAGAAGAGAAAAAAAGTGCTAAACGTGGTGGCGGACCGCATCAGCCTGGGATTATTGATCTTCTCCGTCATCGCCCAGGCTATTTCAAAATGTCTCAGAGCGCTTTTGTACCGTGATCTAAGCCACTCGTTCTTGGCCACGTGCATTCTAAGCAGGACCTCAAGCTCTTTCATGCTCCATTTTTTTGCTCGCTCCAGGGCGGAGCTCAGGATCGAAAGAACCAAGGCCGTGTCATGACGGGCAGTGGAGATCTTGGAATATTTTATGGCAGTTTCACTGAACAGGCGGTCATCCTCTTCATCGTGGTGGGGGGAGAGGTCGTTGAGAACTTTTCGGTAACACTGAAGAGCTTCTTCCGTCTGAAAGGCCTTCAGATAGAGATCGCCAGCCATAGCAAGGTAACGGCAACCATCGATATCGTTGTCGATGTGAATGAGGTGCTGCGCAAGGGCACGAGCCTTTTTTTCATCATCAGGAAGCTCAAGCATCAGAAGGTTTGCTATTTGTTTGTGAAAGCGAACTCTTTGCTCCAAGGGCAATAATTCTCTCAATTTCTTTTGCCGGGAAATGTCCCGAAAGCTATAATACCCGGCTTTTTCCTGGATCAGGAGGGCATCTCTGACCCCTTGTTCAAGACCCTCAAGGATACCTGAGGGCTTTATCCAGGTTAACAGATCAACCAGCCAATCAATGGAGAAACTGTCCTCAAAAAGTGAGGCTACCGATAAAACCTGCTCGGTACCATCGGGTCCCATGTTTTGAGTTCCCGCAATCATTTCTGAATAAAGCCCCCCTCATGGAAAGAAGATTATGGTCGCGCAACTGAATTTGCTTCCATATTAAGAGCATAAAACCGTGGGAGCCAAGAGTCAAGAACGATGCACAATATTTGGACGACAAAAAACAAAATGTTGTGCAAATCCGAACTCACAGCATTCCATTGCGTGAAAACCTAAGTAATACCAAACATTAACGAAGAGCAAGAGGACGGCATCCTTCTTGCAGAAATCCCCGGGAAAGAGCTGATCTATCCCTAATCTTCGGGCATTGGGGAAGATCCAGCGCTTATTATGACAATCGCCCGAACTTTTTTGGGGGAAGGCCAACAAACAATAAATAAAGACAAGGAGGCAGGGGATGGCTAACAAAGAGTTTGATGCTATTGTTATCGGTTCAGGAGTCGGTGGTTGCAGCGTAGCTGCGCTGCTGGCAAAAAATTTCGGAAAGAGCGTGGTAGTTCTTGAAAAAGCGCCACACATCGGTGGACGGGTTGCTTCTTACACAGGGAAAGGTGATAAGGTTACGATTGACGGGCTGGAGCTTGATTCGCGGGGCTTCCGGAAATCCCTTGCAGATTCCAGGTGCTGGGTTTCCTATTGCGAGCCTGACCTTGAAACAATGTTCAAAGAGGGTTTGCTTGACGGCTATACTTTTGAAAACGGGGGGCATGGTCTTTTTTGGGGGAATAAGTCCAGATGTCACCTGCTTTTGGAGCACCTTGGTGAACCGGTGGATATGCCCGTGAATAAAGGGCTGGGCTTTGTGGAAGCGAAGACGAACAAGATCTACCAAGTACTACCTAGGCAGCCTTATCCCTGGCAAAGCGAAGAGGGTTACAGGGCGACTCTTTCTGCTCTGAGACAGATGGGGTCGCTCAGCATGGAAGAGTGTGCTGCTGCAATGGATATAGATGTGCAGACGTGGCTGGAGCAGAGGGGCCTGACTGACAATGAAGAAGCATACGATTACATCAAAGTCGTCATGGCATGCCAAAACGCTATGGCAGAGCCAAGAATGGCACCTGCTGGAGACTTCCTGGGTTACATGGCCATGGCAAGGGATATCGGAATGAATCTGCACACCGGATCTGTAGCCACCGTGGCTGAGCCTGGCTGCATGGCGATTCCGCTTGCCATTGAAAGGGCACTTAAGAAAGCGGGAGGGGAAATCCGCAGGAGCACGCCTGTTGAGGAAGTAATTGTTGAATCAGGCAAAGTCAGAGGAGTCATCGTTCGAGGGGCACAGGGAACTTACGAGACACTTGAAGCTCCAATCGTTATCTGCAACATTCCACCGAAACACATATTCAATGTTTTACATCCACGTCATTTTCCGCCGGAGTGGGTGGATCTGATCCAGAACAAGTTCTGGTCCCCAGGGCTCCTTTCCGCATTCATAGGTTTGAAAAACAACGTTTGGGAAAGGTATGGGGTGGATGAAAGGAGCTTTATCTGGATGCCCGGAATTATCAAACATGAAGGTTACATTGGAGCGGTAGACATGGTAATGTGGAACATGGCTTCCTGTGCACACAGGGCTCCAGAGGGAAAACGAGACTTTATCTTTTCAACTGCGCTTACGGACAAGGAAATGCGTAACCCCAAGAAAGTCATGCGTGTGATCAATTACTGCATGGAGTGGTTCAGAAAGACTTTTGACGACTGGAGAGAGAACGTCGAGTTTGTTCTCTGGACGCCCTCAGATGAGGCATACGGGAACTGGAGACCAGTTGGGGAAAAGAGACCGGACGTTCAAAGCCCCCATATTGAGGGTCTGTACTATGTTGGAGATCAGTATGGAGAGCGGTTATGGGGCGGCGGGGTAGATGGAGCTTCTCTGAGCGCTCTATTGTGTGTAAACGCAATTATGGGGACTGACCTGGAGCATGAAATTCTGCCCCCATATCATTGCGGGATCCCTAAACCGCCCAAGAGCTGGTAGCTGTGGAGGCATTGCTGATTTCAAACTGCAAAAAAGAGAGGAGGCGCCTATTATGGGCTTGATCACGGCAGAAGAGTATAAGGCAAGTCTTAATGACGGCCGAGAAGTCTACTACAAGGGTGAAAGGATAGAAAATGTTGCCACGCATCCGGATCTCAGCGTACCTGTTAACGTGATGGCAATTGACTACGAAATGGCAGAGGATCCACAAGACAGAAAGCTGGCGGTTATGGAGGATCCTGAAACCGGGGAGCCCATTAGCCGCTACTATTATAAGCCGCAAAATGCTGAGGACCTGCTAAATGTGCATGAACTAATTGTGAGGTCGAGCACGCTGGCAGACGGCTATATCCCCTTGGCCCATGACATTGGCGCAGATGCCCTTAATGCTATTGAGATTACCGCGAACATATTGGGAAACCAGGACTACATAGACAGAATCCAAAACTACCGCAAGCTCTTACAAGAGAAGGACTTGGCAACCTGCGCAGGTGTCACGGACGTGAAAGGGAACAGGATGCTCCGACCTTCCGATCCGGGGCAAGCACACCCCGACTTTTACGTTCATGTGGTTGAAAAAAACACCAAAGGCATCATAGTGAGGGGTGCCAAGATGCACATAACCGGCGCCGCGTACTGCAATGACATTTTTGTAATACCTTGCCGCACCATGAGTGAGGAAGACAAGGACTATGCTGTCGCATTTGCCGTACCGGCCAACACAAAGGGAATCAAGCAGGTTTGCAGGCCTTTCACTTCTCACATCGGTCCCCTCGAGTTCCCAAACAAGCGACCGGTAAGAGTGCATACGGACTCGCTTATTATCTTTGACGATGTTCTTGTTCCCTGGGAGCGCGTTTTTCTTTGCGGAGAGTGGAAGTACGCCGCCACCATGGTCTACAATTTTGCCCTTATGCACAGAAGAACAGGATGCGCTTACAGAATTCCTCTCTCAGAACAGCTTGTGGGGGTGGCCGCGGCAATAGCAGAGTATAATGGTATTTCAAGCGCACCCCACGTGAGAGAGAAATTGACGGATCTAGTGATATATCTTGAGACGCTGAAATCTCTTTCAAAGACTGCATGTTATGACTATGTTATGCGTGGCGGTGTTGCGGTTCCAAATCCAATTGCAACCAACATGGCAAAATACCATTTTGCTCATAATTACCATGATGTGGTTAAAGCAATCCAGGACCTGACCGGAGGTCTTGTGGTTACAGCTCCGACGTATAAAGACTACCAGCTCCCGCAACTCCATGATTTTATCGATAAGTACCTTATCGCAAACAAGAAAGTATCGGCAGAAAATCGTCTTCGTATGGTGGACCTCATTCGCAGAATCACCCGCGCCGAGCTGGAGACTATCTGTCTGCACGGGGAAGGATCGCCTATGGCCGAAAGGATGACCATCTTTATGGAGGCACGAGAAGTTCTGAAACAGTGCAAGGAGCTAGTGGAAGAAATGGCACAGGTCAAGAAGGAAAAATAAGAAAAACAACTTTTCAATTCAGCCAATTATCTGTTTCACGCTCGAAAAAGGAGGAAAAAAGTATGGATTGTTCATTTCTCTCCCTTGAAGAAAAGGTGGCGATTGTAACCGGGGGAAGTCGTGGTATCGGTAAGGCTATTGCTCTTGCTTTTGCAGATGCCGGAGCGGACGTTGCAATTGCCAGCAGAAAACTCCCGGACCTTGAAAAGGTGGCAGAGGAGATTGAGGCAATGGGCCGAAAGGCTCTCTGCGTTCCGACTCACACCAGAAAAGTTGAGGATCTAAGAAACCTGGTGAGCAAGGTGGTGTCTGAGTTCGGGCGAATCGACGTTCTTGTCAATAATGCGGCTACAAACCCGGCCATGGGCCCTATAGTGGACACGGAGGAGTCAGTTTATGATCACATTATGGAAACTAATTTAAAGGGATATTTTGTAATGAGCCAGTTGGTGGGGAAGATTATGCGTGATCAGAAGTCGGGTGTCATTATTAATGTTTCATCGGCAGGGGGTCTTTCCCCTGCAGAAGGATTGGGTCCTTATTGTATAAGTAAGGCTGGAATCAACATGCTGACCAAGGCACTGGCCCTTGAACTCGGGCCATACAATGTAAGGGTGAATGCTATAGCGCCCCGAATCGTCAAGACCGACTTCAGCAAGGCTCTGTGGACTAACGAAAAGCTGATGGAAATGGAGTATAAGTTCACGCCTTTAAAGTGCGTTGCAACACCAGAAGAGATTGCTCAAACCGCTCTGTACCTGGCTTCAAGAGCAACTAATTACATGACGGGACATATCCTGGTCCTTAATGGCGGAGCTTTCTTTTAAGGCATGTTATCCGGGCTCATTTTGGGAGCCACATGTTTGCCTTACCCGGAACATTTTCTTGCTTGTGGCAAGATAGCGGGCTGAGAGAACGCCCTCTGAGTGGGGATTCCTATGCTCAAAATAACGAATCTGGAAACCACTTATAAAGATGTTATTCTCGCACTTAGGGGGATTTCACTTCAGGTCCCCTCCTCCAAGATCGTGACCCTTCTGGGTGCCAACGGGGCAGGAAAAACCACCACCATTAATACCGTGTCAGGTATCAGAAAAAGCCTTGAGCTTAAAATCGAAGATGGGACCATAGAATTTAACGGAGAGATCATTAATGAAAAAGAGCCTAGCGAGGTGGTATCCAGGGGTATTTTGCAGGTCCCTGAAGGAAGGAGGGTTTTTGCGGAGCTAACGGTGGAGGAAAACCTCATTATCGGCTCCTATTCCTTGAGCAATAAAAGAAAGTTCGTCCAGAACATGGACACAGTGGTGGGGTATTTCCCTATTTTGAAAGAACGCCGCAGGCAGCCTGCTGGCTATTTGAGTGGAGGGGAGCAGCAAATGCTTGTCATAGGAAGAGCTCTTATGGCTGAACCCAAGCTCATAATGATGGACGAACCCTCGCTGGGGCTGGCGCCCATACTCGTTAGGGAGATTTTTAGGATCATAAAAAGAATCAATGCCGCAGAGGATGTCGCCATTCTTCTTGTAGAACAGAACGCCAGCGTTGCGCTCTCAATTGCTCATTACGGATACGTGCTTGAAAACGGCAGAATTGTTATGGATGGGCCAAGTGAAGTTCTAAGGCAAGATAGAGACATTAGGGAGTTTTACCTTGGGCTTACCGAGGTGGGAACAAAGAAGAGTTTTCGGGAAGTAAAACACTACAAGAGACGAAAAAGATGGCTGTCTTGAAGGATGCGCCTGATTACCAACTTGAAGTCGAAGACGTTTCCATTAGCTTTGGGGGCATTAGAGCACTTAATAACGTCTCGCTTTCGGTAAGGAGAGGCGAAATTTACTCAATTATAGGTCCTAACGGGGCGGGAAAAACCACTCTTTTTAATTGTATAGGCGGGTTATATCGGGCGCAGAAAGGGAGCATCAAATTTGAAGGAAAAGAAATTCTGGGGAAAAAGCCCCCTGAGATTGCACGTCTTGGAATAGCGAGGGCCTTCCAGAACATCGCCCTTTTTGAAGGAATGACAGTACTGGACAACCTGATGTCCGCAAGGATCTACCACTCCAACTATGGCTTACTCAGAGCGGCAGTTTACCTCGGGAAATGTATGTCTGAGGAAGTGAGGAATCGCGACAAGGTGGAGGAGATAATTGACTTTTTGGATATTCAGGCGATCAGGAAAACCCTGGTCGGAAGCCTGCCTTACGGTTTGCAAAAGAGAGTCGAGCTGGGAAGGGCTCTAGCCATGGATCCTAAACTTATGTTGATTGATGAGCCTGTTAGTGGCATGAACCTCGAAGAGACAGAAGACATGGCTCGGTATCTACTCGACATTAATGAAGAGATGAAAGTCACCGTTGTGCTTGTTGAGCACGATATGGGACTGGTTATGGATCTCTCCGATACAGTCACGGTGCTCAATTTTGGGTTGAAGATAGCGGAGGGTTCGCCAAAGGATATAGCCGCAAACCCGGAGGTGATCAGAGCCTATCTTGGGGAGACCGACACGCGAGAGGAAGAGATGGTGTAAAGGGAAGTTGTAAAATTCTCTTAAAATGTCTTTTATGGAAAAACCTCATACCACGTACCCGAAACTTCTTGCGCAAAAGGCCCGGTTGTATGGAGAGCGGGTAGCTATGCGAGAAAAGCATAAAGGGATTTGGCGAGAAATTTCGTGGAAAGACTACCTTCACAGAGTGCGTGTCTTTTCTCTGGGTCTGGCGGAACTGGGAATGATACGCGGTGAGCATGCGTCCATTCTGGGAGAAAATTGCCCTGAGTGGATATTTGCTGATCTTTCAATCCAGAGTATTGGGGGCGTATCCGTTGGCATCTATCCTACCAATTCCGAAGAGCAAGTAAAGTATATACTGGATCATTCAAGATCAAAGTTTGTCATAGTTGCAGACCAGGAGCAGGCCGACAAGGTACTGGCGACAAAGAAGAACTTGCCGCTTTTGAAAAACATCATAGTAATCGACATGAAGGGCCTGAGGCATTATGAAGATCCGCTTTTGATAAGCTACCGGGAAGTAGAGGAACTGGGGCAAAATGTCCACAACACAGACCCCGATAGATTTTCGAAGCTAGTGGATCAAACAATGCCAGAGGATGTTGCTTTCATGGTCTATACTTCTGGAACGACTGGACCTCCTAAAGGATGTATGATTCAGCATCAAAATCATCTATACAACATAATGGCACTGAATGATATCTTTCAGTTCACTGAGAAAGACTCGGTGGTTTCTTACTTGCCTTTGTGTCACATCCTCGAAAGAGGACTCTCTATGGCTATACCATTGGTTTATGGTTGCACGGTCAACTTTGCCGAATCGATCGATACTGTCCAGCAGGACATTCAAGAGATAATGCCAACCTTTTTTGCAGCGGTTCCAAGAATACTGGAAAAGATGCACTCAGCCGTTCAGATAAAACTGGAGGATACAACCCGCTTCAAGCGATTTATGTATGAGCTGTGGCAGCCGGTCGGAAACAAGGTGGCGCAATACCGGATGAGGAGAAAAAGGATACCCTTACACCTGCTTTCCCTTTATGCGCTGGGCTATCTCTGTAGCTACAGGGCCCTCAGACAAAAACTTGGGCTCCTTCACTGCCGCTTGTTGATGAGTGGGGGAGCACCGATTGCCCCAGAAATACTGGTTTTCTTCCATTCCCTTGGAATTAACGCCATCGAGATGTGGGCAATGACAGAGAGTTGCGGAGGAGGTACTGGCCCTAGACCCGGCGAGGAAATTAAACCGGGCTCAGTCGGGAAGCCAATCAAGTCTGTCAAATTAAGGCTCGCAGAAGATGGAGAGATACTAATAGCAAAAGACTCCGTGTTTGCCGGGTACTACCGTGATCCGGAAGCGACTGAGGCTATACTTCGAGATGGATGGCTCCACACAGGTGATATTGGGCAACTCGATGATGAGGGGAATCTGTATATCGTTGACCGCAAGAAAGATATCATAATTACATCAGGGGGCAAGAATATTTCCCCATCTGAAATCGAAAACAAAATGAAATGCAGCCCCTTTATTAAGGAAGCTGTTGTAATAGGGGACAGGAGAAAATACCTGACGGCTCTGATACAGATTGACTACGAGAATGTGGGCAACTGGGCGCAGAACAACAAGATAGCGTACACAACCTACAAAAGTCTTGCACAAAACCCGGCCGTTGTTGACATGATCAAGCAGGAAATTGAAAAAGTCAATGAAACGCTTGCTAGGGTGGAGACCATTAAAAAGTTCAAAATCCTTGAAAAAGAACTGGACCAGGATGATGAGGAGTTGACTGCAACTCAAAAGGTTAAGCGAAAGGTTATCTCTGAGCGGTTCAAGAATGAGATAGAAGAAATGTACAGTTCTTCATAAACACAAATGAAATTAGTTTAAGGCGCCTTGAAGAAACGATGGAAAAAATCATAGAAATAGTCTTTAGCGGATTTTACACAGGTGCAATATATGCACTTATTGCCCTTGGCTTTGTTTTGATTTTTAAGTCCACAGGAATACTTAATTTTGCACAGGGGGAACTGTGCATGATCGGTGCCTTTATCTGCTACAACTTTGCAACCTTGTTCAACTGGCCGTACCTTCTTTCATTTATGACTGCCGTTGCCATTGGGGTCTTAGTAGGAGTGCTAATTGATATCCTCATTTTTAGAAGAATGGTCGGGGAGCCAATTTATTCAACAATCATGATGACCATCGGACTCGCAAGCATTCTGACCTCTGTGACCGGCCTCATATGGGGGCATGATTTTTTCTCTATCCGCTCCCCGTTTATGGGCCGAACAACTGCTCTTGCTGGTATGGTTTTTTCTAGAGCAGCGCTTTGGACGCTTGGTGTCTCGATTGTACTTTTCGCCTTGTTCATTCTTTTTTTTAGGAAAGCAAGGCTGGGTGTCGCTCTGAGGGGTACTGCTGAAGATGCGGATGCCGCAGGATTGATGGGAATAAATGTCAAGAAGATGCACATGGTGGCATGGGCCCTTGGGAGCTTTGTAGCAGTAGTGGCGGGGATATTCCTGGCGGAGCAGAGCTTTGTTTATAGCGGGATGCGCCACACAGGAATAAAGGCGATGTCGGCCGCCATTCTTGGCGGCCTTGACAGCATCGGCGGAGCCATTATCGGGGGATTCGTTGTCGGCATCGTTGAAAGCTTTGCTGCCAGTTACTTAAGTGGCCTGGAAATTGGGAGTTTCCACTTTGGAGACGTAAAAGACGTCATTGCCTTCGCGATTATGATAGTGGTCCTTATGATTCGCCCGTACGGTATATTCGGCAAGGAAAAGGTAGAAAGGGTATAAGCTCTCGCTCATGGGCACCTTCAAGGTCAACTACAGGCAAGACACAGCACTTTTTCAAACCCTATGGGTTAAGGTTTGGCTGGGGATCCTTGTCGTTTTGCTGATTGTGTCTCCGATTTTCCTGAGCCGTTACCAAATCAGCATTCTGAACGAGATGGGTATCGCAGTAATTGGCGCTTTAGGCCTCAATCTTCTTACCGGGTTTACGGGGCAGATATCCCTGTGCCACGGCTCATTCCTGGCCATAGGAGCCTACACCTCAGCACTTCTCACCAGCAAACTGGGTATTCCCTTCTGGCTCTCTTTCCCTTTGTCTGGCCTCATGGCTGCAGCACTGGGGATGATTGTTGCGGTTCCTTCGCTGAGATTGAAGGGGCTTTATCTTGCTCTTGGAACCCTGGCTTTCGGCTTCATAGTGGAATATGTGATATTCCACTGGGGCCTTACCAAAGGGGATATGGGAATGGCTGTGAGAAGGATTTCCATTTATAAATTTGCATTTAGGACAGAGAAACAGCATTTTTATCTTATTACGGGGTTTGCAGCCATTGCTGTAATCAGTGCCAAGAATATTGCCCGGAGCAAGATCGGCAGATCCTTTGTAGCCATCAGAGACAGAGATATCGCTGCAGAAGCCATGGGGATCCCACTTGCCAAATACAAGGTCATGGCTTTCGCGGTAAGCTCATTTTATGCAGGTGTGGCAGGATGTCTCATGGCACACTACCAGAAGTGGATCGTGCCCGGAAACTTTGATCTCTCCGTTTCGATTGCCTATATAGCAATGATAATTATGGGCGGCCTTGGCACCATTCTTGGATCTGTGTTGGGAGCCATTCTGATTACCGGAATTCCCCATGGGATTGTTTACCTTGTTGATATTTTCAAAGAGAGCTACCCCGGGCTGAGTGGGTTCATCGTCGATTTCAAGCTTGGTTTGTTTGGCCTTGTAATAGTTCTAGCCCTTCTTTTTGAGCCTAAAGGGCTGTTCGGAATCTACTGGAGAGCAAAAATATATTTCAAAACATGGCCGTTCAAATATTAGCAGTTTCTTTTAGGAATATAGGTGGGCCCCATCTTCTTCCAGGGAGAGATTGATGGGATGAGACGATAACCATTAAGCTGTAAGGAGGAGCATTATGAAGACAAGGACTATTTTTCTAAGCCTTTTTTTGGTGGGGGCATTGTGCCTGACGGCAATTCCGGCACAGGCAGGCAGTGTTCGGGGGGTTACGGATACAAGTGTGAAGCTGGCATGTCTTGTCGACTTCACGGGTCCGGGAAAGTTTGCAGGGCCTCCGCTTGCGATGGGTGCCAGAATGTATGTCAAGTATATTAATGACCAGGGGGGCATCCACGGGCGGAAAATTGATCTAGTGGTTGAAGACAACGGAATATTGCCCAACACAACGATGCAGGCGGCGAAAAAAGTTATCTTCAAGGACGGTGTATTTGCCATAGGTTTTAACCTGGGCAGCGCAGGTACAAGTGCAATCATACCCCTTTGCGAGGACAATCAGGTGGTGTTGATGCCGCATGGTGCCAACAAGAAGTTTTACAAGCCGGGGAACAAGTGGGTTTTCGTGCCTTATGCCACGCAGTTCAACATGGCATCACGAGCCGTGGAGTACATATTGAGCAGGGACCCGAAGGCCAGGATAGGCATAATTTATCAAGATGACAGCTTTGGTCGTGACGGGCTGGAAGGCGCAAGGGCTGCCGCCAAGTTCATGAAAACAAGGCTTGTCAAAGAAGCCCCGTACAAGATCGGAACCATCGATATGTCGCCCCAGATGAGGATGATGAAGGAAGCTGATGTAGACTGGATCCTTCTGTGGACATATCTGCCCCAAACGGGCGCTGTTCTTAAAGAGAGACTGAAAATGGGCTGGGATGTAAAAGTAATTGGCGACAATACAACTGCCTACAGGCTTATTTTCCCGCTGATAAAACAACTGGCGGAAGGTTACCTTGCTGTTACGCCATTTGTGCCGTGGGAGGACATGCCAAGTGAAGTGATAGATATGGTCAAGAAGTATGGAGACTATGAAAAAGTCTCCAAATCGCCCTTTCCGGCTCCCATGTATTTGGCCTGCATGGCATATTTCAGGGCCATGATTGAAGGCATAAAAAATGCAGGAAGAAACTTGACGCCTCAGACCTTAATAAAAGGATTAGAGAGCATAAAAGATCTTGATATGTGGGGGATGTGCCCCAACATGACTTTTGGACCCAAGCGTCATTGCGGCTATTTTTCATCCCTTGTGGTAAGAGCTGACGCAAAGAATCAGAGATTCGTTGTGGTTGACCCGATTAAGGAGCTCGTGACGCCTCAATACTAGAGCAAGCAATTCTTAAATAGCGTTATCTTCCCCTGCCTGCCTCCTTTGAACTCTAAGGACTAAGGCAGGGGAATGATACGCTGGGCAACTAGGATATATGTGATGAGCGAGGACATGTTTAGCCTTAAAGGGAAAGTGGCGCTTGTAACAGGTGCCTCTGGTGCTATTGGCCAAGAGATATCGGTTTCTCTGGCCCGGGCTGGCGCGGATATCATAGCTATGGGCAGGAACATGGATCGGCTGAGAAAGACGGCTGAAATGGTCAAAAAGCACAAAAGGGATTCAGCAATTATCTCAGGCGACATATCGAAAATGGAGGATGTTGAAAGGATATCCAGGGAAAGTTTTACTCATTTTGGGCGGGTGGACATACTGGTTAATAATGCCGGCACAAATGTGTTTAAGAAGGCGGAAGATTTTACGGAAGGTGATTTCAATTTGATTGTCAATACAAATCTGAAAGGTTCCTTTTTTCTTAGCAGGCTTATAGCAGTGGGAATGAGAAAAAACAATGCCGGCAACATTATCTTCATTACATCACAGCTTGGCAAAACAGCGATGAACTTTGCATGCCTTTACGGGGCAACAAAAGCTGCTTTAATGCAGATAACAAGATCACTGGCATTTGAATGGGCTAAATACAATATAAGGGTTAACTCAGTTTCCCCGGGGCCATGGTCAACTGGAATGCTTGAGCCTGCATTCAAGAATGGGAAAACAAAAGAAGCCTTAATCCGCATGACCCCTACCCGCCGGCTCGGAGAAGAGGGTGATATAGGAGGGGCCATTGTGTTTCTGGCCTCGGATGCATCAAGGCACATAACAGGTCAGGATCTGATAGTTGATGGAGGATTCTCTATCTCCAGGATAGCGTAAATTCTTAATAATCCTGAATGAGTGTTAATCTATTAATGTGGCTGAATTGAATCTATTTACACAAGTAAGAGAGGAGTCGTTAATCGTCCGGAGGAAGGAATTGTGAAATACAAAAGGGCCCTGCAGTTAAATTACATAATCATGATCCTGTCGGTGGTCTTATATATCGGATTGATATGGAGGTTTGAAATAGGTCGTTACGTTGGAGCATGTGTTCTCGGTGTTATGATTTCGATGCATGTATTTTTTGCTATAGGGATATGGACAAAGAAGCATACAATTGTAGATTTTGCCTGGGGATTAAGTTTTGTGATTGTTGGGCATACCTCGTTCTGGATGAGAAGTGAGCACACAGGGCAGCAGGCGTTGGTGTTGGCTATGGTCACAATCTGGGGATTAAGGCTTGCCAGTTACATCGGTATACGCAGTCGTGGCCAGGAAGAAGATGAGCGTTACACATATATGCGCAAGAGTTTTGAAAAACGCGCCTATGCCCTGCTTAACAGCTATCTGCGCATCTACCTGATGCAGGGTCTTACGGCCCTAATTATTGCCGCCCCCATTTTGATGATCAACTGCTCGGAGAAACTCGGCATCAGCTGGCTCTACTGGTTGGGAACAGCGGTTTGGGTATTTGGATTTATGTGGGAGGTTGTTGGTGATCATCAATTGAAACGGTTTCTTAATAAGGAGGAAAATCGAGGACATGTGATGACAAAAGGCTTATGGAAGTATACGCGCCACCCTAACTACTTTGGCGAGGCAACATTGTGGTGGGGCATCTTCCTGATCGCCTTGAACGTAAAGGGGGGCTGGATCACTTTTTTTGGACCGTTCCTTCTTACCTTTATGTTGCTCCATGTATCGGGCGTTCCGCTGGCGGAAAATATGTTACGGGATTTCCCGGAATTTGGCGAATACAAAAAGCGAACAAGCAAATTTATACCGTGGTTTCCGAAAAAATGATGACATTGCCTGAGTTCATAATCCCAAGTAGCCCGGCCAAGGGGCTTTCTGTGTTTGACATGAGTGGAGGAGGGTATAAATGGTCGATGCAGATCTGGAGAAATATTGTGCGCAGGCAGTTGCGAGAGGTGCGAGGGATGCAAAGGAAATTCACCCCAGTAGCGTTGTAACAGCACCTTGGGTGAGGTTGAAATGCCAGTTTGGCTGTGTAGGGTATGGCAAAGGGTACTGTTGCCCTCCTGATACACCAACACCGGAGCAGACAAGAACTATTCTGGACAGCTACCACCGGTGCATTCTTTTTCATATTGAAGTACCCCACATGCCGAAGAAGGAAAAGCGCTACAGGGAATTTTTTGACAATCTCGTAGACCTGGAAGGTGAGATGTTTAAGGACGGTTTTTACAAGGCATTCGTTATGCTTGCCGGTCCATGCAGGATTTGTAAGAAATGCGCAAAGCTTGAGGGAAAGCCGTGCAATTTCCTGGACAGGGCCAGGCCGTGTATGGAGGCATGTGGGATTGATGTGTATCAGACTGCCAGAAATAATGGTTTTTTTATAAAAACTCTCAGACGAAGAGAAGAGACCAACAATGAGTACTGCCTCATGCTTGTAGACTAGCCTTTGACTGCGCCCAAGCACTGTAACGGGATTCACGGGGCGGGAAGAGATTTCAATGAAAAGGATTGAAACAGAGTTCACCAAAATGATGGGTATTGATTATCCCATCATAGGCGCGCCAATGTTCTTGATATCCTACGAGGAGCTCGCGGCAGCGGTCTCGGAGGCCGGGGGAATGGGCGCTATTCCTCTTCCAAATTTCCGTACCACAGAGGAACTGAAAAAAACACTTATCAAGATTAGGGAAAGAACAGATAAACCCATTGGAGTTAATATCCATCTTTCAGGAAGGTTTGACTGGAAAGAACAACTTGGTCTGTGCCTGGAAGCAGGCGTGAAGTTTTTTATATCTTCCCTTGGGGATCCACGATTGATCCTCGACGATGTCCATGCTAGTGGAGGGAGAGTTTTTGCCGACGTAATTAACCTCGAGCAGGCGCTGAAAGCACGTGAGAGGGGCGTTGACGGGCTTGTGGCAGTGGCGTGCGGTGCCGGGGGTCACTGCGGCGAAATACCAACTATAATTTTGGTTCCGTACCTTAAATCGAAAACAGGGCTTCCCGTAATAGCGGCTGGAGGTATCAGCACAGGCGCACAAATGGCGGCGGCTATGGCCATAGGTGCCTGTGCCGTTGTAGTTGGGACAAGACTGGTTGCAACGACAGAGTCAAGGGCTCTCACTGAATACAAAAAAGCAGTGGTGCAGGCTGGTCCTGAAGACATAGTTTGCACTGACAGGATAACCGGAAACCGGGCTACCTGGATCGCAAAAAGCATAGAAAGCTTTGACAGGCAACCGCATGTGCGCTCGAAGCGCTGGCGGGAGTTTTGGAGCGCAGGTCAGAGTGTGGCGCAGGTTGACGAAATAAAGAGCGCAGCAGAAGTGATACGTGAAATGGTCCAAAACTATCATGAAGCGTGCAAAAGGCTTGTAAGTAGCATAGATCCAGGTAAAGCCTAATGCCTTATTTGCGCGATTCAGGGGAGAGAGTGGACTGAAAAATGAGCAGGCTTTTTTTATGACCTGCTGTCGTAAGAGAAAGGGTGAACTAGGAGGAAGGAGTAAATGGATTACAGTTTCACAGAAGAACAAAACATGCTCAGAGACATGGTTCGAAAGTTCACGCAAGCTGAGATTCCTCCCGAGGTTGCAAGAGAAATCGACGAGCAAGACAGGTTTCCGCGTGAACTGCTCGCAAAACTCAGCGAGCTGGGAATAATGGGCATCAATGTACCGGAAGAGTACGGGGGGCAGGGGGGTAATATTGTAGACGAAATGATCCTATTCGAAGAAATATCCAGGGCTCTTCCGGTGCTTGCGTGGGCAGCAGGGAACATCATCCTTTATGGTAATGAGATAATCAAGACAAATGGAAGCGAGGAGCAAAAGAAAAAATATCTTCCCAGGCTCGCCAAGGGGGAGGTGATTTTTGCCTACGCGCTCACCGAGCCAAATGCCGGATCAGATGCGGCGAGCATTCGCACCAAGGCCGAACTGAGGGATGGACGCTACATCATCAATGGGAGCAAGATATTTATAACCGGAGCGGGGGTTAGTGATATCGTGGTCACGAATGCTCGGACGGCAGAGCCAAGGTTTGGTGGAATTACTGATTTCCTTGTGGAAACTTCTTCTAAAGGATTCAGCACGAGGCCGATCAAAGATCTTGGCTACAGAGGCTCCAACACTTGTGAAGTATACTATGATGATGTCGAGGTGCCACTTGAAAATATCCTTGGAGGACCCGAGTGCCTTAATCACGGATGGAAACAAATGATGAGACTGCTCAATACGGAGAGGCTCTTGCTTTCAGCCTGTGCACTGGGCATAGGCCAGGGAGCATTTGAGTATGCACTCAATTATGCGAAACAAAGAGAGCAGTTTGGGAAGCCTATCGGGACTTTCCAGGTTATCCAGCATAAACTGGTGGATATGGCAACTGAATTAGAGGCTGCGAGAAGGCTTGCGTACTATGCTGCATGGAAAGAAACTCAAAGGATGGAGTGTGTAAAAGAGACTTCGATGTCCAAGTACTTCTGCTCAGAGGTTGCCAAGAAAATTGCACTAAATGGTGTGCAGATCCTTGGTGGATATGGATATACCATGGAATATGATGCGCAAAGATACCTCCGGGATGTGCTGGTTCTTTCCATAGGAGGTGGAACCACCCAGATTCAGAAAAACATAATAGGTAAACAACTCGGCTTGTAGCCGGGAGGGGCAGATGCGGCCGGCACCGTGGCCGCAGCTTTTGCTGTGCCGGGAAGAGCGGCAGCAGAAAAGCCCTCCAGTGAGTGTCGGGAGGGGGAGTTTTTCTACCCTGCATTTGAAGGTACTTGCAGGAGCCTTTGAGCAGGGTCTTTTCAGGAGAGAAGTTAATCATGGTTAAGGTTGTCGAAGAAAGATGCGTGGGTTGTTCTTTGTGTGTTCCGGTTTGCCCCGAGGGAGCTATTTCGTGCTATGGAAGGGCAGAGGTCAATGAGAATTGCAGTGAATGCTTACTTTGTCTGGATTTTTGTCCGGTGGGGGCACTGAAGGAGAACAACGAGGGAGAGGGTCATGGCAAAAAAACAGGTTGAAGTGCTCATTATAGGTTCCGGCATAGCGGGAATGTGCGCCGGGGCTTACTTAAGCCATGAGGGATACAAGGTTCTGGTAGTTGAGGCACTGCCGCGTATTGGAGGGCATTGTTCAACTATTGAGTATAACGGGATAAAGTGCACCACGGGAGTGGTAGGTCCGGGTCTGGGCGGCCCGCTTGAAGAACTTTTTCAACATGTTGGGGCCGAGTTTAACGTTCGGGAATGTGGCATTCCTCACTACCTCATTAACGGAAAGGTAGTGGAACTACCTGCTAAAGGAGGACTGAGGGCCCTGCTCTCAGCTGCAACTGATGATGAGGATGAAATTGAGGGGGTTGTCAGGGCTTTCGCCAGAGCCATGAACTGGGCTCCGCCGCCTGAAACAATCACCATGAAGGAGTGGCTCTTGCAGTTTGCAAAGACCAAGAGTGTGCTTGATCTATTTCAAACAATGGCAGCGGCCACAGCGATTGTGGGCATAGATCAGATATCAGCCAAGGGGTTTTTCCTTTTTCTAAAGCAACACAGGGGCTTTCGCGACTGGGGAGTTTGCCCCGAGGGTAGCATTGCACTTCCCAGCTCCCTTGCCAAGGTGATTGAGCGCCATGAGGGAAAGATTTGGACGAACTCTCCAGCAATCCATATTCTTTCAGAAGATGGAAAGGTCACGGGGGCTATTGTGCGCAGGGGAGGCAAGGAGCTGGAAGTGAAAGCTTCTGTGGTAATAAGTAATTGCGGGCCGGGGAGGACAGTGGCCCTTGCAGGCAAAGAAAACTTTGGCAAGGGCTACGTTGAGGCGCTCGGGAGGCTTACGCCGGCCAGAGCCATTGGTATTCATATAAAATCCGAGGTGCCTTTGCTGGACTATGACCACTTGCTTGTTGTTGGGGCCCGAAGGGTGAATGCTATTTTTCAGCTTACCAGCGTATGTCCTGAACTGGCACCACCGGGAACCCATTACTTGGTTGCCGGCGCGGATCCCGTGAGTTCCCTCAATCCAATAGAAGCGCGGGAAGAAATTGACCTCTGCCTGCAGGACCTGAGGGAAATTCTGCCTGCCTTTGAATCCCATGCAGAGGTATTAATGACTGGAATCTACCATGGAGACTGGCCCGCAATGTTTAGCATCGCAGGGCAGGCCATGCCTCAAAGAACTCCAATAGTGAATCTATATGCTGTTGGGGACGGCTTTATCTCAGAACCAGGCATGACCGCAATGGCGGGAGCTGCCCAGAGTGGGATAGCTGCAGCCAAGGATGCTGCAACCCGCCTGAAGCATGCTTGAAACAAAATGGGTATCGCGGAGAGAGCTGAACGCGGCAAAGGTCTTTAAGGCAATGAATAGAGGGCGATCTCTGGGAGCTTTTAGAAAAGAGTTTTGAAAAATTTGTAACCCGCGTGGAGGAGACTTTTATGACTGGGTTAAGAGGCAAAGTGGCAATTGTTGGAATCGGCGAGGTTCCTACTGGAAGATTTCCGGAAACAGCGGCTATTTACCATGCCATTGAGTCTGCACGGCGCGCCATAAAAGATGCTGGCATAAAAAAGGAAGAGATCGATTTTGTTATGCCAACAGCAGCACTTTTTAGCCCCCAGTTTAATACGGAACTGGTTACCTCACGTATTGTAGAGGAACTGGGTCTGGTCAATTGCAAGAAGAACTGCCAGGTTTTTTCAGGGGGCTCAAGCGGAAGCTGTGGACTTCAAATGGCCGGTAGTCTCATTGTTACAGGTGCGGCCAAGTATGTTTTATATGTCCATGCTGACAGACTTGGCACTGGAGTGAACTTGCAGGAGGGGATAGACCTGTTCTCCACTGCCGGAATTTCTGCGGAGTGGGAGGTTCCTTATGGTCAGCACTACTCGGCCATAGCTGCACTCACGACAACCAGATACAAGTTTGAAACGGGTTGCACTGATGAGCAACTGGCGGCAGTGTGCGTCTCAAACAGAAAGTGGGCGGAATTAAATCCCAACGCGTTCTTCAAAAAGCCGCTTACAATAGAGGAGGTGCTTTCTTCCAAGATGCTCTCCACGCCCTTGAGGGCAAAGATGTCCAATATGCTTTTTGATGGAGGCTCGGCCTTTATCCTCACGTCTGCAGAAAGGGCAAAGGATCTTCCTAACAAACCTGTCTATGTGCTGGGCGAAGGCGGAGTTGTTACCCATTTTGTATTTTCTCAGGAACCTGACTTGTGCC
The DNA here is from genome assembly GCA_019310485.1 of Deltaproteobacteria bacterium. Classification (GTDB taxonomy): domain Bacteria; phylum Desulfobacterota; class DSM-4660; order Desulfatiglandales; family HGW-15; genus JAFDEF01. Next base: position 86,164 of record JAFDEF010000002.1, on the reverse strand, counting down.
GGTTTGGCTGGGCAAAAGCGGCAAAGGAGGCCTTTGGTGAAGCAGGACTGAGCGCTGAGGATATTGACGTTGCTGAAATCTACGACTCTTACCCGGTATATCAACTCATCGGCTTTGAGGAACTGGGGTTTTGCCAGAGGGGAGAAGCAGGTGAAATATTTATGAGAGGAGAGACATGGCCAGGAGGCAAAATCCCTACCACCACCGATGGAGGCATGCTCTCCAAAGGGCACATAGGAGCAGGAGGCGGGGTTTCCCTCATTGTCGAAGCCGCTAGGCAACTGATGGGAAAGGCGGGACAAAGGCAGGTGGAAGGGGCCAGGTTTGCAGTAGAGACAGGAACAGGAGGGACTTACATGGATGCGCAAGTTACTATTTTAGGCACTGAGATTCCATAGGGAGGAGGACTGATATGGGAAAGATCAAAAAACCACTTCCAGTTGTGAATCCGTGGGCAAAACCTTTCTGGGAGGGCGCTCGCGAAAGAAAACTGCTGATTCAAAAATGCAAGGACTGTGAAAAATTTATTTTCTACCCGAGAATTGTATGTCCTTATTGCTTTTCAGAAAATGTCGAGTGGGTGGAAGCATCCGGCAAGGGGACGATATATTCCTATACTGTTGTAGTGAATAATGCTCCCTCTGCCTTTATTGATGATATGCCCTATGTGGTAGCAATCATAAAACTTGAAGAGGGTGTTCAAATGTTGAGCAATATAGTTGGTTGTGAACCCAGTGAGCTCAAATGCGACATGCCTGTAGAGGTAACATTTGAAAAACTAAACGATGGGTTTACATTACCCAAATTCAAGCCGGCCAAGGAGTGAGAAATGTTTTGGGCAAGAAGCCCAATCTTCTGCTAAAGGAAACCCTCTTGATCACAAAAACAGCAATTTGAGAAAAAAGTGAGGTAAAGTATGGAACACAGCAAGTACGGAGACGATTTTAATGTGGGGGATGTTTACACAACAGGTGCCATAACGGTAACCGAGACACACCTGGTAAACTGGGCAGGGCTCACTATGGACTTTTACCCGCTCCATGTAGACAAGGAGTATGCAGCCAAAAGCCAATTCGGTCAGAGACTTGCACATGGACCCTTGATCTTTGCCCTGGCAGTGGGCCTGGTGAGCACTAAAGGTTTTGCAGGAGACGCTGCCATCGCATGGCTGGGGGCAGACAATATGAAAATGCTGGCTCCTGTCTATATTGGAGATACCATAAGTGTCGAGGTGGAAGTTATAGACAAGCAAAAAACAAGCAAGCCTGACCGTGGGGTGCAGGTGTGGCGCTATAGCGTAAAAAACCAAAAGGGTGAAAAAGTAATGGTTTTTGACTACAAGATGATGTTCCACATGCGAACCTAGCAAAACGGATAATGATGCAACAAACCCCCCATCTTTTGCAATACACACATGTGGAAGTTAAGTACACGGAGGCTGAGAAATGAAAAAGCCGGGCAGCGTTTACGTTATAGGTTCCTATAGCACCAGGTTCAAAAAGTGGCTCGATAAATCCATGAAGGATTTGACCCGCGATACCTATCTAGGGGTTCTTGAAGACGCCAGGATGAAAGACGGGAGAGATATCGAGTTTGCATGGTTTGGGAGTTGTTCCATGGGAACGCTGTGGGAACAGGACATAATCAGGGGACACGTCTGTATGTCTCCCCTGGTGGAGGAAGGAGTTTTCCCCGAGCGCATCCCCATTATCAATGTCGAGGGTGCCTGCGCCACGGCTTCAATGGCGTTTCACGGAGCCTGGAAGGATATATTAAGCGGTCAGTGCGATGTATCCCTGGCCATAGGTGTTGACAAATTCTACCATCCCGACATGGAAAAGGTGTTGTTCGCCTATGAGCAGGGAATAGACAGGAGCGACAAACAAAGACTGGTTCAAGAGTATGAGGCTGTGGGTAAAGAGTGCGGCAGAGAATTCAAGCTCGGTCCCGGGCACACCATTTTCATGGATACTTATGCAATGCAGGCATGCTGGCACATGTGGAGATACGGAACCACCCAGAGGCAAATAGCAATAGGGGCCTCAAAAAATCATTATTATGGTTCTCTCAACCCCAAGGCGCAGTACCAGTTCGAGGTCCCGGTGGAAAAAGTTCTGGAAGATTATATGGTCAGCTATCCTCTAACAAGGTCCATGTGTGCGCCGATAGGTGATGGAGGGGCGGCTGCTATTCTTTGCTCTGAAGATTACTTAAAGAGCCAGCCACCTGAGGTGAGGTCCAGAGCCGTAAAGGTGATCGCTAGTGTTCTTTCGTCAGGGAAGCATAGAGACATCAAAGAGCCGAGCTTAAGCAAATGGGCATCCGATAGGGCTTACAAAATGGCGGATCTTGAACCGAAAGACATTGATGTGGCAGAGCTTCATGATGCCACTTCTTTTTGTGAGATTTACCAGGCAGAGATGCTGGGTTTCTGTCCAATAGGAGAAGGCGGAAAATTTATAGAGTCAGGAGCCACAAAGCTGGAGGGAACCATTCCAGTTAATACCTCAGGGGGGCTTGTATCCAAGGGGCACCCGGTAGGCTCAACCGGCCTTTCAATGATATATGAAATCATCAGCCAGCTACGAGGCGAGGCTGGAGCGCGGCAGGTTAGAAATGCGAAAATAGGTCTAACTGAAAACGGAGGAGGGGTGATATCCACTGAAGAGTTCTCTTGTTGCATAAACATACTTCAAAAAGAGTAAGGGGCAAAGTCAGGGAGTTAAAAGATCACAGACGGCGGCGATCCTTTTCCCGGGGCCTCCGCTACAGGAGAATCTTTAAACTGTTCCCACTGGAAAGCAACCTTGCTGACGGGATCCGGGTAGGGGGAGCAGATGCCGAAGGATCGAAATATTCACAAAGGAGGAAACGGAACATGATTTCATTAACAATTGGAGATTACTACGACCGTTGCGTTAACTTCTATGGCAATCACACGGCCATAACGTACGGGGAAGAATCCTATACATACAACGAGATGGGCTACAATGCGAACTGCCTTCTTAGCGCATTGCGGAAAATCGGCCTTAAGAAGGGAGATACAATAGCATTCTTGATGGCGAATTGCCCTGAATATATTTTTTGTGAATATGCAGTGGCTAAGAGTGGGTGCATAAGAGTTCCCCTCGCCGTGCTGCTGAGCAATAACGATCATATCTATATGATGAACCAGGCAGAGTGCAAGGCCTTGATCTATCACGAGGCCCTGGCATCCAGGGTCAAGGACATGATCCCGCAGCTTGAGACTGTTAAACATTTTATCTGTGTCAGCAAAGATCCATCCTCAGTCATGGAGGGACACCTTCACCTGCAGAGCCTGATGAAGGAGAGTTCCCCGGAGGCAGAGAAAGTGGAGATTGACCCTGAGGATCTTGTAGGAATCTACTACACTGGAGGCACAACAGGTAAACCAAAGGGGGTAATGCTATCCCATAGAGCCTGGGTCTACACCATATTGATCGAGATGCTGGAGCTGGGATTTGGCTGGGAGGAAGTTTTTCTCTATCCAACCCCCCTCACTCACGCTGGTGGCTGTTTGATGCTTCCGGTGATGCTTAGAAAAGGCCGATGTGTGATCATAGATCATTTCGATCCCGGACTTTTTCTTGAAACAATAGAAAAGGAAAAGGTGACCATGTCCTTTCTAGTTCCCACCATGATCTACGTTTTGCTGGACTACCCGGAACTCAAGAAATACGATCTCAGCAGTCTTAGAAACATTATTTATGGCGCCTCTGCAATAGCCCCTGATCGGCTGAAACAGGCACTTGAAACATTCGGACCAATTTTCAGCCAGCTTTTCGGGCAGACCGAGGCCCCAATGATGCTCAGTGTCCTCTCAAGGGAAGAGCACATTGTTAAAGAGCCACAACGAGAGAAAATGATTTTAAGTTCGGCGGGGCGTCCCACTTTTCATGCGGAAATAAAACTCTTGGATGATAATGGCAATGAAGTTAAAACAGGAGAGCCCGGAGAGGTTGTGACACGCTGCGCGAACATGATGCACGGTTATTTCAAGAATCCTGAAGCAACTGCTGAAACGATCAAGAACGGGTGGTTACACACAGGGGATATTGCAAAAATGGATGAGGAGGGTTTCCTCTATATTGTGGACAGGAAGAAAGACATGATCGTTAGCGGGGGTTTTAACATCTTTCCCAGGGAAATAGAGGATGTTCTTTTTGAGCATCCAGCGGTAAAAGGTGCAGCCGTAATTGGTGTTCCCCACGAAAAATGGGGAGAGGAGGTGAAGGCGATAGTTGTGCTCCACGAAGGAGAATCTGTTACGGAGAAGGAAATAATACAGTTCGTAAAGGAACGAAAAGGGAGCTTAATGGCGCCCAAGACGGTAGAGTTCTGGGAGAGTATTCCCCTTACCAATCTGGGAAAAGTGGACAAGAAAGCCATAAGGGCAAAGTACTGGGCGGGCAAGGATCGCATGGTTTCGTGAGCCAGTAGAGTCGAACAAAGCCGCATCGGAAAATGTTTGCAGGAAAATGAGGCGAAAACAAAGATGGCTAAAGATTATACGCACGAGCTAGGCAAGGAGATCAGGTCTATATCCGGAAGGTACATGCTTGAGCGTGAGGAGAGAATCGACATGGAAGGGCTTGACATCCTTTATGTCGTAGGCAATGCGGTTGTCGACTCTTCCTGCTGCGGGGTCTGGGGGTGTAGATATGCTCTTGTTCCAGGATATGTGAAAAAGTGGAAGTACAGGAGCGATGCTCAAGGGAACGCCATCTCTTTGGTTGATCCGATTGCGGATGAAGATGAAAGAAGAAAGATCAAAGGGTTCTTGATGAGGGAAGAAAGTATCAACGATGTGCAGTTCTGGTGAAAATGCTCCCTGCACACTCGGGGTCCTAGGTAATGGCAGGTAAGACAGTAGATGTTGTTGAAATGGGGGATTCCTCCGGCAATGGCATGATAGTGAAGATAAAGCTTTCATCCGGGAGGAAAATCTTTGCTTTTGCAACAAAAAATATCTATGGAGGAAACTGGAACTTAGGTCCCACCTGGAACTACCTTATCACTGGAGATAGGCTTTTCCTTCTTGATACCGGCAGAAGGGGAAGCGGGCCCAGCCTTATGGAAATGATTAGCCTGGCCGGTTTTTCAGCCCCAGAGCTCGATTGCGTGATACTGAGCCACGGTCATGAAGACCATGACGGCGGGCTTTCTTATGTAGCTGACAGAACAGGCGCCAAAATCAGTGCCCATGAAATCTATCAATACCTCATTAAGCCGTACCCCGGCAAAGCGCCCTCCCCTGAGAAGCAAAACTTCCCCGCCTCTTGCTGGAGATGCCCAATGCCGGAGTCTTTTGTTCGGGAGAACTGCCGCGATTACCATAGAGAAAGGATGGGTCTGGCAATCAATGGCATTGAAGGGCCGGAATATGAATTGTCTGAAGCGATAAAGCTTTTTCATACACCAGGTCATTCCCCTGATGCGTTAACGGTTGTTGTGGACAACGAGGCTCTATTGCCCGGGGATACAATCTTGCCCGACATAACTCCACATCCGACACAGGAAAGATTTTATGATCTTACCAAAACAATTCTTCCCGAGAAATATGCAAAAGCACAGCAAATATATGGCCTGCAGGCTTACCTTCGCTCGATCAAAGAGATAAAGAAATTGGGAAGAAAGTTTCCTGGGCTTCTTTTGCTTCCTGGGCATCGTCTTTTTTTTGAAGACAGATGGCAGTTTGTTGAGCTAGAATCAAGGGTCCAGGACCTGTTTGAACACCACATTGAACGATGCGAAAGCATTAAACGTGCCCTAAAGGATGGGCCTAGAACCGCCGAGGAGATTGCTCAACAATGCTTTGAACAGAGATTGCTTGAGGGCTACGGGATGAACCTTGCCATTAACGAGGTGCTAAGCCATCTAGAGTTAATGGAAAGGTCCGGAGATGTTGTCGCCACGTCGAATATGAAATTCGCCACGAAAAACAGTGCAAATTTTGAACCGTTTATAAGAAGTATTATGGAACAAGGATAACACAAGCGAAAAAAACATGAGGACCTTTTGGAGGTAGCTATGGTTGGAATCAAGTCTTATGGAGTTTATATCCCTTATTACAGGGTAAGCAGAGCAGAAATAGGGAAATTTTGGGAAAGTTTCCAGCTTCCCGGCGAAAAAGCGGTTGCTAACTTTGACGAGGATGCCGTTACCATGGGCGTGGAAGCCTGCAGGGATTGTCTGACGGGATTTGATAGGGCAGGGATCGGCGGCCTCTATTTTGCTTCCACGACTTTTCCCTATTTAGAGAAACAGTGTTCTGCTCTGGCTGCTGGCGCACTTGACCTCAGTCAGGATGCTCTAACGATCGATTTTTCAGGCACTCTTCGGTCCGGAAGCAATGCTATGCGAGCTGCCATGGATGCAGTAAAAGCGGGAAGCCTGGGCAATGTGCTTGTGTGCTCTTCTGATTCGAGGTTGGGGATGCCAAATGGGGGGAAAGAGCTGGAGTTTGGTGACGGCGCTGCAGCTTTGCTGGTAGGAAAGTCCGATCTTATAGCAACAATAGACAACGTATATAGCTCAAATACGGAAATCTACAGTGTCTATAGACCAGCGGAGGAGAGATTTGTCAGTTCGTGGGAGGATCGCTTTCTGCGCGAGACCGGGTATGTGGGCGTAATGTCGAGTGCGGTGAGAGCTGCTCTGGAGAAATTCGGAATGTCGCCGGCAGATTTTGCAAAAGCAATATTCTTTGCGCCCAACCCAACTTATCTCGGTGGGGCTGTAAAGAAACTTGGATTTGACCCCAAGTCGCAGGCCACTGACCCAATATGGCAGATGGTGGGTAACTGCGGTTCTGCTCACGCAATGATTCTGTTAGCAGCCGCACTCGATGAGGCAAATCCCGGGGATAAACTGCTTTTTGTAAGTTACGGAGATGGGTGTGATATATTTTCATTAACGGTCACGAAAGAAATTGAAAAGGTGAAAGCAAAGCAAAGTGTAAACAGATTCCTGAGCTCTAAGAGACAGACCTCCTACCAAAAGTATCTGAGGTGGAGGGAGATAATCGACACGGAACCACCCATGAGGCCGAGAACTGAGCCTGCTTCCGCTGTCGCCCTATACAGGGACAGAAAATGCGGCCTGGCACTTTACGGGTCAAAATGTAGAGCATGCGGGGCGATCCATTACCCAGTTCAAAGAATATGCATGGAGTGCAGATCAAAAGACAATTTCGAGTATTACCCTTTTGCAGAAAAGCAGGGCAAGATTGCCACATTTTCACACGATAACCTTGCCGTTTCACCTGATCCTCCTACCACTCTTGCAGCAGTGGATTTTGAGGAAGGAGGAAGGATAATGATGGATGTTACGGATCGGGACCCTTCCGAGATTAAGGTGGGTATGCCTCTTGAGATGACTTTTCGGAAATTTCGACAAACGCATGGTATCCAGGTGTACTGGTGGAAATCTCGCCCCATCAGGTGAGCGAGTGGAAGGAATGATCCAAAAAGGAGGTTAGAACGCGATGGAGAGTATTAAAGACAGGGTTGCCATAGTCGGTATGGGATGCACGAAGTTTGGAGAGAACTGGGATAAGAGCTCAGACGATATGATTATTGAGGCCGTGTACGAGGCGTATGAAGATGCCGGAATTGAGCCGGTGGATATCCAGGCTGTGTGGGTCGGTTCATACTGGTCCAATCTGCCTGCACCTAGCCAGCCTCTGGCGACGCTTCTGAAACTTGACTACAGGCCGGTTACACGCCTGGAGAACATGTGTGCCACTGCTTCTGATGCACTGCGCAATGCAGCGTATGGAGTTGCTTCTGGAGTTTATGACATCGCGCTTGCCATTGGATTTGAGAAGCTTAAAGACTCGGGCTACAGTGGATTGCCAACCGATGATATTGCAATGGGCCTTGTTTCCACAGCGCCCAACACTTTCAGAAGCCGCAACTTCACTGCTCCGGGCCATTTTGCCATGATGGCTACAAGTTACTTTAACAAATACAGCCTTGATCCTGAGGAAGGAAGAACCATGCTTGCCAAAATTATGGTAAAAAATCACCACAATGGCACGATGTCTCCAAAAGCCCACTTCAGGAGGGAGATCACAGTCGAGCAGGTTCTCAAAGCCCCGGTAATTGCGTGGCCTCTGGGATTGCTGGATTGCTGCGGTGTAAGTGACGGAGCAGCTGCAGCCATTCTGGTAAGAAAGGAGATGGCAAGGAGTTTTAGGTCTGATCCTGTGTTTATCAAAGCATCACAAATTGCGGTGGGGCCTTCCGATGGATATATGAATCCCAAGAATGACTGGACCATGGTTCAGGAAACTTTCAGGGCTGGTCAGGCCGCATATGATGAAGCTGGGATCAAGAACCCGAGAAAGGAAATAAGCATGGCTGAAGTTCATGACTGCTTTTCCATAACAGAGGCCGTAATCTACGAAGATCTTCAGTTTTCTCCAAGGGGGCGTTGTAAGGAGGACATCGAGGCTGGGACCTTTGAACTGAACGGCGAACTGCCCGTAAATATGGACGGTGGGTTAAAGTGTTTCGGCCATCCAATAGGGGCATCGGGTTTGAGGATGGTTTATGAACTTTACAAGCAGATTCAGGGGAAAGCTGGCCAGAGGCAGGTAAAGAACCCGGAACTGGGGCTTGCTCACAACCTGGGAGGGACGCCAGGGGGGTGCACGGTCTCCGTTAACATTGTTGGCCCGTAAGTCGCGGCATCAGGCAGCAAAAGGAACGCCGGTTATTGTGAAGGAATTGACCGAAAAATTACTTTCGCACCTTGCAACTAGGGAGCATGAAATAATTCAGGCCAGAAGGGAGGGTAGAAAGGTTGTTGGCTATATCCCTGGCGGGTATCTACCGGAAGAAATCGTTATTGCTGCCGGAGCTATTCCTATTGGCCTTGTGCGCGGTGGCGATCACTCTGCAGTCGAGCTTTCAAGTTCCTATATTTGCCGCTGGTTCGATAGCTTCTGCAGGGCTCAAATAGGGTACGGGATATCCGGCCTGGATCCCTATTACAAGCTCCTGGATCTGCTGGCTATTCCAATCACGGATAATCATACGCGGGCAATATCGGACGTACTGGACTACAATACGGATATTGAGATCTTCCCATTTGGTGTACCGCACATGAAAGAAGAATCTGCTTTCAGGTATTACCTTCATGGTGTAAACAAGTTCAAAGAGAAAGCGGAGGAAATAACCGGAACTAGAATCAGCTACTCCAAGCTTAGGGAGGCTATCCTTCTCTGTAACAAGGAAAGGGAGTTAATAAAAAAAATAAGCATGCTGCGTACCTCAGACCCGCCGCCTCTAAGCGGAAAAGACTTTGTTGCCCTCAACCATGGATCCTTTGTTGCTGATAAGGCATTTATGATTGGCCTCCTCGAATCAGTCGTTACTAAAATAGAAGAAGACCCCTTAAGAATACAAAAACGTCCCCGGATTCTTCTGACCGGATCAACACTGGCGATGGGAGATTCCACTGTTGTCAATCTTATTGAAGAGGCTGGAGGGAATATAGTTATAGAGGAATTTGCGGAAGGGATCAGGCCTTACTGGGAAAATGTGTCGACGGGTTCAGATCTTCTTGCGCTCCTGGCTGAAGCTTATTTCATGAAGAGAGTTCCCCCAGCCTGGTTCAGACCAGGTCGGGAGAGGCTCGATTTTCTAATCGAACTGGTGAAACGTTTTAAAGTAGATGGCGTAATCTGGTATCAACTTATGTTTCGTGAGTCCTATAAGACAGAGTCCTATTATTTCCCGAAGCGTTTGAAAGAAGAAGCCTCTGTTCCCATGCTCGTGCTGGAATCCGATTACGATCCTTCAGAAGCTGGGCCCATGCAGACACGTATCGAGACATTCATTTACAATCTGGGGAAATAAAGATGCCGGAATATTATGACAGAATATTTGGGATCTGTGGATTTCAGGACACTGAGATAGAAAGGGAAAGATCAAGAATTGAAAGGGCGCTTGATAAGATAGGGGTAGGCCCTGAAGACATACCCCGTGTCGAGCAAAGGCTCCGGGAGCAACATGAGGTTGAACTGGAGGGGGTGAGAAAGATCTTGAGGGCCTGGATTCTTGAGCTGCTGGACCTTGTTCTGGCGAAAGAAGAGGGCAAAACGGTCATATACTACGGCTACCCAAGCATCCAGGGGCCGGGGATGGCAATAAGCTCCGAATCTGGAGAAAATGTCTATGTCGGGTGCCCCGATGTTGTTCTGTGCCATACGGTAGGTCTGATTTTTGATAAATTGGCTCCTTTTTTAGAGGCTGCCGAAACAAATGGATTACCACCAGGCCACGGACTATGCTCTCTTCAGCAAATAAGAAATGGTGGGCTGGCCCTGGGGGTTGTCCCTGTTCCCGATCTGGTGATAGCATCAAGTTATTATTGTGACATGGGTTCAAAGGCGGATGAATTGCTTCACGAAATATATGGTCATCCCGCAGTTTACATAGACGGGTCAATGGATTCGAGGTGGGGAGAATTTCCCCGCTACGATCTTGAAAGAATAAGGTTTCTTGGCGGACAACTGGATAAGCTCTTCGCAAATGTTGAGAAAATCCTCGGCATTGAAGTCACCCGACGCTCCATGAAGAAGGCGATGGCTACGAGCCGAGTGCTTTATAGCGCCCTGGGACAACTTACCTCTTTAATGACGGCTGATCCGATGCCCATCAGCGGCGTGGTGTCGGGGATTGCAATGAACTTGGCAGCAGCTTCCACAGGACGTTCCATGAGCGAGGGGCCTGATGCACTGAGCACTTTGTGCAAGGAAGTAGAAGGGCGCGTTAAGAGCGGCTATGGTATTCTGGAAAAGGGGGCTCCCCGGGTTCTGAATTTCGCACACTCATTCTCTGACCCAGGGATAACACATATGATAGAAAAGGCAGGCCTTGCTTTAGCTGCGTCTTTTGTAACCGTCCCACCTGGCAAGCGTGACAAGTCATTGAAACTTTACAGCCTTGGCGAAGAGCTGGCTGAGAGCGCCATGAGAGGAGGTGCTTATCATAGCACTTACGGATTTGCAAAAAGATTTGCGGAGGCCGCTCGAAGCCTTAGTATGGATGGTGTTATATGGGGCTATCAGTACAATTGCAGGCCGATGGCACTTGGTTCCCATCTTTTCAAGCAATTCATAGAGGAGGAAACAGGAATACCCACCCTCTCACTGGAGATGGATTACTATGAGAGCAGAACTTATGGGGCGGAAGCATTGAGGACAAAGGTGGAAACGTTTGCAGAAATGCTCAGGGCTAGAAAGGCAAAAGCATGAAATCCAGTTCTCAGGTTATAGGCAGGCGTAAATCTCAATAGCCATCAGATTTCGAACCCCAATAGATCAACAGATATGAAATGTGTGTGAAGGCTGGTCAAGACTTTTATGATGGTTGCCGGTATTGATGTAGGAGCCGCTACAGCGAAGGCGGTTATTCTGAGTGATGAATCGGTAACCGGCTCTGTTGTTATTCCTACCGGTTATGATGTTTCTACGGCTGCGGAATCGGTGATCCGAGAGGCTCTTGAAAATTCGGGGCGTAAAATTCAGGAGCTTTCCTTTGTTGTCTCCACAGGCTATGGAAGAAATGCTGTTGCCTTGAGCAATAAGGCAATCACGGAGATTATTTGTCATGCTTGCGGTGTGAATTGGATGGTACCAGAGGCAAGGACTGTTATTGATATCGGAGGACAAGATAGTAAGGTGATAGGGATCGATGACAAAGGCAATGTGGACAATTTTGTTATGAATGACAAATGCGCTGCGGGGACTGGAAGGTTTCTTGAAGTCATGTCAAAAGTGCTGGGTATAGGTATCGATAACATGGGAAGGATTTCTCTTCAAGGCACTGAACCTTGTTCGATTAGCAGTACTTGTACCGTATTTGCCGAGTCAGAAATGGTTATACTGCGTGCACGGGGTGAAAGCCGTGAGAATATTATTGCCGGCATTCATAAGGCTATGGCTCACCGCGTAGCCCTCATGGGTAGATCCGTTGGTTTCAGAAAAGAAGTTGTCTTTACAGGGGGTGTGGCTAAGAACGAGGGCATGAAAAAAGCACTGGAAGACGAGCTCAGCCTTGAGATTCTTGTTCCTGAAGAGCCACAAATAATGGGCGCCCTTGGGGCGGCGCTGTTAGCCAGAGCAGAAGCGGCAAGAAGATTGGATTGATTTTCTTGAGGGTGTAAGTGGATGTTTGAATTTGAGAAAGGGTCAATAAAGTTCATTCGAGGTGGTAAGTACCCACATTGCCATACTGTCTTTGTTGATGATGAACGCCGTGCGTTTATTGACGCATCCAGCCACAAAGACGTTCTCACTGCAATTGACAGCGAAAGACAGGTTGATATCTTAATAGCCAGCCATGGCCATGAGGATCACACCATGTATAACGCGCTTTTTCCTCGAGCACAATTCTGGGTCCACGAGCAGGATGCCCCGGTTTTTCTTGATGTTGAGAACCTAGTGGATTGCTATGCCCCCGAAACTGAAGCTCAAAGGGCCCAGTGGAAAGAGCTGATTGAAAAAGTGAGCCTCTACGAGCCACGAAAGCCTGATCGTTTGCTCAGGGATGGGGAGGTGCTTGACTTCGGAAATACCCATTGCAGGGTCATCCACACGCCCGGTCATACTCCGGGGCACTGTGCTTTCCATTTCCTGGAGGATAAGGTTCTGTACCTGGGTGACCTGGATCTAACACAGGCAGGACCTTATTATGGCGATGTAAACGGGAGTCTCAACGATATCATTGAATCCCTAAACCGGATCGCTACAATCGAGGTAGAAACCTACCTCACTGCTCACGGAGAAGGAATATTTGACGGTGATCCTTCTTACGTTACCCGATATTTAGGGATAATAGAGGAAAGAGAAGAAAGGCTTATTGATTTCCTTTCAGGAGGGGCAAAGTCACTCGAGGAGATCACCGAGCAGGGCATTATCTATGGCCCTCCAAGAGTCGTAGCTGGGTTTTGGGATCTTTCCCTTTCTGAAAAGGCTATGATGAAAAAGCATCTTGAGCGTCTCAAGGAGCAGGGAAGGGTAGTAGTCGACAACGGGTTTTTTCTTCTTGCCGGATGAAAGTGTGGTGAGAAGGAATCGTCACCTTTTATAAGCACGAGAATCGGGCCTTTCACGCCTTTGAAGGACGGCTGAGATGGTTGAACCAAGTGAGGAGTGCAGTGCCGAATTGAAGGAATTCATTTCCGTTTTTCTAAAGCAAAGAGGCCTGTCCGATAAAACATTTGATTGCAGAGCCATTGCCGGAAATGGTTCAAAGAGGCGGTTTTGGCGCATTTCCCCCCGCACTGACAGCACTACTTACGTAACCATGGAAAATCCCCCGCACGATGATCTCTCGGTACGTGAAAACTACGCCTACCTGATGATTGGGAAGCATCTTTTCAGCAAAGGGTTGCCGGTGCCCCAGATCTACAGGGCTTCCGTGGAAAGGGGGTTCTTTATCCTGGAAGACATGGGTGGGGAAAGCCTCCAGGAAAAAGCGCTTAACAGCGATCAGAGGCTTTTGCTGTATGAAAAAGCGGTTCAGATTCTTTTTCGACTTCAGCTAGAAGGTGCAAAAGGCTTTGATACTGCCTGGACCTGCCAGACCGAAAGATATGACCGTGTTGTAATGCGGCGCTACGAGTCCGATTATTTCTGCGATGCCTTTCTGGCCAGTTACCTCGGGCTAAAGGAGCGATTGCCTGAACTTGAAGGCGCTTTCGATTACCTGGCAGACATGGGGGAAAAGGCGGGAGCCGACTTCTTTCTTCACCGCGATTTCCAGTCCAGGAACATTATTCTTTCAGGCGAAAAAATAGGGATTCTGGACTGGCAGGGAGGCCGCCTGGGACCTCTTGCTTATGACCTTGCCTCCTTAATAATTGATCCGTACACAGAACTCTCTGGTTCTGAGAAGAAGCAGGTGTACGAGGCTTATATCAGCCTGCTCCAGGAGAACAAGCCATCAATGGTCCATTCCTTTGAAATTTCATATCCATACCTGGCAATACAGAGAAACCTTCAGATCCTTGGAGCTTTTGCCTTTCTGAGCAAGAGGCAGGGGAAAGCATACTTTGAAGCGTACATCCCCCACGCCCTGGGGTCCCTGAAAAGCCTTGTTAAGAACCTGGGAGATAAGAAGCTTTCTCCTCTTATGGAGTTTCTGGACACACTGCAGACTTGACTTACACTTTCTGCGGCGCTAAACAGGTCGAGAATGTTTGTCTTTGCCATTTCTTAAGGCTTTCTGTTGGCGCACAAGGAATGGCATACCTTAAAAAGGGGCGATTTGTGACTACTTAGGTGGATAGACTGAATGCTTGGCCGCAGATCCAGTGGCGGGTAGAAGGCCGAAGGAAAAACGGTGCGAAATCATCCGCTTGTACGCGGTTCCATACAGGCAAGTTCGATGTTCCCGCGTTTGAAGTCGGTGAAAGGGAAGCAGCCTTGGTTTGCTCATTGAAAACACTTCGGTTTTCAGTCTTAAATCTAAATAGTTGGGTAGTTACAATTATTTTTCAAATGGGAGGTGCAAAATGGGGATAATAACAATTTCAAGGGGGTCCTACAGCAAAGGGAAGGAAATTGCTGAGAAACTTGCCCAGAACCTGGGATACCAATGTGTATCCAGGGACATCCTCATAGAGGCATCAGAAAGTTTTAATGTTCCGGAAATCAAACTTATCCGCGCCCTCCACGACTCCCCCTCCGTGCTAGAGCGCTTTACTTATGGAAAAGAAAGATACATAAGCTACATCCGCAAAGCACTGCTAGAGCATGTGGCAAAAGACAATGTCATATACCATGGTCTTGCCGGCCATTTCTTCCTTAAAGGAGTTCCCCATGTGCTCAAGGTGAGAATAATTGCAAACATGGAAGACAGGGTAAAAGAGGAAATGAAACGAGAGAAAATCTCGGAGAAAGAAGCTCGTTACATACTCAGAAAAGATGATGAGGAAAGGCGCAAATGGGGCCTTTACCTTTATGGAATAGATACATCAGATGCCAGTCTTTATGACGTTGTTTTGCACATTGATAACTTAGGGGTAGATGATGCAGTGGAAATACTTGCCGGTATGGCCAAGCGCCCCTGTTTTCAAACAACGCCTGAATCAAAAAAGATCCTCAGTGATCTCTTGCTTGCTGCCAGAGCTCATGCCGCACTGGTAAATGAGTTCCCTACAGCCGAAGTTACCAGCAGAGATGGAGTTGTCTATGTTAATGTCAAAGGAACGATGATTCGGGATTCTTCTGCCTCAGAGAAAGTGGTAAAACTGCTGAACCGGGTTGAGGGGATCAAGGAGGTAAAGGCAAATGTTGTTCCTGTTATAACCCCTGACTAAAGCGATCACCCGGTATCTTGATCCAGCCCCTCTCACTTAACCCTCTCGTGTCCATTTATCACAAGGGGCGGCCAGGTGGAGAAAACCCATGAAACCCTTTTTTAAGCCAAAAGCATACTTTCGCCCGGGTAGCTTGGGCAAGGCCGTGGAGCTTCTTTCAAATTTTGGAGACAGGGCAAAAGTCCTTGCTGGTGGTACGGATCTCTTGGTCCAAAAGCCTTCAGGTGCGGAGTGCCTTATAGATATTGCCGATCTGGGTTTGGAATATATAAAAGAGCATGAAAACGGTGTAGAGATAGGAGCAGCAACGACTGTTCGATCCATAGGGGTATCCGGCTCTCTATCCTCAGAGCCTTACCTGGTTTTAAGAGATGCCGCGTGTGCGCTTGGCACGCCTACGATCAGGAACATGGCTACAATTGGGGGAAATATTTGTAACGCATCCCCTGCAGCAGACCTTCCACTTGCGCTGATGGTTCTTGGTGCAAGTCTGACGATTATGGGGCCGGCTGGAAAAAGGGAGGTGAACATTGGGGAATTCTTTGAAAATATCGGCGGAAAAAATATCCAGGCAGATGAGTTACTCTTGAGCATAAATATTCCTGCCAGCAGGGGAAGATGCGGAACTTCATTTCAGAAGCTGAGGCACCACCAAACATCAATAGATATTGCGATTGTAAATGTTGCAGCCAGGATGACGTGCGAAAAACAGGCCTGCGTAAAGGCCAGTATAGCTCTTGGAGCTGTTGCACCTACCCCAATTTATGCCAGGAAGGCTGAGGCATTGCTTGGAAAGAAAAGGCCGAATGCAGCCATTATTCAAGAAGCTGCAAGTGCAGCATCGGAAGAGGTAAATCCGATAGACGATGTGCGCGGCTCAAAATGGTATAGAAAAAAAATGGCAGCAGTGCTTGTAAGAAGAGCCCTTGAGGAGAGTTCAAGGAGGTGTGGCATATGGCCAGAGTAAATATAAAGATCAAGGTGAACGGCAAATTGCAGGAACTCGGGGTTGAAGCGCACGAGACATTACTGGATACTCTGAGGGAGCGGTTGGGGTTACTGGCTGCAAAATATGGTTGCGGAGATGGGGAATGCGGGGCATGTACTGTTCTCGTTGAAGGAAACGCCACTCTTTCCTGTCTCACTCTTGCAGCACATGTGGATGGCAAGGATATAGAGACAATTGAAGGCCTTGAGCAGGGTTCTCATCTACATCCTCTTCAGGAAAGCTTTGTGGAACAGGGCGCCATACAGTGCGGTTATTGTACGCCGGGAATGATAATGAGTGCAAAAGCTCTTCTGGACAAGGATGCCGACCCATCTGAAGAAAAGGTCAGGAGGGCTATTTCCAATAACCTGTGTCGGTGTACAGGATATGAGAAACCCGTCAAAGCAATACTTGAAGCGGCTAGAAGAATGAGAGGCGAGAAATGAAAAATGAATTCTCCGTAGTAGGTAAGAGCGTACCTCGTATAGATGCCTATGATAAGGTCACGGGCCGGGCCAGGTATTGTCGGGATCTAAAGCTTGAGGGTATGCTCCATGCAAAACTTCTCAGAAGCCCGTACCCACATGCAAGAGTAAAAGCACTAGACGTTTCAAGGGCGAAAAGCCACCCCGCAGTGAAAGCCATTGCCACTATTGAAGAAGTGCCAAAGGTGGTAGGATACTGGTGGAACCTTCGCACTGAAAAAGGAATGAAAAAGATGTTCATGCAGGACAATGTGGTGCGCTTTGTTGGAGACCCTGTGCTGGGAGTGGCTGCTGAGGATGAAGATTCGGCTGAGGAGGCTCTGTCGATGATCCTGGTGCAATACGAGCAACTGCCCCCTGTTTTTGATCCGGTTGAATCCATGAAAGATCAAACTATCAAGATCCACGAACGCGGCAACATCGCTTTTCACGTGCTGAAAGAATACGGAGACATTGAAAAAGGCTTCAGAGAAGCAGATTTTGTAATTGAAAATAGGTTTGTTACATCAAAGCAAAAGCACGCTACAATTGAACCGATCGGGAGCTGTATCGCCGACTATAGCCCGAGCGGAAAATTAAGTGTTTACTCCTCCACGCAGCTTCCCCATTGGAGTCGAATGTATCTAGCAGGAGCCCTTGGTCTTCCAAGCAGCAACGTACGGATAATTAAGCCTTATACGGGGGGTGCATTCGGCGGGAGATGTGGCCTGATTCATGGACTCGAACTCATGTGCTGCCACCTTTCCAAGAAGGCGGGCAGGCCGGTTAAAATGTCCTTTACCAGGAAGGAAGATTTTGAGGCCACAGAAGGACGCCATCCCTTCTTAGTTGAACTTAGAACCGGATTTACCAAGGAAGGTATCCTCACAGCCAACAGCATCAAGATAGTAATGGATGTGGGTGCGTATGCCACTCATTACATCGGCGTTATTGCAGATGCCCTTTCTACTGGTGTAGGGCTGTACCGGATACCTCATGTTAAGTTTGAAGGATACTGCGTTTATACCAATAAGTCTCTGAACGGCGCCTTCAGGGGATATGGAAATCCCCAAATGAACTTTGCACAGGAATCCCAAATGGATATAGTAGCTGAAAAGCTTGGCATGGATCCCATTGAACTAAGGCTGAAGAACTATCGTGGCGCGGGAGAGATTGACCCGGTATTTAACGAAAAGATATTGAGCTGCGGTTTGAAAGAATGCCTCTTTCAAGGGGCTGAGAAGATCAGATGGAAGAAGAAGTCCAGGAGGTCATCCAGGCGTGGTAAAATAAGGAAGGGGGTGGGAATGTCTTGCCTTATGCACGGCACAGGCGCCCGTTTTGGCCTCCCTGACCCGGCATCAGCCATTGTGTTGATTAATGCAGACGGTTCTGTCAGCCTTGAAACCGCTGCCGCGGACGATGGGCAGGGCAACAAGACAGGGCTTGTTCAAATTGCCGCCGAAGAGCTTGGCATTGATTGGAGGAAGATATCGGTTTCCGACACTGACACTGATACAACACCCCTGGATGGAGGAACACATGGAAGCAGGCAGACTTATTGTGGGGGGATCGCAGTAAGAAAGGCTGCGGCTCAAGCAAAAAAGAGTGTACTTGTTTTTGCATCCAAACATCTTAACACCCCGCAAAACAGGCTGGATATCAGAGAGGGTGTGATTTACGACACAAAGAGGCCCTCGTTAAACATTTCACTGGCCGATCTAATGAGAAAGATTCAAATTGAGGATCTCTCTCTTTGCGAGCAAATAATAGGTGCAGCTACTGGAGTGGCCCCCTCCATGCCGCCTACTTACGGAGCTCATTTTGCAGAAGTCGAAGTTGACACAGAAACCGGCGGAGTTCGGGTTCTTAGGTTGGTAGGGGCTTTTGATGTGGGAAAGGCTATTAACCCGGCCCACATAGAAGGCCAGATAGCAGGAGGAGAGGTAATGGGCATCGGCTATGCCCTGACCGAAGGGCTTGTTATAGAAAATGGCAAAGTTATGAACAGCAATTTTGCAGATTACAGGATCCCGAGATCGTGCGATATTCCGCGCATAGATGCAGTCATTGTTGAAAGCCATGAACCGACCGGTCCCT
The DNA here is from genome assembly GCA_019310485.1 of Deltaproteobacteria bacterium. Lineage (GTDB taxonomy): Bacteria > Desulfobacterota > DSM-4660 > Desulfatiglandales > HGW-15 > JAFDEF01. Next base: position 67,255 of record JAFDEF010000002.1, on the reverse strand, counting down.
TTGGTGCTAAGGGCATAGGGGAAGCTACGATGATCGGTACGGCATCTGCCATTGCAAATGCTATCTACGATGCTGTGGGTGTGAGGATGAAAGAGTTGCCCATAACACAGGAGAAAATTCTTGTTGCCCTCCAGAGCTTCAATCCCCCCTAACCGCTAGTCTTCTGATAATTGAATCAATCGGAAAATTTCATTTCCCGCCTTTAACGACGACCAGCCTCACTTTGCCAAGCCTCCGCTGACATACTGGGCCATAGCCGCGGGGATTAAACTCCTGGGGTGGAACGAGTGGGGAGCCCGCCTGGCCAATGCCGCTGCATTCACCCCACCGCCATCACCAATTTTGCCTATACCGTATGTTGTGGTCCGCTTTTTTTCTTGACACCAGCCAAAATTCCGTCTTGCCCTTCCTCACAAAAGCGAGTTCTTATCCGTTAGGAAGTGCAACCGTTGAAACCAGGACGAGAATGGGGCTCAGGGCAGCGGAGAATCTCCTGGCAGGCCTGAGAGGACAAAAGCCTCCCCGATTGCCTGAAATGGGAGGCCCTCTCCTGACATGGTTCCCGGTTATAGGGGGCACTGCCTTTTGCCTCTTTTTATTGGGCTGATGTGTCCTGATCCGGATCCAGGGTGTCCCTGTTGTGCCGATGGATCTCACCTTCTATCAAATAAATAACCTCCTCGGCGATATTGGTGGCATGGTCTGCGATTCGTTCCAGGTGCCGGGAGACGAGAAGCAGATTGATGAGACAGTCTGCCCTGTCAGGCTCTTTTTTTAGGGCTTCTTTGACCAGGTCATAACAGCGGTGCTTCATCGTATCCACTTCACGACATATTTTTCCCATATCATGGTTCTCTACTGGGCCCACCTTATCCCTGAAGAGCGTAAGGGGATTCTACAGGTTCGTGCCATGGGTAGCAAAGATATGCCGAAAAGGGGCATTTTCGCCACATGTAGTCCAATGAGACCAAATCCTATTCTGCTCTCCCCCGTTAGGCTTATGCGCCGGAGGGGCAATGTGCTCCTAGCAAAAGGCCTTGAGGCCCTGGTCGGCAGCCCTATTGTGGATGTAAAGCCATATATTAAGGACTATCATTGCATAGAAGAGGCCACCGTGCCCCAATGGGTGAAAAGGCTCGCAGAGGAGACGGCCTGAATCTATAGAGCCCTCTGTGGGGACTCCTTTTAGGTATGCCCATATAGATGGGGGTGTGGAGGTGGCTTATAACAGAAGTCGGGGCTTCTATTTGGGATGCCCGTAAGACCCACGGCACCGAAGCCCTTAGGAGATTTTTGGGCATATGCTTACAAAAAATGCTTGACAATGAAATGGCGGGTTTTATATTATGAGCGTAAGCTCAAAATGGAGAAAAATAGGATATGCCTAGACCAAGAAAAATGAGATTTGTTCAAGGCCCGCCGGTGGTAACCGGGTTTATACCCAATAGGTTGGCGCCCTGGGGCCGTGGTGAGATAGTGCTTCCAATTGAAGGGTTCGAGGCAATTCGATTGAGCGATTTTGAGGGGCTGGATCAGGAAACCGCTGCAGAACGTATGAATGTTTCGCGCCAGACCTTTGGTCGAATCCTTGGCGAGGCTCGCAGGATTGTGGCTGAGGCATTGGTTATGGGAAGGGTTCTGAGGATTGAAGGCGGTCATTTTGAGCTTCCGCCCAGAGGCCGCAGGCGAAGAGGTCGAGGTTGGGGTAGAGGCCCTTTTTGAAAGGAGGTGAGCAGAATGCCACGTTTTGATGGAACTGGACCTATGGGAAATGGCCCTGGAACTGGAAGAGGGCTTGGTTACTGTAATCCAAATCGTATGATGAATGGCCCTGAGGTGCCACAAACTGGTCAATTCCCTGGTTATGGTCGAGGAATGGGCCTGCGAAGGGGCCTAGGACGAGGCCAGGCAGGAGGCCGAGGTAAGATGATGGGTCGCTTTGGTAGAGGTAGAAGGGGAATCTTTTAACCTTTTATATCTTAGAGAATACTAGACGAAGGAAGGAGGTGTTTGGAATGCCGGGATTCTACGGACCGTGGTACCCAGGCTGGTTTGGCTGGGGTTTCGGAAGAGGCCGAGGCTACGGCAGAGGCTGGGGTCGAGGCTTTGGCAGAGGCTGGTTCGGCTGGGGCCGTGGTTATGGCCGAGGCTGGGGCTGGAGGGCCTATGGTCCCGGATGGGCAGGCCCGTTTTGGGGTCCCGCTTATGGCCCTGTTTACTGGTAGAATAATTTATGAGGAAAGGAGGTGTCTGGTATGCCAGGACTAGACGGAACAGGCCCTTGGGGCGCTGGCCCTATGACAGGAGGAGGCCGTGGCCTTTGTAACCCTGCCTGGAGAGGTGCTTACGGCCCTTGGTATGGAGGCTGGTATGGCCGAGGCAGCGGTTACGGCCGAGGGTGGTTCGGCTGGGGCCGTGGTTATAGCAGAGGCTGGGGCTGGAGAGCGTACGCTCCAGGCTGGGCAGGAGGCTATTGGGGTCCAACCTATGGTAGCCCTTATGGTCCCTATGGAATGAGCCCCTCGGAAGAAGCCGAAATGCTGAAGGCCGAGGCAGAAGACATGAAACGCGCCCTGGATGAAATTAGCAAACGCATTGAGGAGCTCGAAACACAACAGCAAGCCGAAACCTAATAAATGACAGTGACGAGGGCAGGGGTTTTACCCCTGCCCTCGTTATATTTAATCAAACACATCATCGAAAAAAAATCTGCGCCTGCCACGGCAGCCCCTGCCAAACCCCCTTCTTCTACATCCACCAGGTCGTACTTTGTAAAATCCACTGCTAGAGAGTCTGGAAAAAAGATCAATTAGTTCAGATAAGTGATTAACAACTCTACTATCCTGTACAAATTCATATTTTGGTGACCGACTAACTTGAAGGTCGTAAAGCGTTCTTTTTTCTTTATCCCCCAGAATGTCATAGGCCTCGTTGATTTCCTTCAGCCTTTCTTCGCTGGCAGGGTTTCCGTGGTTTGTATCAGGATGGTATTGCTTTGCAAGGCTTCGATATGCCTTTTTGATTTCCTCATCGGAGGCATCCCTGCTCACCCCAAGGATTCGATAGTAATCTTTGACCATCATGGTCGCTTGCTCCTTCATGTATAGGGGTATTCATCTATGGCCATTTTTGCAACTATGGCCGTCTGCATGCACGCCTAGAATATTAATCATTATCTATAACTCTGGCGCCTTTTGTCAAGATTGCTTATGGGTTCTTAGAACTATCCAGCATCAAGGAAAGATTGTACTCTCCACTCAGGCAGAGTAGTGCTCCAAAAATGGAAAAGAGATAGGGGTTGGTGCGGGTAGGGAGACCCCCGCCTCCTGCAGAGGAAGCGGGGTATCATCATTGAGAAAAATCCCAATCAGAATTCCACGGCCAGTTGCAGGGTGACCGCATCTTTTGAGTCTTCTACATTGCCATCTCCGTTCTGGTTATTGTCATTCATATTCCCCGTGCAGGTATTCTGCAGAAATGGTGGTGGACTCGAACAGATCATAGCTGACCACAACACCATATTGTCTCTCAGGAAACAGCCCGAATATGTCCTTGGTCCCTTCGTATTTCACGGGAAGCTGGAGACGATCCATGGGCCTGTACGCCAGTTCAACATTCCAGGCCACAGGTTTTGTTTCTGCTGGGTTGCCGTTCCGGTCAACGGCATACCTCATTTCCCCTGCATGGAAGTCGTCCATAGCAGTGATATACTCGGCCCCGAAACTGAAGTTGTTGTATTCGGCAACCAGGTACAGGGCCACTCCTCCCACATAGTCCCTGATCTGATTCACCTCGTCCTGGAGCGTATCCGTATCGGCAACGTTGTTCAGGTAGGATACCCCGGCCAGCAAAGAGAATCCTCCCAGAGTATCCTCCTGATTATGGACATTGGCATCGGCGAAAAAACCCTTGATCCTGCTCTCATCCTCCCCTTTCTTCTGTAGATCCCCATGAAACATCCCAGCAGCAAAAGAAAACCACTCTGCATCGTATCCCACTTCTGCTGCCGATTCCTGAATCTTAAAGACCTGGCAGGTTAGGGGATCAGATATGAACCACGAGTTCAATTCCCCGAAATGGGGATAATATTTCCCGGCCTGGAAGTAGAGGTTATGGGTTTGCTTGATACCCCCGAGCCGGATGGTACCTTCATCAATGCGGGCCCGGTCCTCGTCTTCATCTTCCTCGTACAGAAACACCACATGCCCTTTCGTGTACTTGTTTATCTGCGCGTCCGCGTGCAGTTCCACGGTGGAGAGGGTGATGTCATCATCCCTGGTGCTCGTGGATTTCCCCGTCCCGGGCTCTTTCACCTTGTGCTTCTCGCTTCCGTACTCCACCTCAATAGCACCGGAAAATGTGATCCTGTCGGTCCATTTCTCCTGCCCTTCTTCAGCAAACGCCGTCTCCGGTGGCTTTTCCACCTTCGCCTTGAGCCCTTCAATTTCCTTGTCTTTCCGAGTGACTTCCTGTTCAAGTTTGTTGATCCTCGCCTTGAGCGACTTCAACTCTTTTGCAATCTCATCCTTGGTGATCTCCTGCCCGAACACCATCGGGCCAAAAAAACCACTTACAAAAACTGCTACAAGAGCCGCTATGCATGCTTTCATCTGTTCGTACCTCCTTTTTGGTAATCCGGATAACAATCCCGGGTTCGCCTTGAACTTGCTGGTTTCTACAGCAGGCATAGCGAAATCCGCTGCATTTGCATCTTTTGCATTCTTTCCCACCACCTCCTTTCTTCACAGAAAATAAAAAGGCGCATGAAAACCAACTTTGAAGCCGTTTTCGATGCGCCTTCACTTGCCTTGCCCGAAGCAAGACCCGTAAGGCTGACTACCTTTTCTGATTATGCACTTTCTATCAAAACCTTTGTCAGTCTCTTTCGGAGGGCCTCCAATCTCTTTGATTTGAAGGCCTTTCTGCTTTCTTCCAGCGTAACTATCGCCTCCTCGATAGCCCCTTTCATCTTCTCCTCATAGGGAGAGCGAAGGGCCAGGGGCAGCGTCTTAAGCCCCCTCTCCTCGACCTTCTGTCTTAAGATACTCGTCATGAGATAACGATGCATCTCAATGTGCGGGTGCAATTCCTCCACACCCCTATCAATGGCATTGATTAAGTCCTCTTTGGCCGGTGCTTTCATGGGTCAACTCACCTCATATAAATCAATTTGAAAGAATTCATGACTGTGAGGGTCTCATCTATCTTATCCTTTGAAAAACAGGCAGGGTTTCATGAGCCGGCCCTATTGTGGGTCTTCCCTTTGCGGCGAGCAAAAGGAGTTTCCTTCCAGCCCTTTTCATCACATAGTAAAGTACAGCACATGCGAACCCTATACCTATAACCCAAGCCAGCGAGGCGGCCGGATGCTTGCCAAAGGTAGCCATCTGATAGAAAAGGGTTGATACGACCCAGGCCACAAAGATTGTGTAAACCACCTCAAAGACGGCCCACCTCGCATTTGTCTCGCGGTAGATGGTGGCAACTGCCACAAGGCACGGTATATAGAGCAACACAAAGAGAAGATACGCAAAGGCCCCTACCTTTCCATCAAAACGCTTGCCCATGACCCCAAATGTACTTTTCCCCATCTCTTCAGGTGCCTCCTCTGTAGCAGAGCCTATGCCGAGGGGATCTGCAAGGGATCCGGCAAGCCCTGAAAGGTTCTCAGGTATGGATGAAAAGGCATCTTTGATTCCCTGAACCAGGTTGAAGCCTTCTTCCTCTTCTCCAGTCTGTGCCTCTGCGCTATAAAGGGAATTGAGCGTGCCGACCACCGCCTCCTTGGCGAAGACCCCGGTAAAAAGCCCTACAGTGGCAGGCCAGTTCTCCTTATGGATGCCCAAGGGATAAAAGACCGGGGTGATACCCTTGCCGATTGCAGCAAGGAGGGATGAGCCACTGTCTTCGTGGCCGAACGTACCATCTGTACCGACAGAGTTCAAAAAACTCAAGACTATGACTATCGCAATGATGACCTTGCCTGCGCGGAACATGAAGACCTTGAGCCTCTCATAGGTATGTATGAGCACACCTCTTATGGTAGGCATGTGGTAGGGCGGAAGCTCCATGATAAAATGCGATACTTCGCCCTTGAGCACGGTCCTTTTGAGGAAAAGGCCAGTTAAGACCGCCACCATTATCCCAATGAGATAAAGACTGAAGATCACGTTCCTCCCTCCCCTTGGAAAGAAGGCGGCCGCAAAAAGGGCATATACAGGCAGCCGCGCCCCGCATGACATAAAAGGGTTCATTGCAATGGTTAGGGTTCTGTCTTTCGTGTTTTCCAGTGTCCTTGTGGCCATGATTGCCGGGACATTACAGCCAAAACCTACCAGCATGGGTATGAAGGCCTTTCCTGGAAGTCCCACTGCTCTCATAAACCGGTCCATTACAAAGGCGGCACGGGCCATATAGCCTGAATCTTCAAGTATTGAAAGGCACAGGAACATGAATCCTATGGGAGGAATAAATGTTGAGACGGTCTGGACGCCACCTCCCACGCCGTCAGCCAGGATGGTTATGAGCCATTGTGGAAAGTGTAGTACTGAGAGTAGCCTGCCGAACCCATCTACACATACAGTCCCAAAGAGCATGTCGAAAAAGTCTATAAAACAACCACCCACATTGATGGTGAACATAAAGGTTAGATACATTGCGAGGAGAAAGATAGGAATACCAAGGTAGCGGTTTAGCACTACCGAGTCGATGATATCCGAGATGTTTTTCCCCAGCTTTGATCGTTTTTTGATTGCCTGGCTGCAGATGTTTTCAATATAATTATAGCGTGCCATCGCCACGAAGGCCTCCGGCTCCATACCCGTCTTTACCTTTATAGTATCGGCGACCTCTTTTAGTGTGTTGCCGATCGAATCACCTGCAAAGGCAAGGGCCATCTCATCCTGTTCTAGGAGTTTCAGGCCGAGCCATTCGGGGTGAATATAAACCCTTTCTGAACTCTCCTGAATTAAAGGCAGAAGCCTTTCAAGAGCCGATTTTATTTCGGAACCGTAATCCATCCTAAAATCAGCATGCCGCTTCTCCTTTGCCCATTTCTTGATAGCCTCTTTGAGCGGGACGATACCCTCGCCCTCCTTTGCCACCATGGGGACCACAGGACAGCCAAGGAGTCTTTCAAGGGACTTTATGTCAATCTTGATTCCGCGCGCCCGGGCAATATCCATCATATTTAGGGCAATAATGAGCGGTACATTCATCTCCAAAAGCTGTAAAGTAAGATATAAGTTGCGCTCCATGTTGGAGGCATCCACTATGTTGACTATGAGATCAGGCTCGCCCGATGCCACATAGTCTCTCGCGATCCTTTCATCCACTGACGTGGCCGAAAGGGAATAGATACCCGGCAGATCAACTACTTCAACATCTAGATTTTTAAAAGTATAACTACCTGCCTTTTTCTCAACGGTGACCCCGGGCCAGTTTCCCACCTTGAGCTTTGCACCGGTAAGGGCATTAAAGAGTGTGGTTTTTCCGCAATTGGGATTGCCTCCAAGACCTATGGTTATTATGCCCATATTTACCTCCTTTCCACTATCAAGATTTCAGCCTCATTTTTCCTAAGGGTTATGTCATACCCTCGCACATTCAACTCTACCGGGTCTCCCAGGGGAGCTACCCGACTTACCGTGAATTCGGCCCCTATGGTAAGGCCCATGGCAAGGATTTTATCCAGGTAAGGTTTTGCACCTTCCTTGTAGCCCTTCACTCTTCCCCTGGAGCCCACGTCCATCTCGCGTAATGATAAGTCCATGGTTTTTCCTCCTTTTGTTTGATATTTTGCGGCATAATTTAGAAGAACACATCATTGTTAGATAGATCTAAGTTTTACCTCAAAAAAAATTACTCCACGATTATTTTTTCCGCCATACCGCGGCCCAAGGCCAACCTGCAGTCTCTTACCCTCACCATGACAGGACCCATTGAGGCGTGGGTGAGAATCTTGACCTTTGTGCCAGGTATAAGCCCCATGCTGTACAGCTTGGATTTTACACCTCTTCCTCCGATTATATCCACCAGAGTAACCTCTTTCCCCGGCTCTGCTTGGCTAAGCACCATTTTCTATTTCTGTCTCCATTTCTGCAGCTTCAAGTTGTTTTTTGAAAAGTTGTTCAAAGCTGCGCATATATTCAAGGCATGTTGCCTTGTTCCTGCCGTGTTGTCTATACTCCTGGAAGTATTCAAGCCACTGCTTGCCTGCCCTGGGGCAAGACTCGATGAAACCCATAAATTCCACGAACCTATTCAGTGTTGAGGCGCTTACAGCGTGTTCCATCTTGCAGGCCTCTTCGTCGGCGGTATCGGGGTCAATACCAAGTATGTCTCTAAGAAACTTCTTCAACGCATGATGTCTTCGGTCAATTTCCTTGCCAACCTTTTTCCCCCTGTTTGTAAGTTGGATATATTCATACTTCTCGTAATTCACAAGGCCTGCCTTGCCCAAGGTCTTGAGCATGCTCGTAACCGTAGGCATACGCACCCCGAGCCTTTTGGCAATGTCTTTGACCCTGACAGCCTTTTTCTCGTTTTCCAGATTCACAATAGCCTCCAAGTAATCCTCCATGCTGGCGGTCAAGGCCCTTGGGGTCGACTTTTTACTTTCGTCAGTCTGCATGTCTGAATCCTTTGTTAGAGCAAAATAATATTGTTTTGAGATTCTAACTATCATTAAAAAGGACGTCTGTCAAGAAATTTCTACTGAAGGGATTTAGGGCGTTCCCGTCTCCCCATTTTCATTTTGAGATCTGTAAAGGTGAACCAAGAGGATTCGTGTCAATGATCGCCTTAATTAAGCCGGTCCAACCTCCCACCTCTGGCGAATAACATTGCCTTTTGGTTTGTAAGGGTGGTAATGACAAGCTAATTTTGACCACCCTGGTGGCTGATTAAAATTCCGGTAGATGGCCAAGGTACCTTCAATGTTACGCAAGCAGCAGGTAAAACGGAGGTAGGCCGTAAGGCGAACGAAGTTTCACCTGACAAAGGCCCTAATTAATGACCCTGTTGGAATAGCTTTCCATTTTCCACAGGGTTATTCACATTGATCGTTTTCTCAGGCTTTGTTTTAACCGGTAACTTTTCCACCTGCAGTTGATGAAGTAAGCTCTATGAGTTAACCTATCCAGCAATACGGCTGTTATCACCGGGTCACCAAAAATCTTCGTCCAACCCCCAAATCCAAGATTGGTTGGCATTTACAATCTCAACGGCGACGTTGGGAAAATAAGAGCAATTGATGTGGAAAACCAGGTGATAACTACCTCTTTCGATGAGCGTGAGGTGGATTACGACTTTGCGGACCAGGACGAGTTGACCTTGGCCCATGCTGTTTCGGTACACAAGTCACAGGGCTCTGAGTACCAGGCTGTCGTAATTGCTGTTTTGACCCAGCACTACGCACTCCCGCAGGTTAACCTCATTTACACGGCTGAGACAACGGCAAGAAGGCTTGTGGTGGTGCTCGGGACAAAAAAGCCCTTACAATTGAAGTCAAGAACAATAAGACTGAGAGGCGGTATACCCACCTTAGTAACAGATTACGGGATTGAAATCCTGCGTTGTGGGGCAAACAGATTCTACCCCACAAAATTTGCGATACAAAAGGGTCATTCTTAAGCTATCAGACGCCTTGTTTCAATTCCGTTTTGCACTTATTAGATGGTGAGGCTAGTTTGATTTATCCTTCAGAAGAAAGGTATGGATTGCTAAAAAACCAATCATCCACCCATAGGATGATTGCTTTTCTATGTCATATCAGCTCTTCGTTTTAGTTATGGCCCAGGAGGATGAAGGGGGTGGCGCCTTAGGCTAACTTGGGTACGCCTGGAGTAATTTGGGTAAAAAAAGAGCGGTTTCCCCGCTGATAAGTCACAAAACCAGGCATTCGCCTAAAGGGTGGGGTCTGAGTCGAGCGAAGAAAAGACGGCACTCTCCCGACAGTCGCTTCAGAAAAACCCTCCTCCCCCTTTTTATTGAGCTGATACTTGTCAAATTCAAAAAGTGATGAACCTATCCCCCTATTTGTGTACAATTGGATTATACAATTTGCCTCACACATGGGGGTGGAAGTGGAAAAAGACGGGAAGGTGCCCCTAATACTGGAAGGGGGAGGAATGAGAGCAGGATTTGTGGCTGGGGTACTCATGGCATTACTGGATAATAATATAACTCATTTCGGTGAGACCTTGGCCGTATCTGCCAGCGTGCCCACGCTTGCTTACTTCCTGACGGGCCAGCGCAAGGAAATGGAGGCAGTGTGGCATAACGAACTATGCACCCCCAAGCTTGTCTGTTATAGGAATATCCCTGCTGCCTCTCTAGCATTTTCTCCAAAGAGGCCGGTACTTAACATTGATTATCTTATCTATGATGTTTTCAAAAAAGTATCCCCTTGATATAGAACGACTCCGGAAGGTCGATACCCTATTCCATTTCGCAGCAACGAAGGTGCCTAGCGGTGACATCTATGAGATATTTTGGGCATGTCCCGCAGTTCCGGGATGCTATCCTGGCACCGTCCAGATTGGAAAAGATCACTTTGTGGATGGAGGTACAGTAAATCCACTGCCCGCAAGCTTCTTGCTAAATCGCAGGCCGAGGAAAAAATTGTGGCTGTCCTGACAAAACCCGTGGGTTGCGAAGGAGGACCACCAACTATCTTGGAAAGGACTCTTTTTTGGCGATATTTTCATCGTCACGAATGGATGCTGGACAGGCTCTGGGAAGCAGCCCAGTCTTACGGACAAGAAGTGGCCCAGATGGAAACTATGGCAGAAGAAAGTCCTCATAGGGCCCTAATCATAGCACCCGAAAAGACTCCTCCGGCTAAGTTCATTACGCGGGATAGAAGGAAGATAAACAGGACCATAAATATGGGTTATAGGCAGGCACTGGCCATGATTACCGAAATATCCTCTTTTTGCTCTTGCTCAGACAACTAGACCCGGATATATATTCGCATCCACCCACTCCTCCAAGGCCTTGCAGTGCAGAAAACGATTCAGGTAGGCACAACCTCCTATCCTGATAAGCGCGAAGTTTTTTTGACAGTTAGTGCATAGTAATTTGACTTTTTGTTATGATACGCGTAATCCGATTGAAACCGGCCACCCAATCTGATTTTATCGGGCCATTTTGGATAGATATGAGAATCCCGTTATTTTTGATGAGCAGCACTGGATAACTGAAGGTGGAGCCCCACGGGCCCGCTCTTGTAGGAGGAACTTTGCCGTGGACGTTTTCATTGCTGCGTGCAGCGAAATCTTTGCCCCAGAGGCTGTTCTCACTTGTATGGTGGCGGAGGAAACTGAAGCAGGATCAGTGGGTCGGTTTCCTTGCGCTGTGGGTGTTTGTTCCCTTAGGAATATTTTGCCTCAGTCGTTCGAGATTGCCTCTGTATGTGCTACCGCTCTTTGTACCTCTGGCCCTAACAACAGGAAGGGTGGTGGGCAAAGGATTCCCCGGGCGGCTCAGTACATGCCTTCTTGCGGCCTGGCTGATAGGTTTGGTTGTGCTTAAATGGGGGGCTTCCCAGTACCCATACCGTCGGGACAACCGCCCTGTAGCCCGGGCGATCGCGGCAAAGGTGGCACCTTTGCCTTCTGAGATCCTGTTCGTTGACTCGATGCCTTTCTGGGGCTTAGGCTTTTATCTGCGGAGCGAGGTGGAACGTGTCGTATCCACTTCTACTTCGTACTCAAACTACCTTTTTGCACAGGAAAGCCTGGCAAGAGAACTTGACTCGCGCGAGTCCGGCACTCTGATACTGGCGAAGAAGGAGCAGGCGCTTCATCTTAAGGCCTTTTTGAACCGGTTCGGATACGGCATTCGAAATATGGAAAAGGTTGACTCATGGGTGTTGCTTTCTCTTGCCACGAGAGCCGACAGGAAGAATCTGGGCCTGACCGGGTGATCCTTGGCCTTCTACTCATTATGCCTTTTACCAAGCCGATCAGGTAGAACTACCTCCAGATCTTAAGCCTATGGGAAGACCTGGTGCTGGAAGCGAGTTATTCGGGCGTCCCAAGTAGCAAAAGAATTTGCATACCCCTGTTAGGGCCATGTTAGCAAACCTTGAAAGGGAGCCTGGTTGACAAGCGTCAACAAAGGAGGTAGAGAGACTTCTGTTTGGGCCAGGAAGAAGTTTGAAGACCACTGGCCCGGAAAGGAGCGCCGGGAATGAATGACAAATTGCCTAATTGTGCCAAATGTAGTGTGAAGCTTTCTGAGAGGGCGTGCAGGAAAGAGAATGGGAAAGGACCGGCTTTTTGTCCTACGCTCTATAAAAAGGAGATTATCGAGAAATCTCTACAAGAATACGAGCACCTGGAAATTAAGGAATTTGCAAGACAGGCCTCCATTCAGGAGGCGCAAGGCTATGGAGACAAAGAACTCGGCTATGCCCGTGTTCGCCCCATAAAACCACGCATTGTTGAGGTCATGGAGTTTGCTCAAAAAATGGGCTACAAGCGTTTGGGGCTGGTATTTTGCATTGGCCTTAGAAAGGAAGCCCAGGCGGTTGAAATGGTTTTCTCCAAGTGGGGATTTGAGGTCGTCTCGGTTGTCTGCAAGGCCGGACGTACTCCCAAAGAAAAGATCGGAATTCGTGATGATCAAAAGATCGCTATTGGGCAGTTTGAATCCATGTGTAACCCGATCATGCAGGCGATGGTGCTTAATGATTCAAAAACGGATTTCAATGTAGTGATGGGGCTATGCGTGGGGCATGATTCCCTGTTCTTGAAATATGCTGAAGCGCCCTGTACGGTCCTGGCAGTGAAAGACCGATTGCTTGGGCATAATCCACTTGCGGCGATTTACAATATCGACAGCTATTACAGGAGCCTAAAGAATCGCCCGTCATGACAAAGGGCCCCCTGTTCCCCAAAAGGCTTTCATGAAAATGTTGGCAATTGACCTCTGGTCGGGGTGAGAGCCTCCCTGCTCTATAGACTTGGCAGTGGAGATTCCCAAACTGTACCCTCCGAGCAGCCTTACTGTTACTTAGAGTATCCTTGTTCAAAGCCAGTTTCTCTGTTTATTTGGCGTTACCACTTTGTGTCTGGTATCCGTTTCCTTTCCATGCGTTAAATCCTTCGTCCAGAGCTCCCACTTTATCATACCCGGCTGCCCTCAATTTGTCTGCAGCTCTTTTGGCCATCGCATGGGGCAGGCGCAATAAGTGATTATCCAGATGTCTTTTGGCAACTTTCCGACCATTTTGTCCATGTCGTAAAAGGGAATGGAAACGGCGCCTTTGATGTGCTCCCTGAGATAGTCATTGGGGGCCGGGCATCAACGATCATAGTCTCCCCAGCTTGAAGGTGATATAAAAAGTCCAATATGCCCGCTAATTTTCATTCTCCTCCTCAGGCAAGGGGCGGGGTATGCGAAGCTTAGCCTCTTGTTTTTGGCTTATTTTGCCTTGACATACAAGGCAGTTTTCCCCTAACTTGATTTTACCGTGATTACTTAATGTACGGACAAAGAAAGAAGTGGGAGATATGTGCTGCGACAAACTGCGTTTATTGGTTCTATATTGAATTGAACTACTGGACATTGAACAAATACCGAAGATCCATATCAACTGAACCAGATCGGAATTTTCAGGCATGTATTTTTATGAAAAAAAAATACTTGAACGTATCACAAGGCAACTCATTAGCAAGTTTCGGGGCAGGATTATCTCGGTCCATGCCTTTGGTTCAAAGGCAAGGGGGGATCATGATAAAAGCTCCGACTTTGATATCCTTATTGTGGTGAAGAACAGGAATCCTGCAATTGAAGACAGAATTATGGAAATAATTGTTCAAGAAGAGATGAAAAGTGGTTTATCCTTTACGCCTGTCATCAAGGACCTCAGTTCTTTTGAGCTTGAAATGCGATACAATTCACCCTTTTATCAAAACATAACAAAAGAAGGGATACGCATATGACCCTTGATGTTAAAGATAAGAAAGCATTGAGCGATATTAGAATGAGAAAGGCTCTGGAGTTCTTGGAAGACGCCCGTGCCAATTTAAAAGAAACAAGGATAAGGACTTCACTAAACAGAAGTTATTATGCAGCCCTCAACGCTGTAAGGTCATTGCTCATTCTTGAAGGCGTAAATCCGGAAACCCATGATGGAGCTGTCACAATGCTGAGTCTTAGGTTCATCAAACCTGGGATTCTCCCTGTAGAGATTGTCAAGAATTTTAAAATCCTCCTCTCTAGAAGAACAGATGTGGATTACGGGGATTTCGATACCCAGGAGATCTCGGACGCAGAGGACTCCTTGAAAATCGCAGAAAAGATGGTAGAGGAAATAGACAGGCTTAGAAAAAAATTGATGGCTGATTTATAGGCATATAAATTCAATTCGTATCTCCCCTGGACAGTATAACACTTTCCATCCTCGAACCAGCCGGAACACCCAAAGAGCACAAAGAATATGCCTTCCTATCCAAAAACCCACAAAAAGTGAGAAAGAAGGTTCGTAAGTTGTATACAGGTATGTATACATTATTGCTATTTAATGCCGCAATTAATGGTGAATTTATGATAAAATTAAAAAATTATTTTTATTGAGAGCAGCAGTTCTACGAATTTTGCGTATACTTTAACTTCCTTATATTACAGTATATTATAGGGTCTATCTTTTGTAAAAAGAGTATACCACGAAGCAAGAAAAAACTTGACAAGAGAGATTTTTAAATATACGAGTTAATATACATCTTGCTTGGGGAAAGGCCCCATCCTATGAAGAGAAATCTCCGTCACAAGGCCTATGATGAGATCAAGAAGAAGATCATCTTCTATGAGTTGAAGCCCGGGGAGAAGATCTTTGAGAGTGAGATCGCTAAGAAACTGAAGATGAGTCGAACCCCTGTTAGAGAAGCCCTCTTGATGCTGGAAAACGAGAAATTACTTGAGTGTACCGATAAGCAGGGGTTCATTGTAAGGAAACTGGGCTCCAATGTGGTGACTGACTACTTTGCCATAAGAAGTGTCATCGAAGAGTTTGCTATTCCTTTAGTTGTTGAGCGTATAACAGCTTCTGAGATGAAGGCTTTGAGACGAAACCTTGCAGACGCTTGGAGGGCTCTTAAGACGGTTGACATGCATAACATCATTCGATACGAAACAGAATTCCACCAGATCCTCTATAAGGCAGCCAAGTCAGAAGTTTTCATTGAGACTATTTCGCACCTCGTGGATAAGTTTCACTGGCTCCGCGCTATTGCCCTGCATGCGCCAGCCGGGGCACAAGAGTCCATCAGTGATCATGAAAGTATGCTTGAAGCTTTAGAAAAGAAAAATGCAGGTGAATTGAAAAGGCTCACAAAACTGCACCTCCAGCATGCACAAAAGAAGTTCGCGATCATGCAAGGTCTTATTATGTAAAGGGGTTTCCAAAAACAGCTTCCCGCGATTTGCGGAATATTCCACATTAGCCATGGCTTTTGTCAATTGCAGGTAGGTACGGGATATCAACGCGAACCTACAAGCTTATTTCCGTTTGATTCCTTTTTGGAGTGCAGGAAATTCTTGAGGGTGAGCAACTCCATCCCGGTACGATAGGACAGACCATTGGGCGGATAAAAAGGTAAAGGACAAAGGGATCGTCCGATTTGCCTGGTGGTTGAATATGCCCTGTTGCTAGGGAAACGCTTTTTCAAAACAACAACACATTTGGAGAGGAGGTTTTGCAATGAGAAAGAGTCTTCCAATTTCTGTAGTAACTCTTTTGATGGGATTGGCTCTGGTCATGGCGCCTCTTTCAGTGGCGCAGGCTAGGGGTAAAAAACCGATTATCCTTAGTTTTAATCACCTTTTTCCAGAGGTTGCCTGGATGCATACCAATGTGATTGTGCCCTGGAAAAAGATGGTTGAGCAAAAGACGAACGGGCGCGTCAAGGTGAACATTTACCCTGGCAGTGCCTTGGCCAGACCTGGAACCATGTACGATGCGGTCAAAGCAGGTAGCATTGATATTTGTCTTGATCCAGGGCCATATTACATTGGGCGTTTTCCCATGAGCGAGGCCACGCAGCTTCCGTTCCTTGGTGCCCACTCCTCCTGGGCCGCAAGTCGAGCCTGGATGGATCTTTATAAAGAGTTTCCAGCATTACAGAGGGAATACGCCGACACCCATCTTTTGTGGTTGTTTTCTCAAGGGCCTGGTCAGATCTTTTCCAGAAAGCCTGTGCGCTCAATGAATGATATGAAGGGGCTTATCGTCAGGGCTCCGGGTGGCATCGGAGAAATCGTTAAGGCCCTGGGAGGTTCTCCGGTCTCAACACCTGCTCCTGAATGCTACCTCGCCTTATCAAAAGGTACTGTTGACGCGACGATCTTCCCCTGCGAAGCGATAAAGACCTGGAAACTTTATGAAGTAACTAAATACATGAATATTGGGGACTTCTACGTCCAGTGGTTCTGGGTTGCCATGAACAAAAAAAAGTATGAGAGTCTGCCTGAGAACATCCAGAAGGCCATAGATGAATCCAGCGGCACTGTAGCTGCTGACCTCGTTGGAAGGGCTTGGAATGCTGCGGACAAAGCGGGTTTCGAGCTGGGCAAGAAGCGAGGTATGAAGGTAATTAGGCTAAGCGCGGATGAGATGTCCAAGTGGGAAAGACAGTGTGCCCCCATTACAAAGTCGTGGATCACCCGCATGGAAGCAAAAGGCTATCCAGCAAGGAAGTTTGTGGAAAGAGCGAAGCAGTTGATCAAGAAGTACAATGAGGAGTTCGGCAGCTGGCAGGATTAAGATAAACAGGGGTTACAATGTACCTGAAAAAAGTCGCTGATACAATAGCGAGGATAGCTTATCCCTTAGGCCGTGCCATCAACTATGGGGGTGGATTTTTCCTTCTTATTCTCATGTTACTAGTTGTTGTCCATGTGGCGGGGCGGTATTTCTTTAACCGTCCCGTCCCTGGAACCGTGGAACTCATTGAGTTCCTCATGACTTTTGTCGTTTTTCTGGGATTTGGTTATTGTGCAATGCATGGTGGAAACGTACGCGTTGACCTATTTGTCAGCCTTTTGCCGGAGAGAACCCAGAAGGCAATTGATGCCGTTACATCTCTTTTCAGTATCGGTGTGGTGACACTGATTACCTGGGAGGGGTTGGTCCAGGCCCGAAGCCTATGGGAATGTAGGCATGTGTCAGGAGTTCTTCATATCCCCCATTTCCCATTCCTCATTGTTCTTGTTGTTGGGTGCGCTGCTTTGGACCTCGTTCTCGTAGTGAATTTTTTCGAATACTTACATGGGGTATTCAGGAAGTGAATCCTTTTACCGTAGGATTAATAGGAATAGGCGTCCTGATTATTCTGCTCTTCCTGCGGATGCCTGTTGGGCTCGTTATGGCGGCGGTCGGATTCGCCGGCTTTTACTACTTGACTAGCCTGGAAGGTGCCTTGGGGATATTGAGGACCGTTCCATTCACCACCGCTGCAAGCTATGACCTTTCTGTACTTCCCTTGTTTCTTTTGATGGGGTCTTTTGCTTTTTATTCTGGATTGAGTGAAAGGCTTTACAACAGTGCCTACAAGTTGATAGGCGGTGCACCGGGTGGCCTGGCCATGGCGACCGTGATTGGATGCAGTGGATTTGCAGCAGTCAGTGGATCAACCTTGGCTACAGCAGCGACCATGGGCATGATTGCGCTGCCTGAGATGAAAAAGTACAATTACGATCCAGCCCTAGCCACAGGGGTGGTGGCCTCTGGGGGCTCACTGGGCATCTTGATCCCACCCAGTTCTATTCTTATCATTTACGGTATCATCACAGAGCAATCTATTGGTAAGCTTTTCATGGCAGGGGTCTTTCCAGGCCTTATTCTCGCCTCACTTTTTATGCTGTGCATTGCGATTCGGGTCAGGTTCAACAAGAAATTGGGACCTCCAGGAATCAAGACAACGTTTTCCCAGAAAATTGCTTCTTTGAAGGATAGCTGGGGTGTGTTGGTACTGTTTGTCGTCATTATGGGGGGACTATACTTGGGCCTTTTCACACCAACCGAGGCAGCCGGAGTCGGCGCCTTTGGCGCCTTTCTGTTTACCGCTTTCACAAGGCGTTTGACCAAGAAGAACTTGATCGCCGCTGTAACAGAAACTATGCGCTCAACAGCAATGATCTTTGTTATTGTTATTGGTGCCATGATCTTTGGCTACTTCCTGGCCATCAGCAGGGTTCCATTCCAGCTGGCTAGCTTTGTGGGTGACCTTCAGGTGCCCCCGACTGTCATCCTTATTTGCATCCTGGTGGTTTATCTCTTGCTCGGCTGCATCATGGATACTCTTGCCATGGTGATCCTTACAGTGCCTATTTTTTACCCTGTTATTGTAAAGCTGGGATTCGATCCCATCTGGTTCGGCGTAATAATGGTGCTTGTGTCCGAAATGGGAGTCATTACACCGCCTGTGGGCATGAATGTCTATGTTATCCACGGGGTTGCAAAGGAGGTTCCCCTGTTTACCATCTTCAAAGGGATTGTGCCATTCCTTTGTATGATGGTACTGTGTATTATCCTTGTCGTAATGTTCCCTCAAATAGCACTATACCTTCCCCGACTTATGGGGCCATGAGAATAGATGTGTGCAGGGACACAAAAAGAGGCTTTCATAAAGCACAAGGAAAGGTTGAAGCTATGAGTGTTACAAGGAGGCTGGTCAATTATATTATAAACGCCCGTTTTGAAAATATTCCAGAGAAGGCTGTTTCCCGAACAAAGGAGTTTATTCTGGACGAAATAGGCAATGCTTTGGGCGGCACGGCAATGAACTCTGGAAAGATCATCACTAAGTGGGCCAAACAACTGGGCGGCTCCCCTGAGGCAACCTTATTCGGTGACGGCGCCAAAGTGCCGGCTGCGATTGCCTCAGGTGTCAATACCCAGTTGTGCATGGGCCTGGAGCTGATGGAAACCTACAAGAATAGGGGTCATCCGGGCTCGGGGATGGTTATGGCGGCTCTTGCTCTCGGCGAGAGAGAGAAGACCAGCGGTCAGGATATAATAACGGCAGTATGCACTGCGTATGATGTGACGGGACGGATTATTGATGCCACCTTCCCCTCTCCTGAGCACAGGAGGCGTGTATGGAACTCGAGTTGGCAAGGATGTGGTCCTCTGGTAGTGGCAACCAAACTCCTTGGACTAGATGAGGAACAGGGGATGAACGCCTTTGGCATGGGCCTCGGCAATAGCCCTACCATGAATGTCCACAACATCCTCTACGTACCGGCATCCATGTCCAAATGTGGCAACCAGTTTCATAGTTTTGTGGCAATCGGCGCAGCCCAGCTGGCTAGGCTTGGCTACACCGGTTACTACGAAATCTTGGATGAACCCTTTGCCTACTGGACGACGATTTCTGATAACAATGACTGGGATATCTACACCAGAGATCTGGGCAAAGATTTCTATATTACAAGCGCCCTAGCATTCAAACCGTGGCCAAGCTGTCGCTGGGCCCAAGGTGGCATCCAGTCCCTGTTGGAGATCATGAGCACCCATGGTCTTACATGCCAAGATATTGTTGAGGTAATCTATCACGCCCATGAAAAGGTGACGGGCTATCCTTTCGATAACGTGAACCCGTCGAGTGTGGAGGACAGCTACTGGAGTGTTCCATGGGCCTTTGCCAACGCGGCCCTCGGCTATAAGGTTGGACCTGCGTGGTACGCTGAGGAACGTTTCAGTGACGAAGAACACAAGCAATTCATGCAAAAAGTAAAGATCAACACCCTTCCGGAGGCAGTTGAGGCGTTTGTCAATGAGCCTCAGAAATCGATCACACGGTTAGAGGTTAAGACCAGGGAAGGCAAAGTCTATACGAAAGGAACTGAGTACTGCAAAGGGGATCCCCAGCAACCTATGACCCATGAGGAGATTATAGAGAAATTCCTTTCTCAGACCGAGGGCGTTATTTCAAGGGGCAATGCAGACAAGGTCATTGAACTGGTGGAGAAGTTAGAACAGCTATCGAATGTTTCTGAAATTACCCGTCTTGGGTACTGAAAAGGGCATTGCTCACGGTTTTTTATTGAAAGACACGTATTTTTTGTAAAGCAGTAAAGTAGGTGGATTTTTCCCTGGAATTAAAACATTACCGCATCTGAAAGCAGAGAGCTTGGGCCATGGGAGAATCTATATACGATAGACTGAAAAACATTGTAGGTGAAAAGAACATCTCCGACAACTTTTTTGAACTGGTCAACAACAGTCTTGATCCTTTCCCCTATGATTTCGACCTTGACAAAGATGTGTTGCCATACGCCGTAGTCAAGCCAAAGGACGAAAAGGAAATCAGCGAGATATTTCGGTTAGCCAATCAAGAGAACATCGCGGTCTATCCCAGAGGGTCGGGGACCAGCCTTACAGGCTCTGCAAGAGCCCCTGAAAGGGGTATAATTCTGAACACGGGCAGGATCGATTTCCTAGAGATCCACACGGATGAGGGTTACTTCGAGTGCGGCCCGGGGGCCACTGTCGATGCCGTGGACACAGCTCTTAGCAGAAAGGGTTTCTTCCTTCCCGTCTATCCAGGCAGCAGACTGGTGGCGACTATGGGGGGTATGATGGCCGGCAACACCAGTGGGCACATTATTGATGCATGTATTGGGAAGCCCGCGGATTATGTATTGGGTTTGCATGTTGTTCTCCCTACGGGTGGGATTCTTGAAACAGGATCAAAGGGGCTTAGAAAACCTGCGGGTACGGATCTGACAAAGTTTTTTGTGGGCAACGACGGATTGACCGGCATTGTGACCAAGATACGCATGAGGCTTGTCCCGGCCCGGAAAAGGGCCTTTGGCATTGCCTATTATCATGAACCGGAGTCCGTGGCAAAGGCCGTTGTCAGGATGTACAGGGAAAAGGCACCAGCTCCCTTGTTTATGGAATTCATGGATAGGGCCACGACTACCATCGGCTTCGAGCATGCTGGCCTATCAGTCCCTCCAGGATGTTCCATTTTTTTTGCCTCCTTTGGCCCCACCACGGAAATAGCCTCTGAGAACGTCCAACGCCTTCTGGATGTTATGGGCAAGGAGGATCCCATCCAAGTAGAAGAGATCAAAGATCTTGAGGAGTGGCTGAAAATTTGGACAGCACGAGAGGTGATCATTGCTTCTTTGATGCAGAAACATGACGGATATTTTTCTGGACCGGAAATTGTCTCTACCCTATCTAAGCTTGTAGAGTGCATAAAGGAACTGGAGCATTACGGGGAGAAGGCGCCTATCTTTAAGGGGCTTCCCTTTTATCTTCTCGGCCACATTGGGGCCCTCACTTTCCACCCCACGCTCATCGTTCCTAGGGATTGGGACAACGAAAGAAGAAGGCGCTTGGTGGACGCAGAATTCGAGATAGAGAGCGAGATGAATCTCCGTTACGGGACATGCGGGGGGGAATGGCTCCAGTTCGGCAAGAGGACACAGTTTTTCAAAAAGCGCTACGGGGTAGGAGCCTATAATCTTATAAAACAAATAAAGCGTGTTTTTGATCCAAAAGACATCCTCAACCGCGGTGTCCTTGAGGGTCTGTAAAATCACGTACATCAATCTTCTATTTTTTTCTCCCGCACTCACAATTTTTGAGTCTCGATAAGACCTAGTACTGAGAAAAATGCAAAGGTGGAGTCATGATGGCAGTAGAGTTTGGAGATGCGGACATACTGAAAGAGAAAATACTTGGCATTGTGTCCAAGTGTGTTCGATGCCGTTTTTGCTTCAGCCAGTGTCCGGTCTATGAGGTCTCAGACAAATGGGTGGTACAAGGGGCATCAGGAATCACCCAGTCTTTGTATTATGGGATAAAACTGAACAAGATTGACGAGATCTTGAGAGACATCCTTATGCGTTGCACCACCTGTCGTAGTTGTGAGATTCTGTGCGAGAGAATTATGGCGGCTGTGAGCTTGGTTGATGCCATAAGGATGGGGAGGGCGCTTTTGTTTGAAGAAGGTATCAATCCTATCCGTGAGCAGCAGAAAGCGCTGGAGTCTTTGCAGGTCTTCGGAAATCCCTATGGCATGCCGACCTCCAAAAGGACGGCGTGGGCCGAAGGCCGGGGTTTGAAGAAACTTGCCGATCCGACGGATAATATCAGCACACTTTACTATGTGGGCTGCACGCCCTCCTATGACAGCAGGGTCCAGGCTGTGGCTGGGTCAATTGCTACAGTTCTGCAAAAAGGGGATATCTCTTTTGGCATTTTAGAAAACGAAAAATGCTCAGGCGACCCTGCCTTGGTAATGGGAGAGCTAGGGTTATTTCAGATGCTCGCCGAGCAAAACCTAAATCAGTTCAAGCACATGAACATCCAAACAATTATAGCCACCTCCCCTCATGATTTAAACTGCTTCTTGAAATACTACCCTCAAGGGATTAAGACGATTGAGCTGAAGCACTACACGGAGTTCTTCGCTGATCTCGTGGAACAAAAAAGGGTTCCTATAAGAAAGGTCTCCAAAAAGAGGGTGACCTATCATGATCCGTGCTATCTGGGAAAGCATAATCAAATTTACGAGGCACCGCGAAAAATACTGGAGGCGATTCCAGGGATTGAGCTTGTGGAGATGGAAAGAAATCGGCAGAACAGCCTGTGCTGTGGTGGGGGGGGTGGCCGGATGTGGGCCGATTTTGAGGAAAAAGAACATTTGGCTGAGATAAGGGTTCTCGAAGCGCTGGAGACCGGTGCAGAAGTGCTTGCCACGGCCTGCCCCTTCTGCTTGATCAATTTTGAAGACGCTGTAAAGGTCCTGGACAAAGAAGATACCATTATGGTTAAGGACATTGCAGAAATCCTGCTTGAGGCGATGCACAGTTAGTCGCTACCGTGTCAACTCTTCTGGGTAGCGGTAAATACCGGGGTGAGAAGAAGTGTTCTGGGCCCATAAGGGTCTAGGAGTTGACCCTGGGCCTGGAACGGCTTGAGCAAGGAGGCACTGCTTCTAATGCAACTTAGGCAAGATCGGATGAGTCCCATGGAGAGAATACAGACCCTGTTTCGATACGAAAAACCAGATCGCGTACCTATTAACATGATCAGTGTGGGTTTTGTATGCAGGAATATTGGGCGCCCCGTGGCCGACGGCTACCGCAATCCTGAAACCTATTTTAATGCCTTTTTATGGACAGCGGAACAGTTTGGCTGGGATTCTATCCCTCAGAATTGCCCTCATACCGTTCTTGGGGCGGCAGACTTTGGGGGCGAGGTTAGACTCCCCGGAAGCGAATTCGAGGGAGCTATGGTGATCACGAGATATCCGGTGGAAAACGAAGAGGATGTGGAGAAATTGGTGGTGCCCAAGCCCATGGCATCAGATCGATTGCTCAAAGCCACGGCGCTTGCCAAGCTTCAGAATGAATACGGTCTGCCCGTTACTTTTGTGTCTCGGTCTCCCTTTACCCCGCCCGCAGAAAGCCACGGCTTTAGCCGTGGATGAATGCGGTTAAGGGCGGGCGGGATGTCGTACCACTAAGTCCCGCCGATTGCGAAGCAATTCGGCGATACTAAGTGGTGCCACGGGCTTGCCCGTGGGGCTCCACCCTTGACCCGGCGAAACACTGGTTCATAATTGATCATAGGTATCCAAGCCGACGCCAAAGTAAATACCTGCCAGCCGTTTCATCAAGCGAGGGGGTGCAATGTGAAATTCAATGATATCCGAAAAATGGCCAAAGAGATGGGTATAAACACCTTCCGAGGAAAAAGGTGGATATCATAAGGTCCATTTGCTTTTTTGCCCTTCACATGACCTCTTGGGCCAACCTATACCATCATCTTATGATAAGCGGATCTATAAAAATTGAGATCCAGCGGGTTTTGTTTGACTTGAATCCGCAATTTTCCTAAAGTCCAGTTCCAGTGGTATACCATCGATTAGTAGCACCCATGGGTTTCGCAAGATAAATTTTCATATTTAAGCAAGAAAAGGAGGAGGAGGATGCTGATTTCGGGAAATGATTATGTTGAGAGACTTTCTGGCTACAAAAGAGAGATCTTTGTTAAAGGAGACAAGATCCAAAACTTTGTAGAACATCCAAACATCCGCCCGGCTATAAACGCCATTGCATTTACCTATGACCTGGCTTCGAAAAAGGATGAATATTCACCACACTCTGACCTCATAGGCGAGAAAGTAAATAGGCTCAACTATGTAAACGCGAACGCTGGAGATCTTATAGCAAGGCTCGATTTCCAGAGAGAGCTAAGTATGCGCACCGGCACTTGTCACTATAGGTGCCCAGGAGCGGATGCCATCTGCTCAATTTATCCGGCGACAAAAGAGCTAGACGAAAGATTGGGCACCGATTACCACAAAAAATTCTTATCATTTCTAAAAGAAATACAGTCAAAGGATTATGCGTGCACTGGTGCGCTGACCGATACCAAGGGAGATAGGTCCAAAAGGCCAAGAGAAGAGAGGGACATGTATGTTCACGTAGTGGAAAGAAGGAATGAGGGCATTGTGGTCAGTGGCGCCAAAATTCACCAGAGTGGCGCTTTTGCGGCAGATGTAAACTTTGTCCTCCCAACTCAGGCTTTCAAGGAAGGGGAAGAGGAGTTTGCTATAGCATTCGCAGTGACCCCTGAAGACGAAGGGGTCAAGTATATCCTCCAAAATACAGGTTATCAGGCAAAGCTAAGAGAAGGCGGATCCTTCGAGGCAGGCAATCGCAAATATGGGGATAGGCTGACTTGCACTGTTCTCTTTGATGATGTCTGTATCCCATGGGAAAGGGTTTTCGTGTTTGAAGACCTGAAGGCAGAACAAGGAGTTTTGACAAACTTTGCTATATCTCACAGATGTGCTGGTGCTGCATGTAAAGCAGGTTTCATTGACTCAATGATAGGGGCTGCCAGCCTCATGCTTAAGGCCAACGGCCTTGAGAAGGTCCCGGCTCTCAGACAGAAAATAGGAGAGATGGTGGGGATATGTGAAGCCACTTATGGGATAGCTGTGGGCGCTGCCACTAAAGGCTTCAACGATTATGGGTCGTGGCAGTCCAACCGTCTCATTGCAAATGCGGGGAAAATAATTGGTGTGGAGGGGTTCAACAAGGTTCTAATGAACCTAGCTGAAATAGCGGGAGGGATTCCGGTAACCGCTCCATCGGAATTTGATCTGCGAAATCCCGAAATTGGTGCATTAGTGGAAAAATACCTGAAGGCAAGCCCGAACTTCACTACCGAGCAGAGGCTTAAGATTATAAAATTCATCGAGTTCTGGGCAACGAGCTCACATCTGTTAGGGGGGATACACGGCGGTGGCTCGCCTGCTGCTGCGATCATATTCTTGCAAATGCTCGCAGACATAAATTCAAAGGAAGAAGCGGTAAAAGAAGCCCTTGACATAGATAAATAAGAATTATCCCACTGCTACAAGATAAGTTATGGGGAGGAATCCTATGGATCGCCAAAGCATAGGTGTCATTGTGTAAGGCACAAAGGAAGGATACAAGGACTTATATCCCCCTCAAAAACAGTCAAAGATCATTTATCAATTTGTTCTTAATTGTAATAAGGCAAGTTATCAGTTTTGCTTTTGTTGATACCAATCTCAGGGTCGCAGGGCGGATCGTAGGACATCACCCAGTTGATATTTGTTTCAAGGCAGCCATTTTGTATTGTTTCTTTTTCAGGAAATCACCAGCCGAAGACGCCGTTTACTACATCGGGGCGAATGCCCTGCGTTAGTTTTGCCTCGCACCGGATCCTTCCAGGGGTTGGACAATCTATCGAAACATAATAAAAGAAGGAATAGGTGTATGACGCTCGGCGTCAGAGATAAAAAGGCATTGAGTGAGATCAGTGTATTTGCTTGAAGGTTATGCGGACTTCTCTGGGAAGTGCCATGCCCATAGCTGCCTCAACTGCCTTCAACGTGGCCAGGGGAACGATGCAGGAAGGGTGGCAGCCGGCCTGTGCTGCACATTTAAAGATGGGATTCTCGCCAATTGGAGTGAAAATATCCCTTAACGTTACCTTGTCCAGGAGCCCTGCCATTTTCTGAACATGCTCGCAGCGTGAATCAGTAATTTCAACTGAAACCCTTGTTTTGTCGGTACCAGTGGCCACTATGGTACATGGAAACCCACATATGCCTGGATCAACTTCAACGTAAATTTGAACAAGCTCGCTTTGATGTTGGCTCGCCATATCGACCCCTCATGCATCAGTTTTCGTGGAGGATCTCCGGGCTTACAAGTCCTTCAAGATGGGAAAACTCATCCTTCATATGAGGGATGTGCATAGCCCCCATGAATTCTTTTTGAAAGTCCCCTTCAACAGTCAGCTCTATATATTCCACATTGCGGGATACCCAGTTGGCCTCGTCTCTTTTTTCGCGGTTAAGGAGCGCGGCCCTGCATCCATCTCCTGCGGCATTGCCAATGGAGATGATCTTTTCGAGCTCACAATCGGGAAACAGGCCCATGATAAGGGCTTTTTCCCTGTCCACGTGAGTGCCGAACGCTCCGGCTATTTTAACCTTATCCACTTTATCAATGCCCAGTCGGCGCATCATGAGCTTGCAGCCCGCATAAAGTGCTCCCTTTGCAAGCTGTATCTGGCGGACATCTTTTTGCGTTATCACGATATCTTTGCCGATGCTTGATTCTTCAGCCCAGGCCAGAACGAATTCAGGCTGGTTGGTTTCAGGGTTTCTGCGAAAGCGCTTGGATTTCTGCTTCTTGTTGAAGGCGCCTGTCTTGGTGATGATGCCAGCCCTGTAAAGTTCAGCTAAAACATCCAGAATCCCAGAGCCGCAAATGCCCTTTGTCTTCATTTCCTCCGGCCTGGAGTAACTTCTCCATGCTTCACGACCGATTACCTTGTAATCCACCTCGTGCGTGTCGGGGTCAATCTTGATGCGCTCAATTGCTCCGGGAGCTGCTCTCATCCCAAACTGTATTTGAGCACCTTCAAATGCCGGCCCTGTGGCACAGGATGAGGAGATGAGCTTATCTTTGTTTCCAAGGACAAGTTCTCCGTTTGTACCGATGTCGATAATAAGCTGGGTTTCATCTGATTTGTAAGGCTCCTCAGTGATCAGCACCCCAACGTTATCTGCGCCCACGAATCCTGCTTCATTTGGAAGCACGAATACATAGGAAGATGGATTGATCCTGAGGCCCAGGTCCCTTGCCTTGATATCAAGGCTGTGGTGAATAACAGGCGGGAAGGGAGCAAGGCCAACGTACTCCGGATTAAGTTGAAGCAAGATGTGGTGCATCGCGGTATTGCCGCCAAGGGTGATGTCCTCTATGTCTTCTCTAGCAAGGCGAAGGTATTCCTTTCCCTTTTCAGGTTCCTCGATCCACTCTTCTTTTTTTTCTTTTTCTTCACTGGCTTTCACTTTTTTCTTTGGTGGATGGGTACCCTTGACTGCTTCTTCCACGAGCCAGTTGAGGCCTTCTATAACATCATCGCTCATTCGCTTAAGGCCACCAGGATTTGTCATCTGGTAGGTGATACGCGCCATCACGTCTTCGCCGTACTTGCACTGGGGATTCATAAGGGAGATTGTGTCAATGACCTCCATTGTTTGAAGGTTACAAAGGTAACCTGCTATGGTCGTGGTGCCAACATCTATTGCGATGCCGTAATGATCTTTAACCTTACCCGGCCGCACCCGGATGATTTCCCGGTCCATCCAGACGCTTACGGTCACTTCCCACTCAGCTTGTCTTAATGCTTCCGGCAATTGCCTCAGGGCGTGGAGGTCAATACGAAGGTTCTTCAGGCCATAACTTTTCTCCAGCTCCCTGGCAACCCTCTCAAAATCGCCTGTGGGGTCTTCAAATGAGGGTTTTTCAAGTTTCACGTGGTAGAGTTTCACGGCAGGATCATGCTTTATGTGGATATCACGGGGTGCTTTGCTTACCACCTGTTTTCCGGCCCTAGATTCTTCCGGGACAAAGACCAATAAATCTCCCTCCACTTTCGCAGCACAGCCCAATCGGAGTCCCTGCTCCCTTTCCTGTGGGCTGATAAATTTTCCCTCTTCTTCTAGCCACGGACTTACATGCGTTTTGCTTGAGTGAACATGAAATTTTTCGAAGTTGCCTTCTTCAACCCTGACTTTACATTTGCCACATACTTTTTTTTCGCCGCAAAGGCTTTCTATGTCCACCCCCAGGAGCCTTGAGGCTTCAATTAGGGTAATACCCTTCGGAACTTCACCTCTTCGTCCGGAGGGCTGAAATATCACCATCGCCTTATCTTTTCCCATTAACCGGTATCCTCCTTCGGCACATAAAGAGCATCGGCGTAAGCAAAAAACGCATTATAGCCAACTATCTCCATCGCCCTGATTTGCGCCTTGGCAATGAGCTGGGCACCCTGTGCTGTTTTAGATACAAGAAAGTCGGAGAAGTTTTTTGAAACCCATCCTCCCACCAGAGGCCCAATCGGTGTTCTATCTTTTGGAACACCTTCTAGGACGTCTTCAAGCCGTGTTATGACTGTGTAGGCCATGTTATTCCCACTTTCTCGAGTTTCTGATGCTGTCTGCGTTAGTAGGGCTTCTCAGTATTCACATCCCTCAACAGCATCTTCGCCACGGTCAAAGGGATGTTTCACCTTTTTCATCTCTGTGACCAGGTCGGCAGCATCGAGAATTTCATTGGGCACGTTCCTGCCTGTTAGTATAACAGCCATTCCTTCGGGAACAAGCTCTAGAAAACTGGTTATCTCATTTAAGGTGAGCAATTGGTAATTTACCGCGGTTATGGCTTCGTCAAGAACAAGCATGAAAACTCCGCCCTTTAAAAAATTTCTTGCATGTTCGAGCCCCTTTCTTGCCAGTTCCCTGTCTTTTTCTGTTGGGCTGCCCAGCTTAACGAATTCTTCTCTCCCGAACTGGTAGAAGGTCAGGTTTGGGATTTTGACTTTGTGCTCTCCGCTTTTCCTTCCCTTCATGAACTGGATAAATACTACTTTATAGCCGTGTCCGGCTGCTCTTAGAGCACGGCCGAGTGCGGCGGTTGTTTTTCCGGCTCCGTTTCCCGTGAATACAGTTATTCTTTTCATAGTAATCTGTTCTTGCCTTCCTGTTCTTCTTGAGCTATAGAGCTTTTTGTCAAACAGACAATAGGTTGGAAGTGGTTTTTGTGTCAAGCAGGAATTCGGTTTGATTTAAGGTTTGCAAAAGCACCATGATGCTTTCAATCAGACCTGACTCTTGGAATGAAGAAAAGATAGACCGAGGGCAAACAAGAAATAAGACGACACGATAGTTTGTGAGGGGGCATTGATAATGGCTGGCAAATGGGATTTACGAGGCGATACACCCGTTTCCGGTAACCCGAAACGGACTTCACTGGCTCAAAAAGAAAACGACGAAGTGGGGTATACCTTTTGCGACGGATGTAATGAAGTGCCTTTTTGTGGAATAAAATTTTACAAGAAGGGCAATGTGGTAACCAGGATAGAGTCCTGGCCAGGATTTCCGGCAGCTCCCATCTGCTCAAAAGCTTATGCAACTCTACAGCGTCTCTACCATCCAAAACGTCTCAGGTTCCCGATGAAACGAACCAATCCAAAGGGAGCTCCTGATCCCGGCTACGAGAGGATTTCCTGGGATGAGGCCTACGACATGATCGTGGGTCATCTGAATCGAATAAAGGAAGCCTATGGCCCTCACGCAGCGTTTTTTTATGTGGGCGATCCCAAGGAGCCTCGGGCAGCGGTCCAGCGCCTTGCTGCGGTTTACGGATCCGTAAATTACGGTTGCGAGAGTTCTACTGCCTGCCGCAGGGGCGCTCAACTGGCTGAGATGCTCACATATGGGTTCCCGACCATGGGAGATCTACCTGCCGAGGAAACAAGGGTTATGCTTATCTGGGGCACTAATCTGGCTTATTCCGGCTCGCCCTTCATGTGCCACGGCCATTTCATGGATGCCAAGGAACGAGGCGTAAAGTTTATTGTGGTCGACCCCAGGAATACCCCGACGGCCGGAACACTGGCCGCCATTCACTTGCAGCCCCGTCCGGCCACCACTGCAGCCCTTGCTGCAGGCATGATGCACGTTATCTTCAAGGAAAATCTCGAGGATAAAGAATTCTGTGAAAAATGGATTCATGGAATAGATGAACTAAAGAGTTATGTCAGTGAGTTTCCCCCGGAAAGGGTTGAGAAAATTACATGGGTGCCTGCAAAAAAAATTATTGATGCAGCACGCCTTTATGCCACCCATGGCCCCGGGGGCTTTAAGACAGGCGCGCAGGGGACGACCCATGATTTGAATGCCACGAATAATCATCGCGGGATATTACTGTTGCCTGCAATATGCGGTTACATTGATGTACCGGGGGGTATTTTAAAGCCCACGGAACCGCTTGAAGAAATGGCCCCGTGGTTTGATGGGCCGCCGAAATTTTCCATGCGGGACAAGATGACTGAAATGAAAGGTCACCGACTTGATAGAGAAGTCTTCCCGGTCTGGGCCGAAATATTCTGGGAAGTGCAGACCAATCACCTTGTCGAGTGGATAAAGGAGGGAAAGATCAAGGCTTTTCTGGGTTGGGGTTTCAACACCATGATTTGGCCTCAGTCTCATGAGTACCAGCAGGCAATTGCGGGCCTGGAGTTCTCGATGGCGGTGGATTATTTCTACCGACCCTGGACCCACCACTACATTGACCTGGTGCTGCCCGCTGCCATGTGCTATGAAAGGCTTGCTCCCTTTGCTTTTTTCAAGCGCCAGATATTTGGCCGCACGCCTGTAAAACCACTCGGAGAGTGCAAAGAAGACTGGAAGATAGCCCTGGATATAGGAGTGCGGCTGGGGTACAAGGATCTCTTTTTCAATGGAGATGTGGAAGCAGCCTGCAATGATATCCTTGGTATGTGGGGCCTTAGTTATGAAGACTTGAGAAAGAACCAGGAGCAGGGGATAACTGTTCCGCCCAAGGGCCCGGAGAAATACCGCAAGTATGAAACAGGTGAAATGAGACCGGATGGTAAGCCGGGGTTTATGACACCTTCGGGGAAAATTGAAGCTTTATCCACAAGGCTGGAAAAGCATGGTTATCCTGCGCTGCCTGAGTACAAAGAGCCCATGGCAACAAGCAAGGAATATCCCCTCATTTTGATATCAGGGTCCAGAATTCCTTATATTACACATAGCAAATGGCGAGAGGATTCTCCCTGGTTGCTGGAGCTTCAAAGGGAGCCTCTTCTCACGATAAATCCTGAGGATGCCAAAAAAAGGGGTATTTACGCGGGAGATGACGTTATTCTCAAGACTGCGTGGGGGCAGATACGCGTGAAAGCGAAGCCAACCATCATGGTGCCGCCCGGGATTGTAGGGATAATGCACGGATGGGCGAAAGCGAACGTGAACGAATTGATTCCCAGGCAATTTGATCCGATCTCAGGGTTTCCTCCTTTTAAGGAGGTTGTTTGCGAAGTGACAAAAGAGGTGGCCAAATAGATAGCGAAGGGGGTTAAGAGTCAATCATGGCCAGATACGGGATAGTTGTTGACCTGAATCGCTGTACAGGATGCATGACATGTGTTGTGGCGTGCAAAGAGGAAAATTTTACGCTGCCCGGGGTGTGGTGGAACAGGGTTTTCGAAGTGGAGGGTGAATCGCTGGATAGGATAATTTATTTTCGTTACGCATGTATGCACTGCGATAATCCACCCTGCGTTGAAGCTTGCCCTGAGCACGCGATTAACAAGCGCCCGGATGGAATTGTCCTCATTGACCACGACAAATGCCAGGGGCACGCAGAGTGCGCAAAGGCCTGTCCCTACGGTGTCATAGGAATAAACCCCGATCAGAAATATTTTCCCGGAGAAAAACTTCCCCTTGAGGAAAATCTTGACCCTCACAGGCAGCATCCACCTGGAAAGGCCTCGATGTGCACCTTGTGCGTGCATAGAATAGAGGAGGGAAGGGAGCCTGCCTGCGTTGCAGGATGCCCCTCAAAGGCCATGATTTTCGGGGATCTTGACGAGCTGGATAGCCCTGTCGGGGAGAAACTTTGGGCATCCAGACAAGTGCTCGTTTCTAAAGGTACGAACCCAAAAGTTTCCTATATTTTCCCGCCAAATTCCTTCAAGTACGTTGAGGAGCGAAGCAAGAAGGAGGGAACCTCTTGAAGACATGTGAGGAGCTTGAGGCCCTTCGCTCAGGAAAACTGGGACTTCTCTCGTACCTGGATTCGGTTTGCTCTCTCATAGAAAAGGAAGATCCGGTGATCCATGCACTGGTGCCCGGCACCTATGGTAGGAAAAGAATAATTTCAGATGCCGGGCGACTCCTACACGATTTTCCGAAACAGGAAAACCGTCCGGCGCTATTCGGGCTGCCCCTTGGCGTAAAAGACATAATCCGCGTCAAAGGGTTTCCTACAAGGTGTGGCTCAAAGCTTCCTCAGCACTTGTTTGAAGGAGCTGAGGCGAGCTGTGTGACCAGACTAAAGCAAGCAGGAGCGCTTGTAATGGGGAAAACGGTTACCACGGAGTTTGCTGGATTCGAGCCCGGGCCTACGCGAAATCCCTACAACCCGGGGCACACACCCGGGGGATCAAGCAGTGGGTCGGCCGCAGGAGTTTCCCGGGGATTCTTTCAGTTGGCGCTCGGCACGCAGACGGCGGCATCTGTTATTCGGCCGGCAGCATATTGTGGCGTGGTCGGCTTCAAGCCTTCTTTTGGCCGGATTGCCCTTGATGGAATACTCCCGTTTTCACCTTCTGCTGATCATGTCGGCTTTTTTTGCAAGGATACCTCCCTGCTGCCGATTGTTTCCACGGTTCTCATTCACGACTGGGAGGACAGAGACAACCTGCCGGATCTTGAAAAGGTCAAAGCCGGAATACCTGAAGGCCCCTACCTGAGTCAGGCTACCGAAAATACCATAAATTTTCTGAACAGGGCGGCGGCAATCATGGAGGAGAAGGGGATTTCAATAGTTCGATTTGAGGCTCTTTCAAACATTGAAAAAATAAATGACTTTCATATGAGAATGATTTCTGGTGAAATGGCCCGCGTTCACAGGAAGTGGTATAGCAAGTACAGGGATCTTTATTCTCCTAAAACCGTGGAAGTGATTGAGAAAGGTCTGAGAGTCGATAATGAGGAGCTACAGAAACTTGTTTCTGGAAGGGAATCAGTTCGTGACCAAATTGATCGCGAAATGAATGAGCATGAAATTAGATTCTGGCTTACACCTTCAGCTACGGACCATGCTCCTGAAGGTCTTGAGAGCACGGGAAGTCCCATCATGAGCCTTCCATGGACATACGCTGGTATGCCGGCGATTTCGATCCCATGTGGTTTTGATAAAGCGGGGCTTCCCCATGGGCTTCAAATAGTGGGGAAATTCGGGGAGGATGAACTTCTGGTTCAGTTTGCCCAGGAGTTATCCGATATGATAACCGGCTGAAAGGTTAGAGCAATCCCTGGTTTTTGCCCTTCTTGAGCCAAATTCACGCTTTTTGCTCAGCCCCTCTCTTTCTCGGTTTTACTCTCATTCCAATTTTTGTAAGGATTATCAACAAGATTTATGTTGTAGTACCTTGGGTCCCCGGAAACTTCTTCACCGACCCAGGGAGGAAATTTGATTTCCTCATCTTCCCTTTCTAGCTCTACCTCTGCCAAAACGAGGCCCTGGTTTTCACTCAAGAATTCGTCCACCTCCCACACATGGCCCTCATACTCGATTCTGTAACGTTTTTTTTCGACAACAGGTTTCTTGCACAGATGCTCGAGCATTTCGTTGGCCTCCCTCACAGGGATTTCATACTCATACTCAACCCGTGTGATTCCCCTGGTGACACCTTTGATTGTCAGGAACCCCCTCCCATCAAATGTCCTCACCCTGACTACCCGTTCCTTTAATGCGCACAGATATCCCTGGCGATACAGGGAGCCACGGGCTTCCCTGCGCCAAGAACCGTCCTTAACCAGAAATTTTTTCTCCACTTCCTTCATTTTAATCCAGCACACTATAGCTGTTTATCTACAGTTTACTGTTTTTCGGAACTAAATATGTATGTTGTCCCTCTAATTACCCCCTAATTGGGATTGAATTTGCAAATGTTTTCTTCTAACATGCCCAGGTTTTTGTTTTCAACTGAGAAAAGGGGTCAGACCTATTTTGATCGACACTGTATCGGGAGTGCTGAGATGTCTCAATTGTGCAAAGAAACACTCGCCTCATTGCCCCAAATTTACGCCATCACACTGTACAGCCCGGAACCAACTGCCAGGACGTGCGTGTTCCAAGAGGCAGAGGGTGGGTTGTGAAAAATAGGTGTGACCCCTTTTTCTGGATTCGTGGGTTGTCAAAGAAATGAAGGTGCTGAAGATTTGAGAAGATAGAAGGGCGAGGGACGGAGTGCATCTCTAAGTGCTTGTTGTTGCTGCCATGCCCTCGCCTTGTTTGGAGGTGCAAAAGTGGAAATTAAGGGAAAAGCTCTAAAAGGTTACGGCCTGATATTCTTGGCCAATGTCTGTTTAGCCACAGTATTCTTGATTACCAAGGATGTCCAACCGAGGATGGACCTCTATCCTTTTCTTTTTTACTGGTTTTTGAGTGGAAGCATCTTTTATCTCCTATCAATGGCTTTCTCAAGCGGCCTGAAAACCTTCAGGATCCCGAGGCGCTGGATCCCCCTCGCCATCTTGATGGGAGTATTCGAGGTCACGGGCACGTTTTTGTTTTTCTATACCATTCGTCTGATGAATCCTGCACTTGCCTCCTTTTACGAGAATATATCTATTGCAATGACCATCTCGCTAGGGATCATCTTCCTTAAAGAACGTTTTACAACCCTTGAAGGAATCGGCGGCCTGATCCTGGGAATCGGGGTTGTATTGATGACATATAAATCAAGCAAAACGGTTCTCATAGGATTCTTACTCATTCTTCTTTTCTCCCTTCTCTTTTCCATTAATACCATCCTGGTTAAGGTAATACTGAAGGATGTTCATCCCCTTGCTTTTTCAGCATACAGAACCTTCCTGCTTTTTACCAGCATCTCGTACCTCTTTTTTCTGCACACTGATAGGCCCCTGCCTCCCTTTCCAACGCTTCTGGAAATCAGCGCAGGCGCGTTTTTCGGCCCCTTTTGCGGAGTGCTCTTGCTTTTTACGGGGCTCCAATATCTCGAGGCGTCAAAGGCTTCCCTGGCTCGCGCGACCAATCCGCTGCTGGTCCTTATCGGCTCCTACTTCTGGCTGCACCAGGTGCCGAGTGTCGCTCAGGTTGTAGGTGGGACCATCACACTTGTGGGAATCGAACTCCTTGTTTGGGGAGAGTACAGGCTTAAGAAAATAGAAAAGGGGTCACACCTATTTTGATTAACACTATCTCGGGACCCCTGATGTGTCTCAATCATGCTAAGAAACACTTGCCTTCTTGCCCCCCAATATATGCCATCACGCTGTAGGGCGCGGAACCAACCGCCAGGACGTGTTCCAGGAGATAGAGGATCCGTGGTATTATTCGAACTGAAAAATAGGTCTGAAAATAGGTGTGACCCCTTTTGTCAATGGTGCCGAAGGCGGGACTTGAACCCGCACGGGCATAACCCACTACCCCCTCAAGATAGCGTGTCTACCAGATTCCACCACTTCGGCACTATTGGGAAAAGCACTACTTCTTCTCAGAGCCACCAGCAGGGGGAGCACTCTGAGGCAGTTGGGTCGTTTGCGACTGGGGCGGTTTTACCCCTTTCATCACAGAGGAGGTGGCACCCCTTCCGAACAGGAAGGCAAGAATCAGAGAGGTTAGCATAAATACAACAGCAGCAGCCACCGTCATCTTGTGAAGGAATGAGGTCGCCCCCGTGCTTCCAAAAACAGCCTGGCTGGAGCCGCCAAAAGCAGCCCCCATATCAGCGCCCTTACCCCTTTGAAACAGAATAATCAGTATAAGGGCAAGGCAAACCAGGACGTGAATCAATATTAATATAAGCCTCATAAGTTATTTTCCTGTCTGAAATCCAGACCTTCTATTCTTCTATCTATGAAATCTTAGCAAAAAAAGCATTTAATGCAACAAAAAATCTTTGTTCTAGTTTTCCTGAAACCTGATAATTGGGAGAAAAGAGTGTGCCTTCAAACTGGCCCCTCCCACAAGGGCACCGTCTATGTCAGGCATGGACATAAGCTCCCTGATATTTCCAGGTTTTACGCTTCCCCCGTAAAGAATCCTTATAGCCCGGGCAGCTCTTGAACCAAAATTTTCATCCAGCCAATGCCTGATAAACTGGTGAACTTCCTGTGCTTGATCGGGCGTTGCTGTTTTGCCGGTGCCGATCGCCCAGACCGGTTCGTATGCAAGAATGGTTGATAAGGGCAAGTTCTTTCTCTCTAAGAGGTTTTTCAATGATCCTTCAAGTTGCTCCCTGATAACTTCCGATGTTTGGCCTTGCTCCCGTTGATCCAAGGTCTCCCCGATACACACGATCGGTACTAGCCCGGTGGATATTGCCGCTTCAGTTTTAAGATTAATTGTGTCGTTTGTCTCAAAAAAAAGGTTTCTTCTCTCAGAGTGACCGAGAATAACATGGGAACACCCTGCCTCTACCAACATTTTAGGGGAGATCTCCCCGGTGTAAGCGCCTTCTAATTCCCAGTGCATATTTTGGGCTGCAAGCAAAATACCGCTGTCGCCTATCGCCTCTTTAATAGTGGAAAGGGCTGTAAAGGGCGGGGCTACCAGGACCTCGACTCCTTTAAGTCTCCCGCATTCTTTCACTATAGTCTTTACCAGGGAAGTGGATTGTTCAAGGGTCAAATTCATCTTCCAGTTCCCTGCAATCATGGGTTTTCTTTCGCTCATGGTTCACATCCCACAATTAGACGGTATCTCCCGGTCCGGAAGAAGAAATCGCGTTACGCCTTTGCCATATAGAGAGCCAGATCAACCATCCGGCTTGAATATCCGAACTCATTGTCATACCAGGCTATTACTTTTACCATGTCATCCACTGCCATTGTGGAAAGAGCGTCCACTGTACCGGAAACGCTGGTTCCATTGAAATCAATGGATACCAGTGGTTCCTCACAGTAAGCAAGTATGCCCTTTAACTGTCCCTCGGCAGCTTCTTTCATAGCAGCGTTGACCTCATCAACACTTGCCCGCCTGGAAAGCTGCGCTACCAGGTCGACCACTGAGACGTTCGGCGTTGGTACCCTGATTGCCATTGCACTCAGCTTCCCTGCAAGTTGAGGGAGAACTACTCCAACGGCCTTGGCAGCACCTGTAGTGGTGGGGATCATGGAAAGAGCGGCTGCTCTTGCCCGCCGAAGATCCCTGTGGGGAAAGTCGAGGAGTCGTTGGTCTCCGGTGTAAGAATGGGTTGTCGTCATAAGTCCCTTTTCTATTCCGAAGTTGTCTAAAAGCACCTTGCACACGGGTGCGAGGCAGTTAGTCGTGCAGGAGGCGTTTGACACAATGTGATGTTTGTCAGAATCGTAGTCCAGGTGGTTAACTCCCATTACGATTGTTATGTCAGGATTGGTGGCGGGCGCAGAGATGATGACCTTCCGAACACTGGATCTCAGGTGGGCAGAAGCTTTTTCCCTGTCCCTGAAAAGGCCGGTACATTCGAGCACGATTTCTGCACCCACATCGCCCCAGGGAATCTTAGAGGGGTCTTTTTCAGTGAAAATCTGAATCTCCCTTCCATTTACAATCAGGGAATGATCCGCGTGCGAAACATCAGCATCAAGTATTCCCTGGGAAGAATCATACTTTAAGAGGTGAGCCAGGGTTGCAGGGTTCGTCAGGTCGTTTACGGCAACAAACTCTATTTCATCGTTTGAAATACCTGCCCTGAAAGTCATTCTCCCAATACGGCCGAAACCATTAATTGCAACTTTTACCGACATTACCTACCTCCCTCCTGAAATATTCCGAGAAAAAATACGCATATACCAAATGTGGAAGAAACAAACACTCTATTCAATTTGAGACATTGCTCAATCTTCTTTTTCCCGCAATGGCAAGTGACATAACTATTGCATCTTCCTTCGTGTCATGGTAATAGCCGCGCCTTCGCCCAACTTCCTGAAACCCGATCTTCTCATACAGGTTCCTGGCTTTGAAATTAGATACCCTAACCTCCAGCCAAACAGAATACATCTGTGCGTGAGCGGCGCTTTCAATCATGTTTTTTATAAGGGTCGAAGCAACCCCCTTATTTCTTGCAACCGGATGCACGGCTATGTTGACGAGCTGAATCTCCCTGTCAAACATCCAGAAGCAATTGTAACCTTCCAGGGTTTTACCCCTGAGAAGCGCCCTTAAGTGTGAAATCGGGTTTTTTATTTCCTGCACAAATCCGTTAAGCGACCACGGGGAGGGGAAGGAAAGATTCTCGATTTCCAGGATTGGGCCCAAGTATAATCCCTGGTTCTCCTCGGTGATCTCTACAATGGAGTTCATGATGACTCCAGCAGCTTGCTTGCCAGAGATATTCCATTCTTGCCGGCTTCCTGGGCCTTTTCCGCAACAGCATCCAGTTTTAGGTTTGGCCGATTTTGAATTATAGCTATTATCATCGGGAGATTGACCCCTGTCAGGACTTCGACCTTTTCTTTTTTCAGAAAAGAAAGACTTAAATTTGAAGGTGTTCCACCAAACATATCTGTAAGGATAATGACTCCATCCCCAGTATTAAGGGCATTGACCCTTTCTTCGATTACCTTCCTGATTTTTTCGCTTCCCGTGGTTTCCGTAATCGGAACTGTGTCGGCATTGTCAATTTTTCCAACAATGAACTGTGCAGCATTGAGCAGTTCCCCTCCCAGGTCGCAATGCGTGACAATCAATAGTCCTATCATAAGTCAAACCCGCACTTTGATGTTTCCCCGTGTGGAAGCTCCCCTAAAAGTCTTCGTCGTTTTTGATAATCGTCTGGTAGATTTCCCGCTTGTCGTTAGCTTCCAGCAACAACTTGCGGAACGAGCTATTTTTCAAGATTTTCGCTATCTTGGCCAAGGCCTTTAAGTGCACGCTGGCAGAATTTTCAGGCGCTACCAACAGGAAAAACAGGTACGCGGGCTGCCCATCCATGCAGTCGAAATCCAGCCCTTTCAAGCACCTGCCGAAAGCCAGTCTGGGGGAGGAAACACCGGGAAACTTGCCGTGTGGGATGGCTACTCCATCTCCGATACCGGTGCTCCCCAGGCGTTCTCTTTCTAACAAAACTTTCACCAACGAGTCTTTGTCAAGAGATGGCTCGTGCCTTACAATTGCCTCTGCAAGTTCCTCAAGAACCTGCTTCTTATCGGTTGCTCTTAACTCAGGGATGATGCTGTCTTCGTCTAATATGTCTGATAGTCTCATAATTTTTCAAGAAAGCCCTATTCTCAGTCCTTTCAGCTTGACGGCTCAATAAGCCCCAGGTTGCCGTCTCTTCGCTTATAAATAACATTGATTTCTTTCGATCTTGAGTTTCTAAAAACAAGGAAGTCCTGCTGAGATCCTGAAAGCTGAATGGCCGCCTCTTCGGGGTCTATGGGCTTGGCTTCCAGTTTCTCCACTTCAATTGCCGGCTCTTCGAGGCCGGCTTCCGAAGCCTCGGCTTCCACGCCAGAGAGGCTTTCCTCTGCTTTCATATTTTCTGCACGCCTTTTCCTGATCTTGGAGCGGTGCCTTTTTACTTGTTTTTCGATTTTGTCCATTACTTGGTCAATGGCTGAGTACATATCGTCTGTTTCAACCATAGCCTTTATCGGCGCGCCGTCTACATTCAGTGTAACATCAGCAAGATGTCTAAATTTTTCCACGCCAAGTACAACGTGTGCTTCAAGTGGAGAATCAAGATATTTCTTGATCTTGGATAATTTTTCCTCAGCATAGCTTTTCAAACTCTCAGCAGGTTCCATATGTCGGAATGTAAGATTGATTTCCATAAACCTTCCCTCCCAGGAGAAAAAGAGTGTGTACCAGATAAAATATCAAAAGTCAAACAAGACAGGCCTCAATATAGTTTCTTCCTTTTTCTTGAGGGCAAAATTCCTAGTGCCTCTCGGTACTTAGCCACAGTACGCCGCGCAACGTTAATATTGTACTGCTTTAGCATGTCGGCAATTTCTTGATCGCTATAGGGTTTAGACCTGTCCTCTGATTTTACGATATTCCTGAGATGCTCCTTGACGCTCTCAGAGGATACGAACTCTCCGTCCGTGCATTGGATGGCACTGTTGAAGAAAAACTTAAGTTCAAAGACCCCTTGCGGCGTGTGAACGTATTTATTAGTGGTCACCCTGCTGATAGTGGATTCATGCATCTGAATGTCATCGGCCACATCGCGAAGCACAAGAGGTTTAAGGTAAGCTATTCCCTTGTCAAAGAACTCTCTTTGAAAGCGCACAATGCTTGCAGTGACTTTGTAAATTGTTCTCTGTCGCTGGTGAATGCTCTTAATTAACCATGCTGCTGACCTGAGCTTTTCCTGAATATACTCCCTGGTCCCGTCCTCGACAGAGTCTTTTCTAGTCAGGATGTCCCGGTAATAGGAGTTGACCCTGAGCTTTGGAAGTCCATCTTCATTGAGTACGATCTCATAATCATCCCCGA
Organism: Deltaproteobacteria bacterium; assembly: GCA_019310485.1. Taxonomy (GTDB): domain Bacteria; phylum Desulfobacterota; class DSM-4660; order Desulfatiglandales; family HGW-15; genus JAFDEF01. The sequence goes on along the minus strand of JAFDEF010000002.1, from coordinate 26,686 downwards.
CCTTAAAGACGTATATGTCCGGGGAGATGTATATTGTCTGCTCGTCACTGTATTTCAGGCCCGGCTTTGGATCGAAATTCCTTATGATTGAAACGGCTGATATGACGGCTTCAACCGGGGCGGAAAGTTTCCTGGCAATTAGGTCATAGCGGTTGTTTTCAAGCTTGTCGAGGTGCTCCTCAATTATTTGTTCGACAAGTGTCCCTCCCAGTGACTGAAACCTAGCCTGGATCAGCAGGCATTCGCGAGTATCCCTGGCAGCAACCCCCACAGGATCAAAGTTCTGCACAACCTGCAACACGGCGACAACTTCTTCTTCGCTCGCACCGGTAGACGCGGAAATCTCCTGTACCGTAGCCTTAAGATAACCATCATCATTTAAATTGCCAATAATATGGGTTCCGATTTTCTTTTGTTGGTCGCTGAGGGAACTCAGGCTGAGTTGCCACATAAGGTGGGAGTGAAGGTTTGTTTTGCTGGCCGTGAGGCTTTCAAAAGGGGGAGCTTCCCTGGCTTCAAAAGGTGTCTCGGCCCACCCCGTGTTATATTCCGAGAGGTAAGATTCCCAATCTACATCCTCTCCAACCTTTTCCTTAACCCTGACTTCTTTTAGTGATGGCTCGGCTTTCTTCCCGTATTGAAGCTCTGCGTCTTCCTGGCTTTCATCAAGGGGTTGTTCCTCCAAAAGGGGGTTTGTCTCAAGCTCATTTCGAATAGTCTCCAGAAGCTCGAGTCTGGACAGCTGAAGCAGCTTAATAGCCTGCTGCAGCTGAGGTGTCATGATAAGCTGCTGTGTCAGGCTCAGTGATTGTTTTAGCTGTAGGGCCATGGTTGCAATATCTCAACTAACGATGATTGGCGCTTCCTAACACGTCCGTCCGCTTGCGCATAATTGTTTTTTCTGTGCAAAAACCTAAAATGTCATGTGCCGCATGCTACAGTGTGAAATTCTTACCAAGATAGACAGCCCTTGCTATGCTGCTCTGGAGGATCTTTTCCGGTTCCCCGAATTCAACAATTTTCCCTTGGTTAATGATGTATGCAAAATCGCAAACTTTCAAAGTCTCCCTTACATTATGATCTGAAATAATAATACCGATTCCCTTTTCTTTCAACTGGCCAATGATCTGGTTAATATCGTTCAATGCAAGCGGGTCAATTCCCGCAAAAGGCTCATCTAAAAGCATGAATCTGGGTTCAATCACAAGAGCCCTGGTAATTTCCAGCCTTCGTCTCTCACCTCCTGAGAGGGAGGAGGCTTTCTGCTTGGCTAAATGGGAAATACCGAGCTCTGAGAGGAGTGCTTCCAGGCGCTCCTTGATTTCACGCCTCGTAAGTCCCAGGCTTTCAAGTATTGCCAGAAGATTTTCTTCAACGCTGAGCTTCCTAAACACAGAGGGTTCCTGGGAGAGGTAAGTAATTCCTTTTCTTGCCCTCAGGTACATGGGATAGTGGGTGATCTCCTCTCCGTCAAGGTACACCCTGCCTTGGTCAGGCCTGACCTGACCAACTATCATATAAAAGGTCGTTGTTTTTCCGGCCCCGTTTGGCCCGAGCAGGCCCACGATCTCTTTTCTCTTCAAGGTTATATCTATGTGATCAACAACCCGTTTTCCCACGTAAGCCTTAACTAGGCCTTTAGCCTCAAGTGTTTCGTTGTTGCCTGCCAATTCATTTACCTTTTCATACTTCGGGGGGTGAGCACGGCTTTCGCCTTTTTGCCCTTGGAGCCTTTTACAATGCTGCGATTCTCCCTTAGCAATAAGGTGATGGATGAGCCTTCGACAAAGTCGTTGCCTTGCTTGACTACTGGCTTGCCGGTAAGGACCACCTTTTCCTGCGCCTGGTAATAAGTAGCTTGCTCGGCAGTGGCCGAGCTCCCGTCGGGCCGGATTATCTTAACATTCCCGGTGGCTATGATTCTATCTATCCTTAATCCTTCCTCTCCTTTCCCTTTCGCTTCCGGCTGGCCCACATAGTAAACAACCATTTTCTGACACGTGATTGTCATGTCATCTTTCCTGGCATCAACTTCTCCAGTAAAGGTAACAATCCTGCGCTTGTTATCTACTTCCAGGGTCTTGGATTTGATCACTATGGTTTGCTTTTGCTCGCCCTCGCCTTTACCCTTGAGAGGATTTGACAAAGCAGGCGAAGACCATGCCATCAAAAAAAATAAGGCACAGACTAGCACAACCTGGAACCAGAATAGTTTCTTGTTAAAAGTAATCATAATGCTATTGCGCAATCTGCTCTGTCTAAAATATTACGATAAAAGCAATCACAATGGTTTCATAAGAATTTTGTGCTGACACGACACAGTAAAAAGCCCCAGATTGTAGGCACGCGAATCCGGCACCCATTTTGCGTCAAACTGAGTGCCGGATGAAGCGCAACACCCAAGATGGGCTTTTTACGAAGTCTTCAATCATAAGATTAGCTGCTTGCTGTCTATCAAGGTTGTGGCTTTTGAACGAATTATGAGTATCTCCTTTTCGATGTTTAAAAAAAGGCCTTCTCCTTTCACGGAAAAAAAGGGACCGGAGATCTCAACTTGATCGTCTGTTCTTAGATTCCCCTGTTTCTGGCTGTAGACCGCAGAATTGGTCGCAATGGTGTAGCCATTATCTGTCCGGCCTCTTAGATCGCCGGAAAATGTCATTTCCCCTGTACTCTTATCGTATTCGCCGTTTTTTCCTTCTAGCTGCAGGCCGGGGCCCTTATCCGATTCCAGTTTGAGACGGAAGCGGCTGAAGTGAAGCAGGCGTTTGTCCTTGGAAAGATTAGCCTTGGAAGCGTCCAGCACCCATCTTAAGCCTTTGCGAGGATCTTTTTGGGTATAGTGAATATTTTTTAAAGTGACCCCTTCCTTGGAAGCCAGTTCAGCCAGGAGCTGGTTTTCCTCAATTCCTTTTTGAGCCTGAACCAGATAAAAGCCCACAATCACCAGAAGCAGCCCGATTCCAGCTAAAGGCCAGTATTTCTTAAGGATTCTTGTCACAATGCAATAATTATACCAAAAGGTTTTTTCTGAAGTAAAGCCTAATTTTCCTCATCTCACCGGCGGCCGGATAAAGGCCTGGGCCATTTTCCCTTTGCCTTGAGGATAAGTTCACAGACTTCTCTCACAGCTCCGTTCCCACCCCTGCTTTTGGTTACAAGCATGGCTTCGCCTTTCAGTTCAGGTGCGGCGTCAGCAACGGCAACCGAGATTCCCGATAGAGAAAAAAGCGGAAGGTCAGGAAGATCGTCACCCACAGAGCAGACATTGACATTTTGAAGTTTTTTCTCATTCATGATTTCTGCCAGAATGGATGCCTTGTCCATGACCCCCTGGCAAACCCTCTCTATGCCCAGCTCCTTTGCGCGGTGGGCAAGGGCTTTTGAGCTGCGGCCCGTGATAAGTACCACTTCTATGCCGGCTTCAATTAACATCTTAAGACCAAGACCGTCTTTTATGTTGAAGCTCTTGATTTCTTCTCCCTTTTCCGTGAGCATCACATGCCCGTCAGTCAAAACCCCGTCCACGTCCAATACAAGAAGCTCTATTTTGGCCGCCTGCATTTCTATTGTCGTATCCTTTTTCATTTTGCTTGCCAGCGGCACCTCTGCTGGGCATCAGGCTTCAGTAACGGTCCCGGTATTGAAAGCCGTTACAAGCTGCCGATTCCTTTCTTTCGGATTTAGAATTCTCACACACTCGCTCATGTACTTGCACGGACAAGTCCGTGGATTTTCTTGAGCAAGCTTAAAATGGGTCTTACCTCTTGCAGGGGAACAGAATTTGGGCCATCGCAGAGCGCCGAATCAGGATTTGGATGCATTTCCATGAAAACACCGTTGGCTCCAGCAGCCACTGCTGCTCTGGAGAGGTGGCTCACAAACTCCCTTTGTCCTCCGGAGCGAGTCCCGGCTCCTCCGGGTAGTTGAACACTGTGGGTTGCATCGAAAACAACCGGAAACCCGAATTCCTTCATAATGGCAATAGCACGAATATCCACTACAAGATTATTATAACCAAAAGATGTGCCCCTTTCTGTAAGCAAGACCTTTTTGTTGCCGGTTGATGTGACTTTTTCAATTGCAGTTTTCATTTCCCACGGAGACAGAAACTGCCCCTTTTTGATGTTCACCACCAGACCGCTCCTTCCTGCTTCTACCAGCAGATCGGTTTGGCGGCACAAAAAGGCAGGAATCTGCAAAACATCGAGGACCATGGCTGCCTTTTCAACCTGCTCAACAGCGTGAACATCGGACAGCACAGGCAATCCGGTTTTTTCTTTGACATGGTGCAAGATTTCAAGGCCCCTTTCCATTCCAGGACCCCTAAATGAGTCAAGTGATGTGCGGTTTGCCTTGTCGTACGAACTTTTGAAAATGATAGGAATACCCAGCTCCTCCGATGTCTCTCTAAGAAAGTTAGCTACTTGCAAGGTTATATTTTCGGCCTCAATAACACATGGCCCCCCGATCAAGAAAAATGGGCCCTTTTCCTCAATAACGAGTTTTCCTATTTTGATATTTCCTTTCATCCTATCTGCTCGCATGTGCTGTAGGGAGCTGCAAATGGCTCACTAACCTTATACCTATCTAATAGGAACTTTGGAAAGAAGTCAAGCAAAGGCGGGATTTTGCCGATCCTAGTGTCAAATCACGATCTGCGGTGTTGGCTGAAACCTCAACCCTAAAACATCGGGCAGCGCTGGCGTCGCTCTGTTATTTTCAAGTTTTACTTGTCAGAGTAAGTTAAACTGCCTATGATGCTTTTCCATAATTCAGGTTTCAGGAGGTGAGAGAAAAGGTGGCGAGGAAAAAAGGCACAAAAACGATTAAAGAGATAAACCGCAGGATCAAGGAGGGGAAAGTTGTTGTGGTAACGGCTGATGAGATGGCTGAGATTGTTAAGCGAAAAGGCCCGACAAAGGCGGCAATGGAAGTCGACGTAGTCACTACGGGTACATTTGCACCGATGTGCTCTTCAGGCGCGTTCATCAATTTCGGCCACAGTAAACCTGCCATCAAAGCATCGAAAGTCTGGTTGAACGATGTGCCCGCATATGCCGGCCTTGCCGCTGTCGACATTTACATAGGGGCGACAGAACCTGCAGAAGACGACCCCCTTAACAGGGTACATCCAGGTCAGTTTAAGTACGGAGGCGGCCATGTTATCCAGGATCTGGTGGCAGGAAAGAAGGTAGCGTTGAGAGCCACTGCCTATGGCACGGATTGTTATCCTAACAGAAAGCTCAACAGAAAAATCACCCTCTCGGATTTACCATATGCGGTGTTGTTGAATCCGAGAAACGCCTATCAGAACTACAACTGTGCAATCAACCTTTCCAATAAGACTATATACACTTACATGGGGGTGCTAAAGCCAAGGGCGGGCAATGCCAACTACTCCACATCAGGACAACTGAGCCCTCTTCTGAATGACCCCTTTTACCTTACACTAGGAATGGGAACAAGGATCTTCCTTGGAGGGGCAAAGGGATATATCATAGGTCCAGGAACGCAGCACAATCCCAACGTAAAGAGAGGGAAAACCGGGGTTCCCCTTTCCCCTGCCGGCAATCTTATGGTAATGGGTGACATGAAAGAAATGGATCCTAAGTGGATTGTAGGTGTCAGTATGGTGGGTTATGGATGTTCGCTCGCTGTGGGCATAGGGGTACCCATTCCTGTACTCAATGAGGAGATGGCACGGTTTACAGGCGTTTCCGATGAAGAGCTTTTCACCCAAATTATTGACTATGGAAACGACTATCCAAAAGGCACAGCGCATAGCCTTGGCCTTGTGAGTTACGCGGAACTGAAGAGCGGAACCATGAAGTTTAACGGAAAGGACGTTCCAACCGTCCCCATGTCTTCTTACCTGCGTGCCTTGGAGATTGCCAGGATAGTGAAGAAATGGATAGAAAGCGGAGAATTCTTGCTCACAGAGCCTCAGGTCATGATTCCTACGGTGAAAAGATAGACAGTTGTTTTTCGCAGGAGCTTCTAGTGGCTAGGAAAAAGACTATACCAATGAGACAGATGTCTGATAACCAGAGTGGGGTGATAAAGAAGGTGTCTGCCGTTGGAGATATGGGAAGGAGAATACGGGAGATGGGACTTGTTCCGGATACGCCGATCCAGATCCAGGGCAGAGCGCCGCTCAAGGACCCGGTGGCAATTAAAGTTCGGGATTTCATTCTAACCTTAAGGAACCGAGAGGCTGACCATATTTTGGTAGAGGTGGAAGAACCTGATTAAGGTAACAAGATGAAGAAGATCAAGATAGCTCTTTCGGGAAACCCGAACTCAGGTAAGTCAACCATATTTAATGCGCTTACAGGGGCGAGGCAGCATATCGCAAACTACCCGGGCGTGACTGTGGAAAAGAAATCAGGCTGGGTTAGCCACAAGGGCTATAACATAGAAGTTGTTGATCTTCCTGGCACCTATTCACTCACCGCTTATTCGCTTGAGGAAATCGTTGCGAGGGATTTTCTTATAAAGGAAAAGCCTGATGTTGTCGTAGACATTGTTGATGCCTCCAATCTTGACAGAAACCTTTACCTCACCGTGCAGTTCAAGGAACTGGGAGTTCCGCTCGTAATTGCCCTCAACATGGTTGATGTAGCTTCTCAGAGGGGGATCATTGTAAATAAGGATAGCTTGTCCTCCCTTCTGGGGGTTCCTGTTGTGCCCACTGTGGCGAGATCAAACCAGGGGATTCAGGATTTACTGGATAAGATTATAGAGGTTGTTGAGAATGGTTATGAATGGCGCCGCGATGTCATTTCCTATGGCCGAGACATTGACCAGGGGCTCAGAGCAATAGAGGAGATTATCAGGAAAAGCGGGTCCTATGACAAGATCTACTCACCCTGGTGGCTGGCCCTTAAGTGTTTGGAAGGAGATGAACAGGTAAGGAAACTCATCAGACAGGATGAAGAGACAGGAAGGCAAATTGAAGAGATCTGCAACAGGATCTACAAGCACACAATGGACACCCTGGAAGAGGAACCCGAAGGCGTGATAGCGGACCATCGCTACGGTTACATTGCGGGTATAACCAGGAAGGCGGTAAAGCGAAAGATTGAATCGCGTTTGAATGTTTCAGACAGAGTGGATCGGATCCTCACGAATCGTGCTGTTGGCCCCTTTATTATGCTGCTGATTCTTTACCTTATTTACGAATTCACGTTTTGGGGCAGCGAGGCCCCGGTCGGGTGGTTTGAGGCCTTCTTCGGATGGCTCAAGGGCCTTGTTTCAACGATAATACCCGCGGGTCTTCTTAATTCTCTCATTGTTTCCGGAATCATTGACGGAGTTGGAGGGGTAGTGGGGTTTGTACCGCTGATCATGTTCATGTTTTTTGCAATCGCCATCATGGAAGACACAGGCTATATGGCAAGGATTGCCTTTATGCTGGACAGGCTCCTTCGGTGGTTTGGCTTGCACGGCAACTCCGTTATGGCACTTCTCATCAGTGGAGGGATTTCAGGCGGGTGTGCAGTGCCGGGCGTCATGGCCACCAGGACACTAAAAGATCCAAAAGAGAGAATCGCAACGCTACTTGTAGTCCCCTTCATGAATTGTGGGGCAAAACTCCCCCTTTTTGGCATGCTGATCGGCGCTTTTTTCGTAAGAAGCAAGGCGAACATGATGTTTGTTTTCACATTGCTTTCATGGGCGTTCGCATTGTTTGCCGCAAAAGTGATCCGTGTCACTGTCTTGAGAGGGCCGACCACACCCTTTGTCATGGAGCTTCCTCCTTATAGAGTCCCGACTCTAAAGGGGCTCTTGATACATACATGGGAAAGAACGTGGCAGTATATCAAGAAGGCCGGCACGATTATCCTGGTCATTTCTATCATCCTCTGGGCCATGATGACATTTCCCGTGTTGAGCAAGGAAGAGAGGAGGAAATTTGAAGAAAAGAGGCAGGAGCTCAAAACTGGGTTTTTGAAGGTTCCGGGCATAAGAAACATTGTCAAAGATAGTGCTGGTCTTGACAGGCTTGATGAGCTGTTTTCCAGATACGTCAGTCTTAAAGAAAAGGCTGGACCTGAGGTTGAAAAGCTTGACAAAAGCCCTCTTTTGCCACTTATTAAAGAAGCCTACAAAGTGAGCAAGAAGTCTGGAGCGGCAGAAGTTAAGGCTGGGGAGGGAGCTTTTTCAGGGATTGCTATCGCTTACCTTCGATACAGGGAAGAGGCCAGAAAAATCAATAACCTTGAGCAGCAACAAAGGCTGCGCAGGACTATTGCTGGTCGGATAGGACAGATGCTTCAAAAAATAACAAGACCGATCGGATTTGATTACAGGGTAAACGTTGCTTTGCTGGGCGGCTTTGCTGCAAAAGAAGTGATCGTCTCTACCCTTGGCACGGCTTACTCTCTTGGAGAACTAAACCCTGAGCAAAGCGAGGTTTTATCCTCCAGACTGCAAAAAGATCCTAACTGGAGCCCGCTACTTGCATTTACCCTTATCGTGTTTAGTATGCTTTATGTTCCCTGCTTTGCCACCGTGGTCATGATCAAAAGAGAGAGTTCCTGGAAGTGGGCTGGGTTTTCTATAGTGTTTAACCTTGTGGCTGCATATGTCATTTCCCTTGCAGTATACAATACAGGGCTTGCGCTGGGCGTGGGGTTGGCGCGGTAGGATAAATCTCGGCGTGGCATTCAATGGAACAACGGGAGACATCCTTGTTTTTTGAATCCGCCAGAGGCGGAGGAGCCCGCCAGAGGCGGACAAGGGTTCAATTGCCCGCCCCGTGGGGCGTTAAGAAAATTTCTGATTGATACCCCGTCCGCTTGCGGCGGGGTAGTTAATTTGGGAGAACCGGTAAAATGGAGAGAATTCCAGTAACAAAGGACGGTCTTGAAAAGCTAAAACAGGAATTGGTCCACATGGAGAGGGTGGAAAGGCCTGCCAACATTAAGGCTATAGAAGAGGCGAGAGGTCATGGGGACCTGAGCGAAAATGCGGAGTATCATGCTGCAAAAGAGAGGCAGTCCTTCATTGATGGTCGGATTAATGAGCTGAAAGAGATCATTGGCAGGGCCGAGGTTATAGAAGTTGAAGATAAGCCTGGAGACAGGGTAGTTTTTGGAAGAACCGTGCTTCTCTATGACATTCAAAAGGACGAGGAAGTATCTTACCAGCTTCTGGGACCGTATGATTCAGATCCTGAAAAAGGAAAGATATCGGTCACATCCCCCCTGGGCCGGGCACTTATCGGAGCCAGTGTTGGTGATGAAGTAAAGGTAAAGACACCTGGCGGCATTCAGGAATTTGAAATTTTGGAGATCAGGTAGTGAACGCGGACAAGCCAAGAACAGGTCAGGACATGGCGGTAAGGCTGAGGTATGTGCTGCGCACACATCTTCCCGATGGCTCGGTAAAAGAAAACCCTGAGGAGGAAATCTCATTTATTTTTGGTGTTGAGCGGCAAGTTCGAAGTCTTGAGAATGCAATCAAGGGCCGCTGTGAAAGGGAAAAACTCCATGTTTCAATCCCCACCTCTGAAATCTACGGCGAGTATGACGAGACACTGGTCAGGGAGATTCCCAAGAAAGGTCTTATGAAGCAGAGGCTCAAGGAGGGGCAGTTTTACCGGCAGATGAAACAGGGGACTTTGGTTTCTTTTAAGGTCCTGGAGATCAGGGCAGAGAGTGTGCTTGCGGATTTCAATAAACCAATGGCGGGCATTTGTGCTTCAATGGATGTGGAAATAATAGGAGTCAGAAAAGCTACTAAAGCTGAGATCAACGCTGCAGTTGAAGCGGAGAGCAAAAGAAGTATTGGATGCGGCTAGGGAGGTCACAACACTTTGACAAGGGTTTTTCTGCATGGTCTGGAAAGCAGCAACCAGGGGACCAAGGGTGTTTTCTTTCGTGAGAAATACCCGGACATGATCATTCCTAATTTCCGCGGAGCCCTTGAACAGAGAATGCAGAAGCTAAGCCGGGTTCTTTCAGGAAAATCCGACATTATTCTTGTGGGTTCAAGCTTCGGTGGGTTGATGGCTTCCATTTTTGCCATGGAGAATGAGGAAAGGGTAAAGGGGCTGATCCTGTTGGCACCGGCCATCAATCTTATTGAGTTTTCAGCTTATACCAAGCGAAGGATATCCACGCCCACTACTATCTATCACGGCCGGGAGGACAGTGTAATTCCCCTGGATGATGTAGAAAAAGTTGCAGAAGAAGTGTTTTCTCACCTTACCTTCCATGTTGTGAGCGACGACCACTTCCTGCACAAAACCTTCCCGGCGCTGGACTGGGATAAGCTTCTGAGCCAGTCGGAAGACTAAGAGAGACCTTTACGAAAATGAATATTTTTTAAAGCTCTCAAAGATTCCGGTCTTTCCCTGCAATTTGGTGCACTCAGCCACCCGCTGATCTGGTAGTCGCCCTCGAAGGAAAAATCAGGGCAAAGGCTTGAGGGATTTAAGGCGCGCCATCAGCCTTCATTCCCATGTTCAGGAGCATCAGGCAGGTTAAGTTCCATCATTTTTATGCTGGCAAGTATGCGAGAAAGGTTTCTGTAAAGAGCGGGAAAATTGCCTGCCTCATTTTTGAGCTCTTCTGCAGTTTTTCTCATCAAAAGCACTTTACTCTTGATTTCTTTTAAGTTTGTTTCTTCTCCCATATGATTCACCGCAACGGTCCTGTTAGTGTTTTTCCCTCAGGTCTTTGAAACGCTTGGCCTTTACATCATATCTCGGAAGCGTTCCGTAATCATGAAATTCCAGCACATAGCCAAGGTTTGTTTTGAGCCTCAATTGGTCTTTCAGCACTCCTTCTATCTTTTGCCGTTCGCTTTCTCGGCCTTTTACTATTTCCACCTTCAAAGTAATTCGATCAATATCTCCCACCTTGTCTACTACAACTTCAAATTCGTCACCAAGGCCGTCAATGCCTCTTACCACTTCCTCGATAGCTGAGGGGGAGAGCAGTACACCCTTCACCTTTGTAATATCATCTGCCCTTCCGACCACCCCTCCTTTTATCAACCTGAAAGTTCTTCCACACGGACACGGATCAGGAGACCATTCGATGACATCTTTTGAGTCAAACCGAATGCAAGGCTGTGCCACTCTATCAAGGGCAGTTATAATCATTTTGCCTCTTTTCCCTGGTTCTTCAATATATTCCCCTGTGTCTATGTCCTGGATTTCAACCAGGAAGAAAGCCTCGTTAACGTGTAGTCCCCCGGGCTGTGATTCGCATTCAAAGGACCATGCACCTATTTCCGTTGCCCCTGCATGATCATAGACTTTTGCACCCCAAGCTTCCTCCATCCTCTTCTTGGTTGTGGGTATGCTGGCACCGGGCTCCCCCGCACACGTGATCTTGCTGATAGTTAGGGAAGCCGGGTCTATTCCAAGCTTATTCCTGGCTGCATCAGCCATCCCAAGAACGTAGGTGGGTGTTGCCATCATGGCCGTGCACCTGAGCTCCTGGATCTTGAGAATTCGGGCCTGGGTGTCCAGAACACCACCGGGCACAACTTCTGCTCCAATTTTTTCTGCAGCATAGTGCCCAGCCCAGAAAGCCACAAACACATTGTAGCCAAAAGGGATAAAAACCCGGTCTGAAGGCCTGTACTCCTGAGCCCAAAGAATAAAGGCCCAGCACTCAGACCACCACTCCCAGTCCTGCCATGTATCGGGCTGGTAAACGGGCTGTCCAGTGGTACCGCTTGTCTGTCGGAACTCGCTGACCTCCTCCAGGGGAACACAAAGCGCATCACCGTACGGAAAAGGTTCTTTTCGCTGAATATCCCTCATCATGGATTTCTCAACGGTCGGCACATGCTTTATATCCGCTATGGACCTTATGTCCTCAGGCTTGATCCCCGCTTTTTCGTACAGGGAGCGGTGGAACCTTGAATGTTCATAGGCCCACTCAAATATATTCCGGAATTTTTTCAATTGAAGGGCCTGAAGCTTTTCCAGTGGCAGGGTCTCTAAGAAAGGATTCCAGTATTTCTGTTCCGAAACCATGGACATCTCCTCATGTTATCCAAGAACCAAAGCCATGCTTTTTGGCTCCTTAGAGCAAGTTAGTTTTCTGGGATGAATATTTCCTAATACATGAGTCTGGGTAAAAACAGAATGATGTGTGGGAAAATCATCAAGATTATGATACCTGCAACCACGGCAATAAGAAAAGGAAAAATACCCTTGAATATGGATTCAAGCGGGACTTCACCGATAATTCTCCTTGCCACCCCGAAAACCACATAGACGTTTATGCCCACAGGAGGAGTGATAACTCCCATCTCGGTGACCATCACAATAATTATGCCAAACCAAATAGGGTCATATCCAAGACTTGTAACCACAAGCGGATAAAAAACAGGGACAGTGAGTGTAACAAAGGCAAGAGCATCCATAAAGCATCCGCCAAGAAAATAGATGAAAATCACCATTCCCATAACAACCGAGCGTGGAAGATCAAAGCCACCCACGTATGATGCAAGTTCAAAAGGAATTCTTGTGACTGCAAGGAATTTTCCGAATATAACCGCTCCTGCAATGAGCATCATCACCATGCAGGCCGTGGAAAGAGTTTCGTAGAGGGAGTTCACAAATCCTCGCCACGTAAGCTGCCGCCTGATGAGGGAGACAACCAGAACACCCATGGACCCAATTGCAGCAGCTTCCGTGGGGGTAAAAAGCCCCACAAACAAGCCCCCCATAACTATGATGAAGACTGCGAGCGTTTCACCAAGACCCAACAGTGAAGCTATTTTCTCCTTGAGGGTGAAACGCTGCCCGGGCGGGCCTTGCTCGGGTGCAAGGGTGCACCTGATATATATGGAGATAATGAACAGAATTGTAACAAGAATAGAGGGGAAGACACCGGCAACAAACAGAGCGCCTATGGATTGTTCGGTAAGGACACCGTATACTATGAGCACAATGCTGGGGGGCATGATCATGCCCAGGCCCCCGCCGGATGCTACCGCTCCTGTCGCAAGCTCATCAGCGTAATTATATCTCTTCATTTCCGGGAGGCCCACCGTTGCCATGGTGGCCGCTGTGGCAGGACTTGATCCGCAAACAGCTCCAAAAGCAGTACATGCCGAAACCGTTGCCATTGCAAGCCCGCCCCTTGTCGAACCCAGGAACTTGTAGCCGGTATCATAAAGCCTTCTATTTATACCACTATTAAACGCGAACTGCCCCATTAGCACGAATAACGGGATGGTGGTAAGTCCATATGAGGAAAAAACATCGTAGATATTTCTCGAAAGAAGGGCTAATCCTCCTTTTCCTGAAACCATCACGGTAAAGCCAAGGTAACCCACCATGGCCATAACATAAGCTACCGGCATTCTTGACAGAAAAATAATTATCATGATGAGGATGCCGATAATGCCGATAGCTGTGGGGCTCATTTGCCTTTCAACTTTCTAATGTCATCTACAAGGTCATAAAAAATTACCAAAGTGAATACCAGGAGGCAAAAACCCGTGGTGTAAATGACATAATAAAATGGAATTTCCAGGTTCATTGAAACTTCACCGGTGAGTTGCAAGTCCCGAGCGTAAGCCATCATGCGCCATGTCACAAGGGCAAACAGGCCCAAGCTCAAAATATCGGTACAGGTCTTGATAATCGTCTGAGTTTTTTCTGAGAGAAGGCGCACCACGATTTCTACTCCCACGTGGCCACCGATTTTGTGGGTGTGAGGAAGGGCCATTGGTACTGCCAGGGTAGCCATAATGCTCACAAGCTCTACGGAGCCAAATATGGGATGGTGAAAATAGCGGGCAAATACATCGGCACAGGTAAGAGACATCATTCCCACCAGGCAAATCGCGCCTATTATTCTGAGCTTGCCCATGACCCATTCTATTGATGTCCAGAATGCATTCATAGCTTATAGATTTGCGCTTAAAGTCCACACTAAGGGGTCATCCATAACTTCGTCCTGGATGACCCCTTCAATTCTTGCCTCAAGGCCTTACTCTCAATATTTCTCCAGTTCTCCTCTTAGGAAATCAACAATCTCTTGGGCATTGCGAACGCCTTTTTTCTTCGCCTTGGCTACATAGTCATCTATGATCGAAGCCACGGCTGCTTTCCATCTGGCTGCTTCCTTTTTGTCAGGGCCTATAACAGTGCCTCCCTGCCTCAGAAAGTACCTGATACCGGCAATGTCACTGGTGTCCCATGCCTCACCGTGCTTTACCATCCACTCTTCATTGATCTCTTCAATGATCCTTTGAAACCTGGCAGGAATGGAGTTCCACTTGTCTTTGTTCATGACCACGAAAAAGGTGGTGGTATATGCTGCAGAAAAATCAGCCGTACAGTATTTGGTGACCTCTCCGAGTTTCCAGCCCTTGTTGGCTTCCCAGGGATAAAGGGAGCCGTCAACCACACCCTTTTGAAGGCTCTGGTAAGTCTCCGGCATGGGCATGGGAACCGGGGTTGCACCGAGCGCCTTTGCGACCAGAGCACTTGTTCCGGTGGCCCTGATCCTGAGACCTTTCATGTCCTCTAGCGTTCTCACGGGTTTATCCCGGGTGTGGAGAAGGCCCGGGCCATGGGCATGAAGATACATTACCCTGGTGTCCATAAGCTCTTTGGGCATGAACTTCTGATACACCTCATTGGCGATTTTTGTTGCTATTTTTCCACTCGTGTAACCAAAGGGAAGGTCAACGGCTGACATTACGGGAAAGCGGCCCCTCGTATAAGCCAGACACGACATGCCTATATCTGATAAGCCTGTTACAACACCGTCATAACATTGTGCGGCCTTGGTCAGAGTCTGGCCAGGGAAGTATTGCACAAAAACCTGCCCGTTTGTGCGTTTTTCAACTTCCTTGCACCAGGCTTCAGCTAATTTACTTTGGATATGAGTGGGTGGGAAAAAGTTACTGTAGGTGAGTTTTATAGGTGCTGCTTGCGCCTTCAGGACTCCCATGGTTAAAAAGGCAATTCCAACAAATACACACACAAACAACAAAAAGATCTTCTTACTCATTTGGGTACCCTCCTTGCTGATAACTTGCTAAGAAGTGGGATAAAACGTTGTCAAAGCCCTTGCCCAAAATGTTTTTTTCACCTCCTTTCTGCCTCTTGCTAAAGCGTTTATAAGGTGCCGAAGATTCAATATTTAGAAAATCCCCGGCTCAAAGCACACAACCTCCCCGACTCGTGGGTAAAGCCGAAAAAGTCAAAATCCTTTTTGGCATGGTTTTTAAAGAACGTTTTTGGTTTGCCAGCAGTTTCTTCCGTGACTAAAAAAGCTTTAACATAACGACAATTTAGCTACAATGTAACTACAATCAAAAATAAATACTGTCAAGGCAAAAATTACCAAATGATTTTTATAACATATGAGGCCAAAAGGCAAGCGCAATCGAGCACTTTGAACGTTCAAGACCCCGAAGCTTTCAATTCAACCTTTTCCAGGAAGCGGCTGATTGCCCCATCGTATTCATGAGTCAGCCTGAAAACTTTCTTGGCGAGCCCGAATCTGGTTTTAAGGGAAGTTCCGCCTCCCAGCTCCTTCATTTCCTTTTGCACTACGCCATAATCGGCAGGATCCACGATCACTGTCACGTACCGGTAATTCTTGGCGCCGGCCCGAAGCATGGTGGGACCTCCGATATCAATATTTTCCACAGCTTCTTCAAGCGTCACCCCCTCTCTTGCTACCGTCTTCTCAAACTGGTAGAGATTTACAACGATGAGATCAATGTTTTTTATTCCCTGTTCTTTCATAGTTCTTTGATGCTCTGGGTTATCCCGTAAGGCAAGCAAACCACCGTGCACCTTTGGGTGAAGGGTTTTTACCCTGCCATCCATAATTTCGGGAAACCCAGTGTAGTCCGAGATATCCGTAACACTGATGCCTCCCTCCCGGAGAACCCTCGCTGTGCCTCCCGTTGAAAGTATCTGGACTCCAAAACCTAAAAGAAACCTGGCAAACTCCACAATGCCTGTTTTATCTGTGACACTTATGATCGCTCTCTCGATTTTCTCCATGCCGCTCCACCTCCAAAAATAAAATCTTTTGCTCTACCCGGAACCGCAATCTATAACCAAAGCAGCGCATTTATCAAGCAAAGAGTTACCATTCATGCGCCTCCGCCCAGAGGGATTCCCAAGTGGGCGATGCCGAGTGAGCGCTTATTGCTATGAGTTGACCGAAGGATATTTTGGGTGTAAAAGCTTTCTTTGAGAAAGCTTATGAAACTGTCATATGCAGCATATGTTACTTTGAGTTCCAGCCTTTTCCTGTCTCTTTTCCCGCCTTTTTTCACCTATACACGTCTTACAGGACGTTACAGAAAGGGCCTCAAGGAACGTCTGGGTTTTTTTCCGGCCCATTCAGTGGGTGCACTCAGAGCAGGGCAGAGGATCTGGATTCACGGGGCGTCCCTGGGAGAGATCAGGGTGGCTGCGGCCATCAAGGAGCATCTTAAAGAACTTGTTCCAGAGTGTGGAATTATCCTTTCAGCCACCACGGACCACGGTTGTGAACTTGCCAGGGAAATACACAAAGAGGGCAGTGTGGTGTATGCACCGCTTGACCTTGTTTTCTCAGTGCGAAAGGCGCTCTCTGTTGCAAAGCCAAGTGTCATGGTTTTTCTTGAGACTGAAATATGGCCGGCATGGCTTTTTGAAGCCCGGCGCATGGGGATTAGAACCACTCTTGTCAATGGGCGTATCTCCGGCAGGTCAGTCCACAAGTACAAGAGATTTCGTTTTTTTTTCAGGAACGTTCTGGAAAGTGTTGATCAATTTAGCATGATCAGTCAAGACGATGCTGAGAGGATTATAGCCCTCGGGGCTGATCCCAAAAGAGTCACAGTTAACGGTAATGGTAAGTATGAGTTCTTGGGCACCGGGGTTGACCCTTATTTGCAAGAGAAAACCCGGGAGATGCTAAATCTTGCACCTTCGCAAAACGTGTTTGTTGCCGGAAGCACCAGGACCGGGGAGGAGCCGATAATCCTGGCCGTATATGAGAAAGTAGTGCAACGCCATCCCGACACCATTTTAGTTATTGCGCCAAGGCATCTTACAAGGATACCTGAGATAAAATTGCTGCTTCGGAGCCGAGGATTTGAATACCAGCTTTGGAGCCAACTTAGAAGTGGGAGCATCCAAAGAAGCGCAAGGGTTGTAATTGTTGATACCTATGGAGAACTTTTCAATCTCTACAGTGTGGGCACGATTAATTTTTGTGGAGCCAGTCTGGTGCCCTTGGGCGGGCAAAATCCCCTCGAGGCTGCTGTATGGGGAAAAGTGGTGTTTTATGGCCCTTCAATGGAGGACTTTCACGACGCTAAGACACTGCTGGAAAAGCAGGGTGCTGGAATAGAAGTTTCAAGTTCCGAGTCTTTTGCTGAAAAAGCACTGAGGCTTCTTGAAAACCCTGAGTCTGCAAGGGCAAGGGGGCTTCGAGCCAGAGAAGCGGTTCTTAGCGCACAGGGGGCGGCCAGAAGGCATGCCCAGGTAATTGCCCGCCTTCTTCCCGGGCCTGATCATCTAATGAGATAAAGCATGGAACTGCACTAGATTCTCAGTCAACTGGGTTTTTGTCTCCGACGAATCCATTTTTCCGACAGGCTGCTAGGTTTAGATTATGAATTGAAGTATTCAGGGGGCTGAGACAGCCTTATGAGTGCCTAGATGGAAGTCTCTTCCTCTCTCTTTTCCGCCTCTTTCTCTTTTTCCATTTCGGAGAGCTTTTGGTCCAGAGCCTTCTTTTCTTTTTCAAGTTTCTTGATTCTTTTGCGAAGGCTGAACCTATCTAAGATTCCTACCACCATGCCCACAAAAATACCCACCAAGATACAAATATAGGCCAGGGCATACAGTGGCAACTGCAGATCCTGGATATTAAAATAGTAGTTCAGAAACACAGGCTGGCTGTTTTTCACCCCAAAAGTGATAAAAAATAAGAGAATAAAAATTAGGACGATCCACTTGATATAGCCTCGCATCTTTGCCCCCTTGTTCACATAAAAGTACTTGAAAAACCAGGACTTATCGACTAAAGGGCTGCCGCTTGACCCTGGCTGAATGGGCACTATCATATAGAATTTGAGCCACAGAGTCAAAGAAACATCAACCGCACCCGTGCAGAGATTAGGGGAGATAGAAAGCCTTGGTACCCAGTAGGGCGCCCGCAAAGCCAGGATTGGATTTGCTACATGTTCAGGGTGCTGGATTTTGGTTCTTGCCGGGAAAGGACTTGCTGGTAAGAAGCCCGTGCAGCACTCTGCAGGAACATCCCTATCAAAAACCACCACATGCCGCTCACGAAGTCCCCCTTGAATACGTTGTAGAAGCCGAAAATAATCAAGAGTGCTCCAAAGCAAATACCGACAATTGATGAGATACGGGTAGCCCAGCGCAGGTCTTTTTTGGCTCCCCACAAGAGAGCCCGCAGGATGCGGCCCCCGTCAAGGGGAAAACCAGGCATCAGGTTGAATCCGGCCAGTAAGAAATTGATTAAGGAAACATAAGCGATAACACCATTTAGGGCGTTTGGCCAGAGCCATTGTCTTCCAAGCCCAAACAGAAAGCGCAGCCCCAGGCCAAGAGCTACGCTTGCAGCCGGCCCCGCCACGGCCATCATAAATTCAGCTTTCGGGCTCGGAGGCTCATCACTCATTTCAGCCACACCTCCGAAAAGAAAAAGTGTGATTCCCTTTATGGGTATACCGTATTTTCTGGCCACAAATGAATGAGACAGCTCATGAAAAATTATCGAAAGGAAGAGCGCCAATGTGCCGGCCACCCCCATAACCCAGTATGTTACAGTCGAAAGGCCCTTGAATCTCAGCGGGAAAAAACTACTGGAAAGAGACCAGGCAATTAGAAGTGCTATTATGACCCAGCTATAATCGAGCCGCACTTCAAAGCCAAGCAGCTTAAACAAGCTTATTCGTTTTCCAAACATAACTGATTCTCTTGCCCTTATCGCCTTCTGGTTATGACCTTGTATTGTCTCAACTTGCGATAAAGGGTACTTCTGGATATTCTTAGTTCGCGCGCCGCCTGTGAAACATTCCAGTCGCATCGCTCCAGGGTGGATAGGATCATCTCTTGAAGGCCTTTTTGAAGCGAGATTGTTTCAAGCAGATCTGCGTGCGGTTTTTTGAAGAGTCTTGCAGGAAGGTGTGCCTTGCGAATCGTATTTCCCTGGGAAAGCAGCAGTGCGCGCTCAACGCAGTTTTCAAGCTCCCTGACATTGCCAGGCCAGGAGTAGTTCCTCAATATATCCAAAACTTCACCGGATACCCGGGGCTTTTTTATTTTCATGAGGTGGCACTGGCGTTCCAGGATATGATCCATAAGTAATTCCAAGTCTTCTATTCTTTCACGCAGGGGCGGGATATGGATCTCAACAACGTTCAGTCGATAGTAAAGGTCTTCCCTGAAGTTAGCTTTCTCCACTTCAGTAAGAAGGTCTTTGTTGCTCGCAGCGATCACCCTGACATCCACCGGGATTGTTTGCGTGTCGCCCAGCCTCATTATTTCGTTCTGCTGCAGTACCCTGAGAAGTTTTGATTGCAGCTCAAGTGGAAGCCCGTCAATTTCATCAAGG
Source organism: Deltaproteobacteria bacterium (assembly GCA_019310485.1). Taxonomy (GTDB): domain Bacteria; phylum Desulfobacterota; class DSM-4660; order Desulfatiglandales; family HGW-15; genus JAFDEF01. Next base: position 7,103 of record JAFDEF010000002.1, on the reverse strand, counting down.
AAGAGGGTTCCTTTATTGGCCAGTTCGAATTTGCCCACCATGCCCCCGCGCCTGGCTCCTGTAAAGGCCCCCTCCTTGTAGCCAAAGAGTTCAGATTCAATCAGGTCTCTTGGGATGGTGGCACATGAAATGGCCACAAAAGGTTCATTTCTGCGCGCACTGTAACAGTGGATGGCCTGCGCAAACAACTCTTTCCCAGTGCCGCTTTCCCCTATGATCAAGACTCTTGAATTGGTCTTTGCAGCGATCTTTGCAAGCTTAATCTGCCCAAGCAGTCGCCGGCTTTTTCCCTTAATGTCGCGAAATTCGTACTTTGCATAATTTCCGCCAATTCTCTTGGCAATATTAATCATGTGCCGCTTTTCGGCCAGGGTGAGAATTGCACCTATCTCATTCGGGGAGCTATTGCGTATGGGATCAACCCTGCATATGTAAGTTCTTTGACCGCTCGGGCAATCAAAGCTTATTTCAGCCCCGCTCAGATCATTTTTTTTCTTAATGGCCTGCACAAGCTTGGCTTCCGGGTGCACCACTTTGTCCAACCGGCTCCCGAGCGCGTTGCCTTCTAGGCCAAGCATTTCTGAGGCGGCACTGTTCATGTGAGTAATGCAAAGGTTGTTGTTAAGAGCGATTACCCCATCAGAGATGGAATTGAATATGGAGGTGAGCATTGAGTTAAGCTGGTTTTTTTCCTCAATAAGGGCTCTTTCTCTCAGTTGGCTTCCGATTGCGTCGGCTGCTTCCGTTACCAGGGCCAGGGTGTGCCTGTGTTGCCCGGTTGAGCGGCCGGAAAGAGTGATAACTCCAATAAGTTGGCTATTTGCATCATAAATTGGCGCAGAAGAGCATGTCCAAGGGTGGTGGCGTACTTTGTAGTGTTCTGCGCCTGTGAGCTGTATTGGTTTTCCTTCTATCAGGCATAAGCCGATCGCATTTGTTCCTGCTACCTCGATCGTGCGAAGACAGCCAGGCTGGTAGAAGTTTCGTTCTGCCATTTCAAGAACATCGCTATCGCCACTCACCACGAGAACATGTCCGTGTTTTTCGGTCAGCGTGATAATGAAGCCGGTTTCCTTGACAGACAATTGAATCATCTCGATCACCGGCCTTGAAACTTCTATGAGCTCCCTGTAGCGCCTGGTGAGACTGCGCAACTTTGAACTGGAAAGGGCCGGAGGAGGATTTTCACTAAAAGGGTCGATACGAATTTCTTTGCACCGAATCCATGACCTCAGGACCTCTTCTCTGATTTCTTGCCCTGGGGGTAGTCCCTTAAGAACCACGTTTTCCCAGGCCGTTTTTAGCGGATCCAGGGGTGAGAAATCTGGGCTTGTGCTTCCCGTTTTCTCGATGGTGGCTTGCTCCATGGTGCAAATTGCTCAGTGTTCAGTTTGAAGCGGCTCTTTGTATTTGTTCCTGAGCCTTAAAGTAAAGCTCCTCTGCCTTGTAAGAACTTCTTACCAGGGGGGCGCTTGCCACAGCATAAAAACCGCGGTTGAGCGCCTCTTTTGCATATTGATCAAATTCTTCCGGAGGAACATAGCGAATCACAGGGTGATGTTTCTCTGATGGTGCCAGGTATTGCCCGAGAGTAAGAAGACTGCATCCGGCTTCTCGAAGATCGTCCATGACTCCCAGGACTTCTTCATGCGTTTCCCCCAGCCCGAGCATCATTCCCGACTTGGTAACCACCGCGGGACGATACGCGGCCGCCCGCCTGAGTACTTCCAGGGAACGGCGGTAGTCAGCCTGTGGCCGCACTTTGGGGTACAGCCGGGGGACTGTCTCAACATTGTGGTTCAAGACGTTGGGGCGCGAAGAGAGGACGAGTGCCAGGGACTGAGCGCTTCCTCCCAGGTCTGAGATAAGCAACTCTACTCGGACTGAAGGGGCGCGCTTTCGTAAAATTTCAACTGTTTTGGCAATGTGCGAAGCACCCCCATCAGGGAGATCATCCCTGCTTACCATGGTTAGAACACAGTATTTGAGGTGCAGCTTTTCTATGGCCAGGGCAGTTTTTTCGGGCTCGCCCGGATCCGGAGCTTGAACAGGCGATTTATCCACCACGCAAAAAGTGCATCTCCTGGTGCAACTCGGGCCGAGCAAAAGAAAAGTTGCTGTCCCCCTGCTATAACATTCCATTTGGTTAGGGCAGTGAGCCTCTTCACACACGGTATGAAGCCCACCGTGTTTGATGGCTGCCATCACGGTCGCACTTTGCCCTGCAGGGGGTAGCCTGCGCCGAAGCCAGGCTGGTTTTTGAGCTGAAATAGGCATTCTTGGCAATGTTCTCCAGGAAAAATTGAAGATACCCGGCAATTTGGGCCTTCGGGGCCTGCAAAAGATCAAATTACCTGATTCTTCCATTACTTGACACTTTACTTCTTGGAGCATGTATTGTCAACTTCTTCATCTTGCAGGGAATTCCAAATTAATTACTTGCAGTTAGAGGGATTTCATCATCTACCCTGGGTGTTTCAGATAAAGCCGAGCACACTGTTCGTTTCCCAAAAACATGTCGCACTTTTGAACAATTGTATCATTATGACACAAAAGTGAAGGTCCAGTTGCCGGTCAGAATGAGAGGAGCAAAGCCGATTATTCAAAGATTCCAGCTAAATGCGCCAACGAAATTCCTCATAGCATTTATGGCACATCTATTGCTTAACACATATGAAGTTTCTCGCAGCTTAGGATGCTCGAATAGGTTCGGTAAGGAGGGGATTTATGAAAATATCAAAAGGTAAACTTTTTGACCTCTACGCTGTAATGCTCAAGATACGCCTGTTTGAAGACCGAATAGTTGACCTTTACGCGAGAGGTTTGGTTCCTGGGCTGGCTCACCTTTATATTGGTGAAGAGGCAGTGGCGGCAGGAGCCTGTGCTGCGCTACGCGATGATGACTATATAACCAGTACGCATCGGGGGCACGGCCACGTGATAGCCAAGGGCGCGGAACTCAAACTTATGATGGCGGAGCTTTTCGGGAAAAAGACAGGATATTGCAAGGGTAAGGGCGGATCTATGCACATCGCTGACATGAAGATCGGAATTTTGGGTGCTAATGGAATAGCGGGGGGAGGGTTGCCGATTGCCGTAGGTGCAGGTCTTTCTGCCAAGTGGAGAGGCACGGACCAGGTTACGGTTTCTTTTTTCGGCGATGATGCCTCCAATAATGGAACATTTCATGAAGGTCTCAACTTTGCATCCCTTCACAAGCTTCCGGTAGTCTTTGTGTGCGAAAACAACCAGTACGGCATTTCGGTACATCAGAAACAGCACCAACCGATTACCGATATTGCCATAAGAGCGACAAGCTATGACATGCCCGGTGTGGTGGTGGATGGGAATGATGTGATTCAAGTGCATGAAGCAGTGACAAAGGCTGTAAGAAGGGCACGCGCGGGGGAGGGCCCGACGCTCATCGAGTGTAAAACCTACAGGTGGCGGGGCCATCACGAAGGCGACCCGAACCAGGGAAGCAGGTACAGGACAAAGCAGGAGATAGAAGAGTGGAAAAAGAAGGATCCTGTAAAGAGACTGGCTGAGAAACTGCTTGCCGATAAGGTTGTAACAAAGAAAAAGCTGGAAGAACTCGAAGCTAATATCCTCAAGGAGATAGAAGGGGCTGTGGCTTTTGCAAATGAAAGCAAATTCCCATCCCAAGAAGAACTCTACGAGGATGTATACGTAGAGGGGTAAAAAACATGAGAGAAATTACATACGCGCAGGCACTGAACGAAGCACTCCGGGAATGCATGAAAGAAGACGAAAGGGTGATTTTGCTTGGGGAAGATATCGGGAAATATGGCGGGATTTTCCAAGTCACAGCAGGGCTGCTGGACGAGTTTGGTGATAAGCGGGTAATTGACACCCCGATTTCTGAAGCAGCTTTTGTGGGCGCATCCGTGGGGGCAGCCCTTACAGGAATGAGACCTGTTGCAGAGATCATGTTTATAGATTTCACAACTGTTTGCATGGACATGATCATCAACCAGATGGCTAAAATGCACTACATGTTTGGAGGAAGAGGTAAAGTCCCAATGGTGCTGCGAACCAATATTGGAGCCGGGAGGGGGGCTGCGGCCCAGCATTCCCAAAGTTTCCATGCGCTATACGTGCATATTCCTGGCTTACTGGTAGCTGCCCCTTCAACTCCTTATGACGCGAAGGGACTGCTGACTGAAGCTATAAAGAATGAGAACCCGGTCATTTTTGTGGAACACAAGAAGCTCTACGTTGAAAAAGGGCCGGTCCCGGAGGAAAGCTACTCTATTCCCTTTGGAAAGGCGGATATCAAGAGAGAAGGAAAAGATCTCACTATAGTGGCAACTCATGCTTTGGTGCTGCGCTCACTTCGTGCAGCCGAAGAAGTGGCTAAAGAGGGTATTGATGTCGAGATAATTGATCCCCGGACGCTCACTCCGCTGGATAAAGATACGATCTTGAAATCCGTGGAAAAAACGGGTCGGCTTCTGGTTGCGGACGAGGGCCATAAAACGTGCGGCGTAGCAGCCGAGATCTCGGCCATAGTTGCAGAGGAAGGAATCTATTCCTTGCGTGCACCGGTCCAGAGGGTGTGCTCGCCGGATACGCCGGTGCCTTTTTCGCCACCCCTGGAGCAGAGCTATATCCCGGATGAGAAAAACCTCATACCGGCCATAAGACGTTTAATGGAGTATACTTAGAGAGGAGTTAATTTCCGTGGCTACAGAAGTTGTTGTGCCCATGCTGGGGATCACTGTTGAAAGAGGGAAAATTGTTGAATGGCTGAAAAAAGAGGGTGACAGTGTAGAGAAAGGAGAAATCATCTTCATTGTCGAAGTGGAGAAAGCCACGACCGAGGTGGAGTCTCCTGCAACAGGGATTCTTGCAAAGATTCTGGTGGGTGAAGGTGTTGAAGTGCCGGTCTTGACAGTGGTGGGCGTTATTACAGAGCCGGGCGAGGAGCTGCCTGCAAAATACCGGGAGCCTGAAGTATTGGCTGGAGAAGAAAAGGCTGAGGGTGAAGCTACATCGAGTGCAACACCGGAGGCGAAGGCATCGGCAGCTCCAAGAGATGTCGGAGGAGCAGTTAAAGCTATGCCTGCTGCCAGGAATCTTGCCAGGAGCAAAGGTATCGACCTGGAAGCTATCACCGGAACAGGCCCTGGAGGGACTATCCTGGTTCGGGACGTAGAAGCAGCTTTGAAGGGCGCATCAAGGCCTGCTCAAAAGGTGTCCACTCTTGCTGCCCGGCTGGCTGAAAAGGAGGGTGTCTCTCTGGAAGGTATCCAAGGAAGTGGAGTGAGAGGAAGGGTGATGAGGGCCGATGTCGAGGCAAGGATCCAGAAGGAGGCTGCCCCCGGGCTTGGTAAAGTGATTCCCATGAGTACCATGAGAAAAGTAATTGCCAGGCGCATGTCGGAGAGTGCCTCCACTGCACCTCATATATATTTCTTCACTGACATTGCCATGGATCCAATCCTTGATTTTAGGAAGGAGATTCTTCCGGATTTCGAAAAAAAGTATGGACTCAGGCCTTCTATTAATGATTTTTTGATCAAGGCTGTGGCAATGAACATTCTGGAATTTCCAATCTTGAATGCAACGGTCAAGGAGGAAGAAATCCATATACTCCCTGAAGTGAATGTGTGCCTGGCGGTTGCTTTGTCGGATGGCCTGATTGTTCCCGCAATTGCAAATGCTGACAGGGCCGGACTTGTTGATATCACAAAACAGCGGAAAGATCTCGTGGATAGAGCGCTTGCAGGGAGGTTAAGTATTGAGGAACTGGAACGGGGGACTTTCACGATTTCCAGCCTTGCACAGTATGACATCACCTACTTTACGGCGATCCTGAACCCGCCACAGAGCGGTATTCTTACTGTTGGGAAAACACGGGAAGAGCTTACCCCGGAGAAGGGTGATATCAAGGTAGTCAAGGTGGCCACCTTTGGTCTTGGAGTTGACCACAGGATTGTTGATGGGGCTGTTGCGGCTGATTTTCTCCAGAACTTGAAAGCTAAACTGGAGAGGCCGATGTTTACTTTTCTTAATTTGTGAATGGATTGAGTGACCTATGTATGATCTGGTTGTAATTGGAGGGGGTCCTGGTGGCTATGTGGCTGCAATTAAGGGAGCCCAGTCAGGCCTGAAGGTTTTGCTGGTGGAAAAGGATGCACTCGGGGGAACCTGCCTGAACCGAGGTTGTATTCCGACCAAGTGCTTTATTCACGATACAAAGCTACTCCAGGAAGCCAAAACGTCGCAGGTATTAACAGGGGCAGGATCCCTTAGAATTGATATTTCAAGAATGATAATGAGAAAAAGGGAGGTTGTCGACAGGCTGGTTAAAGGCGTTGATACTATTCTGAAAAGTCACAGCGTTGAAATTGCGCCCGGGCATGGTGAACTCATGGCCCCGCGAAGAACAAAGATCCACTATCAGGACGGATCCAGCAAGGAGGTGGAGAGCAGGAATGTGATCCTGGCCACCGGTTCCAGGCCTGCTGATCTACCCTTCCTCCATGCGGACGGACACTTTGTGCAGACAACTGATGATGCGCTTGGCACGCCGGATGTTCCAAAAAGCGTTGTCATCATTGGGGGCGGCGTTGTTGGCATGGAGATGGCAACAATATACTTAAATATGGGATGTAACGTCGCAATACTAGAGTTGCTGCCCGACATCCTGACGGGTGAAGATGAAGAAGTTAGAAAAACCATGCGGCGGCTACTCAGGAGACGCAAGGCAAGTGTTTATGTCAGTGCCAGAGCAAAGGAAGTGAACATCAAAGAAGACAAGGTTCAAATTATCTACGAGGATAAGGATAAACAAGTCAAGACCGTTGTTTCGGACCGGTTGCTTGTTGCTGCGGGCCGCACGCCTGTTCTGGACGGCATTGACCCTGTGAGGTTAGGCCTCAAAATGGAAGGCTCTTTTGTAAAAATAAATTCAAGGTGCGAAACAAATCTTCGTGGCGTCTATGCCATTGGTGATCTGGTGGGCGGCATGATGCTGGCGCATAAAGCATCTGCCCAGGCGGAGGTTGCTATTTCAAACATTGCAGGCCCTGGGAGAGAGTTTCAGCCGCAATATGTCCCGCGCTGCATCTGGGCAC
>JAFDEF010000051.1 GCA_019310485.1 Deltaproteobacteria bacterium | reverse complement strand
TTGAGTCACCACGGGGAAAAATCAGGCAAAAGTGCCGGCTCTTTGATGGAATTGACCCCAGGGTTGTGCACGTTGAGCATGGCTGGTGGTTTCCCGAAGAGGACGGTGCGGAACCCTCGCTTCACGGAGTATGGAAGTCGAATTGTAACGTGCTTACCGATGATGACCCTGCAATTTGTAACTCCATTAGCGGTGGCTGGCCTCTTCGCGGCTTCTTGTGCAAGGTTTATAAAGCAGCTTCTTAATTAGAGGAGGGTGCAGGAATTCCCCCGATATATATAGGAAGGCTGCCCTGCGAGCCAACCTGGTGATGGTCATTCAAATTGCCAACTGTGCTTTTCAAGTGGGAAGGGGCTGATTAGAAGGCTATGCGAGCTGGTTCGGCCGTTTGGTTAATTGGTACCTAAGATTTCCACTATTTTTTTCTTGACAGAAAGCCCTGATCAGAATATATAAAAATTTGATACAAAATATTCATTATTGATATACTGCCAAAAGGCTCAAATTGTCTTTAGTTGGGCGATTTTTAGATAATTTTCAAGTTTCCAGCAGACCCAAAAGATGTCTGAGGCAAGCGTTGCCTTGCGAGATGTGACACCCACTTTGGGAAATGAAAGCTCTTCAAAGAGAAAAACTGGGATTCTGAGTAGGGAGGAACTAAAATGCAAAGTTTTGATATTAAGAGATTTGAAGTTGACTTCGATAATAGAAGTTTACCTTATCTTGTCCAAAATCGAGCCAGAGAGCTTGGAGATAAAACCTTCTTTGTACATGGGGACCAGAAGGTGACTTATAAAGAGCTTGACGGTAATGTGAATAGGATCGCAAATTCGCTCTTGGAAATGGGTATAAAGAAAGGCGATAAGATATGTTTTATGATGAAGAATTCAATTGAGTTCATTTATTCATGGTTTGCTTTAGGGAAAATCGGGGCTATCATGGTTCCGATTAACCCGACACTAAAGGGCAAGCTGCTTGGATATATTATCAAAAATTCCCAGGGAACTATCGCCCTTGTGGATAATGATCTCTTGGAGCGAATAAAATTTATAGAAGATGATATCAAGAAGATTGGGAAGCTTGTTGTGGTCAAAGAAAACCCTGACTATGATCAAGGGATAACTTTTAAGAATATGCACACAATGCCCTTTGAAGATCTCATGAAAGGATCCATATCGCCGCCGAATGTCGATGTCAAGCCATGGGACCCCATGTCCATCCTCTATACTTCAGGAACAACAGGACCATCAAAGGGGGCAGTATTAAGTCATCATTACTACTACAATACGGCATGGTCTGCCATCTATTATATGAAACATACTGAAGAGGACATTATTTATTCATGCCTTCCCCTCTTTCATGCTAATGCCTCTATGTCCAACTGTTATACGGCGCTCTTAGCCAGGGCCACATTTGCCATGGGTAAGCGCTTTAGTCTCAGCACCTTCATGGATGAGATCGCCATGTATAAGGCGACCCATACCCATGTGATGGGATCCATCTTAGTCCTTCTCATGAAACAGAAGCCTAAACCGGATGATGCCAACAATACCCTTAAAGTGGTCAACTCCGTCCCTCTTATCCCTGAATCTCTGGAGTTCGAAAAGCGCTTTGGCGTGAAACTTATAGGTATGTATGGTGCCACGGAGACAAGCATTTGTATCGCCTCACCGTTTGACGAAGAAACCAAGCCTGACGCCTGCGGTAAGGCGTTACCTCAATATGACTGTCGCATATTCGATGACAATGATATGGAATGCCCACCTGGGAAAATCGGTGAGATTGTTGTGCGGGGCAACTTGCCTTTCATCCAGATGGAAGGTTATTACAACATGCCCGAGGCTACCTTAAAGGCCTTCAGAAATCTTTGGTATCATACAGGGGACTATGGCAAACAGGACGAAAATGGATATTTCTATTTCGAAGACCGAAAGAAAGACGCCATTAGGAGAAGAGGAGAGAATATCTCTTCCTATGAGGTAGAAGAAGTTGTCAACGCCCATCCTGCGGTTCTAGAATCCGCTGCCATTGCGATAAAAGATCAGGAAATGACAGAGGATGAAGTGAAGATCTGTGTGGTTCTAAAGAAGGGGCAAGATTTATCCCCGGAAGAGTTAATTAATTATTGCAAAGAGCGGATGGCCTATTTCATGGTTCCGCGGTATGTGGAGTTTATGGATGACTTTCCTAAGACACCTAACCAGAAGATCGAGAAATACAAGCTCAGGGAAAAAGGCTTGACTGCCCAAACATGGGACAGAGAAAAGGCTGGAATCAAAATTGAAAGATAAGATCTATGGCATCGTCTGATGAACAGCAAGCAGGGAGGTAGGGCAATGTTCGATAAAAAGTTTCTAGATGAACTGAAGAGGAGGAAAAAAGAATGGGAAGACCACACCCTCAAAGGTCCTTTAGATGAGCCTGGAGAAAGGCAGAAGGAATTTGTGACGGACTCCCTGATTCCGGTGCGACGGCTGTATACTCCTTTGGACTTGGAGGAGGTGAATTTTGATTACTTCAAGGATTTAGGTTTTCCTGGCGAGTTTCCATTTCTTCGAGGACTGGACCCTTTGGTTTACCGGGGAAATTTCTGGACTATGATGCAATACAGTGGTTTTGCTTCTGCAGAAGAGACAAACAGACGATTCAAATACGTGTTAGGCCAAGGTGCCACGTCTTTTTCAATTGCCCTAGATCTTCCAACCCACAAAGCACTAGACTCGGATGATCCCTTGGCGGAAGGAGAAGTGGGAAAGACAGGAGTACCGATTGACTCCCTTAAAGATATGGAAATTATCTTTGAAGGCATCCCCCTTGATAAGGTCAAGATGTTTATCTGTGTGGCCATGTGTACTGGTCCCATTGTATTGGGTTTATTCTTAGCGCTTGCCGAGAAGAGAGGTGTTGATCCAAACTCATTCGGCCTATTTCTTACCAACGAATCTCTTATGGAATTTGCTTGCAGGGGGACCCAGTTTACTACCCCTGTAGGACATCAAAGACTGTCTACAGATGTAGTAGAATACTGTACAAAATATCATCCCAATTTCTCCCCCCTTCAAATCTCAGGGTATCACGCCAGAGAGGCCGGTGCGACGGCTATACAAGAGCTAGCGTTTCCTTTGGCTAATGCTATCGTATATGTGCAGGAGATGCAAAAGCGGGGCTTTTCCATAGATGATTTTGCAGGGAATTTCTCCTGGTTCTTTTCTTCATCCCTTGAACTACTGGAAGAAGTAGCTAAGTTTAGAGCTTTTAGGAAGATCTGGGCAATGCTTGCAAAAGAGCGGTTTGGCGCCAAAGACCCCCGGACCCTGCAAGCTCGGATTATGATCTACACAGGCGGAAGTAATCTGACAAGACAGCAGCCTCGGATTAATATTGTCAGGACAACAGTCCAGGCCTTGGCTGCGGCTCTTGGCGGTGTTCAGTGGATGAACCTATCTTCTTTTGACGAGGCTTATCAGACGCCCACAGAGGAGGGAGCTACCATAGCCTTACGGACACAGCAGATACTTGCGAATGAAACCGGGATTACTAAAACCGTCGATCCTTTGGCCGGTTGTTATTATGTAGAGCGGCTAACTAAAGAGATTGAAGAGGGGGTGAAGGAGTATCTGGACAAGATTGAAAGAATGGGTGGGGCGGTAAAAGCCATTGAAAAGGGGTTCTATCAGTCTGAGATTCACGAGCAGGCATTTCGGTACAATCGTGAGATCGAGAGTAAGGAGCGAGTCAAGGTGGGTGTAAACGAGTATGTGACAGATGAGAAGGTAAAAGTTGCTCCATTGAAGTATGACCCGAACGCCGAAAAGAAGACCGTCAATAGGTTGAGGAAGCTAAAACAGGAGAGGGACAACCAGGCGGTTCAAAAAGCCTTAGAAGAGTTAAGACGCGTGACAGAATCAGAGGAAAATGTGGTTCCTGCAGTTATAAATGCTGTGAAGACCTATGCCACAGTTGGCGAAATTGGTGCAGTTTTCAGGCAGGTTTATGGACCGTATATGGAAGAAGCAGTATATTTCTAAGGGGGTGGGAGCATGGAGAGAAGAAAAAGGATCGTTATTACAAAGCCGGGCCTCGATGGCCACGATAGGGGAGCAAAGGTGGTGGCACATGCACTGGCTAATGCCGGATTTGAGGTGATTTATACAGGGAAGTTTCAGACCCCGCAGCAGGTCGTGAGAACGGCTATTCAGGAGAACGCTGATGGGATCGGAGTGAGTATCCTGTCAGGGGCGCACCTTACCCTTTTTAGAAAGATCATAGAGTTGCTGAAAAAAGAGAAAGCTGACGATATAGTGGTCTTTGGTGGCGGGATCATCATGGATGAGGATATCCCAAAGCTGAAGAAGATGGGGGTTGCAGAGATATTTACGCCTGGAACACCTATGTCTGCAATTATAGAGTTCGTGGATAACTTACCAGTGAAATCATACCATGCATAAAGACGGGATAAAGTCTGTATGCTTCATGTAAATGAGATCAATGTCCACCGAGGGCGCGTGCGTGTACTGAAGAATATTTCCTTTAGAATCACGGAAGGAGAAATCTGCTCCGTTGTCGGGCCTAATGGCGCAGGAAAGAGCACTTTAATCAATTCCATTTCCCGCATTTTGCCCTTAAAATCAGGCAGTATACACTTTTGTGGACAGAATGTTGGTCGACTTCCGCCTCACTCTGTGGTTGAGCTGGGGCTCGTCCAGATTCCAGAGGGAAGGAGATTGTTCCGTTCCCTCACAGTGCTAGAGAATTTAGAGATGGGGGGCTATCAGGGTGAAGGGAAAAGAAAGAGAAGCGAGACCCTTCAAATGGTATTTTCCTTGTTCCCTATTTTGAAAGATAGAAAGTATCAGTGTGCCGAAACCCTCAGTGGTGGAGAGCAACAGATGCTAGCCATTGGCAGGGGACTGATGTGCTTACCAAAACTCCTAATGTTGGATGAGCCCTCTTTAGGATTGGCCCCGCTAATTGTTAGAATAATGTTTGATGTGATTGAGAGACTTAACAGGAATGGCATGACTATCCTCTTGGTGGAGCAGAACGCACGAAAGTCTTTGTCTATTTCCGATAGGGGCTTTGTTCTCGAAAACGGATTGATCACGATGAGCGGAAAAGCAGAAGAAATTGCCAGTAACGAGCATACAAAAAAGGCCTATCTGGGATTGTAGCCACCAAATTTTGGGGAAACAATTCCAATATCAAAGGGGGGTGATAATGAACCAATGAGGAACACTATACAAAGCGTGAATAGGAGGGTTAATCGGTTCATAAACAGCAATCATTTTTCTGTAAAGGGGGAAAAGAGATGAGAAAATATCTAGTTCTTATTTTTGCTTCTATAATTATGACTATGACGCTGGTAACCCCTGCACGTGCTGAGGCGAAGGAGGTTAGAGTGGGGCTACTTTATCCTATATCCGGCCCTATCGCTTCAATAGGGAGGCTCTGTGTGCAGGGCCACCAATTTGCCGTGGACAAAATTAATGCAGAAGGGGGTATCAAATCTTTAGGGGGGGCGAAGATCAAATTGATTATCGCGGACACTGAGGGGAAAGCAGATGTGGGGATGGCCGAAGCAGAAAAACTCATCAAGCAAGAAAAAGTGGTGGCGATCTTTGGTGCCTATCAAAGCGGAGTTACCTTCCCAACCTCACAGGTTGCCGAAAAATATAAGACGCCATTTCTAATTGCCCAAGCTGTTGCTGATCCTATTACAGAACGAGGTTTTAAATATATTTTCCGGACCCAATTCAAGGCCTCCTGGAATGCAGTCTATACCTTGGATATTCTTAAGTGGTTGGGCGAAAAATATGGTCCAATGGCAAAAACCGTGGCCTTGTTGTATGAAAATACCCTTTGGGGTCAATCCACTGCAAAGATGTGGAAAAGGAAGTGCCCTGACTATGCTTTCAAGATTGTGGGTGATTTTTCCTATTCTAAAACTGCAACAGATCTTTCGTCAACGATTTCCAAACTCAAAGGGAAAAAACCGGATGCTGTGCTTCAGATCTCCTATCTCACTGATGCAATTCTGGTAACTAAAACCATGTATGAATTAGACTTTAATTGTATGGCAAGAATTCCATCGGGAGGTGGGCATTCGGATCCTAGATTTATAGAAGCTGTAGGCAATCTAGGGGAAAACATCATAGTAAACCACATGTTTCATCCCTCTCTAAAGGGACCGGGAACAAAGGTCCAGGATGTTAACGAAGCATACAAGGCAAAATACAAGGACGATATGGACGATTATTCAGCCAGCTCTTACTCGATCACATTTGTGCTCAAGGATGCTCTAGAGAGAGCTGGCAGCACTAATGGAGAGAAGTTAAGAGATGCAATTGCAACGACAGATATTGGTATCAACAATTCCCCAAGCATTTATCCGTACGCACTCAAATTTGATAAAACTGGGCAGGATCCTGTAGCTACAGGTATTGCAACTCAATATCAGAATGGAAAATTGGTCATGATCTACCCGGAGGAGTATGCGTCAGCCAAGCCGATCTATCCAATGCCTAGCTGGAAAGAACGTGGGTTGAGGTAATGAAAATGAGCGTCTGAAGCAGCAAGGAAGAATACCTTGCAACGAAGAGGTATTCTTCCAATCTTATTGACTTACTGCATAGACATCTCTTGAGGAAAGGAAAAACCTCTTGAATTTGGATACAATTTTCCAAGCTTTGGTGAGCGGAATATTGACAGGAGGCCTTTTTGCTCTTGTGGCCATTGGATTGACTATGATCCTGGGCGTTTTGAAGATTGTGAACTTTGCCCATGGAGAATTTTTGATGCTCGGCATGTACTTGACGTATTATTGTTACAATGTACTTGGGATTGATCCCTACCTTTGCCTTCTGATATCCATACCCATTTTTTTCCTATTTGGTGTGGCTATTCAACGTATATTAATAAACCCTGTACTGAAATCTCCCATGGAGATTCAAATTCTACTTACCCTTGGCCTTTTCTTTTTCCTCCAGAATGCGGCTCTCTTTTTTTTCGGTCCTTATTTGAAGTCCATAAAGACGGGATACGCACGTGCTATTATCAGTATTGGGAGCGTGAATTTTTCGAGTACAAAGCTTATCATGTTTTTGTTTTCAATCGCTTTCACGCTTGTGTTGTATGTGTTTTTGAAGAAAAGTGACCTAGGAAAGGCCATTCGAGCCTGCTCAGAGGACAGCTACGGAGCCATGCTCGTTGGCATCAACGTAAGAAATGTGTACATGATCGCATTTGGCATAGGAACGGCCTGTGCAGGGGCAGCAGGAACATTACTTATGCCTGTATACTACGTAGATCCGTATATAGGCTTGACCTTTGTTATGACTGCGTTCGTTGTGGTAGTTCTAGGAGGAATGGGAAACTATATCGGAGCCTTGGTCGGTGGATTTATCATTGGCTTGACAGAGTCCCTGGGGGCTGCTCTTTTTACAGCATCCCTGAAGCAGCTAGCTACATTCGTCATATTTATTCTTATTCTTCTTCTTAGGCCGACAGGTTTATTCGGAGCAAGGAGGATGTAGCATGACGATGAGTTCCCCAGGCAAGAAACTGTATACGGTCCTAATCGTGCCGCTGATTATTTTTCTGGTGTTACCCATATTCGCTGGGAGTTATTTGCTCCATATAATGATCTTTATCTTCTTCTATGCCTATTTATCACAGTGTTGGAATATTTTGTCAGGCTATACAGGGCAATTTTCTCTGGGGCATGCCGCTTTTCTTGGGGTAGGCGCCTACACCTCCAGTTTTCTTTTCTCCCAGTATAGCTTGACGCCATGGGTAGGCATGTTCATTGGGGCCCTAGTCTCATTATGCGTTGGGCTGTTCATCGGACATATTTGTTTCCGTTTCGGTTTGAAGGGGGCCTTCTTCGCCCTTGCGACCATGGCTTTTGCAGAAATTTTGAGAATCCTCTTCCTCAACCTGCCGTCGATGGGAGGAGCGCAAGGGCTATTACTACCCTTAAGGGGAAACGCACCTCTATTGTATCAATTCGAAGGTAAGGCCCCCTTTTACTACATTGCTCTTATCATGATGTTGGTCTCGGTGGCTGTCGCGTATGCCATTGAGCGTTCTAAAACAGGATTTTACTTTAAAGCCATTCACCAGAACGAAGAAAGCGCAGAGGCCCTTGGCGTCGATACGAAAAAATACAAGGTCATAGCTGTTGGGTTGAGTGCCGCAATGACCGCATTCGGCGGGACTTTTTTTGCCCAATATTTTATGTATATCCAGCCGGACAACACATACAGTACATTTGTATCCTTTGATATCATGCTCAGGAGCATAATCGGAGGTATGGGGACAGTGGCGGGACCTGTCATCGGATCTTTTATTCTAACTCCACTGGCAGAGATCACAAGGAGTTTTCTGGGGGGAAAAAGTGGCGCCCATCTAATGATTTACGGCTTGATTCTGATGGCTGTTTGCATCTTTTTGCCCCAGGGAGTCTACCCAGGTATCAAGAAATGGCTGACCCGTTTTCAAAGTGAATAATTAAGTTCGATGGGCAATCCCCACATTCAGGAAGGGGGCACCCATTATAGGGTTTCCAATAATCAATAGAATAGGAGGTTCATAATGGGACAAAAGAGAGTGGCTCTCGTAGCCGCCGGGATTACGAAGTTTGGTAAACGAAAGGCGACCTTTAGAGATCTGATTGCTGAGGCGGGAAAAGCAACATTCGATAGCAATAAGAACATTTCCCCTAAGGATGTGAAGGCCTTTATTATTTCAACTGTTTATCCAGAGAGATCTGCCTTTCAAGGCCATCCGGCACCCCTTGCTGCTGAATGGTGTGGAGTGCGGCCCACGGAGTTTCATGAGAGGGTTGAGAATCAATGCGGCAGTGGAACATCTGCAATACGAACAGCCTATGCCGCCATCATGAGTGGCTTAACGGATTTGGTGATGGTTGTGGGTGTTGAGAAGGTCATGGTGCCGTCTCATAAAGAGATTTTTCTTAATGCCATGGCTGGCTCTGATCGGGAATGGGAAAGCTGCTTTGGCGTGACACCACCACCCTTATTCGCTATGGTTGCACAGGCGCACATGCAAAAGTTTGGCACAACTGAAGAACAACTGGCTCTAGTCTCGGTGAAAAATCACAATCACTCTAAGACCAATCCTTATGCCCACCATCAGAAGGGTGCTACCTTAGAACAGGTGATGACTTCTCGATTGATTGCGGCACCGCTAAAATTGTTCGACTGTTCAACGAACACGGATGGGGCAGCTGGTGTGATTGTTGCTTTGGAAGAAAGGGCCAAGAGCCTGACGGACAAACCGGTCTATATCCTCGGCACTGCCCAGATAAATGACGGTTATCCGTGGGTCGCATATCCCAAGGACTGGTCCACATGGCCTTCATTGAGATTTGCTGCGCAGAAAGCGTATGAGATGGCAGGTATTGGACCTAAGGACGTGGATGTGGCAGAGGTTCACGATTGCTTTACCATATCCGAAATCATTGAGTACGAAGAGCTGGGTTTCTGTAAAAAGGGTGAGGGCGGGCGTTTTGTGGAAGATGGCCAATCAGATTACGGGGGAGAGGTTGTTGTCAACCCTAGCGGCGGTCTGATCGCTTGCGGTCACCCCTTCGGAGCCACAGGCGTGCGGCAGGCATGGGAGGCTTATATCCAGTTGAGGGATGAGGCTGGTACCAGGCAGGTTAAAGGAGCCGAGATCTTCCTTGGCCACAACCTTAGCGGATTGGGCGAACACCACATTCTGATTTACGGGAGGAGCTGAAAATGAAGGAGAAAACAACAGAAGACTACATCATAGATCCCGATGTCTATATTTGCGACCCTGTGCCCCAACAGACGCCAGATCAAAATATGGTATACCCTTTTTATGATCATCTCCGGGATAACAGGCTGACTACGACCCGCTGTAAAGACTGTGGCCACATCACATGGCCTCCCAAGATAGTGTGCACCGAATGTATGTCTGATCAACTAGAATGGGAGGATTTCCCGCCAACCGGCAAAATATATGCGTTTACCGTACAGGTCGGTGGTGTACCGCCTGGTTTCCAGGCGCCGCTGGTCTACGCGCTCATCGATTTTGATAACGACCTGAGGATTATTAGCCCTCTGATTGATACAGATCCAGATGACGTCCATGTGGGAGATGAAGTGGTCCTGAAGGTAGTTGAGGCACCTCGTGACCGTGTTCTGTTCTTCTTTAAACTGAAGAAATAGCCGGTTAGCCGTCAAGTATTCTAGGGAAAACATTTTATGCACAAACAGGGGCCACATCCGAAAAGCATCATAGTAGGCTATTTCAGGGGCTTAGCTGGATTATACAACTAGGGGCGAAATTATTAACCATACGCTTCAATCAACATGACTCGAAGTGGAAGATTCATGGCTCTCCTCGAAGTTCAAAAGCTAAGCAAGCATTTTGGTGGGTTAACTGCTGTGGCTAATAACAATTTTGTGGTGAATCAGGGAGAAATTCTGGGCCTTATCGGGCCAAATGGGGCAGGAAAAACTACTATTTTTAATCTTATTAGCGGCTTTTTGAGGCCAGATCAAGGGACCATTGTGTACAAAGGAAAGGAGATTCAGGGCCTAACACCCCATGAGATCAGTAGGAGGGGCCTTATGCGAACCTTTCAGACAGCCCAGGCTTTTCCCTACATGACTACGTTGCAGAACGTCATGGTGGGAGGGTTTATGCATGATCGAAACCGAAAGAGGGTGGAAAAGTCAGCTCTGGAGACCTTGGAATTTACCGGCTTGGTCGAGCAGAAGGAAAAGAAGGCCGAGAACCTAACCATAGGGGACTCCAGGCGTCTGGAGATCGCCAAGGCCTTGGCCGGGAGACCAAGCCTCCTTCTTTTGGATGAAGTCATGGCAGGTCTGAATGAAACGGAGATTGCGGAAGCTGTCGAGTTGATCAAGAAGATTAGGGATAGGGGCACAACCATATTTATCGTGGAACACGTGATGCAAGCCATAATGTCTCTCTCGGATAGGATCATCGTGATCAACTATGGGCGGCAGATTGCTGAAGGGTCACCTGAGAAAGTGGCGAAGGACAATCGTGTCATAGAAGCCTATCTAGGTGAAGAGTATGTGATTGAGTGAGTGCAGTGCCCGGGGTTTTTTGCCAGGACATCTCGATTCTGAAGTGGGAGGAGCACTGGAATGAAACAGGGGAAAAAATCAAAACATGATGAAAAATGGGTTCATAGCGCTTGTGCTATGTGCATAGGGGCTCCTATGAAGGTAAAGCTGAGAAATAATAAAATCGTGGAAGTGCGAGGTGAAGACATCCCTGATTGGGATGGAAAAGTATGTGGGAAAGCCATATCAGGAATTGGAAGTCGAATTTATCCTCCTGACAGAATTCTCTATCCGTTAAAGCGCATAGGCAGAGGAGATAAATCTAAATTGGTAAGGTGTTCCTGGGAAGAGGTCATCAATGCGGTGGCATTAAAGCTCAAAAAGTATATTGATGCCGGGCACCCCGAATATTTTGAAATTTGGTGGGGATGCCCCTACCAGCAAGATAATGTTAACTTTATCCATTATTGGACCGCTGTTTTGCGGTCTGGGATTTCCTACCTGCACGGCCAGGTTTGCTTTGGCGATCATGCTGTTGAAAAAACAGTAACGTTTGGGCCGAATCATGCATCCAATCTTATCTTTGGCGTCACGGATTGGCTGCGGACAAAATACGCCGTAATAGCCGGGCAAAACTTTCCGGGGACCGCCAACAATGCAGGAGGGTCTTGCCCTGTTGTGTTTTGGAAATTAATTAATAAGGCAAAGGAAAATGGATGCAAATTCATAATAGTCGACCCCAAATTGCAGGATTCTACGCCGTGGAGCCATGAGTGGGTTCCCATCAAGCCAGGGAGTGATGCTGCATTTGCCATCAGCCTCGCAAAGGTATTGATCGATAGGAAGTTATATGACAAGACATTTTTATTGCAATATACTAATGCTCCCCAGTTGATCAATAAAAAGAATGGTGAGGCTTTAAGAGACAAGAACGGAAATTACTTGGTTTGGGATACTCGGACTAGGTCGGCGAAGCCCATACCTAAAGCAGGCGAAGCTGCCGGCCTCACCCTGGGAGTGGGCAAGACATTTGAAGTCGCAGTTGACGGAGAGAATGTATCATGCGAAACGGCCTTTCAAATTTTTTCCAAAGCAATTGGAAAGGAGAAGGCAGTATCACCTATTCCCCAGGAGAAGGTCTACGAAATAGCAACAGAACTTGGGGAAAATAGGCCGTCCGCTATCGTTTTTCCAGGTATGACGTCGGGGAGGTACCCCAACTGGTTCCAGACCCTAAGGGCTTATAGCGTGGTTAATTTACTGTTAGGGAATTTTGATCAACCAGGGGGATTTTATTTCCTGAAAAACCCATTTAATCTCGGCATGGGGTGGCCGGAACCCCCAGAGGTCCCGGAATATCGAGAAGGACAAAGGTTTGTTCCCGGGCCGTGGGGGAATTTAATGTCGGATAAAACAATCGATAAGGCCCCCTGCTATAAGGAGCCGAGAGAGTTTCACCCAGCTACCCAAGCACTTCCGTGGCTTCATTTTGAGGCTATTGAAAAAGGACGAGTAAGAACTGTTATATCATCTGCTGAAAACGCTGCGGTAACTCAAACGGACTCGAGATGGGTTGAAGAGTGCCTTAAGAACTTGGACCTTCTTATTGTTGGCGATCAAGTCCCCAAAGATATTATGCACATGGCCGATTATGTGATTCCGGAGGCATCCTATTTAGAGCGTTATCATTTGTATTTTAACTATTTTCTAGGCTCGGACGATAAAGAGCATTCTGTCTTGTTTATGCGATCAGCAGTGATACCGCCACAGGGGGAATCGAAGCCGCTAAGTTGGTTTCTTATGGAGCTTGCCAAGAGGGTGGGGCTAGGTAAATATTTTGAAAAGCTTGATTTAGAATACGAGTGGTGGGATAAGATGCTAAAAAAAGCAAGGCTGTACCCGAATGTAACGGCGAGGAAATTGATCGATGAAGGCCCCTATAGTGAAGAACATCCGATCGTATATAATCTTCTTTTTAGGTCTATTGCGACAAAGAGCGGTCGCTTTGAAATATATTCCAATGAGTTGGCTGAAGAATGTTATTACAACGCAAAATCAAGATGGTATCACAGCCCTTATGTTCATCCCTTACCGAAGTATATTAGTATAGCCAAACCAAGAAAAGAAAACGAATTTTATCTAGTATGCGGCAAGGCGACATGGCATCAGAAAAGTGCTACACAAAATGATCGTTATCTCATGGAGGATGCTATTGAAGGAGACTGCGAGTATACCCCCATCTACATTAATACGGAGCGTGCAAGAAGACTTGGGCTAGTTGATGGTGACCTCGTTGAAGTTGAATGTATCGGTCCCACGAAGGGAGAAGACCCCTGCGTTTATCATGATATGGCAATTGGAAATAAGGAAAAAGGGAGAGTAAAGGTCACAGAGGGATTGCATCCTGAGACTGCGTGGATCTATTTTGCTTCCGGCCACAAATCCAATCTTATGTTACATAAAGCCCAGGAAGGAATCGCGGCTAATTGGCTTACACCATGCAGTGTATCACCGTATGCTGGCGGACCCGGGAAGAATTATTCAATTGTAAAGGTAGATAAAATTGAGGAAGGAGACTGAAAGGTATGGCACGGTTCGGTATGGTGATAGACCTAAATAAGTGTGTCAGGTGCAGAACTTGCTACGTGGCTTGTAAAAAGGAGCATAATATTTTGGCCTTTCCTAAAGATGAAATGCATCCTTATGAATACTATCGTTTGCGATATGTAGAGTGGGAACAGGGAAGTTACCCGATGGTAAGAAGATCGTTTATCCCTATTCAATGTGTACAATGCGATGATCCGATTTGCATTCGGTTTTGTCCTGTAGATGCAATAATGCTCAGAGAGGGATTAATCAAGATAGATAGGAATCGTTGCAACGGATGTGGGGTATGCACGAACATATGCCCTTATGGAGCTTTGTATATTGATCGTGATGGCAAAGCAGATGGCTGTGATTTTTGTGCCGAGAGATTGGATGCCGGGTTGGTGCCCGTATGCGTTGAAATGTGCTCAGGCGGAGCAAGGATTTTTGGCGATCTAGATAGCCCTGATAGCAAAATTTCAAAGACTGTCAAATCGGCTAGTGCAAAAAGTCTGGTCATCAAGAGCCAAGTTAATAGAAGAATATTCTATATCCCTTCTCCAAATGAAACAGACTGGGATGAATTAGAATTTCATGAAGGTTTCAAAAACGCAATGGATAGGAGAAAAAGAGACCTTCCTCCTGTGAGGGGGATACTATAAGAATCGGGAAGATCTTTTTGTTGCTACTACGAGGAAAATAGACGGAGTAGAAAGCAGGTGAATATTTGTAGGGTGAATCGTTTAATAACAGAGATTTTAAGGATTCTGAACAAGGAGGGAAAAATGGAATCAGTAAAGATCATACAGAAAGGTACCTTTATAGTTTTAGTATTTCTATTCGTTTTCGGGCTGCTTCCCGGAGAATCATTTGCCGAACCCCAAAAAATTAAAGTAGGGATTGTGGTCTCAAAAACAGGCCCGGTGGCCTTTATGGGACGGGACGCCTTGTTAGGGTTCGAATTTGCTACTGATAGAGTAAACGGAGCAGGGGGCATTAAATCGTTGGGTGGTGCAAAGCTTGAACTAGTCGTTGGAGATAACGAAAGCAAACCAGAAGTCGGTATGAGCGAAACCGAAAGACTGATAAAGGAAGGTGTTTCGGCTCTCATTGAAGGTGGAGTTAGCTCAATTGGGTTTGCAGTAACTCAAGTTGCTGAAAAACACAAGACACCAATGCTTGTCCCTTTATCTGTTGCTGATGCGATTACTGAGAGAGGATTTAAATACATATTTCGGTTAGACTTCAAGGCCTCATGGACGGCAAGGGATACACTGAGATGTGTAAAATGGCTAGGGGAGAGCTCTGGAAAAATGGCTAAAACACTAGGTCTTCTGACAGAAGATACTATGTGGGGGCAATCAACCGCAAAAGCTTGGAAAAGCTTGGCACCCAAATACGGATTCAAAGTAGCGGGTCACTTCCCGTATTCTAAGAAGGTTCAAGACATTAGCCCCACTATCTCAAAGCTTAAGGCGGCAAGACCGGATATCGTTTTGCAATGTTCTTATCTCAACGACGCAGTTCTAATTACTAGGACAATGCGAGAGTTAGATTTCAATTGCATGGCACGTATTGCCTGTGGCGGAGGCCATTCTGATCCCAGGTTTATTGAAAATGTCAAGGATCTGGCAGACTATATTTTTGTATTACACATGTGGCACCATACTATCAAAGGACCTGGCACCAAAATTCAGGACACTAATGCAGCATTCAAAAAAAGATATGGGGAGGACATAAATGATTGGGCTTCCTATTGCTATGATGCAATTTTGGTTTTAGCTGATGCATTGGAGAGGGCTGGATCTACAGATCGTCAAAAACTTAGAGATGCATTGGCTAAAACAGATATGAACATTGAAGACAGCGACATTATCCATCCGTTCCCCATGAGGTTTGACGAAACAGGACAGGCACCTGCCATATGTCCCATTACCCAAATCCAGAAAGACGGAGAGTTTACCGTATGGCCACCAGAGAACGCTGCCAGGTGGCCTATATACCCGATGCCTACATGGAAGGAAAGGGGGATGAGGTAGATAGTCTCTTATAAGCATTTTGGTGATTGAACCCACAACTTAATAAATTCTATTGAACAGAGATTTAGTCGGAATGTGCATGTAAGGCCAAACGCAAAGGGTTTTTTCTTAAAGAGGGGACAGATAGGTTGCCTGCTTTTGCATGGAGGTACGGGCACACCTTCGGTTATGAGGTCAATGGGTGAGTTTTTGGCTGAAAAGGGGATTTCTGCTCTTGGAAAACGCCTTAAGGGCTTCGGGACATCGCCGGAAGATTGGCTGAAGACTACTCATTTGGATTGGATTCTCTCAGCTGAAGAAGGGATCAGTAAACTTGAACATCATTGCAAGGATGTTTTTATTGCCGGTCTTTCCATGGGAGGTGCTCTTACGCTGTATCTGGCCGCTAAGCACCAAAATAGATTTACAGGCATTATTCCTATTTGTGCTCCTGCTGGCCCTTCCTTCCTAAGTGGTTTTCGCAAAAGGTTTCAACCACTAGCGAAAGAAGATGAAGCTCAGCCTAATGTTGGAGCCAATGACATAAAGGATCAGAGCGTGAAACCTGGGGGGTATAGCCACTTTTATCCATCGCTGTTTCTAGAATGGGCTGACCTCGTAGAAAAGGCCAGCGATGAGATAAGCGCTATTAAGTGTCCTGTGCTAATTATACAGGCTAAGAATGACCATGTGGTAAATCCTAGGACTGCGGATTGGATATATGAACATGTAAGCTCAGATCAAAAGGAATTACTGTGGCTGGAAAGCTCCTATCACATGGCAACCATTGATGTGGACAAGGAGATTGTGTTCCGAGAGGTAGTTGATTTCATATTCAAGGTGGCAGAATAGTATGGTGGAATCGTCCGAATCCCATTTATGCTCTTCGTGGTATGAAATTAGGTTTGGTTGTTGAAAGAACATAAAACTGAGAGGCTAGTCAAATGGAGTTGGGAGAAAAAATTAGGGCTGAACGAAATAGGGCTAAAATGACATTGGACCAGCTCGCAAAAAAAGTGGGCATTAGCAAAATGACGCTTCAGCGCATTGAAACGGGGAAGACTTCTCCATCAATAGCTGTTCTTGGAGACATCGCCCAAGCTCTTCAGAAACCACTCAGCAGCTTTATCGAAGAAAAGAGCGGGTTCATAAAGATTACCAGGAAAAAAGATCAGTTTTCATTTGAAAATGACAAACTGAAAGCAAGAAATATTCTTCCGAGGGGCTCTATTGGGTTGGGGAATGTAGGAGGTATTGCAATCAACTATGTGGAGGCAAAGAATGGTGTAGAGGTTGAGACCCATATAAACAAAGGATTTGAGTGGGTGTTCCAAATTAGTGGCAAGGCCATATTACTATATGACGGCAAAGAATACGTAAGCACTCCAGGGGATGTGTTCTTCTATGATGGGAGACGTCCTCATTCGGTGAAATACAAAGGTAAAAACAGATTCCTGCTCATCTCCTTCAAGTAAGAAAGCTAGTACAGCTGTACTTGGATGGGCAACTATTTGACGGTATGTGACGGCTAGAGCAATGAAAGGAGATTAGACTTATCTGCTGTATTGATGTTAGGAAGAGTGAAGAGTAACCCTAGATTTACAGCCATTTGAGGGTCTAAGGGGGTCATCCTCCCCGGAAAAGGCAAGCTTATTAGAGTAAGAAGGTTTGCTCCAAAAGCCAATAGCTCTTTAGGAGTTATCAATCTAAAATGGACCATATCAAAGCGAAGCTCCAAAAAGAGGTTGATGCTCTGGAGCCGGAACTCAAAAAGCTGAGCTATCGAATTCATGCGCATCCTGAAGTGGGATGGGAAGAGCAAAACGCCTCAAGGTGGATTACCGAGTATCTTGAAGATGGTGGATTCCACATTGAGAGAGGAATTTGTGGCTTGCCTACTGCCTTCCGCGCTAGCTATGGAACCGGTAAGCCAGTTATTGCCTTTTTGTCTGAATATGATGCCTTGCCTGATATCGGCCACGGTTGTGGCCATAATATTATAGCCTCAGCAGCAGTTGGGGCAGGCATGGCCAGTAGACTGATTTCGGATCAATGGAGCACCACTATTTTGGTAATGGGTTGCCCGGCAGAAGAACTCTTGGGCGGAAAAGTGATCTTAGTGGAGAAGGGGGCCTTTGACGACGTTGACGCGGCCCTTATGGTACATCCTCTGGGTGAGGAGGGCAACTGGGCAGGCATGAAAAGTACTGCCTCTGTTTCTCTTGAAGTGGAATATTGGGGGAGACAGAGTCATGCAGCCGTTGACCCTTGGAACGGGATCAACGCCCTAGGGGCATTGTTGCTGGCGTTTAATAACATTCATGCCCTGCAACTATATTTCAGGGATAGGACCCGCATTAATGGGATTATTAAAGATGGAGGAAAAGCCGTTAATGTGATTCCTGAATATGCTTTAGGGTCGTTTATGATTAGAACACCTAAGGATACCTACCTGGACCAATTAATCGAGAAGGTCATCCAATGCTTTGAAGCTGCTGCGCATGCAACCGGGGCACATCTTGAGTATAGGAAGGGGTTGAGATGTGCTACGATGCATTCTAACGCAGTGCTTCTTGGGCTTTGGAAGAAGAACATGGAGATATTGGGCCGAAAGGTAGGAGATATTAACGATAGCTCAGCTAGCACGGATATGGGTAATGTGAGCTTGGCTGTGCCTAGTATCCATCCGTTCCTGTCTATTTCTCGCGAACCTATGTCGTTTCACACTCGCGAATTCGCAGCTGCCGCCGTTTCAGATGCTGGCAGGAAGGCAATGGCAGATGGTGCCAAAGGGCTGGCAATGACTGCTGTAGATATAGTCACCCAACCTCGGGTCCTATGTAGAATTAAAGAAGAATTCGAAGAGATGAGCAGGGAATTTCAAGGCATCATTTAGAGAATAATACAATACGCAAATGATTATCTTAAGGGGTCGTCTATGAATGATTCGGATTTATGTAACGATGTTCAATGCCGATATTTTCGGAAGCCGGGACCACAGAATACGACGAGTGTTTTGGAAATCGTATCCCACCGCGCAAAAGAACTTGGAGTTAGAAAGGTTCTTGTTGCCACTTGTAGCGGAAAGACAGCCTTTAGGGCTTTAGAGATCCTTGATCCTTATCTTAAGATTATCGCTGTAAGCCATGTAACAGGTTTTTTGAAGCCTGACCATCAAGAACTAAGCAGTGAGGATCGCAAGAAATTAGAATCAAAAGGGGTCACTGTTTTAACATGCCAGCACGCGTTTGGAGGTATAGGCCGAGCGGTTAGAAACAAGCTCTCGACTTATCAAGTGGATGAAATTATCGCCTATACGCTAAGAATCTTTGGGCAGGGGATCAAGGTGGCTATTGAATTGGTTTTAATGGCAGCTGATGCAGGTTTAGTCCGGACGGACGAAGACGTGATATCCATTGGGGGAAGCGCAAGAGGAGCCGATGCTGCTTTAGTCATCCGACCTTCCAATACGTTTAATTTTTTTGATTTAAAGGTAAAAGAAGTTATCTGTAAGCCATTGTTGTTTTAGTTGGTCGAAAGGATTGTAAGAGTTCTTTTTAAAGTTTCCATTACCTTTTAGATACTCGTTGGGAGCTGAACAATGCAATTCGTTTTTTCCCTAGCAGTCTCTCGGACTATGCGCTCTGAGCCGGGTTTTACGCCGGGCAAAATTTTCTCCCTGGCGTAATATGTCGATCGCATGGTGAACCCTAAAGGTTCGTTGGTTCGGTTTTAGGTTCCCTTCAAGGCATTGGGGCTAAGCTCTTACCCCGTAGGAGTACTTGCAATTCCTTGTTCTTTGACATCACCCTCGACTCAAGGCATACAACCTCTTGATGTTGTATGCAATACAGACCAAGCCCCACTCCCCGGCAACCAGCTTCAAGCCCCGGAGGAGGAACTGGCGGAATCCCATCACAGCCTTGATAATGCCGAAAACCGGTTCGACCGTGCTTTTCCTCTTGGCATATATCG
>JAFDEF010000050.1 GCA_019310485.1 Deltaproteobacteria bacterium | reverse complement strand
TCTGGAACCTGCCCTTGCCTTGTTGGCGTTGCCCTTCCGTCCGGTAACGGCGGGCGATTTTACTTCCAGCCTTCCAGCCAGAAGAACGGCGTCTGCGTCATGCCAGGCGCACATGAACTTCCCCGCCGCAAGCAGCGGGGTATCAATCCGAAACCATCTTAACCACCCCAAGGGGCGGGGAATAAAGGCAAAATTTTTTATTTCTTTAAAACGGCCTTGAAAATGAAGAAATAAATTTTTATGATGTCAGTGTTTCCGGGTGTGTGATGAAAAGTATTGCGATTATTTTTAGAGAAACAAGACCCCAATTTCTTCTCCTTACCCCGATGTGCTATCTGGTAGGGCTTGGGACCGCCTCATATGTTCTCGGTGGCCTCAGAAGACTCGATGCAGAATATGCCATCCTTGCGTTTCTGGGGGGACTCTTTTCTCATGTGGCTGTCAATGTCCTGAACGACTACTTTGATTTTCGAAGTGGGCTCGATCTGAAAACCCTTAAAACCCCTTTTAGTGGTGGAAGTGGTATTTTGCCCCAGGGTCTTATGAACCCAAGGGGAGCTTTAATAATCGGAATTATCTCTTTAGGGATTGTAATAGCCATTGGCTTCTATTTTCTGAAAGAAAGAGGGTTAGAACTTTTGCCCCTTGGCCTTCTTGGTATAGCAGTAATTATTCTTTACACTCCTTTTGTAACAAGGATTGCTACACTGTGCCTTATTGCTCCAGGACTGGGCTTCGGTCCTCTCATGGTGATAGGCACTCATTTTGTTCTTACCGGAAGGTATGATTGGATCGCCTTCATGGCTTCCATTGTTCCGGGATTTTTGGTCAGTAATCTTCTTCTTTTAAACCAATTCCCTGACGTTGAGCCTGATAAATCTGTTAGCAGGCGCCACCTTCCCATCGTTATTGGCATAAAGGAAAGCTCTTATGTCTATGCTTTACTTTCCCTTTCGGCTTTTTTGTGGGTTGCGTTGGCAATTGGCTTAAACCTCTTTCCTGCATGGGCTTCTTTGGCCTTTTTGCCTCTCCCTATAGCAATTATAACAATCCGAGGGGTTATAAAGCATGCTGAAAATATTACTACCCTTCTTCCCTTTTTGGGCAGAAATGTAATTTACACTCTTTTAACTCCTTTTTTCCTTGGCCTAGGGTTTTTGGTATCATCCCCCCATTAAAAGAGTTTTGGGGATTAAGGCCTCCCACATCTTTGTGGGAGGCATGTTTATAAACCATATGTCTATGTCACTTTTTCCCTGGCCATGGTAGAAACTCTACCCATACAACCGCGCCAAAATGAGCCAGCGCCTGTGAAGGGGCAAAAAAGATCAAAAAAAGCATTACTAGAATTATGCTGTTTACAAGACTTTTTTACACATGCCAGTACCTCCTTCTATTTTTAATGATGTTAAATTCCTCTTCCATTGAGGTTGAATGATATACTAAAACTCAATTGCCAGTTGCAGCGTCAGGGGATCGGATATGAACCAGGAATTCAATTCTCCAAAATGCGGATAGTATTTGCCCGCCACAAAATAAAGGTTATGGGTCTCCTCTATACCCCCGAGCCGGATCGTCCCTTCGTCAATACACACCCGGTCCGCATCTTCATCCTCCTCGTGGAGCCCCACGGGCTTGCCCGTGGGGCTCCACCTGGTTAGGCTCGCGAGCAGGGCGGCTGGGAGATGGGAAGCGTTTCGCCCTGCTCTGTTTGCCAAAATAGAATCAGTGCATCACCTCCTTCTTTCTCACTTCGGCAATAAAAAAGCCAAGAAAGCACTTTCGGACTTCTGTCCGCAGGCACCTTCTTGGCTTTTTGTTCCGTAACTAGCTTTTACTAAACTTTCAAAATGAACTTCTGCGCCGCAAGCAGCGGGGTGTCAATCGGAAACTATCTTAACGCCCCAAGGGGTGGGGAATTAAATCCTCGTCCGCCTCTGGCAGATTAAAAACGCAACTTCCTGCTGCATACATCTTACCTTTTACCTAGCAGCATTATTCTTGTCAAGAAAAAATTTCCCGGACTCTTTGATATCCTCAGACTATTCCCCCCTTTTCACTTCTATCCATCTAAGGGGCAATATTACAAAGACCATATTTCCAGCTTGAAGCTCTAAATCATCCCACTGCTCTTCCTGCAGTTCGATATTCAGGGTTTCGTTTCCGCATTTGACTTTTACATTAACGATCGGCGAAGTTCGCCTCACACTAAGGATTATGCCCCTAAGACGATTTATCTCAGGTCCAGGGGGCTTTTGCCGAGATACGTAAATATTCCAAGGCGAAATAGCCACTTTTTCTATTGGACAGCCATCGTAAGGGACCACCAGAGAAATGCCATTGAGCTTTACCTGGGCAATGCCTGATGTTAAAGGGGTAAAGCTCTTGCAATGAAAAATATTGGGTGATCCAAGCAAGCTTGACACGCTTTTGCTCTTGGGCGCGAAAAAGACCTCCCCATATGTGCCTATCTGCTCCACTCTACCTTTATGTATGACTGCTATTCTGTCGCCCATTTCAGAGACCTCACGCTGATTATGGGTGACGTAAACCGTCGTAATATGAAAGGAGCGCTGAATCCTTTTTAATTCCATTCTCAAATGTTTGGCAGTACGAAGGTCCAGGCTGTTAAATGGCTCATCCAGCAAAAGCACTTCAGGCCAAGGTGCCAGGGCTCTGGCCAGGGCCACCCGTTGTTTCTCTCCTCCACTAAGCCCTTTGTTAGGATATCTGTCAGCCAGATGTTGCAGTTTGAACGAGCTAAGGAGTTCATCCACCCTTCTGAAAACATCTGATTTCGACAGGCCTTTAGCCCTCAGCCCGAATGCTATGTTTTCCTGGACATTCAAGTGGGGAAAAAGGCAGAAATCCTGGAACAGGTAACCTACTTTTCTTTTACGGGCAGGAAGGCTATCTACCTCAACACCGTCAAACGTTACCGAGCCCTTATAGGGAGCCAGGCCTGCAATTACATTAAGCAAGGTGGTCTTTCCCGCTCCGGTCCTGCCAAGCAATACCAGGAGCTCACCATTTTCTATGGCCAGGTTCACGCCCCGGCATATATAGTTAGTTATGCCTTTTAATTCCACAGTGGGCATGTCACTTCCATTTGGAGGTGAGCTTCCCCTCCAGGTATATGAACAATCTTTCGAAAACAAGGCACATGAAAGAGAGGATCATCAGGCACACGATGATAATATCAACTCTGATTAAACTTTCAGCTTTCATCATGAGGGCACCTATGCCCGTAGGAATGGCTACCATCTCGGCAGCAATAACCACCCTCCAGGCCATGCCGGCCTCAAGCTGAAGTCCGGTGAAGATATTGGGTAAGGCCAGGGGCAAAAAAACGTGAAACAATATATAACGCTCAGAGGCACCTAAGGTTCTAGCAGCGTCCACAACCTTTTTATTTACTTGCCTTATTCCTGTTATGGTGTTGTATAGCACCGGGAAAAAAGAGCAGATAAAGATAATGGCTATGGGCAGCATCTCATTTATTCCAATCCAAAGCATCAGCAACGGCAGCCAGCCCAGTGCCGGGATTGGATAGAGCAGGGCGATTATAGGGCTGAATGTCCTCCTTAATATTTCTTTCCAGCCCATTATGATCCCAAAAAGAATGCCTGTGACGGAGCCTGCGCAAAAACCGATTACGATTCTTAAAAGACTGGCCTCGAAATTTTCAAGAAGGAGGCCACTGCTTGTTAAGTCGAAGAATTCCCTAATTACAACAGAAAAAGGCGGGAGCAGAAGGTGGCCAGATATAAGACCTCGGCGGGCAATTACCTCCCAGAGGGCTAAAAACCCGACCACGGGCAGCACGCCCCACCAGAATGTGCTGCTTTTCCGCTTCTTCATTTGAGAAAATTCAAATCAAGTATGCGCCTGGCAGGGAACCACCTCTTTATATAGCCTAGCTCTGCCATGTAATCTATTACTTCCTGAACCTCTTGCTCTCTTATGTCAGTTTCATAGTCAAGGCGAACCATTGATTTTACCAGGATCTCAGGCGTCACCCGTATTTTTGCAGCATACTGAGCTACCTTGAGTGGAAGGATTTTGGCGCGTGAAAAAGATAACTGTCTTGCCAAAATGACGGCTGCCTCATTTGGATGCCTATTTATCCAGGAAGTCGCCTTCTGGCTTACTTTCACCAGCCTCCTGACTGCTTCAGGCGCCCTTTTTATGAGCTCTTCCTTGACCACGAGAACGCTTCCCTGCATGTGCGGCCATACATTACGAGCCGTAAGGAGCATCCTGAAACCTGAAGCCTCGGCCATGGTGGCCCATTGCTCCGGAAGAAAAACCGCATCTAGCTGGCCCATACTTATGGCCAAAACCTGTTTGGGAGGATTCATACGCCGAACCCTGGGTAATATCTTGTGCGGGTTAAGGTGATATTTCTGTATGATTCTGTTGAGGAGGACATCTACGACGCCCCCCTCCCTTACGCATCCAACTCTGATGTCTCTCTTTTCCAAGTCCTTGACTGTTTTTACCTTGTCAGCATTAACCACCAGCCCATAACCATATTTATGGGTACCTGCCACGACCTTTACCCTGACCCCGGCATTGGCAAAGGCATTTATGGCTGGCACCAGGCAAATGTAGGCGACCTGGATGTCCCCCCTGGTCAGGGCTGCGGCAAGCGCCATCCCGGTCACATAGCTCTCATAAGAAGATAGCATCAGGCCCTCTTGCCTGAACCATCCTTTGTCTTGAGCAACATAGGCGCAGGCTGCATGATCCGTAAACTCCACAGCCATGCCGATCTTTTTAGTCCTCTTGGCATTTTCGGTACCAAAACTCATATGAGGGAAGATACCTATGGATAATGCTAAAATCAGTAATCTTATAAAGACTCTCACAGGCTCTGCTCCTTTCCTTTACCACTGCTTTTATCTCTATAAGCCTTCTGGCTCAGGTACCAGGCATTCTTTTCTTGTGCCAGCGTGAACTCCGGGTCATTCCATCCTCTGACTCATCACACCACTACCCTAGCCGCCCCTTTGGCTGACAAAGATGAAATTTAGCTCGCATAAGCACAAAACCGCTCCCAGCCCATAAGGTGAGCCGCCCCGGCAATCGTGGTCCCATAAAAAATGACGGGCTTTTTATCCAGGAACTGGTCTATGGTTTCGTTTACAAGGGTTGTGCCTGTCACTAGCAAAACGTCAGCCCAGTGGATTACCTCATCTGTGGCTTCTGGTCCCTCGATGAGGGTATTGAAGCGGATAGAGTCAATGTTGTCAGGATCAAGGTCAGTGACCCGGAGATCAAAGATGGAGTTGAGGGTTTCTACCATTCGCGGCTGAAATCCTATCTGCGCTATTTTGACTTCACCGTACCTTTTTTTCAGATATTTGCTAAGCTTTGCAGCACACAAAGGCGGATCTTGATCCCGGCAGTGGACTGTATTGCCTATATGCCCGGTATAGCGCAACAGCGCGTTGAGACTCGCCACAAACACGGCGCGTCTGTAATTGTTTTCCAGGTTTATGCTGAATACCTCGGCTAGAGACCCTTCATAGTCTCCATAGCGGTCCGTGAATGCCTGTCCAAAGGAGCCACGAAACTTGGCATGCATGAGCCTCTCCTTTCCCTTTTGAAGCGGATAGTCATCGGCTTCGGGGTTTCCGATCGCCTCTTCCGGGCTAAGAGGCCTGGCCTTTATCCGTATTCGTTCAGTAAAAAGATCCCAGGCGGCACAAATATCTAAGGCCCTCCTTTTTAATTCATCGAAAAGTGCCATAACGATTATCCTCTCAAATGGAATCTAACTGGTGTTATCGCAAACTTGGATTTGGCACCATAAATGCTGTGCCCTACTCCGTCCTTTCCCTGTTTCCAATAGCTGAGATAGCGTCATTGGAAAGTCGCCCCCCAAACGAAAAATCAATTCCAGCGACCGCACAATAATTATTCTATGTTGGAATATTCCATATTAGACCTAGGCCGCTTTGTCAACAAAAAATCCTACCTTTGCAAAAATGTCCCCAAGCCACAAAAAAATGTCCTTTTGGGGAGGTGAAGCCTTTAACAAAAAGGAAGGCCAAATGTGAGGAATGCAAATGAAAAAGGGCTATCTATCGGTAGGAATGAACTCCTCAGCGAGGGGGACGAGTTGCCCGGCTCACCAGCAACAAGGTGAGCACGCATAAAATGACGGGCAACATGTTAAGATAACGAGGGCCCAGTGCTGCTTTCAAAAACGCGATGCCCCCGGGTGTAAGTGCGGTTTTCAAAACTACACCGCCAGATATCCTTCCGAGGATGGCTGAACCCCCACCTACGACAATCGCCCACAGGGCCCCCGCTGATGTTATACCGAGCCTTTCTTTAAAAAAACTTCCCAGTGTGGGGAATACTACACCCCCTACAAAAATCGTATAACCTAGAAGCAGAGAGGATATGATTCCCTGCTCCCTGCTTGCCACAAGCCACGCAATACCGCCCAAAATCAGCACCGCTGCCTTGGTTGTTTTCAGTCCCCCTGACTTCAGCCTGGAAATAGGCCGGAGAACATTGAGTGAAAAAATTGTTGATGCAGAAATGAGGCAGGTATCTGCAGACGACATTATAGCCCCCAAGAACCCTGCTATTATCAAACCCCTTAAACCACCGGGGACAAGTAAGTTCAAGGTTCTCGGAAAAGCTTCTTCAGGGTGAATCCCCGGGAAGTGGCCTCTGGCCAAAAGGCCGAAAAAGGCAAGCAGAAATGAGAGGGGGATAACTATCAGGGCTGCCTGAAATGCAGCACTCCGGGCCACGGCGTCGTCGTGCGCGCACAAAACCCTGGAATAGATATCAGGCCCAACCAGGTAAGGAAAACCAACAATAACAGGATAGAATACGAGTACCTCATACCATCCAAACCCTTTTGACACAGGAAAGCGAAAAATATCTTGGGGAACCTGTGCAAAGAAGTCGGGCTTTGACACAGAGGATCCAACCAGAAAACCAAGTGCCACCAGGAGGCCAAAAGTAAAAAGAGCAAATTGCCAGAAATCAGTTCTTATCACTGAGAGTTGTCCGCCCCAAAATGTATAGAGCGTGAAAACCACTGCCACGATAGCCAGGGCAAGTTGAAATTGCATAGGGAAAAGGGCCTGTAAAAGCCTCCCACCTGCTATCAACTGGGCTGCTATGACCCCGCACCATGCTACTGAAATCATGGCCCCTGCGGGCACCGCTACTTTCTCCCCATATGCTCTTTCCAGAATGTCGGGCAGGGTATAAACGGAAAGCTTCCTTACTCGCGAGGCCAGCAGGAATGCAAAAGGTATTAAGAAAACGCCACCTATGAGAGTCCACCATGCTCCTGTCAATCCCCTGGAGTACCCGAGTCCTATGACTCCAAGGGTTGAAGATGCCCCAAATATGGTGGCAACAAGAGAAGCTGTAATTCGTGCCTTCCCGTATCTCCTTTCCGCCACCCAGTAGCTCTCAGCAGACTGCTTCCGGCTCCGCCAGCCAAGAAACAGCATGGCCAGAAAATAAGCTCCGATAATAGCGACATCAAGCACTTGGCTTTTGCCTCCTTGCTGCCTGGTACCTGAGGGGTCGAAATCCCCCCCTGTATTCGCCGCAAAAAATCCGGGTAAACATTTCGCCTGTACACCTGATAGGTAAGACCTATTTTTTTCTTATACCTTGAAATACTCTCTTACTTTTTCAAGAGATATTTCCTCTCCGGGGTCCAGAAACCTTGATCGCGCATGCAGGATCCTCTGTGTTGACTCTTCCAGTCTCTTGAATGGTATCTCTCCTTTCAACAACTTGCTCCGAACAATATCTATACTTTGAGTCACGTTTTTCTGATCCTTGCAAATAAGCAATATGTCCGCACCTGCCTCAAGAGCCTTTGCAGCACCCTCGGCGACTGACCATCGATTGGAGATAGCGCCCATTTCCAAGTCATCTGTAATGATCAACCCTTCGAAGCCCATGTTCTCCCTCAGAAGCCCGGAGATAATGGATCTTGAAAGGGTGGCGGGATGCTGTGGATCAAGTGCAGGATATACGGCATGCGAACTCATAATGCCACTGACCCCTTCCTCAATTACAGCCCTGAAAGGCGGCAGATTGATGTTTTCAATATCCTTAAGCCCTGCCTCTATACGAAGCGCATGGAAATGGGGATCCACGCTTGCAAGACCCAAACCTGGAAAATGCTTGGCCACTGCCATGACACCGTTTTCCTGAAGAGATTTAACCACTGCTCTCCCAAGCATGGCAACAACCTGGGGGTCTTTGCCAAAGACGCGGCCTTCCAGGTGTTTTTCAAGCTTCCCCATCTCCACGTCTATGACCGGAGCCAGATTCATGTTGAGTCCCACTATCTTCATTTCCCTGGCAGTGACTGTGCCGAATTCCAGCGCCTTTTCAAGCGGATTCTTGCTTTTCCCTATGGCACTGCTTCCCGGGAATTCCCTGAACAGGCCCCTGAGCCTTGCCACTCTTCCCCCTTCCTGATCTACGGCCAAGAACAATAGATGCCCATGATGACTCATGGCACTGTTCTGTAAGTCCCGACACAGCGTGGCCAACTGAACCGGATCCGCAATGTTTCTGGAGAAAAGAATTACTCCGCCCAGGTCATAGTCGCGGATCAAGGCTTCCGTGCCCTCGTCAAGGCTGGTTCCCGGGATACCGGCCATAAAAAGCTGGCCTATCTTTACGTCTATTTCTGATAGTTCAAGCGTGGTATTCAAGAAATCCTCCTATTCTTGAATGTAAGTGTACCGACTCCGACTTTTCTCGAAATTGGGGACAAAAACCCTGTCAGGCCCCCTCCATGTCAATGTCGGCAAATATGAAGCCATCCCTTTCTACAATCTTTCCAACCTTAACATTTAATTGCTTCTTAAGAATAGGTCCGCCGTATACAAAGGTGTGGAACTCGCCGTTTTCCCCGCATGGATCCACGCCCCGGGGAAGATCCTTCAGGAATTGTTCATCAAATTTGCGGCCTGCAAAGTTGCGTGGCAAATGCTTGGGGTCTAGGCATGTTACAATCATCTGAAAATCTTTCCGGATCAACTCATCCGCAAGTCTGTGGCTTTCCGTCTTCCAGAGCGGAAACAAGGCCCTGATTCCGGCCTGAGCGAGCTTTTCTTCGCGATACTTTCTAACATCTTCCAGGAACAGGTCGCCAAAAGCCATGCACTCGATTCCCTCAGCCTTTGCTTCATCTACAAAATTACTCATGACCCTTTCGTAGTGCTCGTTGCTGCAAGGGTAAGGGATTTCAAGTTTCCTCAGCGGAAGGCCAGTTGCGCTTGCCTGAAGCTCCAAAAGATCGCTTCTTACAGCATGCATGGCTACCCTTCCGTGGGTAACGTTAACCGTTGTAAAAAGCCCCGCCACCTCCACGCCTGGTGTCCCCTGAAGAAGGTAAAGCGTAAAAGCACTATCTTTACCGCTGCTCCAGCTTAACAGTGTTCGCTTTGTCATTTATGATCCGTAATGAGAGCATTTCCGCTCTCCCTCTTTCGGCCTCCTGGACAAAACTTCCTCCCCCGCTCCTGCCTCACGTCTCGTTAGCGAAACATCTCCTTAACGTAGATGAAAAGCATGAAAGCAGAAACAGATAACTTCATAGAAATGCTTGCAAGATTCCCTAACAATACCCCCCACCCTGCTCTCAGGGCTTTATCGCCTGCACGGCCTGCAAATAATTCCCCTGTCACTGCTCCAGCAAAGCCGCCAATGAACATTCCAAAAGGTGGGAAAAGAAAAAATCCCACTACAAGGCCTGCAAATGAACCCCAGGTGCCAGCTTTTGAAGCCCCGTACTTCTTTGCCCCAATCGACGGTATGACATAGTCAAGCACCACTACCGCTGCTGTCAATACACCCATTGCAAACAAAAAAGCCGCACCGAAAGGCTGCCAGTTCTTGGCAAAAGAAAGAAGGATCAGGGCTCCATAACTGAGTGGCGGACCCGGTATCATTGGAACAATACACCCGATCAGGCCGGCCATAGAAACTATCAGCCCAAGCGCTATAATGATGCCTGTCAGGATTGTATCCATTAAGACTCCGCTTGCTTGATATCATTTCACAAAACCCCGGAAGCTCTGCTCCCTTCTCCCGACCCCCTTTGTTGCTTTCTCCCTTTTTTGATTCAAAAAGTCAATTTACTAATTCTCTTTCCCTTCCCTTACCCAAAACGAGATCTTTTTGCCAACCGTGTGGAAACACGAAGCGGAATTCCACTAATCCGGTGGTCTTGACAAATTGACAAACAGAATTATTTAAAAAAAGAGCATTCCATCGTTCGGCGGATATTGTTTGGAGCCCCAGAAAATGGAGTCGGGGCCAGAAACCAGACGAATTGATTTTATACTTGCTGTATTCTTGAGCTTTCAAGCTTAAAACTCAAAAACAAGGAAAAAGGGGGGATGAATTATGTTAGAGCGTCTAGCAGGTTGGCCCACATGGAACTGGAGGAGCCCTTTTGAAGAACTCGAACGTATGCGAAGAGAGATGGACAGATATTTTGAAGAACTAACGGAGCGAACACTGAGGGCTCCAATAGCCGGGGTTTTCCCCCTGACCAACATTACCGAAGACAACGACAATTTCTATGTCAGGGCGGAGCTTCCCGGTGTAAAACCAGATGAACTGGA
This sequence comes from Deltaproteobacteria bacterium, assembly GCA_019310485.1. Classification (GTDB taxonomy): domain Bacteria; phylum Desulfobacterota; class DSM-4660; order Desulfatiglandales; family HGW-15; genus JAFDEF01. The sequence continues at coordinate 9,916 of JAFDEF010000050.1, read as the reverse complement.
GATATCGGTAACAGGGGACTCTCTTACCATCACAGGGGAGAGGAAAATATCTCCGGAAAATGAAAATGTCAGGTACCATAGAAGGGAAAGAGAAGCAGGCCAGTTCAGCCGGGTTATCACCCTGCCTGGTCAGATCGACGCGGACAAGGTGCAGGCGAGTGCCTCGAATGGTATTTTAACAGTTATTTTACCCAAAGCCGAGGCGGCCAAACCAAAACAGATCGCTGTAAAGGCCTCTTAACCTATTACTACTAAATACTCGCAGAAAGGAGGGATAGACCATGGCGGATGCTGAAACCAAAGCTCTGAAGGCGAGAGAAAAAACAGAGGTAACAAGGCCTGCGGAGCAAACCAGGCCTGGCCCCATATTCACACCGGCAGTTGATATCTTTGAAACAGACCGGGAGCTGACCCTGCTCGCCGATCTCCCCGGGGTGAAGGCTGAGGACCTGAAAATCGATCTGCACGACAACATCTTAACACTGTCTGCTGATGTACAATCACCTGAATCCCCAAACGAGGTCGGTGTGCTCAGAGAATATCGGACGGGCAAGTATTTCAGGGAATTCAATCTCTCGGAAATTATTGACCAGAATAAGATTGAGGCGGAACTAAAAGACGGGGTGCTGCAACTCAGATTGCCAAAAGTCGAGGCGGCCACTCCTCGCAAGATAAAGGTCAAAACTTCTTAGAACCTGATGCAACAAAGGCCACCCCCCAGAGCTCAAACGAATAGATAATCCCAACATGAGGGAAACCGTCAAGGAACTCGCCCAACTTGACGGTGCATTCATCATCTCAGATGATGGCGTGGTAGTTTCTGCTTGTCGCTATATTAATGCCTCCGCCGATGGAATTGTCCTGCCACTTGGCTTTGGAGCATGCCACATGGCAGCTGCCTCAATCAGCAAAGAAACACAAGCAGTCGCGGTCGTCGTTTCCGAAAGCTCCATAGTTCGTGTTTTTGACAATGGCGAGCTTGTAGCGGAAATAATACCGGAACTCTGGATGCTGAGCAAATACGGGCACCACCTGAGCGGTGCTTTTTCTGAAAAAACAGACCGCGAAATAACGGTTGTAAGCAAGAAAAAATAAGACAGATCTCGAACGAAAAAATCTCTCTTGACAAATCCCAAACATTGATTAATTTTTTAGCATATCAGAATTATTCCCGTAATATCAGATAGTTATGTTGATTGGATTGCCTTTGCAGAAAACGCATGCGAGAGCTGAACTCTACGTGTGTTGCTGGGAGCAAATGAAACAAAAAAGCGTTTCGCAGAAGTTGTTTTCCACGAATGAGGCTGATGCGTTCACTCCTGATCATCCTGTACCTCAGTGAGCGGCTAACACCCTTTCATCGGGTGATTTCCATCTATTAACCACCTTTCATCTTTTCTCCAACAAATCCTGGAAAGAAGGTGATGACCATGAAGATAGCGATGATGTCCGCCTGGAACGAGGATTCTGGGGCGTCGGTTCATGCAGAGCTGATTGGCCGAGCATGGGTCGAGATGGGACATTCTTTAAAGGTTTTCTCTTTTTTCCCTGCTGACTTTCATGGAACCGCCATTGTTAACAAGGACGAAAACTATGTTACCAGGTGTTTTACGACATCGCGCTCTGAGAACCCTTACTTTGATCCCCGGCCTATTCTGGAGGCTGATTTTGATATTTTTGTTACCCAGGACCTTGGAATGTTACCTAAAGACGGACTTGGAAAAATATTTCACCACATCAAGAGAAAAGCGAGCACCGCGACAGTTATCCATGATAGGGCGCCCTCAGACGACCCATCCTTTTACCAGTTCGATTGGGACCGAATCGTGTGCTTTGACAACCGCTACAAGGCTTTCCTGGAGAAATACTATCCGGAAGAAAAAATATCTATCATTCCCTTTCCATGCATGCCTTTGCAAAAAGGCGACAAGAAAGCCGCAAGGGCCAAGCTGGGGCTGCCGCATGAGAAAAAGATTCTTCTGATATTCGGGCAAAGAATTAGAGAACACCTTCCTCTCATACCCCTAATAAAAGATGTTGCAGCCCGAATACCCTGCACGCTTGTCGTTGTATCCAAGAAAGACATCGAGCTGCTAAGTGGTGTTGATGGATTGGAAGTGGAAATCAGGAAGGAGTCTCCTCCGCTTGAAACCAAGGCTGAACCCCCTCCCGCCCTTTCTCCACAAATCCCCTTATCACTTTGACTAAGAAACTAAAGGAGGGGGGCACAGGATCTCTCCTGGCGCTATCTCAAGGAGGTGATGGAGGTGATTACTTTTATCAGTACTTTTCCCCCGATGATATGCGGCATTGGCACCTATACAAAGTATCTCTCAGACCACATTCATCCAGATCTGTGGAGAGTGGTCTCCTTTAGGCTGAACGAGTTTTCTTCTTCGGGCGAAGTCCTGAGCCCGGATGTTAGAAAACACGTGGATTACTATTTTTCTTTTCCAAACCCTTCTCTTCCCCCGTATTGTGAGCATGGGCTGTTGTGGTTTCAACACGCGTTTGGGATGTGGGGAAACAGCGGCGATCATTTTCTTACACTGCTCGAGGAGGGAAGAAGACGCGCAAATAGCATTGTGGTAAGCTGCCATACCATACACTTTGAATCAAAGGACACATCTTTTGGCATGCACCCTAAAGAAGTCGAGCTTCTAAAGCAAACTCTACCCCTGGTGGATGCTCTTACTGTGTTTACAGACGGAGCTCGAAGAGCTGTGGTAAGAGCTTTCCCCGAGCACAGAGAAAAGATCGTGGTTTTGAGACACGGCGTTCATATGTATCCAAATGTGCCGATGAGAGAAGCGAGAAAAGAATTTCTCTCTTATCTCATCAACCGTGCGCAAATACCATTCTTTCAGAAAAGAGAGTTGATGGCTATAGAAAAAGACTTTTATTCAAAGCAAACCATATTGCTGGGAAATTACGGCTTCATAACGTCTGATAAAGACCCGCTGCAACTCTACAAGCTGGGCAGGCAGGTACAGGAAGAACTGCCCCAGCACAGGGTAATAACCATTTTTGCAGGTATAATTCAGAGAAGAAAGGATAAGAGGATCAACTCTTATACCGCTATATTGGAAAAGCTGAAGAGCATACACGATGGAAGGCGAAACTTCTTCTTCGAACTCTACATTCCAGAAGATATTTTCCCCCTGGCTTATGGTGCACTGGATTTCGCTGTTTTCTGGTGCAACAACGCCACCCAGTCAGGCAGGATGGCTCACGCTCAGGGCACAAGCACCATGGTAGTGGGGCGAGATTGGGAGGGAGTTGGTGAAACACTCAAGCTTGCCGGGTTGCCGGCCGCCAAAAACTTCGGCGATCTTGCAAAATCAATAGCCGATATTTTTGCAGAGCCCGGATTGAGGCAAGAAATTCACAGGCAGGGCCAGAAATACACGCAGAAGTTCTCGTTTTACAGTCAGGCGCAAAAGCACCTTATGCTGGCAGAGGCAGTGAAAAACCAAGAAAAGCTGCCGCCTCTGGACAGGAGCGTGGAAGATGACTTTTATATGGGAAAGATTAGCAATTGGGACAGTAGAGGATTTGAAGAATCCCGGAAAATTTATAGGTTTCATTCTTAACGTTGCAGAAGAAATAGATGTTGGCCGATATGGAAAGCTTACGGGGAACCGATACAATGGATTGAAATATCACAAAATTCCCCTTGTAGACGGCGACCCTATTCCTGCAAAAAAGATGCTGGAGGCTATTGAGCTTATTCAGCGGCACATAGTTGCCGGAAAGGTCCTGGTCGCCTGTCACTACGGCCTCGGGAGATCAACATCGATTGTTATTGGTTATCTTTGTGCCGCAGGCATGGGCTATGGGGAGGCACTTAATCTGGTTTCTTCCAAGAGGCCGGGAACAGATCCAATGCCGGACCTCAAAGAAACAATAAGAAAAACACTTGCGCTATACAGGAGGTACAGGGATGCACATAGCAATGATGTCGGCTTGGAATACGGATTCAGGAGTGGCAGTACACGCTGAGCCCCTGGGAAAGGCTTGGAAAAACCAAGGGCATGATGTAACCATATTCACCCACGTCAAAGAGGACTTCCACGGAGACGGGTTTACAGGCCAGGACCAGGATTATGTGACCAGGTGCTTTGGAACACAAAAAACAAATTTCCTTGACCCCAGGCCCATTCTATCCTCTAACTTTGACGTGCTGGTGGTTCAGGACTTGAGGATGCTGCCGGTTGAAAACCTTGCAAAAATATTCCCGCTTATCAAATGCCGCGCAAGGACGGTGCATGTTGTCCATGAAAACAAGCTTCCTGAAGAGCCGTGGTTCTATCAGTTTGATTGGGACGGGGTAGTGTACTTCGACCCCAGGCAGGGATTTCTCAACGATGTCTACCCCCACGCCAAGTTGATCCCCTTCCCATGCTTTCCGGCCAGAAGTGGCGACAAAGTGGAAGCAAGAAAAAAGCTCGGTCTTCCCCTGGACAAGCATATTGTTTACGTGTTTTGTCATAGAGGTTACGAGCCTTTCCTGCGCGACCTCAGGGATGATCTCAAGGAGGATACCATCTTGCTTTTTGTTATTCCCCGGGACTACCAGATGGTTGAAAAGGAAGACCCACCACCCTGGATGATAATCAGGGAGGAAGAGACCCTGACAGAGGAGCGATTCGATGACTACCTCTTTGCCGCGGATTGCGTGATCTTGCATAAATTTCAGACTCTCTACCTGGGGGTTGTCTCCTCCACTGCTTTTCAGGCTCTGGGAGCAGGATGTCCTATCTTTGTCCCAGAAGGGTCAGATTATTTCAGGCCCCTTGGAGACGAGCTATTGCACTATGGAGATGTTTCGGAACTGAACGACATGCTGGTGAAATTGTTTCAAGATGGGGAAATGAGGAAAAACGTCCTTGATGCCGCTAATGGATTTGTTGCAATGAATTCCCCTGAAATCATTGCAAAGTTGTTCATCGATTTCTTTGTTGAACTTGGAAGACCCTCGTAGCTGGCTGGGGCCATTTCCTTCCCTCACGGAAAAGCTTCCCCTCTGTGAAAGGGGGCAGTCCCTGTAAGGCCTTATTCACCCTGGGCCTCTTAGGCGGCTCAGGGTGAATCTGTACCATTGCAATTTTCACTATGTTAAGCTTGGGCCATGGGCAAATTCAAAGGCTTTATCATGGGTCCTTTTGAGGACTGGAAGGAAAATCCGATTTTGTCCCCCACTGGGGGGTTCCAGTCCAAAGCGGTGTATAACCCTTCTGTTATTGAACAAGGGGACGAGTTCCTGATGTTTTATCGTGCCGAAGCGGAAGACGGACTCACTGGAAGAATCGCCTTTTCAAAAAGCAGCGACCCATTGCATTTTGACGCTGCCCCGGAGCCCATTCTGGTTCCAGATCAGGACTATGACAGAGGAGGGTGCGAGGATCCAAGAGTGGTTAGATTTGAAGACACCTATTTTCTTTTCTATGTGGGAAACAGCGGGCACTACCATATATCCAATATCTGTCTGGCAATTTCAAAGAATCTCAGCGACTGGGAAAAGATTGGCAGACTTCTGGAAGTCAGGAAGGATTCATGGTGCAGCAGACAGGCTGGTTTGCGCTGCTATATGGAAAGAAAAGGAGTAAATCATGCTCAAAAGGTTTCTCAATAATCCTATTCTCAGACCGATAAAAACGCATGCGTGGGAATCCAAACTTGTCTTTAATCCGGCAGCCATTTTTCATAACGGCCTGGTTCATCTCCTGTACAGGGCGGTTGGAGATGACAATATATCCAGGATAGGTTACGCGATGAGCCCGAACGGCTTTGAGTTCTTCAGGCTGGACAAACCCGTTTTCACCCCAAGGGGCATTTTGGAGAGCAAGGGATGTGAAGACCCCAGGGTTGTTTACCTGGAGGATCAGTTTTTTATCACATATACAAGTTATTCTGCCGAAGGCTCTCGGATATCGCTTGCTTCAACGCATAACTTCCTGCAGTGGAAAAGATACGGTGTCATCCTGCCGGGCATTCACAACAAGGATGCAGTGCTTTTCCCTGAAAAAATTGTAAGAAAAGCTTCTTTTTTGACCCGCGCCCCTTCCTGGAACAGCAGTATGATATCTTTGTTGTCCAGAATCTTGAGATACTCCCCATGGAGGATTTGCTGGGTATCTACCACGCAATCAAAGATAAGGCGAAAACCGTCTTTGTTGTTCACGAAGGTACGCCGCCTAAGGACCCCGTATTCTACAAATTTGACTGGGATGCCATTGTATGCTTTGATGAAAAGTACAGGAATTTTCTGGAGAAGATATACGGAAAGGGCAAAATCAGAATCATTCCCTACCCTTGCCACCCTGTAGTTCAGGGCGACAAATTTGAAGCGAGGAGAAAGCTTGATCTTCCGGAGCAAAAAAAGATCATATTTAATTATGGGATTGGAATACACCGCCACATTCATCTTCTTCCGACTCTGGAACGTTTCAGTCGTGAATATCCGCTTATGCTTTTGACCATTACCCATATTCAGGACTGGTACGACCTTTTTGATGCCTTGAGAGAAAGATATCCATTTATTGAACTGAGAAAAGGCGATATTCCGATTAGGGAGCTATACACTTACTTACACGCATCTGATGCTCTTTTGGTTCACAAGAATTCGGCCGAGGCAATAGTTGTCCCCTCAACCGTTCATCTGTGTCTCGGATCGGGCTGTCCGATCCTGGCATACGACACTAACTTCTTTGAGACATTCAATGATGAGGTGATCAAGTATCTAAAGCTGGAAGATGTCCTTCCTGAAATATTCAATTCGGGCCAAAGAGTTCAGCGAACACTGCAAAGGGCTCTGCAATACGCAAGCATAAACTCGGCACATAAGATTGCAACAAGTTTCATTCAGCTTTTTGAGTCTTTAATGGAGCCGCCGGAATTGCCCGGACTGCGCGCGGACATGATTACGGAAAAGCAGAAAGCCTCTTTGCCTCCGGCACCCCCTGCTTGCGTGCAGCCACCCAGCATGGCATAGCGGCTTGCACTGGGGTTTTCCGGGGCCCTTACAACTGGAGGAGATATAGATGAAAAACGATGAGCACAACACGGCAGTCGTCATTATGGCAGGCGGAGTTGGCACGAGATTCTGGCCTTTGAGCACAAGTCAAAAGCCCAAGCAGTTCTTGAAACTCTTTGATGATGACAAAAGTCTTCTTCAAAAAAGCGTCGAACGGGTGTCAGGCATTATCCCGAACCAAAGAATTTTGGTTCTCACCAATAAAGCGTTCATTGATATAGCAGCCGAGCAATTGCCCCAAATCCCCCGCGCAAACATCATCGGAGAGCCCATGCGCCGGGATACTGCCGCTGCCGCATGCCTCGGCGCTCTTATTTGCAAAAAGCTCTTCGGCAACCCTGTCATAATAACCCTGACTGCTGATCACATGATCGAGCCTGTTGACCTGTTTCAAAGAGCTTTACTCTCCGCAGTGCGCTTTGCACGAAACAACAATGCCCTTTATACCTTTGGGATCCAGCCCACTTACCCGGCAACAAGCTATGGATACCTCGAGCTTGGCGAAAAAGTTGCAGAAGATGACGGCATAGAGCATTTCAAGCTCCAGCGCTTCAAAGAAAAACCTGATCTTGAGACCGCTCGCCGCTATGTTGAATCAGGGCGATTCAGATGGAACTCTGGCATGTTCGTATGGACAGCAGGGGCTATTTTAGAGGAGATAAACAAGCATATCCCATCTCACCTGGAAGCTCTATCTGAAGCCGTCAAATTCTATGGCACTTCTCAATGGCCTGAGGCTCTCGAGAGGGCCTTCGGGACACTCACTGCCATATCAATAGATTACGCAGTCATGGAAAAGGCCGCGGATGTTCGTTGCGTTGGATGCGCTTTTTCCTGGTCAGATGTGGGGGGCTGGAATGCAATAAAAGACTACCTGCCCCGCGATGAGGCCGGGAATTGTTGTCGGGGCAGTGTAATCAGTATGGACTCAGAGGGAAACCTGGTTTTTTGCGAACAACCGGATGAATCGGTCATGCTCATAGGCGTAAAAGACCTTATCATTGTTCGTGCAGGCAATAGAACCCTTGTTACCCACAAAGACCGAACCGAGGATATCAAAAAACTTGTCGAAAGACACCTCAAATAGGTTAGAAGCTAGTTATGGAACCTCTATAGACAAGTCTGCTCCGCGCGCTCCACTTTTGATTCACGTTACTCGCACCTAATTTGAGCGATTTTGCTGCCGAAATTTGGAGCGCTCATCTTTGGTTACATCTTCTTAAGCAATTGATTAGCAGCAATAAGCATGGGATCCCATGTAGGCCCAAAAGGGGGTGTATAAGCCAAATCGGTCTGGCTGAACTCATCCACTGCCATTCCAGCATGCAAAGCAACGGCAGGTGCGTCCACGCGATGAGCAACTCCTTCTTTTCCTACCATTTGGACCCCAAGCAGCCGGCCTGATTTAGTGTCTCCCACCATGTAAACGCCTATGGTAGATGATCCGGGGTGCGCGTGTGCCCTGGTGCGGGCCTGTATCACAACCTCTGCCGGTTCAAATCCGTATGCCCTGGCTTCATCTGAGTTCAAACCTGTTCGAGCCACTTGAAGGTCAAAGACTTTGAAAACAGCAGTCCCTGCTACACCGTCAAGTTCCACCCTCTTGCCCGTAACATTGTCTGCAACAGCCCAACCGCCTCTGTTTGCTCTCAGGGCAAGAGGTATCCAGGTTTTCCGGCCTGTTACCACATGGTAAGAATCTGCGCAGTCCCCGGTTGAGTAAATATGCTCATTGGATGTACGAAGGCTCCTATCTACTGAAATGGAGCGCTTTATCCCCAGCTCAAGCCCGGCGTTTTCTGCCAGCTCACTGCACGGTTTCACCCCCACTGCTACAAGCACCATATCTGCTTCAAGCTCCAGGTCTTCACAAACCGCCCTGAGACCCTTTCCATCGCTCTCTATTGCCTTTATCTCATGTCCGGGGTACATCGTAACCTTGTTTTCTTCCACTTCCTCCTTGACCATAGCAGCCAGGCTTTCGTTCATCCACGGCAAAAACCTCGGCCTTGGCTTTACCATCGCAACCTCGAGGTCCCTCGCCCTCAGGGCCTCGCACATTTCAAGCGCAATATAGCCCATGCCTATTATCGCTACTCTCCTTACATGATGGTCTTCAATATAGGCTTTAATTCTCCTGCCATCTTCCAGCTCCTTCAGGGTCATTACACCAGGTAGGTCAAACCCGGGCAAATCAGGCACAACCGGCCTGGCCCCTGTAGCAATCAAAAGCTTGTCATAAGCCACCTCCTCTCTGTTTCCTTCCGCATTTCTTGCGATAACGACTTTGCTGGAGGGGTCAATCTGCTCTGCAAGGTGGCCCGTTCGGAGATCAATGCCCTGCTTTTGCCTGAAAACTTCAGCACGCCTTACTATAAGATCATCTAGATCCCGACCGGGATCTGCAATGTTGTAAGGCATGCCTCAGGCACTGTAAGATACATCCTGGGTCTTTTCGAGGACAATGACTTCCAGGTCCGGTTTATTCCTCTTGGCCCGGCTGGCCGCGCTCATGCCGGCTGCATCCCCGCCAATAATCACAAACTTCATTTTCAAAACCTCCATGATTTGGAAATTCTCATGTCAAGAAGATGAATTAGATTTGGCATTTTTGTTTTTTTTCTCCTGAAATGCAATACTTTTCTCCCTTTTACCTTGTGCCTTCCACCCTCTACCTTTTAACCTAAGTATTCACCTCTGGCATCTTGCAATGCACAGGAAGTTGTGCCCCCCACCCTGCTAAATGTGCACATTTTCTCTTTAGACCCTCCCCTTGCTCCCTGCACCTCCCCTCCCCCTTTACTTTTTTACACCCATACTTGCTTTCTCCCTAATACTTTACAATAGCAGAACTTTTTAGTGTAAAACCATTGGCCCCAA
>JAFDEF010000049.1 GCA_019310485.1 Deltaproteobacteria bacterium | reverse complement strand
TAGTCTCGCCGAATTGCTTCGCAATCGGCGGGACTTAGTGGTACGACATCCCGCCCGCCCTTAACCGCATTCATCCACGGCTAAAGCCGTGGCTTTCTGCGGGCGGGGTAAAGGAAAAGAAGCGTTACGGATAGTATTTCTGGCCACCTGGGCCAGAATTGTGGCCTGGAAGGTAGTTGCGCAGCTCTTTGGATTGCATTGGAACACAGTGCGCAGAGCTGTTAAAGATGTGGACGACTATGGTTTGCAAAACCGTGACCTCGACAATGTCTTGTACATAGGAATTGACGAAATCTCTCGTAAGAGGGGCCATGTGTATCATACCCAAGTCTACGACCTGATCCAGAAGAGGCTCCTGTGGTCTGGAGAAGATCGCACATCGCAGACACTGGAGGCCTTCCGCCAATTCTGGACTTACACCTATCCAGCATGGGCCAAAAAATATCTGGACCAATGGTTTTGGTGGGCTACTCATTCCAGATTGAAGCCCCTGAGAGGTTTCGCTTGGATGATCAGGCGACATCAACATGACATCCTGAACTACTTCAAGATAAGAATCGATAACGCTGCCGTAGAGGCACTCAATAACAAGGCAAAAGTCATCAGCCATAGAGCTTATGGCTATCGTACAGCTGAGACATTTACACTGGTCTTACTACATGGCTTAGGAAAGCTTCCTGTACCAGAATTAACCCACAAATCCTTGTGAGGAGCCAATGAAATAAAAGCTTTTTCTCTCAGGCAAAGGCTCAGCTTTGAGAGCAGTTTGAGGTGGAGCTTTGTTGTGGAGCAGAGCATCAAAAACAGCACAAAGACTGGTTTTTTGTCCACTGCATTAAAGTCGATTTCATTTTTCAGAAAACAGGTGGTGATCATCTCACTTCGCGGCATGTCAGCCAGAGGATACCGGGGGTGAGGTATAGCTATCCCCTCCCCTCTTCATTGCCTCCAAGAGAGTTATTTCTTCCTGGTTTTCGTCCTTGCTATGATAGGTCGGAAACGGTTTGACGTGTATATTATGATTTCTTGCCCATAGCTCAAGTTCGCTTTTGATGAAAAAATAGTCTCCCTTTTCCCGACGTGCAGGTATCTTGCCTTGCCGGATCCATCGCGAGATGGTTTCTACAGGCACGTCAAGCAGTCTCGCTGCATCTTTTATTGCCAGCCTCATGATATCTTCTGACAGCCTCCGATGAATCCAGTTTTCCGAGAGGCTCCCGGGGGAAAGAATCCTCTTATTGGGAAATGAACTAGCTCTCTGATGACAATAAATCAGCTATTGTTGAAATTTCAGAAGCAAACTGCGCTCTTTCCATCGCCAGACCAACCTGTGAACCCAGCTCTATGAAATCAGAAACATCGTTTTGCCTAAACCCGTAAGGCCTGTGCAATGAGTCCACGTAGATAACTCCGTACATCCTGGAGCCGAAAACTATCGGTACACACATAACACATTCAATTTTCAACAATTTCAAGGTGTCTACAAGTTCATCTTCTTTAGTCTGAACATCCAGTATCACAAGAGATTTTCCATCTCCCAGTACCTGTTGAACCACTCTTTCCGAATAAGCACGGGAAGCAAACTCGGGAGCCAGATTTGATCTGGTTATTGTTTTCTGAACCTCTTTTGTTTCCGGATCAACAAGAACAAAAGCTCCCCTGTCAATCCTTTTAAGAACATCAAAGATGCAGTCAAGAACCTTTTCTAGTGTCTCTTCTATAGGCCGACCTTCCATCAACACAGTGGAAGCCCGGTACAGCAAACCTTTTTTATGCTTGTATGGCGCATCTTTGCCCTCTAAATGGATCTGCCCTTGTTCAATGCTTCTCCTGCTGATCTCTGTCGTGTCCTGGAAAGACTGTATTTGCTCCTCACATCCTTCCCCTATGCAGATTATACTCATGCCTATTGCTATCGGCACTCCTTGCTTAGCCTCTACCTCGGTGCCCGCACGCAAATAGGCGCCATCGTAAAAAGTCCCGTTCTGGCTTTTTAGGTCCGTAATGAAGAACCTGCCATTTTTCATCCTTATTCTAAGGTGGTTGCGAGAAACAGTCCTATCCTCAATTCGGATATCATTTTCCGGCGATCGGCCCGCAAAGTTATCACCCGGCCTTAACCTAAAAGATCTCCCCCTCTCAGGACCACTCAATACGTGAAGCGTTGTCATGGTATCACCCTAAAAACAAAAAAGTTCATTGCCCTAGACCTCTTCTGATATCTTCTGGGGAGGCTGCATTGCCCCACGAGTGACACATAGCATCTCTTTCCACTTCTTTTCAAGATATATCAACAAGGAGATAAAGATCGCCCTGCGCAGCGCCACTGCGCCTGCCCTGCCCCTTAAGGCGAAGCCTTGTGCCAGGCTTAGTACCCGGGGGTATTTTTACCTTGAGCTTCTCCCTTCCCGATCCGCGATCTATGCCGATTTTCACCCAGGTTCCCTCTTGGGCTTCATTCCGGCTGACCGTGATACGATAGGTGATATCTTCCGGCCGGTTTGAAACAATTGAGGTACTTTCCGGAAGCGCCTTTTTTTCTCCAAGCAAGTAGTTTCCTACCTTTTCCCCGATCCATTTCAAGAACTTGGGAGGTCTAATCTTGAGTGGCTCATAGCCCTGCACCGGCACACGCTGAAACTGATCTCCCATCCTTATTCTTCCGGAGCCCAAGGGTCCAAAGAAAAAAACTCCACCAAAGAAAAATCCGCGTCCACCAAAAAAAGTACGCTCGAAAAACCTCTGGTCATGACGCACACCGGCTCTTTGAAACTCCCTCAAGATATCCTCGAAAATGTAATGAAACCTTGGATCCCTGAAAAGATCCCGGAATATCTCCTCCTGAGAGTACCGGAAACCTCCAGCTGCCCTCCTTTCCTGAGCGCCCCCAGCCTGCCACTGATCGTATTCTTTCCGTTTAACCGGGTCGATCAAAACCCCGTATGCCTCTGCCACTTCCTTGAAGCGTTCTTCAGCCTCTGGATTACCCGGGTTTCGGTCCGGATGGTATTTCAAAGCAAGGGTTCTGTATGCTTTGCGGATCTGTTCCTCTGTGGCGTCAGAGGAAATGCCCAAGATTTTGTAATAATCCTTCATTGCTGTCCCGAGCCCCAAGCTTGCTGGGTTGTTATCATTTTGTTACAGAATACAGAAGAAATATTGGCCCATCGGCCTCAATAGCAAAGCCTCGTTCTTGAGAACGAGGCCCCGGTTGTTCCCCCCCAAGCCCGATCAGCCAATGCCGCTAGAAGCCGGCGCCATTTCGCGGAATTATCTGCTTTCTGAACCAGAGATCTTAATTCCCTGACGCTTTTGCACCCGAACTCCCCTCACGAGGGTCAATGTGGAATTCGTAGTCTTGAGATTTCCTCGGACAATTCTGCGTAATCAAATGCTCCCCGCGAGCTGGGAGCAAATAGGGTAATCGGCTTGCCTGCTAGATTGGCCTGGTTAAGAGATTCACTCTTGTAAATAATTGTTTTCAGGAGTCGGCGACGGTGTTCTTCAAGAAACTCCTCAAAAATAGCGTTTGTCCTTGAAGTTCGCACGTCGAACATTGTAATTAGAATCCTGTACGGGATGTTTTCCTCATCTCGGAGCTCACCGGCAGCTTCCAGTAGAGCGCCTAAACCATTTACTGCCCCCACTCCCGGTTGAACCGGAATAAGGATGAGATCTGCGGCAGCGATGGCATTATAGGTAAGTATGCCCAGAGAAGGCGGGCAATCCAGGATGATTTCATTGTAAGTGTCACGTATCGTTTCTAGCGCTCGCCACAGTCGCTCCTCGCGCCGTATTCGACTGGAAAGAAGCTCAGCGGTTCTGGTAAGATCAGCATTTGCGGGAACAATATCCAGTTTAGGTATCCCTGTAGCGTACACTGACCTTGCTGCCTGAGAGGGCTTGTCCATAATAAGGTCGCCTACGCTGCGTTCTTGCTGTTCATCAAGAAAGCAGCGGGTGGCATGGGCCTGGGGATCCAGGTCAACAAGAAGCGTTCGCCTGTTCTTCTCAGCAAACACCGCTGCGAGGTTAACTGCAGTTGTTGTCTTGCCAACTCCACCTTTTGTGTTAGAAATTGTAATAATCATGGCCGACTCCTAAAACCCGAGGGTGAAAAGTGCCTTTGTAAGCAAGGGAACAACATTGAAAGAAACTTCTTGATTCTCCTACCGGAACCTCCCAATTAAGTACCGGGAAATTTTTTATATTGTTACCACGTTTTTTATCTTTTTTCAAATACCCCTTTAAAATGACCCCTGCAGAGGCAAGCTGCGGAGCAACCAGAGAGCACTGTGCCAAAACCAAGAATTTCTTAACGCCTGATCTAATATTCTTTGAAAGATTGCTTAAATTAGTTTAGGATGCAGGCAATTCTGGGGTGCCCGTTGCACTAATAAATTCCTTTCTTTTTTGGAGGAAAGAGAAAAAAATCTAGTGACGGCACGCCTGGAGGCCCCTCGGTTATTTACCGGGGGGCTTTCTTATCCCTGTTCAAATTTAGAGTCTGAAAATATACTTGTATATATGCTTATAATGTATTTATTATTCTTTCTTAATTAGGGGGCCTGCAAATATCCGCTAGCAATTTGCGGAGGCTCTGGCGCCATTGGGTGGGCGTGGGCGGGCCAACTGAGAATACCTGAATGAACTCTGCGGGGGAGCCGGTAGAATGGCTGAATTTGAATCTAAGGGTTCATCCAACTTTATTCGAAACATTATTGAAGAAGACATTAGAAATGGCGTGTTTGGAGGAAGGGTTCACCTGAGGTTTCCTCCTGAGCCTAACGGATATCTGCACATAGGACATGCCAAGTCCATTTGCCTGAACTTCGGCCTCGCAGCCGAATACGGCGGACTCTGCAACCTGCGCTTTGACGACACAAATCCCACCAAAGAAGAGCTCGAGTATGTAGAATCCATCAAGGAGGACATAAAGTGGCTTGGCTTCGATTGGGGTGACAGGGAATATTATGCATCCGACTATTTTGATCAACTCTACCAGTATGCCGTGCAACTCATCAAGGCCGGAAAGGCTTATGTATGCGATCTGAGCGCCGAGCAAATAAAGGAGTACCGCGGTACCTTGACTCGTCCTGGCCGGGAGAGTCCATACCGGAATAGGTCGGTAGAGGAGAACCTTGATTTATTCGAAAGAATGAGGGCAGGCGAATTTGAAGACGGCTCCAGGGTTCTGAGGGCTAAAATTGACATGGCTTCCCCCAACCTGAACATGAGAGACCCGGTCATGTACCGTATCCTGCATGCAGAGCACCATAGAACCGGGGACAAGTGGTGCATATATCCCACATATGATTTCACCCATGGTCAGTCTGATTCTATTGAGGGGATCACACACTCCATTTGTACCCTTGAGTTTGAAGATCACCGTCCGCTCTATGACTGGTTCCTTGACGAGCTGAAAATTCATCATCCAAAACAAATAGAATTTGCCAGGCTTAACCTGAGCCACATGGTGCTGAGCAAAAGAAAGTTACTGGCTCTGGTCGAAGGAGGCTATGTTTCCGGATGGGATGATCCAAGGATGCCTACTCTTTCAGGATTTCGGCGCCGCGGGTATACCCCCGCCTCAATTCGCAACTTTTGTGAGCGCATAGGAGTGGCCAAAAGGGAAAGCGTGGTTGACATAGCGTTACTCGAACACTGTGTGCGTGAAGACCTCAACAAGCATGCACCCCGCGTAATGGCTGTTTTAAACCCTCTTCGTGTTGTGATTGACAATTACCCAGAGGGCAAAAGAGAAACCCTGGAAGCTTTGAACAACCCTGAAGATCCTGGCATGGGCACACGAAAGGTTCCGTTCTCAAGGGTGCTCTACATTGAGCAGGACGACTTTATGGAAAATCCTCCAAAGAAATTTTACCGCCTGGCCCCCGGGCGGGAGGTTAGGCTCCGGTATGCATATTTCATAAGGTGCGTGGACGTGGTTAAAGATCAGAACACCGGAGAGGTGAAAGAACTTCATTGTACGTACGATCCGGCAACCCGGGGAGGCGATGCGCCTGATGGGCGCAGGGTGAAAGCAACTCTTCACTGGGTCTCTGCTCAGCATGCTATTCCTGCAGAAGTGAGGCTGTATGACCATTTGTTCACAGTCCCGGCCCCCAAAGAGGAAGACGAGGGTGCAGACTTCACGGCTTACTTGAACCCTCATTCCCTTATAACCCTGAAGTCCTGCCGTGTTGAGCCCAGCCTCCAGGGCGCGGCACCAGGAAGTCGATACCAGTTTGAAAGGCTGGGCTATTTTTGCGTTGATGCCTTTGATTCCTCTGATGGATGGCTTGTGTTTAACAGAACGGTAACCTTAAAAGATGCCTGGGCAAAAATAAAGAAAGGCCAAGGGCTGAATCCTGCATAATCAATCCTTCCATTGCCCTCGGGGGAAGCTCTGCAGCATGAGCCCTGTACTCCTGTGTCAGGTCTTTTCAGCCCCCATTATAAATTAACTACCCCGCCGCAAGCGGACGGGGTATCAATCGGAAATTTTCTCAACGCCCCAAGGGGCGGGGAATTGAACGCTCGTCCGCCTCTGGCGGATTAAAAGTATGAAGCATTTTCTCGAACGTTTTGACCTCCTTCTGAAAATAGTACCTTTCTACTGCAGTGTAACGTATGGCGAAAAACCACTCACCTTCCAAGAAGCCATAGTACATAGTTTTGAAAACGACCCCATCCCCATTCCTGTTAGTAAAAAACAGCCTGAACCCATGGTGACCGTTAATATCGGCGGGCCCATTTTGAATGAGTTTGAAACCTGCAAAGACCTGTCTGAAGAAAGCTCATCTACGATCACCTGAGCTGCCTCTTGGGGTAACATCGCATCTGCGAGCACTTTTCTGGTATGCTCAAATGGCTTGCTTTTATGGCGTTCCTGCACAAGAATGTATTGCAAAAAGGGGCCGTCTTTTGAAATCAACAAGTACTCAGAAGTCTTCAACATCATCCACTTCTGCGGCAAAACAATTGAGAAATGACTGGAGGAAGACAGATATGGGCCGCCAACTTGAGCCCACGGCGCACAAGCTGTCAGCAGTAGTGCAATAAGAAGAATTCCCTTTTTCACTTTGCTCCTCTCTTTATTGCCTCCATTTCCTCACATAGCTTTCAATATATGCCCTGTCGGGCAGGTTGGTACTAAGGGCCAAACAAGTCTCAAACGACACCCTGGCAAGTCCCATTCGTCCTTCTTTGTAATAAATAAGCCCCATAGCCTCATAGGGTTCTGGATAGAAAGGGGCAAGGGAAATCGCAGTTTCATAAGAGCGAAGGGCTTTTTCGATATCTCCTCTCCGCGCACGCTGCCGGAATATTTCACCGAGTACAAAATGCGCTCTTGCATCATTTGGACTGATAGCCAGGTACTTTTCAATCCCTGTTCTGGCAAAATCAAATCGCCCGGCTTTCAGATCGAGCTTAGCATTTTCTAAAACAAGTTCCTGCGTACGGGCCAGGAATTCCCGGGTGTTCTTCACCCCACTCATAAGAAGTGAGGGGTGGTTTTTTATGAACCCCTTGCAGTTTTCTATCCGTCCTTGAAGCTTTGGATGGGTGGCAAAAAAGAAAGGTTCTCTTGTGTCATTAATTTCGATTTCTTTCCTTAAATACTCAAAAAGCCTCAGTGCCTCGACAATGTCATACCCTGCCTTTGCAGCCATCTTGAGGCCCACCAAATCAGCTTCAGCTTCGAATTTTCTGGTGTAGCCCGATATGGCAGCACGTAAGCCACCAGGGCCGAGCAAAGAAATCAAGTCTCCGCCCCCTTCGAGCTTTGATGCTACCTGCTCCAAATATGATTCAAGGCCGGGATCAGCATAAAGAAAGCCGCTTTCATCAAGAATCCTTTCCTGCTCTCTTGCCTGAGAAAACAATCTTAGTTCTTCTTTGCTCATCGTGCAGTCCGGGAGAGCAAGGCAGACTGCCCTTAGAGGGAGCGAAGCCACGAGCAATACTATAATGATTGCGAAAACAAGGCGTTTCATTGCAACCTCTGGGGGAAACAAGAGACTATTTTTTCGCCAATTTCGGCAACGGCCACTGGGTCTGTAAGCCCGGGTTCTCCTTTCCAGCCTTTTACGCAATACCAAATAACTGTTCCTGAACCGTCTACCACTGCAGCACTCAGGTATGCCTTTTGTTTTGCTTCTGAGATCTGCTTGTAGCATGTGACAAATACCAGGCAATCAACCCCGGTCGCTTTGGTGATTGTTTGTGATTCATGGTTAAGTTTTGCACTGACTGGGGCTCTATGATTGAGCATTAACGCACTTCAAGAGGAGGGTTAGGAGATAAAAAAATGGGCCTTACTGCTTTTGATGGGCATATTTCTATCCGGCTGCGGCAGCCTGGCTACCCAGTCCGAGTTTTGGCAACACGACACAATGTACAAGAACTGGGATCATACAAAGTTCAGCTGGTTCGGCTACAAGCACCCCACTGAAAAAACAGCCAAAGAATCCGCTGAGCAGGGCTGGTGGGGCATAGAGATTCCTTACATCCCTGCGAAGTGAAGCCGGGCACGGCCAGCCGGGGAATATCAAAGCCGGAGTCTTGCTTAGACTTAGGTGGGATTGTGGGGTGGCACCCGCACATTTGTCATAGCGACAAGGGGCAGCATTTTGGATCCCACCTGAGAAATAACCATTGCCGCGAGCATCAGAGCGCAACCAAGTAGTCCTCTCGGGGGAATGGTTTCTCCAAGAATAATCCAGCCCCCAAAAGCCGCGAAAACGGTCTCAAGGCTCAAAATGATAGCTGCATGAGCCGGGGGCGCACCTTTCTGCCCGACCACTTGAAGAGTGTATGCTATCCCTACAGAACAAATACCCCCGTAGAGTATTGGTATTGAGGCTGCAAACAGGCCTGAAACAGCGATTGACTCAGTCAGCATAGCCGCCACAAGACTTAAAGCCGAGCATGTTGCAAACTGCAAAAAGGCCAGCTTTACCGAGTCCGTTTTGGGGGAGAGCCACCCAATGATAAGCACGTGCGTTGCCCAAAAAAAGGCTCCTGCGAGTACCAGGGAATCCCCCTTTTCAATAGTGAATTCTTCAGTAATACTCAAGAAATAGAGCCCTATCGCAGCTATGCCTGCTCCGATCCAGGTTCCAAGGCCAGGCCGTTGCTTTAACAACAAGCCCAAAATGGGAACTATCACAACATAGAGGCCGGTAATGAACCCTGCTTTGCCTGCAGTTGTGTAAACTATTCCGATTTGCTGAAAGGAGGCCCCGAAGAAAAGTACCACCCCGGCCAGAATCCCGCCTGTGATCAACCCTCCTCTACCAGCCTGAGGTGTTCGGCCCCCCGGCCCGTTCTTGACTCTATCTTGCACATAGCAGAGAGGTAGGAGTGAGAAAGCGCCCAGTGCAAACCGGACCCCGTTAAAAGTAAACGGCCCCACATAAACCATTCCGGCTCGTTGAGCCACGAAGGCAAACCCCCAGATCACGGCCGTTGAAAGAAGAATGGCATCAAATTTTAGTCCTGCTTTTTTCACCACATCGCCGATTCTATGTTTAAGCCACGGCACGCACAACTATGACTTTCTTTTCGATTGTCTTTCCACGAGCTCAGGGAGAACTGAAGCATAGCCGTAGGATGAGTTGTTCCTTGCCTGCTCCTGGCTATTCGATAAAATCTCTTTCTGCAGTTAATACTGAAAAACAAAACCCCTTTCAAGTGCGCAGAAAGGGGCAAAATCATCTGAGTTTTTGTGGGGAGAACTTACGCTTATACCGCAGGCGAAAGGGTTTCTTCCCCTAAAATCGATAATCCCACCAGGTAGTGGTTCTTGAAACGTCCCGTCTCATCTTTTGTTATGTGCTTGATCTCTGTCTTCAGATATTCAATGTGGGTGGAGGTGTCGCTTTTGTAATACTTCATGTTTAGAACATCACCTACTTTGAGGTGACTCAATATGTCGGAATCAGGCCTGACCATTACACACATGCCTCGTGAGGACACATCCCAAATTTTGAATTGATACGCAAGCCCCATGTCCTCTATCAAGAACTCAACACTGTAAAACTGGTTTCCCTTGTCCCGGGATTCAGATCTTTTTTCTACGAAACCCTGTTCCATCCCTTAATCTTCCCTTGAGCGCTGGATCGGCCTTCATTTGCATTAGTAACACATTACTCCCTGGAAAGCTTCAAAAGAATTTTGTTCAGCTGGGCGCGGTCATCATCAGAGATTTTCACCAGGCACACACCGATACCGAAAACCCCATCATTTTCATCCATACAATAAGCATCTGACCATACTACTTTGCCTGTTACGCCGATGGCCTTCTTATCAGGAGGCAAAATAGACATCTGGTAAGTCTCATTCAAGCGCAGCGGTTCTTCGCAAAGGATGAGCACACCATCCAGAGTGATATTCTTTATCTGTCCCCCAATGGAGCCATAATCGGTCAGCACCGTAACCGGCCAATCAACTTCGACCCTGGGACTCTTGCGTCTTTCAGGCCTCACCTGAGTTCTGGATTCTGCGCCCATAGCCGTATTGCTCTGTTTCCTTTCGCCCTAAGTTATTTAATATTTTGAAATATTACTCAATTTTTGCTAATTGGTCAAGGCTAAAAAAAGCAGGCCTTATTTAGGCTTTTCTAGTTGGGAAAAAACATCTTCTGAGCTCAAATCCTGGATTTATTTGGCTTACTGCTTCTCTGAGAGCATAATACAGTTTCAGAATTTGCTCAAAGGGTGGAAAATAGCAAAAGTAAGCGTTGGCAAAACGAACAAAACCTGGTAATCGCGGCATGATGCACATTTTGGAAAAGTTGAGACAAGTCCAATGATGCTTGTATCGTAAACAAAAGAGAAATACTTTTCGGTTTCAAAATACTGGCAGGAGAAAGTCATGCGGGAAAGAGTACTGGTAGCAGGGTCAACAGGTTACTTGGGCCGGTTCATGATAAAAGAGCTCAAGGAAAGAGGGTACTGGATAAAGGCACTTTGCCGTAACAAGGAAAAAATCCAGCTGGTGGGACACTATGTTGACGAACTTTTCATAGCCAAAGCCACGAATCCTGACACACTAAATGGCCTGTGCAGGGGGATTGATTGTGTGTTTTCTTCACTCGGCATCACCAAGCAGAAAGAGGGGTTCACATACATGGATGTAGACTACCAAGCAAACAGGAATATTCTGGATCAGGCCCTGGCAGAGCGCGTCTCCAAATTCATCTACGTATCTGTTCTGAACGCAGACAAGATAAAACACCTCCAGATTGTTAAAGCAAAAGAGAGGTTTTGCGAAGAGCTAAGGGGTTCGGACGTTGAGTACCTCATTATTCGGCCAAATGGCTTTTTTTCAGATATTGGCCAGGTGTTTAAAATGGCTCAGCGAGGCACTGTGTACTTGCTTGGTAGCGGAGAATATCCAGGAAACCCGATCCACGGGCAGGACCTGGCCCAGGCCTGTGTGGATCATCTTGACCTGGCAAGCGGAGAAGTTGACATTGGTGGTCCTGAAATATTGTCTCAAAACGAAATTGCAGCTCAGGCCTTCGAAGTCCTCGGTAAAAAAGAAAAAATTCTACATTTCCCTTTGTTGGCAGCAAAGCTTTTTCTCAAAGTCATTCGTAGTGTAACTTCTGTAAAGACATACGGGCCGCTTGAGTTTTTCCTCACTGTTCTCACCATGGACATGATAGCCCCGAGATACGGAACTCATACCATTAGGCAATATTTTACCGAGCTCAGAAATGGCAAGGCAATGTGAAATTTTGCCTTTCTCCCATGTGGCTTTCAACTAAGATTTACTTTTGGGGGCATTACCGGTCACTTAATTGACTAGTCAGCTTCCAGGAGTCAAGCTGGGAGCGCAAAAAATGGTGGAATTTATCGGAGATTCCTAATATCTTAGTGATGGGGTGAGTGATGGGATTTGAACCCACGACCTCTGGGGCCACAACCCAGAGGCAGCAACTTACCTCTCTTTTTCTCCCCTTACAAAAACCCTTTGATTTTTAAGCAATTCTCATATAGCTTTTTTTCTTGACGTACCTGGAAATACCTATTATTATATAAAAAATGTTGGGGATAGAGTTGGGGACAAAACAGCGATTCCCCATTGAATTAGAGTCCAACAGAGGTTTAAAATGCCAAAACAGGTTCGACACAAAACTAGGTATCCGGGCGTGTACTGGATCGAAGGCGCAGGGCCTAACGGCAAGGCAGAGCGGATTTATTACATTATGTACCGCAAAGACGGAAAACTTATCGAGGAAAAGGCAGGCCGGCAATACCAAGACGACATGACCCCTTCAAGGGCTGCCCGCCTAAGGGCAGCGCGTGTGGAAGGCAAAGACTTGCCCAATAAAGCAAAAAGAGAACTTGAGCGAAAGCGTAGAGAGGCAGAAGCTGGCAGGTGGACCGTTTCAAAGCTTTGGGATGCTTATAGGGCAGATCGAGAAATAAAAGGCCTGAAAATTGACGAATACCGTTTCAGACGTTACGTGGAGCCTGCATTCGGAAACAAAGAGCCCAAGGGCATGATACCATTCGATGTAGACCGTCTGAGGATAAACATGCTTAGGAAGCAAGGCCTTAGGCCTGCGAGCGTTTACAATGTACTTGAACTACTAAGACGAATCATAAATTTCGGCGTCAAAAAGCAACTATGTCAACCCTTACCGTTCACTATTGAGATGCCGAAGGTGGACAACAAAAAAACAGAAGATTTGACATCTGACCAGCTGCAAAGGCTTCTCAAGGCTATTGAAGAAGATTCTCACGAGCAAGCAGGAAAGCTAATGCTTATGGCTTTGTACACAGGCATGAGGCGGGGAGAACTATTCAGGCTTAAATGGAAAGACATAGATTTTGAACGGGGCTTTATCCATATCCGCAATCCGAAAGGCGGTGTTGACCAAACAATACCGCTTAATGATGCAGCAAGAGAGGTAGTTGAGAGCATTTACCAAACAGATAGCCCTTACGTCTTCCCTGGACGTAATGGTGACCAGAGGACAGACATTCATCACCAAGTTAACCGCATCAAAGAAAGGGCAGGACTACCCAAGGGGTTCAGAGCGTTGCATGGCCTGCGCCATGTTTACGCATCCATGTTGGCCTCGAGCGGGAAGGTTGATCTTTACACCCTCCAGAAGCTATTGACTCACAAGAGCCCGCAAATGACGCAACGTTATGCACACCTGCGAAACGAGGCCCTTAAAAAGGCCAGCAATGTTGCAGTTGAAGTAATCGGCCAAATGAAGACCATTTAGTCTCACAGTGTAGTTGAGGTCAAACAGAAGGAAGGGGAGGTATGAAGTAGCTCGCAGAAATGAAGCGACTGGCAAAGGTTGGATTAGCGTTCTCTGGAGATACACACGGAGGGAGTATGATTTGATTGCAGAGCTTCCACCAAAAGAGCAGAAGGAAATTTTTCAGGCAAGATTTGCCATGATTGATATGGCCAACAAATACTCGGGCCGACGGGGCGAGATTCTAGGTGCGGTGCGCGGAATTTTGTGTGCGCTATGCGATGGACGAAACGATATCCTGCGGAAGATACCGATGAGAGCTGAACAAACGCAGGATGTCCGGTTGGGATTGTGCAGGAGGCGGGTATGAAGAAATTCTCCTGTTCAAAATGCGAAATACAAACAACCTTTAAACAATGCGAGCTTTTATGTGCCGATTATGACAAAGGGCGCTGTTCGATATTTCAGGCTTGCTTTTCGAAGGTACAACAAGCCAAAGACAGACAAGAAAAGGTAAATGAACAGTTTTTAGATAGCGAATACAGTCTCATTTTGCCCTCAAACAGAACAGCACAGCGGGCCGAATTGGGGAATAGGGCAAAGCTTTGGGCGCATCGTTTAAGAGAGGCTATTAAAGAAAACGAGGAGATCACGCTCACTTCTGATAATGCGTGCGAGATTGTAACTCTTCTGGATTCTATCCCTCGCCTGGTAGAAGCTGAAGCCATGTCCGAGATAGGATTAAAGCAAGCAGCTAAAGTGGATTCAGCGTTATCGGCTTTTCAGCTTAGAAAAGGCGGTTCAGGATTAAAGGCTGCTGCTAGAATCCTGGGCTGGACTATCTCGGGACGACAAGCGGAAAATGTCAAATGAGTTGCTGGTTTATGAATATATATCATTACTTGAGAAACACGGTCGCACCACCGATGCGAAAGTAAAGGCCATAAAGGAATTGCAGGAAAAATATGGCCTCAGGAGTTTCGAAGCGACTATGAAGAGGATTCAGAGAGCAGCGACCAAAATGCGTAAAGAAGGGCGCGGAGACACCTCCGATCTGGACAAGATACTACCCTCATCATCCACCACCGTTACCGAAAACTAGCCAAATCTCACCTCCGAGTTAGACCAAGTCATAATCAAATGGGCAATTGGAGGCAAATTCTAGCCTCTTTTTGTCCCCCGGGTCCTGCTTCCCACCGGCATTGTGGACAAAATCTGTCACTTCTTGTCCACAGACCTACAGATGAAAGTACGCTAATATGGCGACCAGTATAAAAATACTGCGAAGTAGAGGTACAATATGGAAAAACTTCCCAGAGTAGTCAACGAGAAGATCGCTGCAAAATTGTTGGGTTTGAGCGTCACTACCTTGCGGAACTGGCGCTGCCTTCGGAAAGGCCCGCCTTATCTGAAATTCGGCGCGGCGGTCCGTTACAGATTAACGGACCTCAAAGAATTCGCTATGCGACATCGTGTTGAGCCTCCATTTCGGGGTTCACATCACCTGTTGCGGCCCAAAGAGAAATATCGCCGCGTTTTGAATGCCGAAAGCAAGGGCACGGATGCGGGGGCACAAGATGGCATGGAAACCAAAACTACGGCCAGGCACGTGGGTTGAGCGTACCATGTTCGAAAGTCGCGCATTTGTGGCGCTGAAAGGGTGCGCAGCGCAGGTTCTAATTAACTTCCTTGGCAAACGCCAGTTCATGCGCAGTGGAAAGAAGGGTAAGAAGCACTACGACTGCATTAACTGCAACGAGCTGACCTTCACCTATCTCGAAGCTGAGAGAAAGCTTGCGATTACAAAGCCCCGCTTAACCCGCGCCATTGATGAGCTCTTAGCCAAAGGCTTCCTGAGGATAGAACACCGCGGCGGCGCCTACCAAAGGGACAAGACCCTATACGCATTGAGCGATGAATGGCTATATTGGCGCCCTGGGTCGACGGTGCACCGTCGACCTCGTGACGTCCATAGGGGATATCAGAACAGAAAGGCGGGCATGAAAGCAAGGGCACACCTAAGACAAGGCACATCATAGGCATGGTAATACATGTATACGCGCACGAAAACGTTACACTAAAACAATATTCTAAAGAAAGGGAGTAAAAGTGGCTCAAAGCCTTACCAGACAGTGCTTTCCAGTGATTTCGCATGGGTACGTTTTTGTAACACTAGGCGGGGGTAGATGTGTAACGAAAACGTGCGCGTGCATGTGTAACGGAAACGTTCGTTGAAAAAAGAGCGTCTAGGCCTCCCGCCAATCGTGCCTCGCCGCCGGGGGGATAGAGTAGGCTAAGTTAGAATGAGATAGCGGATAAAGGACATGGGAAAGATCAACTCGGTATCCATACGGTATCGATACCCGATCCTACAGAAGCGGACGCGGTGTTCAAAGGCCGCATCATGTTTCTGGTCAACTGCCGGCCTAAACCAATACTACCAATCAAGACATAAGGCAAGCTGGGACAAACCTGGAGCCAGGGCATGGATTGACGAACTAGAACAAAAGATAACTCAAGCCTTCTTACAGGGTGATATCACGGTCTATGTTGAAACGGTCGATAGATGGGAGGGCGTTCTTAAAGAGCTGTATACCGTTTGTTAATAACTTAACCAACTTTACTGGAGGTTAACCAAATGCCAAGACCCAAAATAGACAGAACGAAGTTATATCAAATGCTTAAACGTGGTAAATCTCAGCGTGAGATTGCTCAAGTTTTCGGCGTTTCCGAAGGTGCTATCAGTAAGGCCAAGAAGGAGCTAAACGTTGCCGTTGTGAAAAATGTGGCCTTGGACAATGCACACCGCATAGTTGACAAAAAGCTTGATGCTATTGAACAACTTCAGAAGATCAACCGTGAGGCCAACCGGCTTCTTGATGAACTTGAGGCAAGCCCGGAATTGGAGCTTAAAATCATGGCAGAAATAAGGGGCCAGCTACGCTTACAGCTTGAGATCTTCCAGACACTTTGGGATCTGAAAGCTGCAGAAGAATTTCAAAGAGAAGTTTTGGAAGCGATAGGTGAAGTCAGTCCAAAGGTTCGCAATGCAATCATCAGTCGACTCAATCAAAAACGGGCTATACGAACCGCTATTAAATCCAATTGAACTGTGGTTAGGGGAGAGTACCCTCACGTTCCTAGGCTTAGTCCTTCAACGACGTTAGAGAGAGGATAGCTACCTGCTTGAAGGTAAGCCCGGTTCAGAATTACGTTGCTAGGCAGCACATAGCTTTCGGGCTAGCCAAAGGAAAAACCAAACTTTGGCGTCACCTCAAGTAATTGTGGATGTCTCTAGCAATCCTTCTAACCCGGGCCGGTGAGACTCACCTAAAGGATAACCAGATCAAACTATGCGGCGATACCCCCGGGTTCCAACTATTGGAATAAGTGTTTCCCTGTCTTTTCCCATTCCTATTTCGGCTTTAGAGATAAGAACGAACAGAGCAATCACATGCAGCAGGATAAATAAAATTATAATAAGCTCAGATACTCAAATACCGAACATAGCTCCCTTCAAATGCAGTGTTTCATCTCTTGCAAGAAGGACCCGTACGCTTTAGACCGCATGAACCGCCCCCCTCTCTGTCTATCATGAGAGGGGGGAGAGGTTCTTTTTTGCAATTCAGGGGGCAGGATAGATCACAACTGGCAAATCTCAGAAAGAGCTTCGATTTGGGTATCAACAATCTTTTCAAGGTGTTGTGTGAGTTCTGCTTCAACTTTCTCCAGTTGTTCCTTAAGCTCTTCCCTCAATTTGTTATGGAACTTTTTCCTCACCCTTAAGATTGCTTTATTACTCATAATTCGAGCTCTGGCCCACCGACCCAACTTCTTGTCCTTAAGCTTGTCTGCCGATTTCGCGCCAATTACTAGTCCTGCTATACCACCCAGTATTGCACCTATTATGATTCCTACCGGCCCAGTGGCAATCAATGCCATGCCGCTCCCACCACATACCACGCTTACAAGGACACCGGACATAATTCCGCTCATAACTTTCCCTATTGCCAAGCATTTGTCTCCAGGGCTCGAAAGGCTTAAAATGGGGAATTTCTCAGTCCCCATTGCTTCCGGTCTCAGCCTTTCTTCTCCAATAGCAATTCTATAGTTTCCCAACCACACTCTGGTTTTTTCGATCACAGCCGCAACTGAAGCCCTGGATAAAAAATCCACCTTTTCTTTTATTATATGCTCAATACGGGGCTTAAAGATCTCAGCTTGTTCAGAAACCCTCTTTTCTAACTCTTTTAAGGACAAATCAGTCTCACTTTTGCGGAACTCCAACATCACAGGGTGTACCTGTTTATCAAAAAACTCGATCACGATCTCTTGTGCTATCTCTTCGGCAATATGGTCCATATGTTCTACTAGATAAGGCTCAATCTCTTTCTTGATAAATTCTTCCTTGTCCTTTTGAATCTTTCCTTTGGTCTCGTCAAACTTCTTTTTGAGGGCGGGAAGCGCTGATAGACCTTTTGCGATTGCAGCATAAGGTCTAGTACTCCTAACAATGCGAACGTCTAAACCTGCAAATTCTTCCTCCACAATATCTTTAGCAAAAAGCCATAAGCTACTCCCACCCGTCAGAATTACGTATTTGATGCTCTTCTTATCAACATCAGTTCTACTAAGCCCCTCTCGCAAAGTAGAGCGAAACCATTCGAGTAGATCAATTGCCGCTCCTGACCTCAATCTATCAGGTAGAGAAATACCCCCACTCAACAAGAAATTCAGCAGAACATCAGAAGGACGATAGTTCATGGCTCTTTCCAAGAAAAGCTCCCATGTTAGTCCCTCTAGCCTCCCATATTCCCACATCCTTTTGTGGACCACCTGTTTCTTGTCTTTTTCCATCGTTCGAGAAAAATGTTCCTTTGCGTCCTTGCAAATTGAAAGTAAAAAGAAGGTTTCACACCTGTCTTTTCTCAATCTCTTTTCTGCGGAAGGGTCTTGATCGAGAAACCACTGAAAGAACAGGTCGTCTAATAGCCTCCCGCCTAGAGCAAAGTCCCCCCATGACCATTTGACCCTTCCATTGTCCATGATCGTAAAATCGCATGTGCCCCCGCCGAAATCGACAACGAGACCGGGAGAGAACGCGGCAGAAACAGGTATCTCTCTCTGGGCAACGTGGTGAATGATGGCACCAGTCGGCTCGTCTACAAGCTCTATTTCTCCATATCCTGCGTCTTGAGCCACTTCTTTGAGTGTACTTTTGTATTCTTCGTTTGCGTCGCTGGGCACGCCGAATATTACGTGCATGTCTTCCGGCAAAATGAAAAACCCACGTTCTTGTGAAGTGCTTAGCACAGAAGAAAGAAAGTCTATCGTGGCTTTTTTTGCTCTTTCACTTTCTGAAATGTCAGGTTTAAATTGCATCATCAGGGTGAGGGCCCTCCTCTCTTCTGGTAATGCGTCAGAATACTCCTCTATTGCCTTATCCCCAACCAAAAATATCTCATTACCCTCGTACAATATGGCAGTAGCGAGTCCATCACGTCCTCTGCCCTCGAAATCAATGCCCTGAGGTGAGATTTCTTCGGGCGGGCATACGGAGAAGTAACTATTTGTGGTCCCGAAATCTACTCCAAGTACTCTTCTGTCCGTACCACTCATTTGCTCCTCTCCTTTCTTACAAGTCCTTTTTTCATAATCTTACCGTGCAAGATGACTGGTCTCTTTACAATCTTCACTTGGTCCCCAATAGAGACATATCCGTACGTATCGTATTGTTTTGCCATTTCTTCGGACCAGGTGAAAGTTGGGTCTTCCTTCCTTTTGCGTTTCTTTATGAACAGTGGCTCACCTTCCAATCCGCCGAATCCGACGTTTCTGGCCTCTTGTATCAGTTCGTATGCCGTTAACGGCAAGTCATCTAGCTGTGTTGAGTGGAGTTCCACGATTTTGGCGGACAAATGACCCATAACTGGATCGACTCTATCTCTCTTTTCTTCAGCATGCTCTTGACTCAGGGCTAGCGCCGCTACTACCGTTGCGCTCCAACCACTTATGATTTGCTTTATGTCTTGGGAGTATTTATCTCGGTCAATGATTTTTTCCTTTTTTGAGAGATACATAACAACAAGTGTAATAAGCGGGGACATGAGCATCTTTTTGAGCCACTTTCCACTCATTTTTCCCTTAACAAACGATACCATCGCCCCAAATTCCGACCCTAGGGCCGCTCCCCAAACACCATACCTAACAGCGTTTTTTTGTAGGGGGCCCACACAGAGAAACACAAGGGCAAGAGAGCCAAGGAGTGATCCTATGACCTTACCTGCGCCAGGAAGGCCAAGAAGGTACCGAGTAATTGGCTCCAGTAGAAGCATTCCAATAAGTGCGCCAGCAGCAGCAGCAATTCCCAACCGAATAGCAGAAAATTCCGATGAAAAGGGAGGGAGTGGGATTGAGTCGGGTCGGATTATCTCGTTCACATATAATGTGAGCTCACCAATCTTGAAATCTGGTATTCCTAATTTCCTGGACACGTCAGGAGAGAAAAGCCTTTTCTTTAATACCTGCCAGGCATGTGCAGATGCAGCTCTAATATTCTCTTCTGTTGGTACAGAGTCCGATGGTATATTTCGGAAAAATGAGTCTAAAGCTTCTCTTTCGGCCCTATCTATCTCTTCCCTCAAAGCATCCTTGGTTTTCATCAATAGTGCAACATCCGGCATGATATCTATTCCTCCTCCAAGTTTGTTAAAAGACTCTCATTCCTTGGCCTTAGGCTTAAAAGTAAATTTGTTCCAGGCGACTTCAAACGCCACTATCCCCAACAATCCCACGACAGCATTAAAGATAAAATGAGAGCCTCCCGGCTCATTCTGAAGTCCGATCGCTCTCGCAAAAGGATTCCATGTGAGTAATTTAAGGAAGATTTTAGCTGCCTTTACGGCCAAGAAAAATGAGACAACTCTCCCTAGATTTCTTATTATGCTAGTCCCATTTCTCATTCGTCTTCCCCCGACGGAATCTCTCGCCTCGCTTTGAAATATTAAAACCACAAAAGGTACGTTTACCTTTTGTTTTGAGTAAGAGATCGTACCCACAGGAACTTATGGTTCTTTTTCCCTCAACGCTCACTACCATGGCTCTTAATCACAGCAGCTTGGGGTGGTTTGACATTTACGCCGTCCTCGTTCTACACTAATTTATCCCAGAGCGAGTGTCCGATCATTATAGACAGAGAGGAAAATTTAATCAATTGCCATTTAGTGCCCAAAATCCGCGATTGGTTTTGCATGAGGTGGAGGCTTGCGCTTGATGGCAGCGAAAAACTCCCTCCGGCAGCCCTGTGCTCTCTCGGTGGGAGGCTATTTGAGCCGCACTGT
>JAFDEF010000086.1 GCA_019310485.1 Deltaproteobacteria bacterium | reverse complement strand
TGAACATTCATTACCCGACTACGGTCCGGTAACCTCTGTGAACCGCCCCGTGCGGACCCGCATGCGGGGTGGTGTGGGGGCTGGGGGGCTAAAACCCCCGGCTACCCGATTATGAGTTTAGTTGGCCTCTATTGCATGTTTTAATTTCCGGGCTACTTCCTCAACACCCGCACTCCAATTTAAAGCAACACGATCTGCAAGCGATGGAGAATATTCATATATTTCTTTTGCAGAAACATTGTGCCAAATAGGGAGTACGACGTTTTGTTTTTCAATTAGTTCTCTAGTAAACACGGAATCAAATTCTTTTTTGCCCCATCCCTTATTAGACAGATAATTAGGAGTAAGTATGAGAATGCACTTTTTACATTCTTTCAGTCCTTTTTCGATTTGTTCTCTGAGACTATGCCCAACCTTAAGGGAATATTCGTCATACCACACAGGACACATTAATTTCTGAAGTTCCGTTGCCAAGGGACCAGCAATTTCTATTTTGTCTCTTGAGTCGTGTGAAATAAAGCCAAGTGGCTTTTCAAATTTATTACGCCCTTCTGCGTAGCTCTGTTCACGGAACTTAACACTCTGGCTCAATTCTTTACTCCGTTGTTTGATGTATGTTTTGTCTTCTTCATTAACGTCATCTTCAGAATAAATGAAAATCCTGCCAGTAAATACCATCTCTGTGATAGAAGTTCCTTCCTCTCCTTGACCACCTCCACGTACGAAAATTTCATTCTTCCATTCCAAGACGTCAGAAACTGAATTAAGTAATACTCTACTTGGGCATTTGATGGCTGATTGGTGGGGTATGTAAAAAGAGATGTATAGGGAGTTTGATTCAAAATCTACATGTAGAGCTGTTGGAACACTTAGAAGTGATTTGCCGGATTGGTCACTCAAAACCACATCTCGGTTTATACATAGGGTGCGGCCACGATCTTTCTGATAATATTCCCATAGTGTAGCCATTTATCTTCCTATTTATCTTTGTTACTCATAATGGCGAGGTGAGCTGCGGTTCTTCCATGCTGACGACGCAAGGGTGGTTAGCATGGAAGGTTCCTCAGCCCCAGCGTTTGGTCCCCGCCGCAGGCGGCTTGAACCATTAAGTGTTAAGGATTTTAGCAATGATATATGGTATTGTGAGATTAAATCTTGAGTTTAATCACAAATCAGTGTTACACGATAGAGATGAAAAATCAAGAATTATATCAAACCGGAAAACCTCGGAAATTACTGGACCAGGTGCGGGATGTTATGCGCTTAAAGCATTATGCGTATCGTACCGAACTCACCTACTCAAGCTGGATTAAACGTATCATCCTCTTTCATGATAAGAAACACCCAAGAGAGATGGGTGCGCTTGAACTTGAAGCCTTCTTGACCTGGCTTGCTGTTGACAAGAAAATCTACAAATCCACACAGGACCAGGCATTCAATGCTTTGGTTTTTCTTTATCGGGACGTGCTTAAGCGGCCTCTGGAAGGCAGGATTAATGCTGTTCGATCACGGAAAAAACAACGCCTCCCTGTTGTAATGAGCAAAGAAGAAACCAGGCGTGTGCTGATGGCTATGGGCGGCACTACCCAGCTCATGGCCAAGCTGCTTTATGGAAGCGGGCTAAGGTTACAGGAACAGATATTCGCACCATCCAGAGCCTTTTGGGTCATAGGGATATTTCCACTAGCATGATCTACACCCATGTGGTGCGGCAGGGAGCACAGGGAGTTAAAAGCCCGCTTGATCAGCTATGAATGTGCAGAGGAAAAAGAGTCACACCTATTTTTCATACATTTCAATCGAGACAGGTGGAATGATGAAAAGGGGCGCTCACATCCATGGAAGATTCCTCAACGTGTAATTATTGCAGCAATAGCGTCTGTGGATCCTGATGGCTTCCCTTTGCGCTGAAAGCAATGCTCCATGAACAGTGCCGTAGTGCTCCTGGTGGGTTGCCTCCCCGGTGAAATAGAGGCGGTTTGCAACAGGGCGCGCTAGTTCTTCCCTGTCCTTTTCGCTGTTGCCTGGAGCTCCATAGCTGTAACTGCCTCGGGACCAGGGATCGGATAGCCATCTGGTTAGCAGGAAGCCTTCGGGAGTTTGAATGGACTGGGAGAACATGTTCTTTAAAGAAAAGGTCACTCTTTCATATATCTCCCGGTCTGATGCGCTTCGATCAAGGCCTTTTGCAGCCTTTCCGCTGGTAAAGCCCACTAGAAGCGGAGCTCCAACACTCCTCGAAAAATCGGCCCAATAATTAAAAACAGCCCTGGATTGGGGACTTTCTGGAAGACTTGTTAGCCTTTCGTGTCCATGAGGCCAGAATCTTCTTTTAAACAGGAGGACAGCCTTATTTAAAACACCGCCATAACCGATACGGTCAATAGCCCGCTGCTTTGCTGGATCGAGGGAAGGCTCAAAGACCACTGCTTTAGAACGAATAACCCCTAAAGGGAAAGTTACCACCGCAATGTCGCCGGAAAAGATCCCTTTGCTGGTGATGATTTTCACACCACGGTCCCCATAGATAACCCTCTTCACGGATGTGTCCAGCTCGATATCAAGCCCCTTTGCTGCATCTTCAATTAACCTTTCAAATCCCCCTATGGGTACTGCGTTGGCCTGCAAATATTCCATAATATCCCATTCTCTGATGCTGATTTCATGGGCAGGCGCACCGTTAATGGCTTCCACGAGCCCCAGGAACCACCATATTAAACTTCGGTTTTCTTTTCCCAATTTTGGATCAGAAACGAGGGGGGCCAGCATTTCCTCGATGGAGATATCCGTTGGTGATTTAGCCGGGTTCTTTGGGTTAAAAGAGGGAACCCTTGCGTGCAAGAAAGTCAAGGCTGCCCGTAAAAAACCCTTCCTTCCCTTCAAAAGCATGTAAGGTAGGTGATGATGTTCTCCTGATCTCCAAAAGTGCACTGATCCCCTGGGAATCTTACGCATCTCTATGCCAAGGGATTGACACCAGAGGGTCAAAGGGTTTTTCCTTACACCATGGATCCAGGAAGCACCCAGATCACAGGGAACCCCCAGGCTCGTATCAGTCCATATTCTGCCCCCCAGTCGTCTTCGGGCCTCTATCACTCGGACAGGGAAACCCGAGTCCTTGAGGATTCGGGCTGTAACAAGGCCCGACATCCCTGCTCCAAGGACGAGTACCTTGGGTAACACCCGTTCAAGCCTTGGCTGAGAGGCATGCATTGACCAGCTTTTCAATTATCCTTTACCCCCGCTTTGAATTGCCTTTCGATTGCTGTTACTGGCCGCAAAGTAAGAATGATCGCATGTGGGGATTTCGTTTTCGCCTCTGGGAGTCGGCAGTTCAATCTTTTTTCAAGATGCGCATTCCAGAGGTAAAGGTCAAGACAGCCAAAAGGCCGAAGTTGCAAATCACGAGGAGAGGAACTCTGTATTATCTTTTGATAAACCAGAGGCCAGAGTAAAGAGCAAGTTCAGTACTCAATGCATTACGGGTAGTCTTCCCCCAGTAAATGGAGATTTCCTATGTGCACGTTGTGTAAGCCCTGACGCTCGGCAATTTCTTTGCATCGCAGGGCATGTGCCCTTGAGGTGGTGGGCAAGTCGTTTAGATAAAAGTGGGGATAAAAAGCGAGAAGGCTATATGGGATTTCAGGGTTCAGCCCGGCAATGTACCGAGCAATAGGGGCTACTTCTTCTTCATCCACGTAGCCTGGGACAAGTAATGTGCTTGCAATCAGGAAAGGAGGGTGTGGTCTTTCTGGTATTATTTTAGATAGTTTTCTGAAGTTCTCCAGGGTCTTTTTGTTTGTTACTCCGCACAGGGCATAGTGTATGTTTTCATTCCAGCCCTTGAGATCAAACTTGATACATCCAGCGGATCGAAGGGACAATTCAGCCATCATACTCAAATAAGGCTCCTGGACACAGCCGTTGGTCTCCCAGCAAATCCTGAGGATTTTGCCGGGTTTTCTGCTTAAGGCTATTTTGGATGCCTTGAGGGCGTGAAGAATCTGTGGTGTTGGATCACCCCCGAAATAACAAATACATGTGGTGGTGTCATCAACGGCTGCTGCGAGTTTTTTTGCAGGTAGCCTGGATGGCAGGGCAGTTTGCTCCTTGTAATGATAGTTCTGGCAATAGAGGCAATTAAAAGAGCAGGCATGGTAGAATACAGCAAGGTTTTTGTAACCGTATTCCGGCCCTTTTGAAACAGCGTAGCGGGGAAAACCACTGCCGGTCCCGGCAGGACACACAAAGGATGCCACGCAGTTTGTGGGAAGAGGATCATAATAATATGACAGATTTCCCTCATGAGGTCGCCCCCCGCGCAAATGGCGATCTTCGACCCTTCGAAGACCGCAAAAGCCTGTCCCGCCCTCGGGGATCTGACAACCATGCATGCAAAGGGGGCATGTGAGTCCGCCTGTGTTGCGAGGAGGGTCTTGGGGGAGTTGAAAGGCTTTGCGGGTGCGGTCGTGAAGACTCTTGATTTGGGGCCGGATCTCTTCAAAATGATCCCTGATACAAGGTGCACAAAAGCCGATCACGCCTGAAATTGTTTTGCCGTTCCTCCCACAGTATTGGCAAGTTCCCATAGGCTTATTCCCTCATTTTGAGAGAGAGTCTACAGAGTGTAGAATTGCGGATTGCTGACAAGCTCATCCCTGTTGGCAGTAGTGACTTGAATAAGCAATACGTCCTTCCTCTCCCTGATTTTCTGGATGAACCTGTCCCCTGTCTGGGCAATGGAACCGAACACCGGGTTTTCGGAGTCAAGTACGCTTTCAAGGGTTTGGCGAAAGAGAGGAGAAAGACATTCCATTTTTCCAATTTCATCTATCACCACCAGCTCGTTCGGCCTGCCAGGGATCATGGAGGGTACAGCTATTTGGTTAATATCATTCAGATTGACACCGTACTTTCCGACTCTGAATCGCCCCCTGATGTTTTCGTGAGCCAGGATACCATTCTTGCCATCCAGTGTTATTATGGAAAATCCCTTCCTTTTCCCTCCCTCTCTTATTTCCCGGGTAAAGAATCCAGTCAATGGTTTTTGCACCCTGGCAATGATTCTTTCAATAAGGGTGGATTTTCCGCAGCGTGGAGGTCCAGTAATAAGGATATTTCTACTCATCAGCCTATGTTTTTCCGAGCTGTTTTAAATAGTTGAGGATTGTGTCCGATCCTTTTTTTGAAGAATATATGAAAAATTTTCAAAAGGTAACATGTTTTCCATGTTGACAGGCACTTTCTCATGACTGCCAATTACAAGGTATCCCCCGGGCATCAGGCAAGCGATAATTTTTTGAAGCGCTGGTCTTGAGATTTCAGGCTTGTAATAGGTGAGGAGATTGTTTCTCAAGAAAATAATATCAAAACTTTCATCAGGTGGGTCATGTAAGAGATTATGGAGTTTCCACGTGATACCCATGCGGAACAAGGGCATTATCCTGTAACGCTCTTCTCCTTCTTGTCGCAAGAAGTATTTTGCCCTTACTTCATCTGGGACCTCTTTAAGGCTGCTCCTTGAAAATACTCCCTCTTTGGCCTTCTCGAGATACACTGTATTCATGTCTGTTGCCAATGCTTCAAGCACAGGGAGAGTATTAAACTGGCCCTGTAATTGATCCCACAATATGGCGAAGCTGAAAACCTCTTCCCCACAAGCGCAACCGGCAAACCAGACCCGGATCTTTTCTCTGTTTCTTTCAATTATATCCGGCAATATCTTTTTTTCCAGGGCGTGCCACAGGGCTCTGTCTCTGAAAAAGCGACTTATGGACACGGTCATTAGGCGTTCGCATTCGGTCCTCAGCTCTTTGTCCTGCTCTAAAGCCACAAGATATTGCTCAGAAGTGGCATACCCTGACTCTTGCATGTGACGGCGGATACGCTTTTTTATCCCCTTTCGCACCCGGCGGTAACCCTGCCAGGAAAGCCCAAGACAATCAAGAAGCCTCCGAAACTCCTCCATACCGGGGTCAAACCTACACATTTGACAAAGTTAACTTCCTAGTAATCTTCAAAACTAATTCCCCAAGTTTCTTGTCCTTGTGTTGCTTATTCAGCATTCCTGGGCTTGACTCACTG
>JAFDEF010000048.1 GCA_019310485.1 Deltaproteobacteria bacterium | reverse complement strand
GGCAGTGGAGCTGGGTACTCTCCCAGCGAGCATGTTTTCCCCCTTATATTGATGCTCAATGGAGGGGGCCGAACTCTTGAAGACCTGCGAGAGATCAAATCGGATGTAGGTTTGTGGGAGATATTGCCATTGAACAGAATGCCCTCTACGGATGCGACTGGTGACTGGTTGAGGAGGAGTTGGAGTAATGGTGGACTTGAAGGGCTTGAGAGGGTGAACCGCAGGGTATTGAAGCGCGCGCTGAAGAGGGAAAAGGTAAAGGGCTACACTCTTGATATTGATGCTACTGCGATTGAGTCGGAGAAGGAATCGGCCGAGATGACTTATAAGGGATTTAAGGGTTATATGCCTATAGTGGGACATCTGGCGGAGAACGGTTTGGTTGTGGGGGATGAGTTTCGAGAAGGAAATGATTCTCCGGGGTCGAGGGTATCAGGCCAAGGTGATCAATTATTGCCAGGGGAAAGGGATTAAGTTTGCCATTGGTGCGGATCTGGACAAAGCGGTGGTCAGAGGGATCAGGGAGATAAGGGAGGAAGATTGGAAGCCTTACCAGAACGGATACATAGCTGAAACGGTGCACTGTATGAATGGGACGGATGAGGCGTTTCGTTTGGTGGTGATACGCAGGCCATATCAAGGGAAGCTGTTTGCTGAGGCGGAGGTATCTGAGAAGGAAGAGGTGGAAGAGGTAGTGGGGTGGTACAATCAGCGTGGGGAATGCAGTGAGAACCGGATCAAGGAGCTGAAGATTGGTTTTGGGATGGAGAGCCTGCCTGCAGCAGGCAGGGATGCCCTGTGGGGAGTTTGGAGCTAATGCGGTATTGCGAGTGTTTATGTTGAGGGCGCTGGATGAATCGTGGCGTTGTCATCAGGTACATACCCTGCGCTGGAAGCTGTATGGAACAGCGGGCAAGATTGTATTCCATGGCCGGTATGTATATCTGAAGGTTACCCGCAGTTTGCAAAGGTTGTTTGCCCGGGTGCGTCTGAGGAGTTGGGAATTTGCACGAACGTAGCGTTATGGTTTCCAGGGATGAGGCAAGAGGGACCTTTAGGGGCGGAGGTATGTACGCATTGGGCGACGAATGCCATTTATTGTGCATGTAGCTCACAGCACACCCCAAGTAGCCCGCCCATCCGGGCGTGCAAGCCTGCGGAGAGGATTTTTTCGCTGCCATCAAGCGCAAACTATCCCATCACCCAAAACCAATCGCGGATTTTGGGCCTCCTGCTGCTCCTTGCATTAATGTTTTTCATTAACCGTACGAAAATCGGGCTGGCTATCAGGGCCATTTCCCAGAATATCGAGGCTGCAAGCCTTATGGGAATTAACCCGGACTTTACTATCATGGTTACCTTTTTCGTAGGATCCTTGCTGGCGGGTATTGCCGGAATCCTGATAGGAAGTTATTTCAGCGTGGTCAAGTTCGACATTGGTCTCATGGGAGGCATAAAGGGTTTTTCAGCCGCAGTTGTAGGAGGTCTTGGAAACTTCAACGGAGCTATCCTCGGAGGGCTGACGCTGGGTTTCGTGGAGACATTCGCTTCGGCCTACATTCCAGGTGGCACCCCCTACAAAGATGTCTATGCGTTCATTATCGTGATTTTCTTTCTGGTTTTCAGGCCATCGGGTCTGATAGGCGAAAAAGTATATGAAAAAGTGTAGAGCAAGGGGATTGAAAACTGGTGAAAGGTAGCTTTAGGGAGGTATTTCTTCTTCTGTTACTGGAAACAGCGTTCTTCGGCGTTGTCCTGCTTTTTCTCTTAGCAGAAGGAATTATTACCATTCTTGCCGTAATACTTGGCACGATCGTGGTGAGTTTTATTATCGTTCGCGAGCCTTCCGTTAGTGCATTTTTTCAGGGTCTTTTTACCAGTAAACGAAAGATTGCCCTTGCATGGGGTGTTGTTTTCATATTGGGCCTCCCCTTTTTGCTTCACAAGAGCCCCTATCTCATCCATATTCTATTCATGGCCGGTCTTTACGCAGCGCTGGCGATCGGGCTGGATTTTCAGGTGGGTTCCACGCACCTCGTGAATTTTGCCACTGCTGCCGACTACGGTATTGGCGCATATACGGCGGCACTGCTCAGTGTAAAATTTGGCTGGTCATTCTGGGTGGTTTTGCCACTAGGTGGTGTCGCTGCAGCCCTTTTCGGCTTTCTCCTGGGCCTTCCTACGATGAAAACAAAGACTTATTACCTATCCCTTGTCACTATTGCGGTGGGACTTATTATTTACTTGCTCCTGAATAATTTCTCTTGGACTGGAGGGCCAAACGGGGTGAGCGGGATTCCTTATCCGAGCATAGGAAAATTTTCTTTTGGGTCTTCGCTTCACATATTTGGGATCGAACTTCCATTCCAGGCCAATTTTTACTACCTGGTTCTGCTGCTCCTTTTCCTAGAGTTTATCGTGGCACAGAGATTGTACAATTCAATCCGCCAGAGGCGGACGAGGGTTTGATTCCCCGCCCCTTGGGGCGGTTAAGATGGTTTCCGACTGATACCCCGCTGCTTGCGGCGGGGAAGTTCATTTTAGTTAGACCGAGAACAGGGCAGATTCTATTTTCAAATATGCGCATTGATAAGCTCAAAACGCATCAAATAGTAAAGATGGGCATTTCGGTGGTCCCGGAGGGAAGGCAACTTTTCCCAAAGCTGACAGTGGCCGAGTCGTTGAGGATCGGAGCATATCTTGAAAACAATAATCGTGTCATCAGAGAGAGAATGGAGAAAGTTTTTCAGGTATTTCCTATTTTGAGGGAACGAATCAACCAGGTAGCAGGTACCCTGAGCGGAGGGGAGCTGGGGATACTCTCCATTGCCAGATCTCTCATGTCAGAGCCCAAAATGATGATCCTTGACGAGCCCTCTCTGGGGCTGGCGCCAAAAATAACAAGCCGCGTATTTAAAGCCATAAAGGATATAAATGAGAAGGGAATTACAATCCTTTTGATAGAACAAAACGCGAAAAAATCTTTGAGGATCTCCAATTACGGATACATCTTGCAAAAAGGCCAAATTGTTGCCCGCGGTGATGTTGAAACGATTAGACAAAGTGATACCGTGAAAAAAGCCTACCTCTC
The DNA here is from genome assembly GCA_019310485.1 of Deltaproteobacteria bacterium. Taxonomy (GTDB): domain Bacteria; phylum Desulfobacterota; class DSM-4660; order Desulfatiglandales; family HGW-15; genus JAFDEF01. Next base: position 19,204 of record JAFDEF010000048.1, on the reverse strand, counting down.
CCATGTAAGCTAAAGCCCAGGAGATTGCTGGCAGTGCGGTACCCGTCTCTTCCATGCGAGGCAGTCCCATAAGAGTAATCTTTGATCATACAGTCAAAACGCTCAGTTGTGGGCGGCAATGCGGTAGTTAAATGTTGCCTTGATATTGAGGCGGCTTACGGTGATGCTCGGGGGAAAGGGAGGGAAAGGAGCGGAACTTTTAATCGCTCTGATGGCTTCTGAGTCAAGTATCTCAAAACGAGAGCCCTTCACGATTTCCATTCTTTTCAGATTCCCGCTCTTGTCCAGACTGAAAATAACCATGAGTTTGCCTTCTATCAGGTTTTTCTTGGCTTGCTCAGGGTATTTCCAGTTGGCCATGATCCTCCCTTTGATGATGGTAGCATAGCTCACGTACCTTTTGTCGTGGGTGTCGAGCGAAATAGTGTCCTGGCTTTCCTCAGGCGGAGCTATTTGTTTTCCGAGTGTTCTGGAAACACTTGTACCGGTCAAATCTTTAGTGTCAATATCCTTTACAGGTGACCGGATTAGTTCAACCCGGTAGGTCCTCAGCTCTTGTGGAAGCCAATTCAGGGAAAAGGCGCTTTGCAATGCAAAAAAGAGGGCAAGGTGCAGCAAGAAAGAAATGATCAGGCTCGCGCGCAGAATTTTCCCGGATCGCACCGGCGAAGCTCCAATCCTACTGCTTTGGATCCTCGGAAGGGCCATTTACCCACCAGTCCGTGTTCTTGTCAAACCACCAATCCGTGCTGTCCGTGCTGAGTATTTCCTGGGCTATTTCTTTGGCGGTCTTGGTATGAAGCCTTTTTACTGCATAGTTGAGCCATTCGCGGGCATACTTGTTTCCCAGATCTTCCTGCTCCTTTAGCTCTATAATAAGATCAAGCTGGTCAGCGTCTTTGGACAGCGAAGCTTCAATAGTATCGCCTGAGTTGAATTCACGCGCCAGAGAGATGATCTCTTCGCCAAAAGGCAGACCTTCTGCCAGATGCCTCAGGGCTTTTTCTTCATTAACCTTTACATACCTTTTGTTTACATAGTTATGATCACCTGTCCGGGCCTCATGCAGGTCATGAAATAGGCACATGAGAGTCGTTTTCAGGGGGTCAGCTCCTGGCTCTTGAAGCGAGAGTACATACCCTATGACGGCCGTTCTGAAAGAGTGCTCGGCCACTGACTCCTGCCCTGATCCCAGGAATTGATAACCAGTTCTAGGGGTTTTCTTAAGCATTCCTATTTCAAAGAGAAAATTTATAAGCTTCTTCATGGTAAAACTTGAATAGAGTCAGGAATCAAAAAAGTCAAGGAAGTTTTGCCGAGTTTTGAGAGTGCTTGACATAAGGAGTATAATTCACTAAAATTACGTTAATATCCGCTGGGTTTAGAAAAAAAATGGTCAGCCGAATGCGGTTGATCACTTTTTTGAGTGGATAATGGTTCAGGAGGATTTTATATGCCGGTTTATGTTTGGGTTGCAGAAACGAAAAGGGGAAGAAAACTTAAAGGCGAAATAGATGCCGCGAATGAAAATATTGCTTTAAGTCAGCTTAAGAAACGCAATTTTACAGTAAAAAAACTTAAGCCGAAACCAAAGGATATTTTTGAAGGAATTTCCTTTCTCCAACCTAAAGTCACCAGCAAGGATATCGTCGTCTTCACAAGACAGTTTTCTACCATGATCGATGCCGGCCTCCCCCTGGTCCAGGGACTCACCATCCTGGCAGAGCAGTCAGAGAATCCTACGTTTAAGAAGATATTGAAAGAAATTACCAGGGATGTTGAAGGAGGTTCCACCCTTGCAGAGGCCATGAAAAAGCATCCTAAGGTTTTTGATGACCTTTTTGTTAACCTTGTGGCAGCAGGCGAGGTCGGGGGTATTCTGGACACGATTCTTAGGCGCTTGGCCTTCTTCATAGAAAAAGCCCAAAAACTTAAGGCACAAATTAAAGGCGCGCTAACCTATCCCATCGTGGTTGTCTGCATAGCGATTATCGTGATTGCTGTTATCCTTATATTCGTGATACCCGTTTTCGAAGAAATGTTTGCCAGCTTTGGAGCCGCGCTTCCTGCACCTACCCAGTTGGTTGTGAATCTTAGCAGGTTTATGAAGAGCAATGTCCACTGGGTCCTGCTGGGAGCTGGTATTCTTTTTTACGGGTTTAGACGATACAGAAAAAGCGAGGTAGGAAGAAGGCAGACAGATGCACTATTCTTAAAACTTCCCATATTTGGGGAGCTGCTCAAGAAAACGGCGGTCGCGCGATTTACTAGAACACTGGGGACCATGATCAGCAGTGGTGTTCCAATCCTTGATGCTCTTGAAATAGTTGCCAAGACAGCTGGCAATGTCGTTATTGAAGAGATTATTTATGAGGTAAGGGCAAGTATTGCCGAGGGGCAGACAATCGCGGAGCCTCTCTCTGAAAACGATATATTCCCGGGAATGGTAATCCAGATGATTGCAGTCGGGGAAGCTACCGGTGCCCTGGATACCATGTTAGAGAAAATCGCAGACTTTTACGATGAAGAAGTTGACGCTGCTGTAGCTGCGCTTACTTCCATGCTTGAGCCACTCCTCATGCTTTTCCTTGGAGGGGCTATTGGTGGGCTGGTTATAGCCATGTACCTCCCTATTTTTCAGATGGCGGGAGCCATCGGCGGTTAATCCTGTCAGGAAATGGTCAGCACCGACCTAAGAGATCCTCAGGCGGAGCTCTTCACAAGCCTTCAAAGGCTGATGTTCTTGAGGGTCCTTTTTGTCTCTTTCCTTCTGGGTGCTTCTATTTTTGTCCAGATCAAGGAAACGAAAACCTATTTTGGGGACATCCAGAGCACCCATTATGTCCTAATAGCCCTCATTTACTTTCTTTCCTTTATCTATGCGATTCTAATTAAGCATACAAAGAATCTACTGAGGCTTGCCTACTTCCAACTTTCAGTGGACACGCTTTTGGTCACGGCCATTATTTACGCTACAGGTGGCATAGAAAGCATTTTTTCCTTTCTCTATATCCTCGTCATTATCGGAGGAAGCATTATTCTGTACCGAAGGGGTGGAATGATTATTGCCTCGGCCTCCAGTATTCTTTACGGGATCCTGCTTGATTTACACTACTATGGGGTGATCCATCCGCTTGGGAGCCGCCAGGACTACCCGGGGGAGTATCAAAGTTCTTACATACTGTACATGATCATTGTTAACATCGCTGCTTTTTATCTGGTGGCCTTCCTGAGCAGTTATGCATCGGAAAAGGCTAGGAGGAGCGGTGTTGAACTAAAAGCAAAGCAAGAAGACCTCAGCAAACTGGAGGCTCTTAACGAGTGGATAATTAAAAGCATTGCTTCGGCACTGATAACTGTTGATGAGCGGAACAGAATTATTTTGTTCAATCCCGCCGCTGAAGCCATCTTTGGAGTGGAAGCTCGTGATACCATAGGGAGAAATCTGGATGATGTGCTCCCCTTTCTGAAGGAGCACCTGCAAATTCAGGGAACTGAAAGGCGAAATAAGGAACAAAGTGTGCCTCTGCCTCTGTTTGATTTTGACTACCTCAGGCCTGATGGCGAGAAAATGTTCTTGAGGGGCTCGGTCTCTCCTTTAACCCTTCCAGAAGGGGACCAAAAGGGCGAAATACTATTTTTTCAAGACATGACAAAGATGAAACAGATCGAGGAGGAAATGAAAAAGGTGGAAAGCCTTGCTCTTGTAGGAGAGCTCGCAGCCGGGATAGCGCACGAGATCAGAAATCCAATGGCTTCCATAAGCGGTTCAATTCAGATCCTAAAAGAGGATCTTGGCAAAGATGAAGTGAGGGGGAGGCTTATGGATATCGTTCTAAGGGAAGTTGGCCGACTAAATCACCTTGTCAGTGATTTTTTGCTCTTTGCAAGGCCAAAAGCACATGAGATCCATGAATTTGATTTAAACGACTTAATCACAGACTCCCTTGAGCTTTTCAAACATCATAGGGGGGGAAAAGAAAACCTGCGGGTAAAGAAAGAATTTCACACTCCACTCGTGATCCGGTCAGATCCTGAACAGATAAAGCAGGTCCTGTGGAACCTGTTCCTTAATGCAACAGAGGCTATGGGCAACGGAGGATTTCTTTTTATTAGAACTGATCTGGTGCACTCAGATGGCAGCCAGGGGCGAAAGGAAACGCTTGCCCAGGTTTCCATTCGTGATACTGGCCAGGGATTTAGCAATAAGGCACTTCAGCATCTTTTTACACCATTTTTTACCACCAAGGAAGGGGGCTCGGGTCTGGGCCTAGCAATCGTAAAGCGCATTGTCGAAGGTTTGGGAGGAGAAGTCTGCGGGACAAACCATCCGGAAGGAGGGGCAGAGGTCACAATCAAGCTGCCCTGCAGATCGAACTAACCTGCTTGACAACTCCATTTTGCGTATGCTTTGCTAAACTTGAGGATTTCAAGGCATACTCCACTTTTTCCCGGTACTGGAAATAAGCAGATATGTGCGAACTTGATTGCATAGAGCAGGCGTGGTTTTCCCGCATAAGAAAGCCCAGTCGGTACCTTGGCAGGGAGATAAATTCAATAAAAAAGGACCCTGCAGAGGTGGAGGTTTCCTTTGCCCTCGCTTTCCCCGATGTTTACGAAGTCGGGATGTCCCATTTGGGCCTCAAAATTCTTTACAATATTCTCAACCGGCGCGAATGGCTGGCCGCGGAAAGAGTTTTCTGCCCGTGGGTAGACCTTGAAGCTGAACTGCGCCAAAGAGGCATTCCTCTTAGGACGCTGGAATCTGGCCGTCCGCTGGGTAAATGTGACATCGTGGGCTTCAGCCTCCAGCATGAGCTCTCATTTACAAATGTGCTCACCATGCTTGAACTATCGGGAATCGCGTTTCTTTCGGAACAAAGAAAGGATCCCTTCCCCCTGGTAATAGCAGGGGGGCCTGCCTGCTTTAATCCGGAGCCTGTTTCATCGATTTTTGATGCAATTGTGGTCGGAGACGGGGAGGAGGTTTCCCTTGAAATATCAGGCGTGGTGAGGGAAGCCAAGCGAAGGAAGTCTATGAAGTCTATCAGGAAAAAAGATCTTCTCCTGGAATTGTCCAAAATACGGGGGATCTATGTACCGGATTTCTTCAAGGTTTACTATGAGCCGAGCGGCAAGATCGCTGCGATCGAACCCACACTTTCCGAATATCGCCAGGTCGAAAAGGCGCTTGTTCCCGATATTGACCAGTATCCATTTCCTACTAGACAGGTTGTGCCTTACGCAGAATTGGTCCATGACAGACTTGCGGTGGAGATTTCACGTGGCTGTACGCGAGGATGTAGGTTTTGCCAGGCAGGTATGATATACAGGCCCGTTCGTGAGCGGAAACCTGAATCCATCATTAAATACGCGCAGGAGTCTTTGAAAAATACAGGGTTTGCAGAGCTTTCGTTGCTTTCCCTGAGCTCGGGAGATTACAGTTGCATTGGGCCGCTGCTCCAGGAGTTAATGGATAGTATGGAGACTAACAACACAGCGCTGAGCCTTCCTTCGCTGAGGGTTGACAGCCTGGACCCAGCCTGGTTTGAACAAATCAAGAGGGTGCGCAAAACCGGATTTACTTTGGCTCCGGAGGCCGGCAACGAAAGACTGAGAAAAATCATAAACAAGAGCTTGACTGATGAAGAGATTCTGAAAACTGCGGGAGAGGTTTATGAGGCAGGATGGAATTTGGTTAAGCTCTATTTCATGGTGGGCCTCCCGGGTGAGAACGAAAAGGATCTGAACGACATCATTTTTCTCGCCAGGGAAGTTTCAAAACTTGCCAAAAAGCAAGGCCGAAGGGCAAACCTGAACCTCAGCGTTTCCACCTTTGTTCCCAAAGCGCATACTCCTTTCATGTGGGAGCCTCAGATAAGGCTGGAAGAGAGCACAGGACGGATTGAGCTGATTCGAAGGGGGGTGAAGGGAAGCAGGGTTCGGGTCAAGTGGAATCAGCCGGCTATGAGCTGGCTGGAAGGAATTTTTTCCCGGGGAGACCGAAAACTTACCGGTGCTCTGATAAAAGCATGGAGTAAAGGGGCAAGGTTTGATGCCTGGAGTGAACATTACAACAGGGACTTGTGGGTAGCTGCCTTCAAAGAAGAAGGTATTGATCCTGAATTCTATCTTCAAAGGGAGAGAACTCTAGAAGAAATACTTCCCTGGGATCACATCAATTCAGGGGTCTCAAAGAAATACCTGAAAGAGGAACTAAGGAGAGCCAGAGCAGAGAAAACCACGCCGGATTGCAGGAGTGTGTGTCTGGAATGTGGGGTTTGTGATCACCATAAAATTTCACCGATCATAGTCAAGGATTGGGAACCGTTCAAGAGACAGATAAAATACGGAAAAAAGCAAAAGCCCGCTTTTATTAAGAAGTTCCGTATAGGTTTTTCAAAAACCGGCCCAGCCAGGTACCTGAGTCACCTGGAAATGGTGCGTGTTTTTGTAAGGGCGATGAAAAGAGCAGGTTTGACTCCAATGTACTCCAAGGGATTTCACCCCATGCCGAAAATTTCGTTCTTGTCAGCACTTCCCGTGGGAGTTGAAAGCCTTCACGAAACGTTTGATGTTGAACTCCAAGGCGCCGGCTCAACGAGGACTGTAAAGGAAAGGCTTCGCCAACAGCTCCCTCCCGACCTCAGGATTATTTCCATTGAAGAGATTCCTCAAGCACAGGCGAAGCAAAGAAAACTCAGAGAGACCCATTTTCTCGTAAATATTGATGGGTTGAGGCTTGACAGGAAAAAGCTTGAAGATTTCCTCCGCTCTGAGAGCTTTCCCCTTTCCAAGAAACGCAAAGATGGGAAGAGAATCACCGTGGACGCAAGGCAGGTGGTGAAATCTGCCTTTTTGGGGCCTTCCGGTGGACTTAGCCTTGTGCTGAGACATGGTCAGGGTCCAGCGCTGAAGCCTGGTGAAATAGTGGGAGGAATTTTTGATTTACACGACGATGAGGTGAACGAGCTTAGTATTGTCAAAACGAGGGAGGTGTTCTAGATTCTGCCCAGCTTTAGACAAGTTTGGGAACTAAGCAGTTTTCAATCCGGATTGGAGTTTTGAAGGAAGATGGGTTCAGACATGGCCAGTGAACTTATCATAAATGTAAGAAATTATGAAACCAGGGTTGCACTGGTAGAAAATGGGGTGGTGGTGGAACTTCATATTGAGCGCCAGACAGGCCAGGAACTGGCAGGGAATATATACCGGGGCAAAGTTATCAGGGTCCTGCCTGGGATGCAGGCGGCTTTTGTGGACATAGGCCTAGAGAGGACTGGTTTTTTATATGTTTCCGATATCCAGAAGGACTTGATTGAGCTGGAAGAAGAAATGCTTAAGAACTACAGCAGAAATGATGAAATCGTGAGTGAAGATTTGACAAGCACATACTCAGAGCAAGCTCCAGGTGCCAGTGCAAATATTGAAGATCTGCTGTGCGAGGGCCAAGACATTATGGTGCAGATAGCAAAGGAGCCTATTGGAACAAAGGGAGCTAGGCTGACTTCACATATATCATTACCGGGCAGGCACCTGGTTCTCATGCCCAGCGTCAATCACATAGGAGTTTCCAGAAGAATTGAGGACCGGGAGGAAAGAGAAAGGTTAAGACGTATCATTGAAGAAATAAGACCAGGCAACCTCGGGTTTATTGCCAGGACGGTGAGCGAAGGGGCGAACAAGAGAAAGCTCAAGTCTGAAATGGACTTTCTTCTAAAACTCTGGGAAAACATAAAAGAACGCATGGCAAAATTGTCTTCACCCGGCCTGCTGCACAAAGATCTTTCCATATCACTGCGCTCTGTGCGGGACTTATTCACCCGCGAAGTGGACCGCCTGATAATTGACTCCCGAGAGGAGTACGAAAACATACTGGAATTTATAGAAGCATTTGCTCCGAGATTGAAGTACTCCGTCGAACTCTACGAAGGCACAGAGCCAATCTTTGATTCATATGGGATCGAAATGGAAATTTCGCGTTCCCTGGGCAAGAAGATCTGGTTGAAGTCGGGAGGCTATATTGTCATTGAAATGACAGAAGCATTAACCGCAATTGACGTAAACACGGGGAGCTATGTGGGATCAAGGAATCTGGAAGAAACAATTCTGAAAACAAACCTCGAAGCAGTAAAAGAAATCGCTTACCAGCTCCGCTTGAGAAACATAGGCGGCTTAATAGTTATTGACTTTATAGACATGGAAAAAAAATCCAACAGAGAACGAGTTTTCCTGGCTCTCAAGGAAGCACTGAGTAAAGACAAGGCAAGAAGTCACATCCTTCGGATGTCGGAGCTGGGACTTATTGAAATGACACGGAAAAGGACACGAGAAAATATCAATAGGCTCCTGAGCGAACCGTGTTTCTATTGTGAGGGCACTGGAGTCCTGAAATCAAAAAGGAGCATTTGCTATGAGATATTCAGGGATATAGAAAGGGAAATCCTTCCCGTGATAGGGGGTGAGGACATTTATATTCATGTGCATCCTGAAATTGAACATGTGCTCCGAGAAGAGGAGCAACAACCCATCATGGATCTGGAAAAGAGAATAAACCGGCGAATCATTATCGTGCCTAATGAAAATTTCCACCTGGAACAATACGAGATTAAAGCTTGATTGGCTTTAGCCCCTTTTGGTCTGGGAGTTTTTCCTTTTTGGCCTTTCCTGTAAATTATTAAATTTGACATTAGCATTGTATTTTGATATATAATTGCCTTATTATTCCTATTTTTGATGTTGTTTTTTCATAAATGCCTAAATTCAACCTTAAATTAACAACTTTCCTTTGCTTTATTGCCGTTGCGGTTTTTTTGCTCCTTTACTACCAGAATTTTTACCCCCTTGAAGCGCTGGAAAAGACGATCTATGCCACCGGCCTCAGAGTCGGCACATCAAAACCCATGAACACCCCCAGAGTCGTTTTGATTGGAATTGATGACAAGAGTCTCAGCGATTTTGGTTCCTGGCCTTGGCCCCGGTCATTGATAGCTGATATGGTGAAGTTGGTAAAAGAAAGCGGGGCAAGGGTGATCGGGTTGAACCTTCCCCTCGTTGAAGAGCAAGAGGGAGAGGGTTTGAAAGAGTTCAGGAGCTTTCATCACAAATTCTACACCTACCCATTTACTCAAAGAGAAACCCAGGTTAGAGACTGGGTAGAAGAAAACCTGCTCAAGTCTGAGGAAAGGCTTGATTTTGATGGAAAGCTTGCAAGGAGCGTTAGAGAAGCCGGGAACGTGATACTTCCCCTGCTTGGCTCTTATTCGGGCAGAAACAGAAACGTCTTGGATCTGGAAAAAGCGCTCCTGAGTAGAAATTCACTTAAAGAAGAAGGGCTTTCAAAATCACTCAGGGAGTCGGTCTCGGTCAAAAGGCTCTTTTTCCCTTTTCCCCTTCTTGCCCGAGTTTCAAAGGGCTTTGGATACAGGTTTCCTTTGCTGAAAAGAAATATGCACGAGAACTCCTGTGCCATGTTTGCGGCTTACAAGAACTACCTTATCCCCTCTTTCCTTTTGAGGATAGAATTAGCATATCTTGGAAAAAAGCCGCTACAGGTGAGTGCTGGCGATGATGAAATAAGAGCGGGACCGATGCGAATTCCCTTGTTCAAGGGTAAGATGCTCGTCCGCTTCCCGCGAGTGGGGGAAGGGCCTCCTGCGTATTCTTTTTCAGATGTTCTCAAGAAAGGGGGAAAACTATATGCTCTCAGGGGAAAAATTGTTCTCATAGGATTCACTCATAGGCAAAGCAAAGTGCTTATCACGCCTTTTTCGAGCAGGATTTCTGAAATTGAGCTCTTTGCACTAGCCCTGGAAAATATCTTGAACAAAAGCTATCTTGTCAGGCCCGTTCATGCACCGTACGTAGAAGCGCTCGGTCTGCTGGTTATCGGCATCCTGGTTTCCTTGTTTTTTCCTCGGGTGGGTGGAGGCGCAAGACTTGCCTGGACTATTGGCCTTTGCGCGTTTATTCTGTTTTCCGGGTTTGCGCTCCTATCTATCTCCGGCATATGGATTAAGACATCGTATACAGCCTCCTGCGTGGCCGTGATCTTTGCCGTTACTTCTGCAGGTCGACTCTATGGAGAGGGAAGGGATTCAAGGATATCGGCTGAAACCAACAAGCTTATTGGACTTAGCTTTCAAAATCATGGCCTTTTTGATGTGGCTTTTGACCATTATCGAAAGCTTCCGCTGGACAGGGAAGCAAAAGAGCTAATCTATGATCTAGGGCTTGAATACGAAAGCAGGGGCATGTTTAAGAAAGCTCTTTCCGCCTATGAATATATAAACAAAGGGGGCGGATTTTGGGATTTAGATCAGCGCATAGCAAGATTGCAAGAGCTGGAAAAATCCCCCACTATTCCAGAGCGACCGCAGGCAGAGGGTCCTGTTCCCACAGAGTATCCCGCCGCGAGAGAGCTTAGCAGGGTAGGTCGTTACCAGATACTGGAAACGCTTGGCAGAGGTTCAATGGGCCTTGTTTACAAAGCTCTTGATCCTAAGATAAATCGGCTTGTCGCCATCAAGACTATTCGATTCTCTGATGAGTTTGATGAAGAAGTGATTCACGAGATTAAAGAGAGGTTCTTCAGGGAGGCTGAAGTGGCGGGGAAACTTTCGCACACCTCCATCGTGACTATTTATGACATGGGAGAGGACGAGGATCTGACCTACATGGCGATGGAGTACCTGGAGGGTGAAGATTTAGAGAAATTTGTCAACAAAAAGAACCTTTTGCCTGTGGAAAAAGTTCTTCATGTCGTAGCGAGTATTGCAGAGGCCCTCGACTTTGCACATAGCTCAGGTGTGATTCACAGAGACATTAAACCTGCCAACGTTATGCTGTTAAAGACAGGCGGCGTGAAAGTAACGGACTTTGGCATTGCAAAAGCGATATCAGGGTCAAGGACAAAAACTGGTGTTATTCTTGGAACGCCCAACTACATGTCACCAGAACAGATCATGGGCCACAAAATCGATCATCGGTCGGATATATTTTCCCTTGGTGTTCTTTTTTTTCAATTGCTGTGTGGGGAGCTACCTTTTAAAGGCGACAACCTCAGTGCTCTCTTGTATCAGATAACCCAGGTGAAGCATCCTCCTTTGTGGCATTATAACTCGAAGATCCCAAGGATTTGCGAGCAGATCATTGACAAAGCACTTGCTAAGGATCCTAAACAGAGATTTCAAAATGCCGGGGAGCTGGCAAGGGTTTTGAGAGTGTTGATTTCCAAGATAGAAGAAGCAAGAAGGAAGTACCCGGCGAAGAAGCAACGAGCCAGAAGCCAATAGCTTCCTTATGAAAGGGGGTATCGAAGTAGTTGCAAATAAAAACTTCGGGAATAACAGATGTGGGCCTGCAGCGAGAAGGGAATGAAGACTCTTTTTGTGTTGAGGACTCCATTGGTCTTTACGTTGTTGCTGATGGGATGGGAGGTCATCTGGCAGGGGAAGTTGCCAGCAAGGTGGCTGTTGAAATCATTAACAAAAGTTGCTCAAGATGGATTGCAAGCTCTGCTCCACCAGATGAGCTCTTCGGGTACTCTGACCAATCGCTTAGCAGGGAAGGAAACTATATCCTCAGCAGTATCAGGCTCGCAAACAGGATAATCTACGAAATGGGCCAAGGATACGAGCAATACCGTGGCATGGGTACCACAATTAGTGCTGTACTGGTAACGCCCAGCCTTATCGTCGCGGCCAACGTCGGTGACAGCCGCATCTATATAGTGAGAGACGATCGGATAGAAAGGTTGTCAAAAGATCATACAATTGTTTCAGAGCAGGTTGATATGGGGGTTATGACAGATGAAGAGGCAGCAGTGTCTCCTCTGAGACATATTTTGACCAGGAATCTGGGTTCTGTTGAAAACGTAGATGCAGATGTTTTTGAGCTGGAACCCTTTGACAATGATCGCATTATCCTTTGCTCTGACGGTCTGACGGACCTTGTGAGTGACGAGGAAATACTGGAGATAACCCAGAAAGAAGACGACCCGGATACCTTGTGCAAGAAGTTTGTAGAAAAAGCGAGAAGTAGAGGGGCTCACGATAATACCACGGTCGTATCCGTTTATCTGTGCGATGTGAAAAAGAGAAGGAACGGATTGCTAAGAAAAGTAGGGGTTGGTATCGCAGATTTTCTTAGTGTTTTCAGGAGGGCTACGAGAAAGTATACGCCGTAAAAGGCATTTAATATTGCTATTTTACCCTTTTTTTTAGTAAAATCATAAAGACTTTGAATAGAGCTTCCTGTGGTTTGAGGTAAGTTAGGGAAGTGATCATTATTTTTCGAAGGCAGCAAAATAATACCGGAGAGTTTTAAAAGGGGGTAGAGCATGGCCAGAGTTATTCTGATGTTTAACAAGCAGGTTATCAAGGAATACCCTTTTGTAGAAGGAGGAATGAGTATAGGGCGCCATGAGGACAACACCATAGTGATTGATAACCTTGCTGTCTCAGCGCACCATGCGAGGATTGACAAAACCGACTCCGGGTATATTCTAACTGATCTTCAAAGCACCAATGGTACTTTTGTAAATGACAAGAAAATTGTCTCCCACAAACTTTCTCACGGGGATAACATCGTGATCGGCAAACACGTGCTTCTTTTTGTGGGGGCCGAGGTTGAAGAAGCTGAAGCAGAGAAGAAAAAGCAGAAGATGATCCTGGATAAGACCATGGTGCTTGATACAGCAAAGCAAAGAGATCTTTTAGCCAAGCAAGAAGTACGCTCAGAGCCCAAAGTCCCTGAAAAGGTGGGAGTGATAAGTTTTATCGACGGCTCAGGCATGGGGGATATCGAGCTGACAAAGAAACTCACAAAGATCGGCAAAGCAGAAACCTCTGAAGTGAAGCTTTCCGGCCTCCTGATGGGGGCTACTGCCGCAACAATTGGCCGAAGGCCTTCCGGGTATACAATCACATTCACAGGGGGGCTTACAAAGCTGAAAGTCAATGGGAAGGTGGTAAAAGGAAGCGCTCCGCTCAAGGATTTTGACACAATCGAGCTGGGTTCTTACAAATTTCAATTCTATCAAAAAGAAAAAGAACAGCCCGTAAGCTAGCGGCCCTTTTTCCTGCTTTTCTTAATTTCGTTCAGGGTTTGCTCTATTTGCTCAGGGGTAAATGTCCTTCCGCATTTCGTGCACTGGTAGAGCATGTCGGTTGTCTTATCGTATATGAGCTCATCTAAGAAATTTACACTGTGAAAGGAGATTGAAAAATTGTAGATTCGTTTAAAATCCTTGTTATGACAGTTAGCACAAGAAAAGTAATCCCTGCTCACCTGCATTTCTCCTCCCCCCTAAATCTCTATCTTGGAAAAACTTAAGAACGTACACTTCGCTTTTTACATTTTCTACGCCATTTTGACAATACTAATTCAAAAGAGGCCCACACGATTTCACACTACCCTGCCAGTTGGGTCAATGGGCCGAAGCTTCCCTCTGTGATCCATGCACTTGACCCAGAAGGAGACTTTTTCTCGGCGCCCATGATTGTCTTCAAAGAGTGCTCCCAGAATTCAATGGCGAAGGAGATTTTCGAATATTCCAGCTGCCCCCTGCCCACCTCCTATGCACATGGTCACAAGCCCGTATTTGCTTTTTCTACGCTTCATCTCGTACATGAGTTGAACCGTTAGCTTGGCTCCGGTACAACCAAGTGGATGACCGAGTGCTACTGCACCGCCATTCACATTTGTCTTCTCTTCGTCGAGCTCGAGGTTTCTGATACAGGCAATGGCCTGAGAAGCAAATGCTTCGTTAAGTTCTATAAGATCCATGTCGTTGATTTTCAATCCTGTTTGTTTCATAACTTTGGGCACAGCATACATTGGGCCGATACCCATTAGTTCCGGAGGAACACCGGCAACTGCAAAGCCCACAAAACGGAGCCATGGTGTTAAGCCTTTTTCTCGTGCCTTATCTGCACTCATCAACATCACTGCTGCTGCACCGTCGCTCATCTGAGATGAATTGCCTGCCGTGACGGTACCGTTTTTCTTGAAGACCGGTTTTAACTGAGACATTTTTGCGAGCGTGGTTCTTCGAGGGCCTTCATCCGTATCAAACATCTTTTCGGTTCTCTCCAATACACCCTTATCGTTTACATAAGTGTTCGTGACCTTCACTGGCGTGATCTCATCCTTAAAAAAGCCCGATTCTATGGCTCGGATAGCCCTCTGGTGGCTCCTGAATCCAAAGGCGTCCTGATCCTGGCGGCTTATTCGGAATTTTTCGGCAACATTCTCCGCTGTGAGCCCCATGGAGATATAAGCCTGGGGGTAGTTTTCAACCATGCGAAGATTAAGGGAAACTTGATAGCCCATCATGGGAACCTGGCTCATGGATTCTACTCCCCCGGCTATAACGATCTCGCTTATTCCATTTATGATTTGCTGTGCACCGGTGACAATGGCCTGCAGCCCTGAGGCACATAGCCGATTTACAGTCTGCCCCGGCACAGAATAGGGTAGGCCTGCCAACAGGGCTGCCACTCTCCCGATGTTGAAACTCTGACTGTGCTCTGGAAAGGCACAACCCATAATCACGTCATCTACTTCGCTGGCAACAACACCCGGGGTTCTTTCTAACACTTCTTTTGTGACAATAGCCGCGAGGTCATCCGGCCTTGTTCTTGCGAGGGTCCCTCTATTGGCCCGGCCAACAGGGGTTCTTACACCCGAGACAATAACTATCTCCTTCATTTCCCATGCTCCTAATTGCGCAAAATCTTTCCTGTAGCGGCGAAGTGTTTTATTCTATCAATGGTTTTTCTCTGTCCGAGCAATGAAAGAAACGCTTCTCTTTCAAGGTCAAGTATGTGCCGTTCGTCAACCCACTGCGGGGAGGAGAGGGGTCCGCCAGCCAGTACATAAGCGAGTTTCTTGCCGATCAAGGCATCGTGTTCAGAAATGTAGCCGGCCCACAACAAGGTTTGCACGGCCTGCATGAGAAAGGCCATTCCTCTTTCGCCAACAGCATAGACACACTTGCTCGGAACTTGCGGAATGTACACCGATGAGCACATTTCAATCACCATCCGCTTTGCTTCACCCAGTAAGTGTTCTTCGTTCATGACGATCTTGTCGGCACTCTTGAGAAAACCCATTTCCTGTGCGTGGTGGGCGCTTGTACTGACTTTTGCCATTGCAATGTTTTCAAAGGCCTTTTGTAGAGCAGGAAGTGGATCAGTGTTTGCAGTTCTCATTATAGGGCTCAATAGTCTCTGTATAAGCATACTGCACCCGGTTTCAGCTGGTATAAGTCCAATGCCTGCTTCGACAAGCCCCATGTATGTCTCAGCTGAAGCGCAAATGAGGTCTGCAGCCATAGCAATTTGTGCCCCACCTCCCAGAGTCATTCCAAAGGGAGCCGCAACAACTGGTTTTGATGAGTAACGTAGTCGGAGTATTTGATTTTGCATGCTTTGCAATTTCTTTTCGATCAACTTCCATTGCCCGTTTTGAGCGGCTTCAAGCATTGTCTTGAGGTCACTTCCAGAGGAAAAATTCTTGCCTTGATTTCCAATTACGAGCCCTTCAAAGTCTTCATCAAGCCTCTTCAGCCCAACGGCAAGCACGGAGCGGGTATCTTCATCCACCAGATTTGCATCTGAGTGAAATTCAAGGCAAAGGACACCATCTCCTAGATCCACCAGGGATGCACTTGCATTTTCTTCAATGACCCAGGGTTTTCTTTTCCTATCCGCAATAACAAGCACATGAGGGTCGACCGGCAGCTTTTCATCGGACCGTCTTATTGGGTCCCAAAAAAACCTCTGTCTCCCCTTTTTCTTGTAGAAACTCTTCCTCCCCTCTTCCAGCATTTCCCAGACCCAGTTGGCCGGGCTTAGGCCATCTTTTTCCATTCGAAGGGCGGTTTTCTCAACCCCCAATGCGTCCCAGATCTCAAATGGGCCCATTTCATGGGAGAACCCAGCTTTGAAGGCGTAATCAATAAGGTAAAGCGAGTCCGCGATTTCCGGGATTACGTGAGAGCAGTAGGAAAACAGAAAAGCCAGGGTGTGCCACACATATTTCCCAGCGCGGTCCGGGGTGCTAATCAGAAATTTTATCCTTTCTACAAGTGACTTTATTTTTTTCGCTTCTCTAAGGGTGTCGGTTTCTGTGTCTGATTTTTCCCTGTATTCAAAGGATACAAAGTCCAGTACCTGGTAGGTAGCGTTAGCGCCGGCATGGCCTGTTTTTCTATAAAAACCCTGGCCGGCTTTGGTTCCTAGAAGCCCTTTTTCCACCAGTGTTTTTATTATCCGACTCCCTGAGCCTACCAGGACCTCTCTAAAAGGGTCATGTGGAATTGCGTTGTAGAGCGTGGATGATACCTGCAGAGTTATGTCGGCGCCAACCAGGTCAAAAAGGCGAAAGGTTGCGGTTTTAGGGCGGCCGATAAGAGGACCGCTAAGGGCATCTACCTCTTCAACTGTATAGCCGTTGTCTATCGCAAAGTTCAAATCCGCCTGCCCTGCCACAATTGCCACTCTGTTTGCTATGAAGCAGGGAGTGTCTTTACAAGAAATTACGGTCTTTCCCAGGCGCCTTCTACCCAATGTTTCCACAAATTCCAGGACCTGGGACTCAGTCTGGGCAAGCGGGATAAGTTCAAGGAGTTTCATGTACCTGGCAGGATTAAAAAAGTGTGTGCCCAAAAAGTGTTTCTTAAAGTTTTCGGATCGGCCCTGAGCAATTAAGTTTACAGGAATCCCCGATGTATTTGTTGAAACTATCGTGTCCTTTCCGCTCATTTCATCCAGCCGGGCCATGATCCGCTTCTTTACGTTCAGATCTTCTACAACTGCCTCTATAACCCAGTCGACCTCCCTTGCAAGGTGAAGATCATCTTCAATGTTTCCAGGCATGATGAGTTCCAGTTTACCCGGTGTAACCAGAGCCGGCGGTTCTGAGCCTGCTATTAGGCGTATGGCCTGATTAGAAATTCTGTTTCGTACCTGAATGCTTTTGAGGGTCAGCCCCTTGCGTTTTTCTTCATCTCTCAGCTCATCCGGGACTATGTCCAAAAGATAAACGGGTATATTAGCATTGGCCAGGTGAGCCGCAATGCCCCTGCCCATGATTCCCGCACCTATAACCATTGCTTTTCTTATAGTGTAGCTCAAAGTTCCCTCCGTGTTTTCTGCAGTGCTTAACGGAGCAAGTTTCTGGCGATGATAAGTTTTTCAATCTCTTTCGTTCCCTCGTAAATTTCTACGATTTTCGCGTCCCTGTAAATGCGCTGCACTTTGTATTCATCGATGTAGCCGTAACCACCGTGCATTTGTAGTGCTTCATCAGCACACTCAACGGCAATCTGCCCCGAAAACCACTTTGCCATGGCTACAAGCATTGGATCCAGTTTACCGTTATCAGCCTTCCACGCTGCTTCGCAGTAAAGGTTGCGGGCCGCTCGTATCTTTGTCGCCATCTCGGCTATTTTGAACTGATTAACTTGAAAGGCGGCGAGCGGCATTCCAAACTGTTGTCTCTTCTTGACGTGCCTGGTAGCTTCTTCCAGAGCCGCGCGGGCAATACCCACACCCTGTGCTGCTACCACGATTCTGCTCAGGTCAAAAAAGGCCATCAACTCCTTGAAACCTTTACCTTCTTCCCCCACAAGATTCGACACAGGTACTCTCACGTTGGAAAAAGATAATTCGGCGGTATCGCTTGCCCTTATCCCTAGTTTCCCCCGGATCTTAGTTGCTTGAAACCCCTGAGAGCCCCTCTCAACGAGGATCCAACTATGCCTCTTGTGTCTGTCGGGATTTTCGGGGTCGGTCTGGCAGAAGACAAGGACAAAATCAGCCACACTTCCATTGGTGATGAACATTTTTGAACCATTAATGACATACTCATTCCCATCTCTCACGGCTATTGTACGAGCTGAGGCAGTATCTGAGCCTGCATCGGGTTCGGTTATTGCTGTTCCCATTATCAGGTCTCCACGTGCAAGAGCCGGGAGATACTTTTTCTTTTGTTCTTCCGTGCCGTACATGTCAATTATGTCAGCACCGAAAATGGTTGAGAGAACAGCGCTACCGATTCCGGCATCAACTGCCCAGAATTCCTCCATTACCAAACAACAGGACAGAAGGCCCATCCCTGACCCGCCATAATCCTCTTTTATGTACATTCCCACAAACCCGAGTTCACAGGCTTTTTTCCAAATCTGATAATCAAAAGTTTCCTCCCGGTCGAACTCTTGTGCGCGCTCAGGAAACTCTCCCAGGGCAAATTCTCTTGCCGCAGTTACGACATCCTTCTGTTCTTGAGTAAGCGAAAAATCCATTCCGTACCTCCAAACCATTTCTTAGACTTTGAAGCCCAAAGGCAAGGCTTGCCTTCTACCTCGACGCAAGAATAGCAAGGACCACCTCAGCGGGTATCCATTATAATGCCAAAACCATGCCATATGCTCCATCTAAGGAAAAACTGAGGCAGATAATTGAATACGCAAGTCCAATTAGCGATTTTGTTCGATGAAGAGCAGCGTTGCAAAGAGGAAGTACCCCATTCAAGACAGATGCGGCGTCAGCTCTCGCACAATATTTCGATCACAAAAAACGGTATATGGTGTTTAGTCATAGAGATTGAGAGCAATTCATTGTTTAGAGGGCTGGTGCCCGGAAGGTAAATGCGACGCTTTCTCGCCCAGTAAGATCGTTAGCTAGGAAGAAGCACCGTTGCTTCAATCCAGTTCATATCTTTTGATTTCAGTAGGTTGGACACAGGATGCGAACTTAATAACCTGTTTACTCAAAGAATCGTATTTCGCTCATATTCGCTCACAGCTGATACGGCATATATTTTGCTATACGCTAAAATTACTAAATCACTGGCTTTAGTCTTTGGCCTTGCGGTTTTCTAAAAATGCAGAACCTCATATGCTTTTGGCCAAGGCTCTGTTAGTTGTGGAGGAATGTATAGAAGGCGAGGGGAATGATGCAACACCTCGCAAAGGGCTGAGTTGTGATTTAGGATTTGTTGTAAAATTTTCCTTCTATACTAAACTAATTTCGTATCACAACAGGAATCAAGCCGGGGTATGAGTGTATAAGTATGCTAGATACTGAGGAGATTTAATAACTCAACGCTTTTTTGAAGGGAAAATATGGTTTGAAGCGATTGGAGCGATAGAGAGAGAAAGAATCAATTGGAGAGAGATAAAAGGGGGGGGTTTCAC
>JAFDEF010000085.1 GCA_019310485.1 Deltaproteobacteria bacterium | reverse complement strand
TGAAGAAAGTATATACTGTGAGAGGTCTTTGTGTATTCCATGGCGGCAGTATACCACCCCCGGGCTCATTCATCCACGGGTAAACCCGTGGTATTCTGTCTTCGACCGCATAAATATGGGGCCTTACTCTTATATCAATTTGAGAAACATCGTCCGCATCAATATTGCTTTCCTTGACTATCTCCAACATCGCTTCAGTGCTTCCATAAGTATCAACACAACTTGGGTACTTCTTAAAGATAGTGTTTTGAAACTCAAACCTCTTTCCCAAATCAGCAACCACTACCTCGGGATCATGCTTATCCTTGGCATATAGGTGAAAGTATCCGAAAACGCCTTCAAGAAACATTTTAGGGCCGGTGAAGCCTTTCCCTGCTAACTGGGCGGAAATGATTCCTCCTTGACCGACAAAGCCCTGAATTAACCTCACTGATAAGGTTCCCTCAATGTTACTTTCAAAGCTCCCTCCCGATTTGTTGAATGCTATTGCCAAAGCATTCCATGTCTGCCCACTATCAAGGCCCAATATCTTACTAGTCGCCCCAGTCGAAGCAAATATGCTACAAATCCCTGTAGGATCAAAACCATCATAGTCCGAGACACTGTTTATCCTATCAGCCACTTCTCCTCCCACAATAAGGGCCGTGAGGAATTCCTTTCCGCTACAGCCCCCTACCAACTCTGAAGCGGCCATTGCAGCAGTAACGGCTGATGCCCCGACGTGCATCCCAGGTCGGATCCCATCGTCAAAATCGAGTGCACGGGCTAAATAACTATTCACAAAAGCCGCGTTATGAGCAGGCACTTTACCTCCATAAACTAAAATACGCCGGGTAGATGCGCCGGGAAACCGGCGCATCTACCCGGCGCTTCCTCTGTGCCTCCCCATTCCCTGATCTGGTCAACCAGCGCCTTACATCCTTCACTATTCGCTCCAGCTATAGTCGTACCTATTATCGTTAGTATCATGTTTTTAGCAGTATCGATCACTTTAGAAGGTAAATCTTCGTACTTTGCGTCACGTAAATATCTTACTAGTTTTTCTTCAACCCCTGACATACACTGCCTCCTCTTATATCTATTTTAACTTCAACCGCTAATATTGGTCCCCGAAGACCACCAAGTGTTCATTTATTTCGATACGTATTGCCTATTCTCTAATCCATCACGTACAAGCACATAATCCAACCTCAATGGATAGCGCGAGCTACGAATCCAAGCAAAAAGACAATTACGGCCGTGTTCCGTTCTTCATCATTTTTTTATAGCAATTTTCAATGCTTTTTATTGTGCCCTTTTTATGTGTTCATCTTCAATGATTACTTTCTGTAAGAACTTTAAGCATCTTGATTAGCTTTCTATCCCTCTCTTTGCATATTTCCGCTTCAGTCATTCCTTTATAATCGTAAAAGCCCTTGCCTGATTTCACGCCGAGGTGGCCTTGCCTGACAAGTTCGAAAAGCTTCTTTGGCTTATAGTCTAGCGGAGTACATTCAATGGCAGGTTTTTCCAAATTCCTAGCGCTCAAATCCAGCCCTCCAAAATCGAAGCGTTGTACCACCCCGACCACCATCATGCGCAGGGCAAGCCCCCACTTTGCCGCCTTATCTAACTCTTGTGGCGAAAGGTATTCATTATCAAGAAGAAAATGCACCTCTCGTTGAAGAGCTATTTGAAGTCGGCTTACCACGTAGCCAGACACATACCTATTAAAAATCACAGGTTCCTTCCCAATATCAGTTAATATGTCGGCGAGCATCTGTACATTGGCCTGCTCAGTTCCCGGCCCCTTAACCACATCCACTAGGGGAATAATTTGGGCCGGTGCGTACCAGTGACAAATCAGAATCTTGTCTGGTCGAGATGTGTCCACAATGTCGAAAATATTTAAAAAAGTGGTATTGCTTGCTAGTAAAGCTCTACGTGGGCAATATGTATCTAATTTTTTAAAGATTTCCTTTTTTATATCTGCATCTTCAGCCACTGTTTCCAGGGCGAGATCTGCATCATGTGCACCTTCTTCCAAAGAACGCGTAAACGTAATGCGGCTGATTACTGCTGGAATCTCAGTCTTTGCCAGTAATTTTCCTTCTGCTAAAGTGTCCAAACTGCTCTTTATTAGTTCCGACGCCCTATCCAGCGTCTTCTGAGAACGAGAGTATAAAGTTACCTGGTATCCCCCTTGAGCAAAGGCTTGAGCTATACCGTGCCCCATTGTCCCCGCTCCAACAACAAAGACCTTTTTTATATCTGCTTTTGTCACCATTTCTTCCTCTCTTGCTGCATGTAATTACTTACCTACTATAATGACCAATATCGTTACCGGTTCAGGTCCAGGGACTTGAATCTCTCGATCTTCCCCCGCAGCAATGTAAATTAAGTCACCCGCATTAAGAGAGTATTCTTCTGTCTTTCCCTTAACGACCATTGAACCAGAAATTATAAAATAAACTCGTTCCTTTGGCGAGGAGGACATCTCTGCCCCACCCTGTGGGAGAAAGTGAGAAAGACTGACACTTACCTGGCTATCCTTCTCAGCGGCTAGTTTCCGCGCAGACCATACACCGAAGTGCCCTTTTGCATCGTATGGTTGACCTTCTATCTTCTTAACTACTTTCATATTCTCCTCCATGTATCGTTTCGGTTTTTAACCAATAGCTGTCAGCCCACCATCAACGTATAGGATTTGCCCAGTGATAAAATCCGACGCTGCGGAGGCCAAAAATATACATGCTCCTACTATATCTTCAGGCTCTCCCATTCGTTTCAATGGCACCCTTGTTAGGAATGTCTTAATACTCTCAGGCCTTACAGCCCGTTTCACCATCTCTGTCCTTACTAGACAAGGCGCAATAGCATTTACATTGATATCTGGTGCCCATTCAGCAGCAAGTGCCCTGGTAATCATATCCACCGCTCCCTTGGTCGCACAGTAACCCACATTTCCATTAGCTGTCCCAAGTATTCCCCTGACGGATGATATATTGATGACTTTTCCCTTCTTTTTGCCAATCATAACTTTCCCAAACTCTCGACAAGCCAACATTACACCCTTAACATTAACATCGAACAACAGCTGCCAATCATCTACAGGAAATTCAATAGGATCCCTTTTCAAATTTACGCCTTGTGAATTTACCAGGACGTCCACCGTCTCAAATTTGGATACAACCCTTTCCACCAATTGCTCCACGCTACGCTCATCAGTTACGTCAACCTGAAATGCTGCGACTTCTGACTCGGCTTCTGACTGAATCTTTCGAGCTACTTCTTCCAATTTCTTTATATTCCTACTAGCGATGGCTACCTTAGCACCTTGTTTAGCTAAACCGGCTGCCAGGCTTTCACCGATACCTCCTGCCCCTCCGATGACCACAGCTACCTTATTATCCAATTTAAACATATCTTTCATATCATTTCCCCTCCTTTATCTTTAGTTCAGTATTACTCCTCCATGATACCTACAAGCCTTACCATACCACCATCCGCTAATTCACAACGGAAAGGAAAGGCGGCAATGGTACATCGTTTTCCTGTTATCAGGTCGATATCCCCTCCGGCATTTTCAATAGTGACAATCCCCTCTCTCAACAAAATCCGGTGGCACGGCTCATATTCCGGAAATTCCACATCCGGGTCCCGCCCCGTTTCCTTCCTGTATTCCTTATCCAGCCAGGGCATGGTTTCGGAGAGTGGGTAATGCCACAGGGGGCTATCAGTGGCACCCCACGTACCGGCAACACCTTTAACCTTTTTTTTCACCAGCCATTCCGCTGCTTCCGGGCCGAGACCAGGGAAATGGTTGTAATACTTGTAGTTATCCGAGCGCCAAAACTTATGCCACCCAGTGTTGAAAACGACAAAGTCCCCTGATTCTATTTTAGGTTTAGCGTTCTCGAGGTCCTTTGGTGTGATGATATGCCATTTCTCCATATAACGAAAATCTACCGCCACGCCGGTGCCATAGCAGTTTTCCAAGGGAATTTTGTCAAGCATCACTCCACCTTCCGAGGGGTGCAATACATGGCTCGGAGCATCCATATGTGTGCCCGCATGCAATGTCCCGGTGTAGACAACACTCCTCTTGTGAAATCTCTCTAGATATTCAACCCTTTGAAATATAAGATCTTGCCTTGGTCCAGGAAACGGCCATAGCGGGGTATCCACTCCAAACGGCAAAGACAAATCGTAAATCTTGGTGGTCATTTCTTTTCTCCTTGCTCTCTTAAAATAATAGCTGATTCAGTAAGATCCAACTCCTGGTACAGGATGAAGAGCAATCCTGCGGCTACCACTCGGTTTACCTCGACCTTCAGTTGTACTCCTCATCTGAATCTAGATCCCGTAAACATCTTTCTAGTCTCCAAGCCCCAATATCTTTCTCGCTTCCTCAGGGGTTGCGGGTTCCTTGTTCAACTCACGGGCAATCCTCACCGAACGGGCAACTAACTGAGCATTGCTCTTGGCCAGCTCTCCTTTTCGGTAATAGATATTGTCCTCCATCCCCACCCTGATACATCCCCCCAGGATCATGCCCATGGTTGTAAGGGGGAGCTGTGCAGCTCCCACCGCTGTAACGTTGAAGATCGTATCCTCTGGCAGAAAATCGATCAGTGAATTGAGATATTTTGGGGTAGCTTCCACAGCACCTTGATACGCCATACCCAGTACAAGATTTATGTAATAAGGCTTCTCAACAAGGCCCTTCTGGATCAAATTTTTAACTTCTCGTAGCATAGCATGGCTGTATACTTCCATCTCTGGCTTGATACCCAATTCCCTCATCCGGGTCACATAGGTTTCGATATCTTCTCGCGTGTTTGAGAAGGGAGTGCCCGCATACTGTCCTGAGACCCGCATCAAAGTTCCCATGTTGAGGGAAGCCATCTCGGGTTTGGCATAGAGGCATTCGATACGCTGTTCAAACGTAAGATTGGGCCCACCTCCTGTCGAATCCTGAATGATGATGTTACACCTGGCACGAATCTCGTCATGGATCTGCTGAAAAACCTCTTTACTTCCTGTCGTCTTGCCTTCTTTGTCTCGGGCATGAATGTGACAGATCGCTGCACCCTCCTGATAGCACGCATAGGCCGAATCGGCAATTTCCACAGGCTGTTCTGGGAGATTGGGATTCATGGATTTGCTCACCAGTGCGCCGGTTTGAGCCACTGTGATGATCACCTTATCCTCCGGTAATTTGATCATTATAATACCCTCCTTCTCATCTAGACATCTATGTGTTCAACTATATAAACTAGAAGTGCATAAATCCATAAAGGATTCAAGTTCTGGTCAACTCTATCTTATATTTGTATATATCAGGCCGGAAATACGTTAATGACATAAACAAGGCTGAACCATCTCTGGCATAGTATTGCCGTTCGATAACAAGAACCGGGTCCATTGGTTTGATGGCAAGATTTTTCGCCACCACCTCATTGGCTAGCGAAACGTCGATGCTTTGACTCGCACGGTGAACCCTTGTCCTCGATTTTCTTTCAAAAAAAGTGATAAATTCAGTTTTCTCCGATAATTCATCCCGAGAGATCATTTTCCCGAAATGCAGGGGTATATAGATAAACGAATAGCCGAATGGCCCCTTTGGAATCAGGCGAATTATTTCGAGCTGGAAGATGTTTACATTCTCCTTTAGCCGCAAGATTTTAGCCACGCGGGAGGGGGGAGATACTTCCCTGTATTCCAAGACCTTGATGAAGGTACCTCGTCCGGAGGCGATAAGGTTTTCAATGGTGCCTTTCAATGACAGCTGTTTCAGGGCTTCTCGATCAGTGACAAAGGTCCCCTTTCCACGTTCTCGGTAAACAAAGCCCTCTTTCTCTAACTCTAAAATGGCCTGACGAACGGTAGCGCGGCTTACGCCATACTCGATACAGAGTTGGGATTCCGATGGCAGGCGCTCCTGCGCTTTAAGTTCATTTGAAGTGATCTTGGATTTGACGATATTCTTTAGTTGAAAATAGAGAGGTGTCGGCCCCGAATCAAGCATCATGATTTATGACCAAAATTTGAAATGCTTAGAGTAAATCAATTAGCAAAGGTTACTAATATTATGATGTCCATATATCCTAACATTTATACCTTGTCAAGAAAAAAACAGAGAAATGCCAGAAAAAGAGGGGTTGAACTGAGCCGCTTCGTGCCACTATGGGGATTGAATCGCAAGTGCCTTTGGTTCGGATCTTAGCGGATGATCTTTTCCTGTTCATGGGACGAAGGGCTCCCTTAACCCTCATTGGGTTGATTTGAAAAGGGGTGAATCTATAGACGCACGCTCTGATCATGATCATGGAGGCAGAGGAAGGGCTGAAGCATTAAGCTGTTGATTACATCGGTATTGTGCTGAGGAGTTGAGGCGGTATTCTGACCGGAAGAGTATGTGGAGGAGAGGTTTTTGACAAAAGGACTTTCCGTTTTTTGGCGTTTTTCGATAGATTCCCCCGGCTAAAGCCGGGGTCCTTTCGGTTACAGCTTCAGTTGAAGCTGACCTGAATCCTGTCGTCCTTGGAGTTCGACATACTTTTTAATGATATCTTCATCGACT
>JAFDEF010000084.1 GCA_019310485.1 Deltaproteobacteria bacterium | reverse complement strand
CGCTTCGAGAGAAACAGTCTCTGAAGTTTTCATGAAAGCCTTTGAGTTCGTTACTAAAATCTTCTATGTCCTCTTTCTTGATGTTAAACTTAGGAACGGCAAAAAGGTGTTCATCGCTTCGGATTTGGGGTAACATAATCTGCCTCCTTTCATAAAAGTTGACAGATTATATCACGTTGTATTAAATAAATCAAGCAAATAATTTACATAACTTTCGTTGTAGGATTAAGTTTTTGGATTAAGGTGTTGTTGTTGTGGTCGTGGTTCCCGCTGGTGATGTGCCTGAGATTACGAAAGTGAACAGAAGGCTTGCTGTCGGCCTTTGCGCCGGAGCCTCTTGGTGGATGTGGTCTTCTGGTAGAAGAAATTTCTTGTTTTCATTAATACTGTAGGCGAGCGTATGTCCGCCGATAAAAGCCACACCCGTGACATATGTAAGAGTCCTAATTTGTTTTGTTATTAGTTCGCTTAGATTCATGTTATTAGATTAATATGCGAGACCTTGTTTGTCAAATGCGTAACATGTCTTATTAACAATAAAACCCCCGCAGCGGTTAGCCACGGGGGCCGAAGACATCATGAAGGTGAAAGGGACCAGACCAAACCTTCATGAGCTAAATTTAGCATAGGAGGAGGAGAAGGCCAACAATCTGTCAAGAAAAAAAACAGCCTTTCAAGCTGCTGGTGAAATCATCCCTATTTCCTCGGCGGTCTGTCGTGGAAGAGGGCCCCGCATTCAGCGCATCGGTACTGGTACGTGTCCGGCTCTCTCATCGGGAAGCCAGCTCCGACAGAATGTGAAAACCCCGTCGGATGGGTGTTCGTGCTGCCGCATTCGGGGCATTCGGGGTTACTGGTTTGTTGCATATCTTCTATGGTTGACCTCCATAAGTACTAAAGTGAAATCCTTGCTGGCATTTTACATTCCCCCTGATCTAACGGTCAAGTTTTGATGGACATTCTTGATTATACGTTCATTGGCTAGGCCGCACCCTCAAGGGGTTGCAGCGCTAAAGCCACCACGAGCTCACCGCATTCCTCACCGACTTACGGAAAAGATTAAAAAGGGGCCTCCACCAGAACGGTTAAAGGCCAATCCTCTTTTTATGTCTTTTCTCCTGCCCGACAACCGGTTACTTGAAAAGGGCCGCCATAGCTCCCGCTTATTCGGCCCCACCCCTCGGCCTCACCAGTAAACAAGAAAACATGGGCAGCGGCAGGAGGAGACGACTGCTGAGGCCCATTGAAAAAAAGAGAGGTGATAGCGTGAATTTGGAAGCGATTTACCAGCTCGGCCAGAGGGTCCAGAAGCTTGAGGAAAGGATGGACGGCATGGCGGACTCGGTGAGGCATACCCTCCGTGAGGTTGTGAAGACAGAGGAGGCCCTTAAGGAGACGAACCGAACCGTTAGGCAGGAAATCATGAACAAAGAGGCCGACTCCCTCACCATTGGAACGCCGACAAACGGGCAGTTCAAGGTATACGGCGACCTGTCCGACACAGAGGCCGTGAAGAAGAAGATAGACAATGCGCTGGCGTGCCTTGACCATGCGGAGAAGAAAAGCAGGGGTGGTGGCAATGGCTGAATGCTGCCATGAATGGCACGTCATCACCTATGTGGTGAAGGACTTCGACCGTGTGGAAATCGGGCCGGCCTACGACCAGCTTGTGCAGTGTTCCAAGTGCAAGGAGATTGCAATCGGGCCGATTGAAACAGGGCATGAAAAGGGGCCGAAAACGGCCCCGACCCCTGCTCCGAGAAACAGGTTTGAGCAACGGGGCGGCCACCTTTACATCAATGGAAGGAAAGTCCTGAAGGGGTGGGAGTCCTTCTCGGGGTGGTTCTGGTTCGGCGTGGAGAGGGTCAAGGACAGCGATGAACTCTGGTTTGGCCTTGTGCAGGGGTTCGAGGACGAGTGGGGCTATTTCTCAGAGCATGTGCAGTGTGCCAGGTCCCTCTGGGTGAAGGGAAGTGCGGCTTCTGTGCTGTGTTCCGCGAGGCGAAATCAAGGAAGCCGTGAGCGCCGATGAAGGCGCTTATTTTTTTGGTTCGGGATGCGGTGCAGGGGCGGAGGGGCGCTGCGAGACAATAAAGGACACCACAAACCAGAGCGGAAAGCGAACACTAAAGAGCGCTCAACTGGTAACCGTGAAACCTGTTACCTGTTCCCCGCGCTCTGGAGCGAGTTGCACCGATCCCGAAAAATAATGATTGCATATTGCTCGCAAGCGCCCATTTTCTTCTGATATCTGATTGATTCGATTAATTTCAGGGATAGAGTGTGATAATAACGGTGAAGCAAATGCTTTGTTCAGGGTTCAATGTGAATCATTCTGGAGCTGCTATTTCAGCAATTCAGGTAGTGAAAGCGTATTCTATGGCTCCTGGACCTCGGTTACTCTGGTAGCAAATGCGCGAATACCCGCGAGCTCACCCTAATAGAAGTGCTTCATAATTTCCTCTCAATTTCCTTAAGTGTCTCCCTGGCCCTTTTCAGAATGTCTTCAAGCACAGAATCCGACAGAACGAACACACCTTTCAGGGAGTCCCTGCTCCCTGGATTTTCAAGAAAGGAGAGAAGCCTTCCAATGTGTTCCCTTATCTTCTCCCCCGGCGCCCTTTTGAGATGCTTTGCCACCTTTCCCGCCTTCACGTCCCCGCTGCACAGCGCAATGATGTCCCTCTGGTCCGCCATTCTCATGGAATTTATCTTCAGCGCCATGAGCATCTCCCTGTCCGCCACCCTGGCCTCAGCCGAAGCATTCACTCCGAACCCCGTCACCATTCTGACCTCCGAGTTCTTCCATACATAATCAAAGGAGTAAGCCGCACTTGTTTGCCTGCACTGCACCATGCCCACCAGCAAATCCACGCTCACGGGCAGGGATTCCACCATCTTCCGGAAGCACACGAATCTGCCCTCGTATGTCACTGCAAACCGGTCCGCTTCCTTTGTCTTTGAGAAACCCTCCCTCTTCAGGATGCCGGAGAAAAGGGGGAAATCCTTCTCCGGAATAACCATGTCCAGGTCAACGGAAAACCGGGGAAACTCGAACGCACTCACCGCATAGCCTCCCACAAGAACGTAGCGCTTCGGAAGCCTTGCGAGCAGATCCAGGCAGGCCCTCTCCCTTTGCTCGATCTTCATCCCGTCACCCCTCCCGTGCCTCTCTTCTCGGGTAGCCTATCCCGTACTTCTCGTCCAGGTATTCCAGCGCGGGCTCGTAGGCCATCTCCCTTTCCAGGCAGAAACCCACCACCTCCTCCAGGGGAACCACCCTGCTTCCCTCCCTGTCCTCGGAGCGGACCGACTCCCTGGGATGGAGGATATAGACCTTTCCGTAGAGCGTCCTGCTCTCCCCCTCCACCGCGAATCTGGCCCTTTTCTTCCTGAAGAAAGCCCGCCAGTCCTTCAGATCCCGCTTCCTGACGGCGATATGAACAGGCCTGAAGCCCTTTGTAAAGCCGGTCCAGTAGTATCCGTCGGTCCACACGGCCACTGCGGTGCTTTCACACAGGGCGTAGTCCTTCCCGGCCTCCTCCAGGACCGTGTCGTCGGGCTCCCGGCCGGAGATGTTGCTGACGAAATCCACGGGCTCGGTCAGCCGATACGTGCCCCTGCGCACCCTGTATATGTAGCCCTTCGCTGCCAGATCGTGGACGACCTTTGCGGCTTGGGACGTGGGGAACACCATGCGAAACTCGTCTATGGTGAACTCCTCCCCGCCGAAGCTCTTCCACATCCAGGCGTACAATTCCGTGTATCTGTCCATAATTACCCCTGTGGTAATTTTATATTGTGAATATATAAAGGTTTTGGCGGGATGTCAAGGGGTTCATTTTGGCGCGCAAGAACTTTCTACAGGCTCTTTGCAATTAGCAAAAAGTAACTATTTCTTTGTAAAATTCTGCAAAGATTGGTAAACTTCAGCCGGTTGTGCTCAAGAATACCCATATAAATTAATTACCTCAATTTCAAATACATACGCGAGAGTGGTCAGATGGCACGAAAAGTTAAGAAAACAAAGGGAAGGCAGTCAAACGGGGCCAATCTAGGCTTTGAGCAAAAACTTTGGCAGGCGGCTGACAAGCTCTTCTAAAGGTAAGAGTTCCACTGCTCATTTCAGGGGGTAAGGCTTCCATGAAGGAAATAGAGCCAGGAAACGTCTTAGAGGGCCCATATTGGCAGGAAAAGGTAAAAGTAATTTCCGTAAAACGCATAGGAGTGAAGCAACTCAGGATAGAAGTAGTAGGAGTAGACACATCACGCTATTAGAACCCTGTACTACCTCTCGAAGACCTCAGCAAGATACAGATCACAGAAGAAAAACCCTTCTCATTCTCCGCAGACGGAGAGTCGCTGTTCCTTTACCTGGAATCACATCGGATAAGGAACGCTTTTCAATTCGACCCATTACTTGCAGTAAACGTCTCCCAAATCGACCCGCTTCCACACCAAATTGAGGCAGTCTACCACCATATAATGCGGAACCCTCGCATCAGATTTATGCTTGCGGATGATCCCGGTGCAGGAAAAACAATCATGGCAGGGCTTCTAATCAAGGAGCTGAAATATCGCGGCCTGGTTGACAGAACCTTGATTGTAGCTCCTGGGCATCTGAGAGACCAGTGGATCAGGGAAATGAAAGAGAAGTTCCAGGAAGATTTCACTGCCGTGAACAGAAGCGTTATGGATGCACACTGGGGGCAGAACATATTCCTGGAAAAGAATCAGATCGTTACGTCAATGGACTTCATTGCAAGAAACGAAAGGGCCATGTTTGCTCTGCGCGATTCAAGGTGGGATCTTTGTATAGTTGACGAAGCCCATAAGATGTCAGCCTACAGGTATGGTAAAAAAATAGACAAAACGCTTCGATACAATGTGGGAGAAATTCTAAGCCCGCTGACTAACTATTTTCTGTTCCTGACAGCAACGCCTCACAGAGGAGACCCTGAAAACTTCAGATTGCTGCTCGATCTTTTGGAGCCAGGCTTTTCCCAAATACCAAGATGCTTTCTGAGTCCATCTATAAAAAGGACAATCCACTGTTTCTCCGGAGACTGAAAGAAGACCTCAAAGACTTCCACAATGCCCCCCTCTTCCCACCAAGAAAAGTTGAGACAATAAAGTATTACCTCACTGATGATGAAAAGCGTCTCTACAACGCTGTTACTGAATATGTAGAGAAACAATTCAATAAGGCGCTTGAGAAAGAAAAGCGCAATGCGACTTGTGCCTTAACGATACTACAAAGAAGGCTTGCCTCGAGCGTAAGGGCTATAAGGAAGTCTCTGGAGCGACGTGATGACCGCCTGAAGGATCTGTACGAAAAGGGGCAGATACTGCAAGAGCAAGAGATAAGGTATGACGAGGACTACTTTGAGGATTTGGATGAAAGGGCACGATGGGAAAAAGAGGAGGAGCTTCTTGAGAAGCTTACAAGCGCGGAAGCACTAGAAGAGCTCAAGCCAGAGATTAACAAACTTGAGGAACTGGTAAGGCTGGCCAAAGATGTTGAAAAGAGGGAAATAGAGACAAAGCTGAACGAGCTTAAGAAGGTTATGGAAGCTGAGCAGGTGCAGCAACAGGCCAAACTGTTACCAGGGGCGTAAAAGGGAGCCAAAATCAGGGGAAAAAAGGGGCCAGTATAAAGGCCTCGGAGTTGTAAACGAGACGGTCTGCAATCGCTGTTGCAACAGTGGTGCGGTCAAAGATTTTTCCCCAGTCGGCAAAGGGAAGATTAGTCGTTATGATTGTAGACTTTTTTTCGTGCCTTTGACTGATGACCTGGAAGAAAAGATTTGATCCCTGTGTGCCCAGCGGAAGATACCCTATCTCGTCGATTTATGTTGAACTCAACATAAGTTGATGACATTGGCTACCTTGTTAAGCCATTGTTCCACCTGTCTCTGGACATCAGAGATATCTTCAAAGGACCGCAAAGGCCAAAAGTTCCGGCGTATATATTGGATGGACCTTTCGACTTTTCCTTTTCATAGGGCGCCCGTAGATTGCAGGCCATGGGGACAATCAAATGAGCTGCTTGAGCAAAAGCAAGTCTTTATCCAAGAACAACAAGCCCATATCGAGGAACTTACTCGCAAACTTCAATCTACCCAACAACAACTAAAGGCCTTACAACACCAGGTCGAACAACTGCTCAAGCGTATATATGGGCGTAGCTCCGAGAGGTTTGATCCGAACCAGTTAAGGATGTTTGAAGACAAAGAGCTTATAGAAGCTATTGAGGGGGAGCAGGGTGGTTCTGCGGTTGAACTTCCTGAGGCGGTAACAGTTGCTGAAAAGAGAAAGCCTCTCAAGGCCAAACGCAAACACCCGGGCCGTATTCCTATACCTGAGCATCTGGAACGAGTTGAGATCAT
>JAFDEF010000047.1 GCA_019310485.1 Deltaproteobacteria bacterium | reverse complement strand
GAAAAAGGAAAAAGCATGGATTTTTACGCCCAGGATTAGTACACTACTTTAACCTGTCGCCGGGGTATTTTGACCCGGCCACAGGTGGGGTATTTTAAAGTGGCCATCGGGGCCTCCCTTGCAAGAACATTGCTTGATGTTTGCAATAAGGGCTTTTGATGACTACATAATACACGCTCGAGTGGAAAATTGGAAGCATTTCTGCTTTGAGGAAATGAATGAAATGGGTGACCCCATGAGGGTCCCTAGGGCAGGCTTGCAACACCGTTTCGTCACATCATAAGGGGAAGAGGGAGGCATCAAGTGTCGGCGCATTGGCGTTGCAAGATCGGCCGTATTGGCCTGCAGCAGGCATTTGACAATGACTTATCAGCAAGCTAACATCTCGTGTGACTATGAAAAGTGAAAAAGATCAAAGCCTTTTCCTTTCCTTGTTCATTCCCAACTATGATGAACTCAGTCTTTTCATCATGGCCTACGTTTGCATTTTACTCCTAGGATTCAATTACAAAGAGTTAAAAGGGAGCTTGGCTCAAACCAGCGTTAGCTTAGGTGATCTCGAAATAGCGCTGCTTATTTTTCTGCCTTTGATAATTGGTACGGCCCTATACCTCTATCATGCTTTTTCCGCTAGAGAGAAAACTAACATCGAAAAGAAATTCATGATTTTCTTTGCTGCGATAATAAACGGCTTCAGCGGCATCTGGTACGGAACCTACATTCTAGTGAATAGCTCTGGATGGGGGCTTTCTCTATTCCCATTTGGAACATCGTTAACGGTTATGTTTTCATTGTGTCTTTACGGGTATCGGATATCGAAAATCAAGCCATCGAGGATGAAGACGTGACCATCAAGGAACTGCTGACAGGTGTGTGTATGATTACGGTGATATTCCTTGTTTGCCATGTTTGGCTTGAACTTGTCTGGGCTGCAACACTCTCCATTTGTGTCGCATGGTCTACCAACATCAGCCATCGTCTGAATTCAATAATATTGAGACATCAAATTGCCAAAACAGGGATTTGAGCGCAGCGGAAAGGAGTGCCGAGAGATGGTAGTCTTAGACGAACTTCAGGCAAGGGCAGTTGAAGGCGGGGGAAAACTCACAAGGGTCAAGCGTAGACCTGACCCCCTATGACATGAAAGCCGACTTATCGTCATAGCGAGCCGAGAAGACCGAGGCATTTCCTGAGAAGACGTTACACTTGGTCAGCACGTGCTCGGCAACCTCCCTTCTTTTGTCCTCCTCCAGGCTGTTGAACATCTCAACAAAATCTCCTTCATCTTTAATACCGGAGAGTACGGACCAGATTTCTTCAGCTCCCATGCCGGGCTCGAGTCCAAATTTTTGTTGATTCTCAGATTTCTCAAAAATCTCTTTTGCTTTGCCCAGAATCCGGCCAAGGCTGTTTTCCACCCCGTGGACCTCCATCTCAAGTGCTTCATAAGAAGTGCACGACTTTGTAATTGGGCAGACCGTCTCGTATCCCGATAACTTCAGTCGTATGCCCAGGCGCGCATTGGGTTCACCGCCTTTTTCCTTGCCGGGATTTATTATCAGTTCAAAAATATCATCCATTGTATCCATCCAACTTTATAGTGATAACTCGCCTCTTTCCTGAGCAGCCTTAACAATGAGGGCAGAGTCTTTTTTTCTGGCAAGTTCTTCGCAATTTGACTTTATGGTTGTTATTTCCTGGTCTTTTCTCGAAGGGTCATGGTGAAAAAGAATGAGCTCTTTTACGCTTGCCCGGTAGGCCAGCTCAACCGTAGATCTGTAGTCAGAATGCCCCCAATCTCTGCGTTCATCAATCTCCTCAGGTGTATACTGTGCGTCATGGATAAGAATGTCTGCTTCGTTGCAAAAGGAAACATAATCCTTCATCAACTTGCCCCTCCGGCCGTCCTCTCTGAGTTCATTGTCAGTAATGAAAACGAGGGTCTTTCCATTCTCCCGGAAACGAAACCCGTATCCTCCCTGAGGATGATTGAGGTTAATGCTGTCAACCATCAATCCATCGATTTCAAGCGTACCGTGTCGAAGTTTTTCCAGGTACCTGATTTCAGCGCGAAGATCATCAAATTTCACGGGGAAAAACCCGTCTCCCATCTTGGTGTCAAAAGTGTTCCTCAGACCTTTCATGCAGGTTTGGTAGCCGTCTATAAGAATTCTGCTGCTCCGATTATAAATCGGGGCGAAAAAAGGGAAACCAAGAATGTGATCCCAGTGGATATGGGTCATCAGAAGGTGAATATCAACTTCTTTTTTTTCTTCAACCAGTTTATCCCCGAGCGATTTAATACCGGTTCCTGCATCAATAATTACCTTTTTGCCACTATCAAGGGTTACCTCAAGGCATGTGGTATTTCCGCCGAAAAGAATGGTGTCTATTCCCGGTACAGGTATGGATCCTCTTGTTCCCCAGAACTTTAATCTCATTTTAACACGTCCGTAGAATTCATCTCCCGGCGCCTGCGGCACTAATTATGGTAGACACACTCAGGATAATATGTTTAAATTCAGCTAAATAGGAATTTACGCCATGATTGTGGTCGTGTCAATTTAAAAAGACCGGGAAAAACCTTTGAACACCTAAGCCTGTGAGGTCAGCTATCGGCACCAAATCAAGAGCTTATTGTTACCTTCTCTTTCTGATCTTTCTCCTGGTGAGCCCCTTACAAGCGGCTGGCCAAAGCAAAGAAACTGAGCCTTTCAGGGCAGTTTCCGCCCTTATTGATATCAGGACTTCCTTTAGCGACGGCGCCCACAGCATGGAAAATGTTATAAGGATGGCGCGCGCCAAAGGCTTTAAAGTTTTGTTCATTAACGACCATGATCGAATCGAGCTCTCTTACGGCTTGCCTCCTTTTAGAAGGATCATAAGGTATAAGAAAAGCTTCCCTTCCATCATGACCCATGGCCCCGAGAAATACCTCGAGGAAATAAGACGCCTGTCAGGCAAATACCCTGATATGATAATCATCCCCGGATGCATAACCTCTCCTTTTTACTACTGGACCGGATCCTGGTTTAAGAAGAACCTGACAGTTCACGACTACGACAGGAGGCTCCTGATCGTGAACTTCAACAAGCCAGAAGACTATAACCACATTCCTAACCTGGGAAACAAGATGTCGCTGAGTTACACGCGGGAGCTTCTCCCCGGCATGGTGGTCTTTATCGTGCCGCTGGTCATAGGGCTTATTTTGTTGAGGTGGAAGGGATTTTATCGCACCGCGGGAATCATTATTGTGGTTTTCTCGGTGCTCGCCATGGTGGATTATAATCCTTTTAGAAGCTCTCGCTTCAGCCCCTATGATCCTCACCAGGGTTTCGCTCCGTACCAGGAAGTGATCAATTACGTGCAGGAGAGAGGGGGTCTTTGCTTCTGGAATTATCCCGAACAAAAATCCGGTATCCGAAAATACGGTCCCATCCAGGTTAAGACTTTGCCTTACCCAAAGCTCCTTTACCAGACAAGAGACTACACCGGCTTTGCCGCCATATACGGGGATAACATAACCGTCACTGACCCTGGGAAAGAATGGGACAGGGTTCTGGAAGAGTACTGCAGCGGTAAGAGAAAAAAACCTGTTTGGGGCATATCAACTGCTGATTTCCATGAAGAGGGGCGATTGGGCCTAAAACTGGGCGCGTTTCCTACTACGCTCCTGGTGAAGCGCTTTTCCAAACAGGCTATACTTGAAGCAATGAAAAAAGGCCGCATGTACTGTTCCAGGGGAGATGGCAGGATCTGGCCCAAGATTGATCATTTCTACGTTGTCGGACCTGCGACCCAAAGAGCATACATGGGAGAAAGGATGACAACCTCGGAATTCCCGCTCATTCGTTTTGAGGTCAGCTTTACAGACCAGAAACCCAGAGCACTTACCATTTTTCTTATCAGGGGCGGTAAGCTTATCAAGACATTCAAGGGGAAAACCCCTATTGAAGTGGAATATGTCGACAAGAATATTCCACCTGGAAAAATAACCTATTACCGTCTAATGGATACAAGGGAGCATCTAACATCAAACCCTATATTTGTGAGATATCATCCTCCCCGATGATAGAATAAGGGAAATGCATGCTCATCAGGTTGTGGGAAGCTCCGGTCCAGCCCCCTTCTGTAATATCTCAAGCAAGATTTTAGGATACGAGAGGACAGGGAGCGATCAAAGGCCTTAACATGAGTTCACTCCAACTGCTATAGGAGCAAAGCTCCTTACCGCCCAGCCCTGCCGTATAGAATCTCCCGGTCCAAGAGGAACCAAGATTGTCTGTTTCTGGATCGAGTAAGTTAAAAAGTTAAGTGCGTCCCCCATTTAGTTTTGGTTTTACAATGGAATTGGAATTTCATATGCTATTATGTTTAGAGACCCTGTTCCAGCCTTTTTCGCTCTTTGCTCTCAAGGGGATATGGTGTATGTGCGGTATTTGTGGAAAACTAGACTTTCATGAAAACAGCGTGAGCCAGGAATTGCTCAACAGAATGTGCGACTCTTTTGCTTACCGTGGTCCGGATGATGAAGGATTCTATCTCAAGCCTCCTATCGGCCTTGGGCACAGAAGGTTGAGTATCATTGAT
Source organism: Deltaproteobacteria bacterium (assembly GCA_019310485.1). Classification (GTDB taxonomy): domain Bacteria; phylum Desulfobacterota; class DSM-4660; order Desulfatiglandales; family HGW-15; genus JAFDEF01. Next base: position 17,652 of record JAFDEF010000047.1, on the reverse strand, counting down.
CTATCTTCAGCAGCCCGCCAGCCAATGCAAAATGAGGACGGCAGTCTGTGGATGGTCTTTAACGGCGAGATCTACGATTTTGAGGAGCTTCGCTCGGAGGTTCGCTCAAAAGGCCATACGCTTAGAAGCCGCTCGGATTGCGAGCCTATCATTCATCTTTATGAGGAAGAGGGTTTATCTTGCCTGAACCGCCTGAATGGGATGTTCGCTCTTGCCATCTGGGATAATGCGCAGCAGAAAATGTTTCTTGCCAGGGACCGACTCGGCATAAAGCCGCTCAGCTACTACTGGGACGAAAAGCGATTGATTTTTGCATCAGAGATCAAGGCGATTCTGTGTGACCCTGTCGTCTCAAGGGAAATAGACCCCGAAGCGCTTGATCTCTACCTGACTCTCAATTACATCCCTGCGCCTTGGACCATTTTCAAGAACATAAAGAAACTTCTTCCCGGCCATTACCTAGTGGTCCAAAACGGAAAGCTTTCAATTGAAGAATACTGGGATGTTCCTGAAGCGCAAAAGGCCTCTTATCACAATCCGGCGAGCGCAGAACATAGCGCAAAAGATTTTGAAAATCACAAGGCGCACCTCAGAAGCCTTCTGGAGGACTCTGTAAAAAGAAGGCTGATCGCCGATGTTCCCCTTGGAGCATTTCTGAGTGGAGGCATTGACTCCAGCATTATCGTGGCGCTTATGGCGAGAAATTCAAGCGTGCCTGTCAAAACTTTCTCCATTGGATATACGGACCTCCCTTCTTTTGACGAGACAAGGTACGCAAGAGAAGCAGCAGAATTTAATCACACCGAGCATTACGAATTCAGGCTCGGATACAAAGATATCCTCGAAGCATTTCCAAAAGTGCTTGAAAACGTGGATGAACCTTTTGCTGACTCATCCGCTGTTCCCACATACATTGTATCCAGGGAAACACGCAGGCATGTAACTGTCGCTCTTTCTGGGGATGGCGGCGATGAGCTCTTCGCTGGGTACCGAATGTATCTGGGGGAATACTGGTCACGTTACTACGGGAAGGTTCCCGCGTTCCTGCGACAATACATAATTGCTCCCCTGGTAAATGCATTGCCTGATGCAAGAGACAAGCCCAGCCTGGAGAAGATAAGAAGGATCAAAAAATTCATCGGGGGTATGAACCTTGATTTCGTAGAGCGTTTTTGTGCGTGGCGCGAAGTCTTCCCTTTTTCCCTCAGACAAGCACTATTGAAAAACCCGCCACAAGGGAACTTTTACCTGGAGCATATAGGCCGGATTTGCGATCAGAAGAAAAGCGCTTTTGAGAGGGATCTCACCAATCTGATGCTTTATCTTGACCTTAAAGGTCTTCTCCCCGGGGATATGCTTACTAAGGTGGACCGTATGAGTATGGCGAGTTCTCTGGAAGTTAGAGTCCCTTTCCTGGATACTTCTGTCGTGGAGTACGTATTTGAGCTTCCCGGCAGTATAAAGCTAAAGGGCGGAGGAGGAAAGTACATCTTGGTTGAGGCCTTTAAAGAGCTTCTTCCCTCCGGAATCAGGAAAAGAGGCAAGTGGGGATTTGAGATGCCTATTGGAGCATGGTTAAGGAAAGAGTTGAAATTCCTCATAGACGAATATTTGAGAGAAGATATGATCCAGAAGCAAGGCCTTTTTAACTACCATGTAATAGAGCAACTGATAGAAGACCACATGAGCACCAAAAAGGATACTTCCTGGCACCTGTGGAATCTTATCGTTTTCCAGCACTGGCACAACACTTACTTATGAAGTTGTGGGTGTTGGCATGCCGGAAAAACCTTTGCAGAAGGACTGCGAAACGGGAACACAACCTCTCCGCAAGCACACCCCGAGATGAGATGGAGTGTTCTTGATCATTGAATAATTGGAATCTTTTTATTGAAAAAAGCAATAATTCGCATACCTACAATCCTCTTTGTATTGATAACTGTCAGCATAAGCCTTGTGCTTTCCGGGTGCAGCTTCCGCTACATCATGCATGCTGCGGTGGGAGAGCTCAAGTTGCTCTCCAACTCGGTTCCCATTGAAAAGGCACTGCGCGACCCTTCCCTGAGCGAGGAGCAAAAAGAACGGCTCTTGCTCGTGGCAAAGATCAAAGCCTTCGGCGAAAGTGAGCTGGGCCTCAAAAAAACGGCCAGCTATGAAACCGCATATCTCAAATCAGACCAGCCCCCTATCTACTTTCTATCTGCATCCCCCAAGGACCGGCTCTCGCTTGTCACCTGGTGGTTTCCAATTCTGGGGAAAATGCCCTACCTTGGATTTTTTGATGTTCAGCGCGCAAGGGAAGAAGAAAAAAAATTGGAGGCAAAAGGGCTTGATACCTTTTTAGGGAGGGCCGATGCTTACAGTACGCTTGGATGGTTCAAAGATCCTGTCACCCTCAATCTTATAAAGGAATCCTCGTACAGCCTTGCTGAAACCATACTTCATGAAATGACGCATGCAACACTCTATGTTAGGGGGCAGGGGGAGTTCAACGAAGGCCTTGCCGTGCTTGTTGGCAAGGAAGGCTCAAAGCTCTTTTTTGAAAAAGTCTATGGTCCATTCCACCCCTTTACAATACAGGCCAAGAACTCACTCCATGATGAAGAGATTTTCTCAGGATTCCTATCTTCCTTGATTCAAGAACTGCGCCAAATCTATGAGTCACCCCTCTCCTACCAGGAAAAGATTGCAAAGAGGGAAGTAATTTTTTCTGACTCCAAAAAGAAGTTCGAAGCATTAAAAGAAAAACTTAGAACACCCATTTTCCTCGGCTATGAGCAAGCACCCCTCAATAACGCCTACATAATGTGCATTGGGCTCTACCACGCCCATTTCAAGCTTTTCCTTAACGTGCTGAAGCACAACGGAAACTCTATAAAGGAAATGCTTTCATTCCTAAAAGAGCTTTCAGAAGCCAAGGGAGACATGCTTCAACTGATGAAAGGATGGCTTGACACACAACAGGCTTTGGGCCCCCGTGAAAGTAGATCTTCACTAAATGAGCGCGCCAACACAGCCGGCACTGCTTTACCCTTAACCCGCCCAAAAAGCGAATCCAGGCTGCACCCGGTAATGCAGTCTTGCGGGATTGTCAAGTAGAGGGTCAATGGGTAGAAAAAGAAAAATCATATTTTCTTTTCTCTTGTTTTTGGTCGTGATCCTCGCTTCGCTTTCTGCTTTTATCTATTACTATTACAGCCACCCCTCAAAGGTAAAACCACTGCTTGAGAAAACTATTTCTCAAAGCATGGGGGTGAAATGCAAAATTGACCACCTCTCCTATAGCTTTCACCCCCTGAAGCTCCGGGCAAAAGGGATAGTCGTTACTCCACTCACACAGCGCGCTTCTTTCCGCCTGAAAATCCCTCTTCTATCCATGCACGTGAAACTTGAAGGTCCGTTTGGCCGAAAGGTCCTTGTCATTGATAGTTTTGAGCTGAACAGTTTTTCTCTACATATCTCCAAGATGCCGAAACTCTCTGGAATCAAAAGACCAAAAAAGCAGCTTCCGGGACGCCTCCTTTCAAAGCTGTTTGCGTTAGTGTTTTTCAGGGGTGTCAGGTTTGGGACCGGGGAGGCGAATGGAGGTGAAATATCCGCCCATTTTGAAGATAAAGATGTTCAGTTCAATAATATCCGGGCAGGTCTCAGTTCAGATCATTTTCTGAAAATAACGTGTGGTGCTCGGGCCAAATGGTCCCCACAACATAGAACCCTTCTCGTCCCTAGCATATTGATCACTGCAGATAATGCATCCGACTTTCTGACAAAGGAGCTTAAAGGAACACTTTACGTCCGTGGCGCCTCCATTGAAGCCCGGGAAGGTCGCGTGAAGGAGGCAGGTATAGAGTGTGCCTTCACTTACCTGCACCGGTCCAGAGTTATTAACTTTCAATCTCTGAAGGTGCGCCTTGAGGGTGTGCATGCCAAGCGGCTGCTTGCTGCCGGGACCCCTGAGTTAAGTGTTTACCTTGAAAGCATGGGCTCTTTGTATTTTGAGTCCCGAAAAATAAGGGTGAGTTCTTTCAGGCTCAATATGGCCAATTTCTTAAAGTCATCAGGTACAATGGAGTTTGACTTCGGCAAGAAACAGAACCTCCGGCTGACAGCTCTTCAGGCTCAAATTAGGCTTGGAAAAGTAATTTCCATGCTTCCCAGGATCAGCACATGGGTCAGCCGTGGTTTTAGTTTTGGAGGGAGTGCTAAAATCACAGGGAGCCTTGAAGGGGTTAAGAGCAGTGATCGGTGGGAGTGGATCTACAATTTGAATGGGTTCCTTGAACAAAACCCGCTTTCATACACGGCATCACAAACCAGGGTATCTGGAGCTGTTGGCGGGAATCTAGCACTGACAGGGAAATCTCCAGATCTAAGCCTTTCAGCCAAAGTGCGAGCTGACCAGGTGGATCTGGCTTGGAAAAGCATGGGTCTTAGGCATTCCAGGCTCCGTCTTTCTTTTGTCGGAAAATATCCTTTGTTCACCATAAAGGCTCTTGAGCTCCAGATCCCTGAGGCACACTTTTCTGCCGGCAAAAAAGATGTTGTGGCAAAAAATATACGCGCCTATCTTGAGCGCGGCATCCTCAACCTAAAGAAAGGAACCCTGTCCCTCCCTGCCCTTTCAATCAGCAGTTCTTTGCTGCAAAATCTTTTGGTTTCCGTTGACACAAACAAGACCCGGACAAGGCTGACATTAAAAGGACAAAATGTTCGACTACTGGACTCGGCCCGGATCTTGCACCTTTTGCCGATTGGGTGGAGTTTCAATGCGGGGGATGACCTGGAGCTGGTCGCCACACTGGAAAGGGCCGGAGATTGGAAGGTCATATCAAAACTTGACTTCAAGGCACTTGATTTTGAAAGCCAGGACGGGAGCACAATAGCAGAGGGGCTATCCGTAGGTGTTGGAGTCAGTTTAAGAGGGAACTTCGGGAGCTCTCTTTTCTCTGCAAGTGTGAAAGTGAACGCCACTAGAGGCGAGGCACTGTATGACAGGTTTTACGCCAATCTGTCAGACAATCCTTTCTTTGCAGCCCTTGATGGAAAGGGGGATATTTCTCAAAATTCTTTTCGGTTCTGGAAAATAGATGCGGGCTTGAAAAATATGCTGAGGGTTGCCGCCAGTGGCGTCATACAGGCCTCGGCCGAAAACAGGCGCATTCAACTTGCAGTAAAAGTTCCTGCAACCCGCCTCGAACCTGTTTTCAGGGCTTTTGTGAAGGAGCCTTTCCAGGAGGAAACTCCTTTCCTGGCAACCCTGAATTTGAAAGGAGACATTTCTGCCAGATTTGAAATCGAATTAGGTCAGCACGACCTCTCAGTCAGGGGAAATTTGTTTTGGCAAGAAGGAAGCGTTGATGCCGCGGGAGGGAAAATTTCCCTTAAAGGAATTAACCTGGACCTGCCGTTATGGTACGAGCGCTCAAGTGCCGTGTGCAGGTCAACCGCGAAAACAAGAAGGGTGAAACGTCCTGAACCGGTCAAAGGCCTAAAGCGAGAGCAACGAAAAATGCAGGGATGCCTGGATATAAAGTCCCTGCGGCTTCCCTACCTTCCTGAGCAGTCCATGCGCCTGCCCCTTAGCGCATCGAAAAACATGATCCGTGTCATCTCTCCCTTAGTTGTAAAGGTGCCGGGAGGCAAACTTGAAATAGGTTACATCATTTTAAAGAATCTTTCCCCTTTTGCGCCCTGTATTCTTACAAGTGTTTCATTCAGCAAGGTCGATCTGGGGCCCCTTCTATCAAAAAAATGGTCGCGCCCAGTCAAATGTTATGCCTCAGGCAGGCTGGACCCGGTCAAGATTCGCCAGAACAGCATAGAGAGCAAAGGAGAAATCAGGGCAAATCTTTTCGGCGGAGAAGTTCGCGCTTACGGGTTTGGGATTACAGGCAGCCTTGTTTCAGCACCCGTTTTTCACCTCAATGCGGAGTGGAACAACATTCAACTGGGACAAGTGACCGAAGGCACTTCCTTTGGTAAAATACAGGGTATAATGAACGGATATGTCAAGGACCTGGAAATTGCGTTCGGCCAGCCCCAAAAATTTGACCTTTTGTTGGAAACCGCAAAAAAGAAAGGCATCCCCCAGAAAATAAGCGTTCGGGCCATTGACAATATAGCTCAAATAGGAGGCGGGCACAGTCCATTTGTTGGCCTCGCAGGCATTATGACTTCATTTTTCAAAGAGCTGCCTTATGAAAAAATTGGGGTGCACGCAACACTGCACAACGACATATTCAAGATAAACGGAACCATAAAAGAAAACGGCAGGGAATACATTGTAAAAAGAGGTGGTTTTTCAGGAGTAAATGTTATAAATCAAAATCCCGATAACCTGATCAGCTTCAAGGACATGGTTGAAAGAATTAAGCGAGTGACTGCCCCCAAAGGGGGACCCATTGTAAAATAGTAAACCCCGTGGAATTTCGCACGGGGCATTGAACCCCGTGCGAAAAAGTGGAAGAAAACTTTATTTAGCATCCCCGTGCTCCCGCACGAGGCATTCCTACGGGGTAAAGAAGGGAATGTGCCCTATCAAATGCTGGAGGCAAATCATGAAAATATCTTCAAAATCATTCTGGATTGCAATTCTTTGCACAATGGTGCTGGCTTTTGCCTGTGTTACCATCAACATCTATTTCCCTGCGGAAAAAGTGAAATCGGTTGCAGGGGACATTGTAAAGGATATTAGGGGCGGAGAAAAAAAAGAAGCACCAAAAGGGGATAAAAGTTCATTCTTAGGGGAAATCTACGCCGCTTTATCACCAGCACGGGCATGGGCTGGTGATGTGACCACTGTCTCAAATCCAACAATACGCGCTCTCAAGAAGAAACTGAAGAATAATTATCTTCAAATGAAACCTTATTATGAGAGAGGGATGGTAAAGGAGCAAAACAACGGCTATGTTTCTGTGGTTACTACGAGGGGTCTCAACCTTAAACAGAAAAGGAATTTGAAGAGCCTTATCTCTGCGGAGAACCGTTACCGAAAACAATTATATGCGGAAGTAGCCAGGGCGCTAAACATAGACCCCAGCCAGATCAACAAGGTCGCGGAGATTTTTGCCAAAGAATGGCAGAAATCGGTTCGCTAGCTTAACTTCTGCGAACCGGGGGTCCCAGGTGCCGCTGTGACACGAACCAGATGTCAGCAGTCGGCCCCTTTTTGAGCAGCAGAAAATAATGGAAAAAGTCTCCCATGAAACATACGACAGGTATATTAGGGGACTGATGGACATCAGCCAGGCCATCACCTCCGATCTTTACCTGGAAGATATTCTCAAGCTCATCGTCATGGTGACAGCCAAGGTGACGGGGGTAGAGATTTGTTCCCTGTGGCTTATTGATGAAGATGTTGCTCCGAAAAAGATACGCCTTAAAGCAACCCAGGCGATTGATCCGGGGTACCTTAAGGATCGCTCCCTTAATATGGATGAAGGCGTTGTAGGTTACGTGGCAACGCACAACCAGCCTCTGATCGTTGGGGATGTGCTAAAAGAACCCCGATTCAAGGAAAAGGAGATGGCTAGAAGGCTGGGACTTGTGTCAATGGTCAGCGTGCCTATGCACATAAAAGATGACAAGGTCATTGGCGTGTTGAACTGCTTTACGGCCAAACCCCACAAGTTTTCAAGAACAGAGGTGAACCTCATAACCACTGTTGCAAACCAGGCTGCCGTAGCTATTTTCAACACGGAACTCATGGTCAAAACCAAGGTCATCCAGGAAGAACTCGAAACCCGAAAACTTGTTGAACGGGCAAAAGAGGTGTTGATGCGACGCCGAAACATGACCGGAGAACAGGCCTATCGCTGGATGCAGAAGCGCAGCATGGATTCCCGTAAATCAATGCGCCGTATCGCCGAGGCAATACTCCTCTCAGATGAAATATAGCCGAAGGTTGTACCCTCCTGTCTGGTTATGGTAGTCTTTGAAAAGAAACCGTGTTTTTCCAAGCGCCGGAGACCGGGCGCAAAGTTGCGAGAGATTGTCGGATCCTAGAACGGATTGAGAGTTAAAAAAATCAGAGTATTTGTCTAAAGGATCGGTCAGTGTTTTGTGCGTCACCTCAAAATTTAGCCGAGAGTGAATATGGATCAGAAAAGAGTAAGTTTGCCAACCGAGTTTTATTCATATTTTAAAGTCTTTCACGAGCTGATGGCAGTAAAGATCAGGGAAATCCTTCTTGTGTCAAGCTCCTACGATGCTTTTATCCTGGAAGAAGATGGAAGCCTTGCCTCAAGGATCATTAACGAGTACAGCGGATTGAACCTGAGCCAGCCTCCCAGGGTTACAAGGACATCTTCCGCATACGCTGCCCTGGAATACCTTAACGAGAAAAAATTCGACCTTGTTATCACCATGCCCCACCTGGACGAAATGGACGCCTGCGCACTTGCTCTGGAGATAAAAAAACTGAAACCCGAACTCCCGGTTATTCTGCTTGGCCATGGCATCCGAAGCCTACTCCCCCTGAGGTATAACAGGGACTGCTCGGCAATTGACAGGACTTTTGTGTGGTCAGGGAATTCCGACCTCTTGCTGGCCATTGTGAAAAACACAGAGGATCTTCTCAATGTTGATTTTGACACCCGAAGGGCTAAGCTTCGGGTTCTGATTCTTGTTGAAGACTCTCCGCTCTATTACTCCACTTTGCTTCCTGCCATTTATAAAGAGATCGTCAAACAGACCCAGGCAGTGCTGGAACTTGGGCTAAATGAGGAGCACAGGCTTCTTTTGATGCGAACAAGACCAAAAATCTTGCTTGCCGAAACTTATGAAGAAGCTATTGGGCTCTACGAGAAACACAGAGATTTTCTCTTCGGGGTTATTTCTGACACTCGGCTGCCAATCAAGGGAAAGCTTGAGGACGATGCAGGTTTCTTCCTTCTTTTAAAGATAAGAAACGAAATAAGCGACCTTCCGCTGTGTCTCCTGAGTTCAGATGCTGCCAACAGGGAAAAGGCAAGAAAGATCCCTGCAGCCTTTCTCGACAAGAACTCTCCCAATATTCTTGCCGATATACACGAATTTTTTCTCAGGGATCTCGGGTTTGGAGATTTTGTTTTTCGCATGCCGGACGGCAGGGAAATCGGTAGGGCCTCTACCCTGGGCGAGCTCGAAAAAAAAGTGGCGGAAATCCCCGAGGAATCTTTCTGGTACCATGGAACTCGAAACCATTTTTCCAGATGGATAATGGCGCGCTCCGAGTTCAGCCTTGCATCAACGCTACGGGAGGTCAATGCCTCTGATTTTTCCAACGTCACCGAAGCAAAGCAGTTCGTTATATCCCAGATCCGCACTCTCAGAAAATGGAGGCAAAAGGGAGTCGTAGCCCAGTTCAGAAGCCGGCACTTTGATCCTGAAATAATGGACTTCTTGAGGATAGGACAGGGTTCCCTTGGGGGAAAAGCCCGGGGCCTGGCTTTTATGGCCGCTTTGCTGCACGAAGAGCCATACATTCATGAGAAGTATCCTGATGTGAACATTGAGATACCAAAAACTCTTGCCATATGCACAGATGCCTTTGAATCCTTTGTGGAAGAAAACCATCTGGAACAATATGCAAAAGAAGACTTTCCTGATGAAGACGTAAGGGAAAGCTTCTTGAGGTCAAAAATGCCGGAGTGGCTTTCAAAAGAACTGGAGGCATACCTTGCCCAGGTGACCTATCCCCTCTCAATCAGGTCTTCCAGCTTGCTGGAAGATGCGCAGTTTCAGCCATATGCTGGAATTTACCATACTTACATGATCCCCAACAACCATCCTGACCCGAAAGTGAGGTTACAACACCTAGTCACAGCAATTAAACTCGTTTATGCTTCAACCTACTATGAAGGCCCGAAAGCCTATTCCAGAAGCATTACAAGTCAGCCACAAGAAGAAGCCATGGGGGTTATTGTTCAACAACTGGTAGGTGAGCAGTTCGGGGATTTTTTCTATCCTTCTTTGTCCGGCGTGGCTCAGTCGCATAATTTTTATCCTGTGCCCCCAATGAAACCCGAGGAGGGAATAGCACACATTGCAATAGGGCTCGGCAAGACGGTGGTAGAGGGGGAAAAGGCCCTACGATTTTCTCCAAAATATCCGAACATAATGCCCCAGTTTTCTACTATCGACGACATACTCGAGAATGCGCAACGCTTTTTTTATGCGCTTCGCACCAAAAACTACCCGGAGGAGCTCAATTACTCAAGGGACTCCAATCTGGAGAGAAGAGAGATCCGGGAGGCTGAAGAGGAACCTGTTATAAGAATGTTGGCAAGCACGTATGTGCCGGAAGAACATCGCCTCAGGGATAGTGCTGACCTGCCTGGGCCAAAGGTTGTGACCTTTGCCCCTATATTGAAATACGGAATTTTTCCTCTGCCCGAAATTCTCTCCGACCTCTTGGAGCTGGGGCGAAAAGCCATGGGGTGCCCGATAGAGATAGAATTCTCGGTTGGGCTGAGCACAGAAGGAAACCACAAAGGGGATTTCTTTTTTCTTCAGTTGAGGCCAATGGTCGCTGATGTGGAGCGTTTTGAAGTCAGGATCAGGAATGAAGATATCAACAGGGCGCTGTGCTATTCCACACAGGCTCTGGGCCACGGGGAGAACACGGCAATTGCAGATATTGTTTACGTCAAGCCACAGGAGTTCAAACCCGAGGCAACGCTCCAAATAGCCGCTGAAATTGGGCGGATAAATGCCGTGCTCGTCAAAGAAAAGCGTCCATACCTGCTGGTGGGCCCGGGTAGATGGGGGACTGCCGACAGGTGGCTGGGGATACCTGTTCAATGGAAGGATATATCAGGTGCAGGGGCTATCATTGAGTTAAGGAACGAAAAGCTAAGCGCAGATTCTTCACAAGGATCCCATTTTTTCCTTAACATTACATCTCTCGGGCTCCATTACTTGACTATTACAGAAGATGAAATATCAAAGGATTTTTTTGACTGGCAGTGGGTGGACGGGCTTCCAGCCCTTCACAAAACTACTTTCCTTAGGCACGTGAGACTGGAAAAACCACTATTGCTCAAGGTGGACAGCAAGACCTCACAGGGCGTAATAGTAAAAAGCTAGGGGATTATCTATTGCGCGCTCTTAGCGCTCCCCAGGGTGCCAGGGAAAAGGGTACAGCGCGCGAATAAAAAGGGAGGTTCCAAATGACGGATATACTGGAGAAGGTGAAAGCAAAGGATCCGGGTGAAAAAGAATTCCACCAGGCTGTTCAAGAAGTCATTAGCTCTGTTCAACCTGTCCTGGAGAGAAATCCGCACTACAGGCAGGCAGCGGTTTTGGAAAGAATTACCGAGCCTGAGCGGATCATAATGTTCAGGGTTCCATGGATGGACGACCAGGGCCAGGTTCATGTTAACAGGGGATTCAGGGTGGAGATGAACAGCGCAATTGGCCCTTATAAAGGGGGGCTCCGCTTTCATCCTTCAGTGAACCTGAGTATCCTCAAGTTCCTTGCATTTGAGCAGGTTTTCAAAAACGCTCTCACCACTCTCCCGATGGGGGGAGGAAAAGGGGGATCGGATTTTGATCCCAAGGGCAAATCCGACAATGAAGTCATGCGCTTCTGCCAGAGTTTCATGACAGAACTATTCCGGCACATAGGTCCTAATACCGATGTTCCTGCCGGCGATATTGGTGTGGGAACCAGGGAAATAGGTTATCTCTTTGGAATGTACAAGAAGCTTGCCAATGAATTTACCGGAGTACTGACCGGCAAAGGCCTAGGATGGGGCGGGAGCCTGATCAGACCGGAGGCCACGGGGTACGGGTGTGTTTATTTTGCCGCTGAAATGCTCAAGGCAAAACATGACCGCATTGAAGGGAAGACCTGCCTGGTTTCCGGTGCGGGTAACGTGGCTCAACACACTGTTGAAAAGATCCTTGATATGGGGGGAAAAGTTATAACCCTTTCCGATTCTTCCGGGTATATCTATGATGAGGAAGGACTCGATAGGGAAAAACTCGCTTTCGTAAAAGAATTAAAAAATATCAAGAGAGGAAGAATTAGGGAATACCACGAGAAGTATCCTCGCTCAGTATATACCGATGCGGACCCGAGCCTTGGCTATAACCCTTTGTGGAATCACAAGGCAGATTGCGCTTTTCCCTGTGCCACAGAAAACGAAATCAACGAAAGAGACGCCCAAAACCTCGTCAACAACGGTGTCAGGCTAGTGGCCGAGGGAGCCAACATGCCCTTAACCCTGGAGGCGATCCAAGTATTCCTTGAGAACAATATTCTGTATGCCCCGGGGAAAGCCGCTAATGCAGGAGGTGTTGCCGTTTCCGGCCTCGAAATGGCACAAAACAGCATGCGGCTTAACTGGCCCAAGGAAGAAGTGGACAGCCGGCTCAGGATCATAATGAAAAGCATCCACCAGAGCTGTCTTGACGCGGCCGAGAGGTATGGTCGGCCTGGTAACTACCTTGTAGGAGCTAACATAGCAGGGTTCGTGAAAGTGGTCAACGCAATGCTCGATCAGGGCATTGTATGATACGGCACGGATCAGTGTTTGATATTGGTCAAGATATGAAAACGAACACGCCTACCTCAAATCTGACATTTTGCCCAAGATCAAGGTAAATCCCGCCGAAACAAGCCCCCTTTGGATAGGGGCTACCCTTTCGTCAGCTCCCTGCCAATGACCAATCTCTGAATCTGGTTGGTTCCTTCAAAAATCTGGGTCAGCTTTGCGTCCCTGAACATCCTTTCCAAAGGATAGTCTCTCGTGTACCCGTATCCTCCGAGCACCTGGACCATGTCTGTTGTGATCTTCATCGCACCATCGCTGCAGAAACATTTTGCCATGGAGGAATGTTTAGCACTGGGGGTACCGCAGTCGTATAGCGTTGCGGCCTTTTCCATGAGTCCACGCCCTGCCTCAATCATCATGGCAGCATCAGCCAGCATGAAAAGAATAGCCTGGTGGTCCGCCAGCCTTTTGCCGAATGCTATACGTCCCTTCGCGTAATCTGCGGCATAGGATAGGGCTCCCTCAGAAATACCCAAAGCGAGGGCCGCTACCACCGGCCTTGACATGTTGAAATCCGCCATGGCAATCTCAAAGCCTTTTCCGGGACCGCCCAAAAGGTTCTCTGCGGGTACAAGCACATCTTCCAGAATAACTTCGGCAGTATTGCTCCCCCTGAAGCCACACTTCTCCTCCAGCTTCCCTATACTCAGACCTTCTGACTGCCTCTCTACCACAAAAAAACTCAACTCTTCACCGCCGGTTTTGGCCAAAAAGCTGTAGAGTCCAGCCACGGCACCGTTTGTGGCAAAAGTCTTGCGTCCGTTAAGGAGATATTTGTTTCCTTTCTTGCGCGCTGTGGCAGAGATCCCTCGAACATCAGAACCGGCACCCGGCTCGGTAACCAGGTAGGCCATCAGCTCCCGCCCCTCGGAAATCCTCGGGAAGAACCTTTTTTTCTGCGGATCAGTTCCTGAATGAACCAGGGGAAAACTTCCCACAGCCTGGATGACCAAAAGGAGGGCTGAAGAAGCACACACCTTAGCCACCTCTTCTGTACAAATGCATAGAGTGTAACAGGGGCTCTGGGGCCATCCGCCAAACTCCTCCGGCAGCATAATTTGAAGCAGTCCCAGGTCCCAGAAAAGCGACACCACATCCCAGTTGAATTCCCCCCTTCTGTCTACTTCAGCAGCGCGGGGGGCGATCTTATCCCTGACCACCTTCTTGAGACTTGAAAGAAGTATGTCTTGCTCCTCTGTGAGATTCATTTGGTCATCTCCTACGTTTTTTCCTCTGTTTCATAAATGCTCTCTGAACAGAGAGCTGTCAAATTACCGGAGCACCATATTATCCATCTCCAGCGGACATTCACAAGAAAGAAATAAGAGATTGGCAGGAGTCTTTGGGGATTGCTTATTCCATTATCGATAGGATCTCTTCTCTTACCTGTTCAAGGCCTGAGTCTTCATATATCTTCTGACCGTTTCCGTCCCGTACGTAGAATACGCCTGTCGTCTTTTCCGTATCTGTATTAATCTTTGCAAACCTGATATCCAGTCCCAGGGAGAAGATTTTCTTTGCCAGGTCATAAAGCAAGCCTGTCCTGCTTTTTCCACTCACTTCGAGGATAGTGAAGAAATCAGAAGCCCGGTTATCAATCTTTATCCTTTTGGGGGGAGGATACATGTACCTGTCTCTCCTTGATAGGATCATCCGGGTTTTCTTCCCTATCAACTCATCAAGCGGTAGGCGATCTTCCATAGCATTGAGTGCATCATTGTAAATTCTCTCCCACATCTCCTGTTCTCGAAGTGGATCCAGAGGGTTTGTCACCTCGTAAGTGTCAAAAGCAAGCCCGTTTTTCAGGGTGAAAATATTCCCTGAAAGAACCTTGATATTGTTCAAAGTGAAAACCCCAACCATCTTCCAGAATAGACCCGGCTTGTCGTGTGTACAAAGAATAACCCTGGTCACAGGTGCATCCTTCAGCTTTTCCAGCACCCACGAAAGCTTTCGCTCCCCCATGGTCAGGGCCAGGTTAAAGTGCCTCTTCATGTCTTCAAGGGGAGTATTCAAGAAATACCTAGGAGATACCTGATCCATGAGGCCGGTAATTTCCCTTTCCCCAAAACGTTCTTTCAGGTGTGTGCTGAGCACTCTCCTGTTTTCCTCGACCATCTTGGTAGCGTCTGGAGACGCCAGGGTACCTCTTGTCAGGATATGCCGCACCTTGAAAAACAACTCTATAAGAAGCATGATCTTCCAGTCGCTGCTAGCCATCGGTCCGGTTGCAATACTGTCGGCAACTGTAAGTAAAAAAAGCAGCCTCAGTGCCTCGGTGTCCCGGATTGTCTGCGCAACCTGAATGGAAGTCTTCTCGTCGTTTAGATCACGTCTCTGGGAAACATTCACCAGCAGCAGGTGATACTTGATAAGGAAGGGAATCACCTTCAGAGCATCTCCTTCAATGCCCAATCTTCTGAGCACCTGCCTGACAAGTCCTGCACCTCTTTTCGAATGATCACCCCTGTATCCTTTACCTATGTCGTGAAGAAGGCAAACAAGAAAAAGCCATTCGGGATGCTCCAGGTCCCCAAATACCTGCTTGAAAAGCGGCCACCGATCATCGTAGGAACCTTGTGAAATATCGTAAGCTACTTCCAGTGTTTTCAGTGAATGAAGATCCACGGTCTCAACGTGATAATGGCTGAATTGCGCAAGGTTTCTTATTTTTTTGAACTCGGGGATAAAAAGGTTCACCAGGCCTATTTCAAGCGCCAGCCTCAAAACTTTCGGGTTTCTCGGGTTTAAAATGATATCCAGAAATATCTTCTTTGCATCGGGTTCTTTAAGTAGCTCCGGACCATGCATTGCGACTTTTTTGGTTGCTTCCCATATCAAGCCAGACCCAAGGAAAAGGTCCCTTTCATTAGCTTCTTTGAAGGCTTTCAACACAACAAGCGGACTCTCCTCCAGCAGGCTTTCCCCCCTGAGAACAACGTTTCCCTTTACAACTTGAAATTCCCCCGGAAGCCTATCAGGTATTGCCCCGGCAGAAGGAGGCTCAATAAGGTCCATGGTTTTCATGCAGAATTCTTCACACCCGTATCGAACCCTGTTAAGGTGAAGATGAAGGTCTCTCATGAACTTCTCCGGGCCGGTATTGTAAACCCCGTCCCGGTAACCAAGGCTGCGGGATATTTTTTCCTGGTAGGGAAGGATGAGCCTGTCTTCTCTTCTGCCTCCGGCAAGCAAATGAAGGTGGAGCCGGACCTTGAGCAAAAAGCTTTGGGAGTGGTGGAGCTTGTCGAGACCGAAATGAGAGAAAGCACTATTTTCTTTGATCTGCTTAAGTTTTGCAACTTTGAAAAAGACCTTCGCCATCCATGTCATGAAGTGCAGGTCCCGGAGCCCACCCAGGCCCTCCTTGATATCAGGCTCGGCGAAAAATTCCTGGTTTCCGTATTTTTCCTTTCTTCTCTCCTGGTACGCAAGAAGTTTATCCAGGAGCGCTCCTTTCTCGCTCTCGATCTTTGCCCAGAATGCTGCCTTGAACTCTCGAAAAAACGCCTTTGAGCCCATTAGATAACGAGCATCCATGGCAGATGTCAAAAATCGAAAGTCGTTCATCGCAAGTCTTATGGAACCCTGCACTGTCAGGATGCTGTGGCCGACGTCGAGTTTCGCGTCCCAGAGAGCGTAAAGAACCCGAGACAAGTTGTCACTCATCTCGGGTGAAAGTTCTTCCTGGTGAACGACAAGAAGATCAACATCCGAGCCAAAGGACATTTCGCGCCTGCCGTAGCTACCAAGGGCAATAATGGCAACACGCTCTTCTTCAATCTCCTTAGCCTTTTCTTTGAATCCTCCTTTAAGGAAAAGGGACCGGATTAACCAGTCCATCAGGTCGGTATATTTTCTCGAGGCGACAAAACCGGAGTTTTGAGTAACCAGGCTGTTAAAAAGAGTGTTCCTGGATTTGACAAAATCCTGGACGAGTTGTAACGGTTCCCCCATACTTTTTTTAGATAGCGTCCTCGTCCTCTTCTCCCGTTCTGATACGGATGGCTTTTTCCACGGGCAAGATAAATATCTTTCCATCCCCTATCTGGCCTGTGTAGGCGTTTTCTTTGATCACTTCCACAACTCTGGAAACCATTTCAGTCGTAACAACAACTTCGATCTTTATCTTTGGCAAAAAGTCCACTACATACTCTGCGCCTCTGTAAATCTCCTTGTGGCCCTTCTGTCTTCCAAATCCCTTAACTTCAGTTATAGTCATCCCACTGATACCAAGCTCCAGGATAGCTTCCTTCACCTCGTCCAACTTAAAAGGCTTGATAATCGCTTCAATCTTTTTCATGCTAACCTTCCTTTTTGCACATACCTTGTGTCGTTTTAGTACCCTCTGCTAGTCGCACCCTTGCTTCCCTCCTTCCCCTAGGCTTTATACGCACCAACCCCCATCTTACCAAAGGATTCCTAACCTCTAGACCACCCCAATACGTGAAGATTCTATTTTCGTATGATCTCAGCTCTTTTCACTGCTCCCATGGATCATGGTTCCATCACGCAAAAATCTCAGACCTACTTTCTTGCCGAATACCTGGAACCTGAATACGCGTGTCTATTCAAGATTAACTACCCCGCCGCAAGCGGACGGGGTATCAATCGGAAATTTTCTTAGCGCCCCAAGGGGGGAATTGAACCCTCGTCCGCCTCTGGCGCATAAAATTACTATATTATTTATAGGCTAATACAATGTCAATTGCTTTTGCCATCCCCGATTCACTATCAAACACCATCTGCCGTTCGACAAGCTCACGGCCCTGAGCATAGCCGAAGGGCAGCCTTTCGCTCATCCATCGTCCCTGTGGCGTACGTGAATGCTTGCTGGTGAACGTGGTTACCCCCAAAGCATGTGTTTTTGGTAGACAAACCAAAAGTTGACGGTGGATTTAGGCCACTCCCTGCTCCACGCCGCGGTCAGCTCATCATCTTCTGCGCCTGCAACGGGCTCAGCCCAAACAGCGCCCTTCGGCCGGCTCCACAGCTCACACATGTCCTACCCTAGCTTCTCTTCCCAGTAACTCTTGATTTTATCTCTGTAAGATTTCTCTCTCATAAAAGTGGGATAGCGGTATAATAGCCTGGGACGGGAGGAAGTAGTATG
>JAFDEF010000046.1 GCA_019310485.1 Deltaproteobacteria bacterium | reverse complement strand
TATGGGATGGTTTCTCAGGCTCAATGTGGGTCTCTATACAGCAGGTAATCCCACCTTTTTTACCGGGAATTTACCCTAGGATTCTACTGCGAAAATAACCTGGGCTGAGACACTATCGGCAATGGGCGGCTTAAGGTGGTAAACATTGGCCGTTTTGCTCTCGCTGTTTGGGCTAAGAATCAAGGTAAGGCTATAAGAGTTTTCCTCGATCCGGCAAAGCTAGCCGCATGGCCTGCCATTAACGCGTGGTTTCTCAAGCTCAAGCCCAAGAAAGAACAAGATTCAAAAGCAATGAAAAAGGAAATAAAGGAAGCCGGGTCACAGATTTGCTCTTTGCATCACGTAAAGCTGAATCCTGCTTTTATTTCCAGGGAAAATGATGGGGTATATAAAATTTGTCCAACTTGCAAAGAAGCGTACCTTTCAATACATGGTGTAAGGTGCCTTGCCTGCCAGGGCAAGGCACCTTACATGAAAAGCCCTACTAAAGATTAGTAGACCCTGTGGAATTTCGCACGGGGCATTGAACCCCGTGCGAAAAAGCGGGACAAAACTTTATTTACCATCCCCGTGCTCCCGCACGGGGCATTCCTACGGGGTAAATTTTGCGCCTGGGACCTGCTTGCTCAAAGCATGGAGGTCTTGAACCATTTTTGAAATAGGACTGAACTGTTTCCGGATCTGTGTGGTAGAGCACTTGCATGTCATTGTCCACAAATTGCGCATTTGAGACGGGCGAAGGAATGCGGCATTTGCCTAGCCTTGATACTGCAAAATCAAGATCAGCCTTCATGGTTGTCAGCTGTTATAAGAAAGAATTGCCTCAGGGAAGATACAACTTTCCTCCCCATTTCTTAAAAACTTTTTTGACAATGGACTGCAGGTGTTTATTCCTCCTGGAAGCAGCTTCCCTCTTCCGGCTTCTGTAGCATTCTGAAAGTTAGCAGGAATTCCAGATGCCTCAAGTCAACGGGCTTTGTGACAAATTCAAAAGCGCCTCTCTTCATGCTCTCAACTCCGATAGCATGTTCGTCAAGACCTGTAATTATTATAACTTCAGTAGACGGTGACATATCTTTTATCCTATCTAGAACTTTTAGCCCGTGCATGTCAGGCATCATTACGTCCAAAAGTACTACCGCCGGCTGCTCTTTCATTTTCTCAAGGCTTTCTTCTCCACTACTTGCGGTAAGGACTTCATAGCCTTTCTTACTAAGGTATTCTTTAATTAAATTTCTGACATCCTCATCATCGTCCACGACCAAAACTTTAGCCATGATATTCTTCCCTTTTGGCAACGCCTTCATGCTTTCACGAAGATTAACCTATACTTCAACAATTTTTGCTCGCCCTTACCCCTCAACGCCTTTTACTGTTTTTCTTTGCTGAGAGTCATTTTTTAGCAAGCTTTTTATTTCACCGACCGCGGCCGCAAATTCAGTACCTGCTCTACCGGCCCTGGCCACTTCAAATATTACATTTAACACAAGCAAATACTCTTCAAGAGCAGAGGATTCCTCTTGTTCTTTTTTAGTCATTGCAACTCCTTTTTCATACATGTCTGTCTTAGACCTTCCCCTTCTTGATCTTCGTTTTTCATTTAAGAGCCCACAAAGTACCTTTGCCTTAATAAAGCTCTCACCCCTATCCGGAGACGCGAAAAAAGGAACTAGCTATAGTCTCCAGAAGTCTTTTCATCCCCTTTACCAGAGCTTTTCAGAATAGTTCTCGCCCGCTTTTTGAATCCCCTGAGGCAACGTTTTTGCCTCAAAAAGCAAGCATTCCCACTTCGAGCTAGCCTTCACGGCGACCGACGGAAGCTCCCTTGACTTAAAACCAATAGCTTTACAGCCATGAGGAAAATATTTATCCCACGTTACGTAATAGTATCGACATTTGTGACAGTCCGGCATCCAAGTATCCTTTAATAATCTCACGAGCTACTACATGTACATACCCGACAATAAGCCTATCAGCCAATGAAAGGCAGGAACCTGCCAAAGATCTACTGTTCTATTTGGAAAGCAGGAATTATGCCAAAACGCCACTTAGCATTATCTTATGTTAACCCCACCTCCCCCTCTCTGTGCGAGTTGGAAGGGCTCTCCGGATGTATGAAAGGAGGCTTGGTGCCTGGAGTACAGGGTATTTTTTTCAAAAACCAGGAAACATTGACGGTGGTGTCAAAGTTTTGACATTTTGAAATGCAAGATGTAGAAGGATTTGCTGAACCCGGCCTTCCGATTCCACAAAAATAATTCCCCTTACGATAGAGGAAGAGAACTATCAAGTCAAACGGGCTGTGACATCCTAGTCTCGCCGAATTGCTTCGCAATCGGCGGGACTTAGTGGTACGACATCCCGCCCGCCCTTAACCGCATTCATCCACGGCTAAAGCCGTGGCTTTCTGCGGGCGGGGTAAACCCGCATCGCTTTCATCCGCTTGTGTACCCATTTTCCTCCCAGAACCAGTGACTTCAGTGCAGCATTCAGATTGAAGGCGGTCTTCCTTCATCACACTGTGGGCTTCTTCACTCCTGCCGCAACGCTTGTAATGCCATTCAATCAGTTCCTGCCCATCCCAGTCCATGTTGGTCACTATCCCGAACACCTTGTGCCTTGTCTTATCTCTAACCATGCTCTGGAAGGGCAAGTCCCTCTTATATTCCTCCATTCCCGGCAATATGAGTTGATCCTGCATCGGCTCCCGAACTGCCAAGTACCTATACTCAAACCCCTTCAAAAGAGTGGCCTCCGAAATGCCTTCTTCCTGGGCTAATTGTTTGATGGATCGGTTGTGCGGCGGCATCATCTTTCGCACCACGGCTTCTTTACGCTCTGGTGAATATCGCATGAGTACTCCTCCTGACCCCTCTTATAGTGGGTTTTAACTCATGCGACAACTATCCTAACACAGGGGGATCCTGAAATTCCTCGATTACATAGCCAACATTTACGCCTCCATCATTCATGACCAGAACTTCCCAGTCCTTCATGGTCTGGTTGACTACACTTGAGATGGTCTCTCTCAGGTAATCAGGTCTGTTATAGGTTCCGATCAGTACAGTCACTTTAGGAGTTTTCATCGATTTTTTCATTTCATTCTGCTCGATCACGGGTGTTTAATTAAAGACTCTAACTTTAACTGAGGCACTGTTTTAGTTTTTCTACTACCGTACGTTGTTCTTGCCGGGTAATTCCATAATAAAGCGGCAGAGCCAGTGACAGCCGGTCTGCCAGGTAGGCCATGGGATAATCGTGGTCTTGCAATGCATATTTTTTTTTATAGTAACCCAAAGTATGAACAGCGTGGGTTCCCTGCCTTAAAGAAATGCCCATGGCTTCAAGCTGAGTCATCACGCGGTTGCGCGTTCGGTTCCAGACATTGATTTTATTCCAATCAATATCTCGGCCCACTTTCGGCGTTTCGCCATCGGGCTGGTAAAGGCAGACATATGATTGGAACCCGTGCTCATACCCTCCTGGAACGAACGGAGTTTTTATTTCCGTGACCTGCGCCAGCAGTTCATCGTACCGGGCCGCGGCCTGCTTTCTGCCTTTGAGTATCATTTCAGCCTTTTCCATTTGAGCCACCCCTAGGGCGCCTTGCAGGTCAGTCATGCGATAGTTGTACCCCAGCTTGTCGTATTCCGGGAGAAGTGATCCGCCGTGCTCTAGATGACGTTCGAAGTCGGTTTTTGAGGCACCGTGATTGCGAAGGGCTTGGATGGTTTTAGCCAAATGATCGTCGTTCGTGACTACCATGCCGCCCTCACCGGTCGTGATCGCCTTGCGGGGATGGAAGCTGAAACAGCCTGCCAGGGCTTCCGTACCGGCATGATGTCCATGCCTTCTGGCGCCGAAACCGCAGGCGGCATCTTCAATAACCGACAGACCATGTTTGGACGCAATTTTATTGACCTTCTCCATATCAGCGCAAAGACCGAAAAGAGACACGGGAATAATACATCTGGGACGGGTTTGAGCTTCAGGCCTTTCGCTCAGATATTTCCTGATTTTTGTGCAATCAATGGTGTACGTCTCTAAATCAATATCAATGAAAACCGGCCTGGCGCCTGTGTATTCCACGACGTTGGCCGTGGCAATAAAGGTGAAGGCCGGAACCAGGACTTCATCTCCGGGGCCTATGCCTGCGGCCGCCAGGGCCAGATGAAGAGCGCTGGTGCAGGATGTCACAGCCAAGGCGTACTTTGCTCCAATGAAATGCCTGAAGAGCTTTTCAAAGGCATTTACCTTCGGCCCTTGAACCAGCCAGCCGGACCTGAGAACCTCCAGAAGCGCTTCCTCTTCGGAGGCACTGAAAACAGGTTTGGCAATGGGGATTCTCTTAAAAGACTCTTTGTGGGGCCGCGGATTCACGGACATACAAGTCTCCAATTTGAGTCGGCGAAAGAGAGTAGGCCTGCCAGTGATCGCAGTTTTGACAGAGACGTTCTAAATCTCCGTGGCCCTTATGCCCGGCCCTGATGTTTTCATAACGCTCGCTTCGCCATATTTCTGAAATCGTATTCAGATTTACGTTGCCAATCTGCTCGGTTCGGTCCCAGTCATGATTGCACAGGGCTACTGATCCGTCCCAGTAAACGACCATCTCGGTAAACGGTTTTCGGCAGGGCATGCGCCGGTCTGTCCTCTGGCTGTTTTTTAACGATCCAAAGTTGCCATCCTGCGAATGTTCTTCATAGATACGGACACGATCAACACGATCTTTCCAAAATTCGACGAACTCTTTTATTTTGCTTTCCGTATTTTTTGTTTTGACCACGGATACCTGGATTTCAGGTTTTTTCGCGTTTTTTTTCATTTTCAAATTGCAGAAGGTCTCTATGTTTTTTAAGGTTTTTTTAAGGTTGCCGTTTCCTCTCACGGCTTTGTAAGTTTCAGGATCAACTGAGTCCACACTGAAGGAGAGAAAATCAATTTCCATGTCTAAGAGGGCCATGGAGATATCTTCGGACAGGAGGGTGGCGTTGGTTGTGAACTGGATGGGCCCGCTGTTCTTTTTTTTAGCATAGGCCAGCATTTCGACCGCGCGGGGATGCATTAACGATTCGCCGCGAAAGAAGGGGACCAGAGCGGTGCCTTCATGTTCCGCCATCTGGTCTATTATTTTTTTAAACAGGCCGCCCGACATGTAGCCTCTGGCTCCTTTCATAAAATGCCGGGGGCACATGACGCAGTTCAGGTTGCAATGGTTAGTGAGTTCCACCGTAATTCGGGCCGGAAATTCTAAGGCGGACAATTTTTCATGACCTGTGTGGTGTCCGGCCATTTGAATCGAATTTTTGCGTTCGCTCAATTTTTTCACCGTCTATAAATATTCTGTTCCACCATTCGAAACTTAATAAAGACCAAATAAGAAGACGATGGTTTTTTTCTCCGGTTATGTGCTCATTGAGTATCTTTTCGATATACTGCCGCCTGAAGTATCCGCGATCCATGCTTCTTTCTGAAAGAATATTGTCCCTGATGTACTTCACTAGACGCTGCATGTACCAGGATTGATCAGGCGCGCTGAAGCCTTGTTTTCGATTTTCTATGATTTCCCTGGGCAGAAAACCTTCCATGGCCCGCCGGAATATGTATTTCCCGGCCAGGGTGATATCATTTGCTTCAGGTCTTATCCACGAATCGTTGATAAGGTATTTAGATGGGATAGAGGTTGTAAAATCGACCAGTTCATTATCAAGAAAGGGCACGCGCGACTCAAGAGAATGAGCCATACTCAGTTTGTCTTCGACAACCAGAATGCCGTGCAAGAAAGTTTTCGCATCAAAGTAAAGCGCTTTCTTGATGAAGTTGCTGTTTTGGTCATTGTTAATCACATTTTGAAAAGAATTAAGCGGGGTGTGATCTTCCAGGTACTGCAGGGTTCGCGGGGTAAAAAAGTCCTTTTTGTCCTCGTCTTTAATGAGTCTTGACCAGTATTGATAGCTTTTTCGCTCAAACTCCTCACAAGTTTTGCAGTCTTTGATGAGGGCATACCGCCACGGATACCCCCCCAGCGTTTCATCCCCGCCAGGACCGGCCAAAACTACTTTGACGAATTTGCTGGCCAGCCGTGCGAGGTAGTAATGCGGATATGACATGCCGACCCGTAAGTCCTCCATGTGCCAGATTACATGCGGGAGAGCCCATTCAAGGTCGCCGGCATGAATGACCATCTGGTAGTGCTCTGTCCCGAATACTCTAGAAATCAGTTCCGCTTTATCTCGTTCGTCAAAAAAATTCTCAATGCTCACGGCGGTCGCTACGTCAAATCCGCCGGTAAAAGTCATCAGCCGCGGGATGATTTTGGAAGCGTAAGCAGTGATGCTCCCTGAATCCAGCCCGCCGCTCAGATAACTTCCCACAGGCACGTCCGAAACCAATTGGCGTTTTACGACTTGACCGAAGAGTTCCTTAATGCGATGAGTGTAAAAAGACTCTCCCTCATCCGTTCCTTCCTTAAAGGAAAAATCCCAGTACTTCTTTTTTGTGATTTGATTGTCCTCGATGACAAGGAAATGACCCGCCTCCAGAAGATGTATGTCTTCGAACAGGGTGAGGTCGCCGAAGGTGTTCTGGAATGTGAAATAATCAATGAGGGCGCACCGGTTCAGCCTGGCCTGAATGCCTTCCACCTCAAGCAGGGCCTTTATTTCAGAGGCAAACGCTAACAGGTTGTTCTGTAGGGTATAGTAAAGGGGTTTGGCCCCGTATCTATCCCGGGCCAGTATTAGTCTGTTGTTCCGGCCATCCCAGAGCGCAAAGGCAAAAATTCCGTTTAAGTGGGAAATAGCGTCAAGTCCGTATTCTTCATACAGGTGAATAATGACCTCGGTGTCAGATTGGGAAAAAAACTGGTGACCTGTTTCCTTGAGTTGCTGCCGCAGTTCTTTGAAATTATAGATTTCACCATTGAAAGTGATCCAGATTCCGTTAGCCCGGTTGGACATGGGCTGATGCCCGGTATGGGTCAGGTCTATTATGGAAAGGCGCCGGTGTCCCAGGGCTAGGTTGAAATCTCCATTACCGTTAAACGCACTAGACCAGTCTTCCCGGGATGTGGCTTCAGGAATGTCCTGAGCCATCTCCACCCAGTAGCCTTCATTTTTATATGGCTCGCTCCTGACATGAAAAAATACATAGCCTTCATCATCCGGCCCACGATGCTGCATGACGTCGCACATCTTTTTTAAGGCGTAAGCCGGGACGGCTTTCCTATTTAGATGATATAAACCTGCAATTCCGCACATAGTTTAATCCCAAATTTTTTCGATTTTATTCGGGCTAAGAAACAGTCTAAATGAGTAAATCTTAAATCACGTGTCAATAATCTACCTGCTTTTTTAAAATCTTAAATTCATTTCAGCTATTGTTAAAGTTTGATCAATGCATTTACATCATCAAACGCTTTTACAATTTCAGACTCGATTGCAGGGTCCAGGTTTTTCTTGCCTGGATGACCCACGTATGAAATTGGTTCGCCGATCTTTTCAACACGAGCCCCGAGTCGAAAAATCTTTTCAACGGTTCTGTCTATCACCGCCTCCGGGTTCCTAATGAGGTTTTCATATGAGACGGTTAGCTTCCTATTTTCCTCAACGCATGACAACCCGTTGGCGATAGAGGCACGAATGGCCAGTATTTGACCGGCTATTTGCTGAGCTGGCGTGAGTCGTTTTAAAAAAGAATAATTCCGGGGCCTTAGAGACCACCATTTTTCAACGTTACCAAGCCTTTCCTGGCGAACGAGCCAGATGGACCGAGCCAGTTCGATAGGATTTCTTTGTAAATCAATAAATAAAATATTTGGGATTTGTTTTAATACAGGAATAAAGAAATTTACTAAAAGGCATTTAAAAATGACGGATTTGTTAAAAATAGAAATTATTGTTTGCAGTTCATTATCTAAGTTTCTAATGTTAACTGCGTGTATTTCGTTTTCGTTAGGTTCATGAACGTCTTCAGAGACGGCTAAATGTCGAGACCAGAAATATCCAAATTCATGAGGCTCTTCAATAAGTTCCGTGACTCCGTGAATACTTTTATACTTTCTTAGATCTTTAATGCGATCTTTGATCAATAATTTTTGTAAAAAGGCGCCCACCGCCGGCGCTTCATAGAATCGGGCCATTAAATTAGAAGGATAGCCTAAATCCAATCGTGAAACTAACACTTGGTTAAGCAATGTCGAACCCGACCGTGGCGCACCAAGAATTAATAAGATTTGATGATTGCGTTTCCTGGTTTCCTTCGCGAAGAATTTTTGAACGGGTCGTAGGTGATCATTAATGCGCTGCACAATGAATTCTTCCACTAAATTTTTTCTGAAAGTAGGTAAACGGTCCTCAGTGTCAAAAGAAGAAATTTTTTTATAGTTGATCATTGTCCTCTCTTTGCGATAACTGCTCAAAAGGCAGTACGTAGAAATATGGATAATCTTGAATAAGCTCTTCCTTTGAATGATGTATAATTTTTTTGTCGTATAATTTCGTATAATAAAAATACGGTTTGTCCACAGTACCCCATCGTTTTTTAAACCGATGCACACTAGTCTGCGTCAACCAGGTCCCCCCCCAGTTCCACCATTCAAATCCCCGTCGCACAGCTTCTTGCATGGCATAAAAAATGAGCAGGCTGAGAGGTTGCAAGGCTCTGTATCGCTGATCGATCACGGGCGTAAAATATTCTACTGTCTTATTGAAATAAAAAACTAAAAGCGCAGCCACTGGTGTCTCATCTTGGAGTGCTACATATATTTTATATTCCTTGTCATACTTGAAAATTTCAGGAATGAGTTCAAAGAATCTGATAGGCTTGGCAAGACCACCAATTGTATTGATGTTTCGGATATGCGTTTCACATAAAAATTTAAAAAAAATCTCGGTATATTCACTTGTAATTTGAAATCTGTATTTCTGCGCTTTTCGAACCATATTGCGGGTTTTTTGATGAAAAAGTTTCATTAACATATCTGCCACGTCTGAATTATTTTTTGGCAACGGCGTTAGTTGTCCAATACGCTTATCGAAAAAAGTATGCCCAAAATTATTTTCATAAAAAGTCTTGTTTGGTTCAAGGGGAGATGTAATTAAGGTTGCTGAAAGGCAATTATGATCCTTTGCGAGTCCAAAGAACGCGCCCAGCAGTTCCTTTTTTACCTTTTCATTTTGTGCGTATTCAATGATAGACCCGTTACTCCCATAAAACGGCAACGAGTTTAACACGTTGCCCAATTTTTCATTACGCTTCAAGAAAGTCGGCAGTGCACCAATGATCTCATCCCACTTATTAAGCGCGATAATATAGTAATCTTCTTCGTGCAAAAATCGCCTTAAAAGCTTTCGATACTTATTGGAAGAATAAAATAATGTCAAAGAATTATTCAGTAAAAAATTCTCGTATTGTTTTTCATGTTTTTCGTTTAGTATTTCTAATTGCATTTGCTATGAAAAATCTCTTTCGTGACCTTCACTATTTTCCGTTGTTCCCTCTTTGTTAGTGAGGGATAGATTGGCAAGGACAGAGTTTGCTCGAAAAGACGCACTGCCTTCGGAAAATATTTGTCTGACAGGTTCAAATCTCTGTGAAGAAGTTTGTCAACGCCTCGTCTAACGTGAATGCCAAGGTTGTGATATGCTTTTTGTATTTGCTCGTATTCATGATTTCGAACCCGTACCGGATATCGGAAATAAATGCTGTGACAATTTTCATTTTCGGGAATAATTATTTCTAAATCCCGCAATTGTTGGGTATAGAAATCCGCAATTTTTTGCCGGCGGGCCAGCATTGTCGTGTAACGATAAAGTTGAGAAAGCCCGAGCCATGCCTGGAGGTCATTTAACTTTACCAACGGGTTGCCATTTTTAACGAAATTATTCATACGTTTTAACAAGTCTTCGTCGTTTGTCGTTACCGCACCGCCTTCACCCGTGGTTAAACATTTTGTGGCATGAAATGAAAATACGCCAATAGTTCCTATGCTTCCCAGCATTTTTCCGTTTGCCGCTGCCCCAAAAGCTTGGCAGCAATCTTCAATAACCGGTACTCCAAACTGCATAAAGGAATCTGTATCTACGACGTTGCCAAAGAGG
This sequence comes from Deltaproteobacteria bacterium, assembly GCA_019310485.1. GTDB lineage: Bacteria > Desulfobacterota > DSM-4660 > Desulfatiglandales > HGW-15 > JAFDEF01. Next base: position 31,622 of record JAFDEF010000046.1, on the reverse strand, counting down.
TGTATGACAATAATGGCCTTAGTGCTGGAAGATATATGCGGAGTAACTGTTTCAATCGTCATATTCCAATTTTCACCAATATCACAAAGAACAGGCCGTGCACCCACCTGTTTCACAGCGTCATAAACACTATGACATACATAAGTGGGTAAAATGACCTCATCGCCTTGTCCCACGTCTAAGATTCTTAAACTTAATATGAGCCCAGACGTCCCACACCCCACAGCAACGGTGCCCTTCGTTCCGATGAATTTTGAAATGGCGGTTTCAAACTCCTTTACTTTTAAGCCTCTTGCCAACATGCCGGTTTTCATTTGCCGCAAAACAGCGCTTATATCTTTTCTGTTAATCCAAGGCTTCGAGTGGCTGATCATTTCAATATTACTTTGGCAGTTTAGCGGGGAAATCGCTAATTCACTTATATAGCCTCTTGTCATAGTTTTGGATCTGTAGCTGCAGTTGATCAAAAATCTTTTCTTCAATCATGTACTTATAAAAATCGGACTTTACTCCTCTTTGCAGTAAATGTTCCTGCTTATACCAGGAAGTATTGATAAACTGTTTAATCTGTTTGTTTTCCCCCAGATGACTATAGATTTCCAGGTATTGGGGGATGCTGTTAATCATATCCGCGTTTTTCAGTGCCCATTGACGGCCCTTCTGGCCTAGCGCAATATTTTCTCCTGTCTTTTTCATCTCAATGCATTTTTCAATTTGTTGTTTAAAGTTTTCTTTGGTTATCTTGATGACTGGCGGATAATTACGAAGCCGATCGTACAACTCTGTGTGGTAGGCCAGGACCGGGATTTCCCAGGTGAGCATCTCTATGCCGAATAAACCGAAGGTCCCCACGCCCACTTGATCAATGGCGTAGTCGGTATAGGCGTAGATCTGTTTTGCTTTTTCAGGTAAAAGTCCCTTGACGTATATAACTTCAATCGGCATCCCGTCTTTTTTACAATCATCGAGTAGAGATGTTATGAGCATCGAGCCTTTCTTCCAGTCCGACGAAGGCGCGTGAAGGAAATATGTTTTTCGCGGGTCTTTGTTGATCCTGTTTTTTTCGAGTAATTTTTTTCTATCTTCCAGCTTCCATTCAGAAACATCTATTTGGCCGGGTATCCACAGCCCCCTGGGGATGCAAGTGGCGCCGAGCATGACATCTGCATAAAGGTTTATGATTTTATGTTTTTGATAAAGATCCAAGGTGAGGTAATAAGGTTTTGGAGGATCATAACCCAAGAATTTTGCCTGATGGTAGAATATCCATTCCGGACTTCGCTGATCACTTCCCCAGAAAGAAAAGAGAATTCTTTTCCCTTTATCCTTGAGTTGGTCAAGGTCTCTGAAATCGGGGTAAAGTGAGTGCGCAAAGTGAAAATGAAAGATGTCGTAGCGCTTCATTGCGTCTTCGGCGAATTCATGGACCGCGGGGAGTCTTTCCGGCTCGGGAAGTTTATTGATATTCAGGTTTATGTCACACTGGTAATTAAGCCAGGAGTCATAATAATTGGCGCTGGTAGCATTTATATTTCTCTCTCTGAGCATCCTGGTGATGCGGGCCATATTCCCGGCGATTTCAAAAGGAGCGTGCAGGATTTTTTTGTCAGCCAGGGCATCAATCTTTTGCCTCTTTAAGCCCTTATAGCTGGCATCGTTACCGGGCATGACCTTTGCTGCCAAGTCTTTAAAGTCAGTGTTCTTACCCGGTATCACCATAAACACACCTCGCGCATACTGCCATTAAGCTGCACTATGCGAAGTCATATAAAAGCAATAATTGTGCCACTTGCATATCTCATTTCTTTTGTTATTTCAGGGAGAATTGGATAGATTGGTGATTAGAGAGGGTAAAAATTTCACTTTTGATAAATAGGCTAGAAACCCAGACTATGCAGCAGATTAGATCTCTCTTTATCCTTGACACCCAACTCCATTTTCGCTATTCTTCTCCAGCGAAAAAGCAAGTTCTTATCACCTCACCATCACCTCACCTTGACGGTGGTGTCAAAGCTTTGACATTTTGAAATGCAAGATGTAGAAGGATTTGCTGAACCCGGCCTTCCGATTCCACAAAAATAATTCCCCTTACAGTAGAGGAAGAGAACCATCAAGTCAAACGGGCTGTGACATTGGGATGAAAAAATTTACCGTATTGCCTATACCTTTTTTAACTTCAAGCTCAATGGCACCCTTGTGTGCTTCTATGATGTTTCGCGCTATCAGAAGCCCTAGCCCTCCGCCAAAGGCCTTAGAGGAAAGATTCGATTCCAGCACTGCATCCAATGTTCCTTTTGGCATAGCGCGACCAGTATCGCTAATCTCAAAATATATTTGCCCTGTCTCCCAGTTTGGCTTGATAAATATTTTTAGTTCCTTCTGAGTTTCCCGTGGGTGAATCTATATGTAGTAGGAATCCTGCGCCTATACCAGTTTTAACCTAGAATTCAAAAACCTACGCTGATAAATGGGGAATAGCTTGTGATTTCAGATGGCTAGGTTTTAACGGCATACGTTTCGTACTCTGAGGCAAAAGTTCAAGGAATGCTCTGCTGTTCTGAATTGGTAAAGGTTGACTGCTTCAAACTTGTAGTAGCACTTGTAATGATTACAAGAGGTTAATTCAATCTCAATGTTTGCTGTCGTTGATGTGCCTGTGCTTCAAGGAGTTATGACCGGGGTGACCACAATATATTGTATGATCCACGGAAAACTCGGAAGGACCTATTTTTATAACACCGGGACCCTGGCCAATCATAGAGACTGCACTTTTTAGAATTTCTTTAAACACTCTGCAAATCCCATCCCTGTCTACCCATGCCGGGAATACTTCCTCTGAGAAATTCAACTCTACCTTGATATCTTTCTCATGGAAAAGAGGCTCAAGCTCACCGAGGACAGTGTGGACAAGGGAACCCAAATCTTCTTCATCAAAAACAGGCCTGTATTCCCGACAGTAGTCCATAATTTCCCTTAGTATACCTTCCAGGCGCCTAGATTCTTCAGCAATGATTCTGGCATATTCCCTACCGCGGCCCTGCTTTCTGGGGTCAGCAGCAAGTCGTGTGGCAAAACCACCGATAGCCAGGAGAGGATTCCGTATTTCGTGAGCAACAGCATCGAAAGCATTCCTCAAGATCTCTTTTCGCCTTTGCTCTCCCTCCTCCAATGCCCCACCAAAAGCCTCGCTACGGCCGCGCCCTTGATCCAAGAGTCCTTGAAGAGATTTCTCCATTGATGTACTTAGGCGGGCGAGGGCTTTGTTCGCATTCTCCATCACTTCCATGATATCAGCTTGCGAGTCAAGGTCAATGCGAAGCTGTTCAGCAAGCTGTTCAACTTTGTCAAACACATCTGACAAAATCCGGCCTATATCCTCTTTCTTTAAATTCAAATGCTTTTCAGCCAGATTTTGAAGACCGTAAAGGTCCGTCGAAAGTCCAGTAATGATTTCGGTTGCCCTTCTTGCCAGCTCAACGATTTTGACTATCATAGGGCTATCATGCTGTAGGGCGCTTACCCCAAGAAACCTCTGGGGCTCTACCACATCATCAGGAAAGTGCCATCGTCTCAGCAAAAAGCTACCAAGCTCCCTGTGATCAATACCCAAGTTTTCTCTTTCCCATGCCAGACCTACCTCCAGTGGAGTGTTCCCGCCAGGAAATGCCTTTTTCATTCCGTTAGAAGGTAGCGTTTCAAAAAGCAAAGGCATTCCAATCTCCAAAATAAGCCCTGCAACAAATGCCTCCTCTGAATCAACATTGCGCAGGTGCGAAAGTTGCGCAAATTCTTTTGCAATCAGGGCACGGTAAAGGGAAGCCTTCCAGAAATAGTGGTAATCCATACCGTGCACGTTACCCATGGGAAACGTATCCCTCAAAGAAAGGCTCAAAGCCATGATCCGCACCTTCTTGAACCCAAGCAGAACCACGGCCTGAGAGACAGAACCAATACGTCCCGGCCTGGAATAGAAAACGCTACCGACCAATCTCAGAAGACGTGTAGTCAGACCCGGGTCCTTTTCAATAATATGGGCCAGATCAGCAGCAGAACTTGTGTCATCAGCCGCAAGTTTAATAACTCTGACTGCAAGTGCAGAAAGGGATGGAAGCGGCCCTGCATCCATTATTCTCTTGATTAGTTTAGCCTTTTGATGTTCTTCCATAAGCAAAGTTTACCAGAATGCCTAGATCATGGCAAGAATCGGGGGTTTTTTGCATTCCATTGCCTTGACCCGCCGAGGGCCACAATTTATAATTAATTATTGTGGGCCCATATGCTATCCCCTATGGCGTTCGCCGCACAAGGAGGTGATAATGCCTTTTCTTCAATACTGAGGTTCTCGGACATCTTCAGAAAAGGTATCGTTTTTTCTTGAGTGCAGTTATAAACGAGACCTTTTGGAATGACAATTACAGGCAGGAAATAGCAGGGAACTATATAACTTTGACTACCAGGTACGGTCCCTCCGTGTCAAATACATAACATCCGTACATCCAAATTTTTGCTGAAAGTTGATCGGTCTTTGGCTGAACTATCTATTACAAAGGAAGAACGCTTAAAGCGTATCCGACACTACATTTCCAGAATGCGAGGCCTTTCCACAACGGCTGAGAGAGTGCTGGAGGCATGTAACAATCCCAGAACATCTCCCAATTACTTGAGCCACGTCATATCCCTTGATCCAGTGCTTACCGGCCGCGTCTTAAGAGTCGTCAACTCTGCCTATTACTCCCTGCCCAGAAAGGTGACATCCCTGACGCGAGCCATAATAATGCTCGGTTTGAATACAGTTAAGAACCTCGTGCTGAGTACCGCGCTTCTTGATGTTTTTCGCAAGAAAAGAGCTACCCAGGCTCTGTTTGAAGACGATTTTTGGGTTCATTCCATTGGCGTCGGGGTAATTGCTAAATTTCTGGCCGAGACCAAGGGCGTTCCAGCTATCCAGAGAGAGGAGTACTTTGTGGCAGGGCTTTTGCATGATTTGGGTAAAGTACCGCTTAGTAGTGAGTTTACAGAAGAGTACACCATGATTTTAAAACTGGCGAAGATCAAGCAACACCCACTTTACCAGGAGGAGCGGGTAGCTTTAGGACTGGACCACTGCGTTGTAGGGAGATTGATTGCCGAAGAATGGCAGCTCGGTTCGCCCCTGGATGCCGTACTAAGTTGTCATCACAATCTAGATGCTGCAACTTGCCAAAGCGAACTTCTGGCTTCCACCGTGGCACTTGCGAACGCCTATGCTAACATTTACGAAATAGGATCGGCAGGAGATTTCTTTCCTGATGAGGCAGTGGTGGATTCCTTGCCTAAAAGCACGGGAATTGCCTGGTCCAGTATTTGTGGACTCCAAGGTAGGGTGCTCCAGGAGATAGAAAAGGCCAGGATTTTCCTTCACATTGACGAAAAAAAACAAACGGCATGAAGGTAAAATTTTGGGGAGTAAGGGGATCCATTCCCTGCCCGGGACCTTACACATTAAAATACGGTGGCAACACGCCTTGCATCGAGTTACGCTTCAGTGGGTTGGACAGGTGTGTTATTATAGATGCGGGTACCGGCATCAAGGGGTTGGGCAGCTACTTGGCAAGGCACAAACCTGTAAAAGGCCATATTGAAGCGCAGATTTTCCTGACTCATACCCATTGGGACCATATTCAAGGGTTCCCTTTTTTCACACCGGTTTATCTTCCCGATTCCAGGTTAGAGGTCTACGGGCCAGTTACCTATGAAGAAGATACTCTGAAGGATATCCTTGATGGGCAGTGGATTTATCGCTACTTCCCGGTACGGCAGGCAGAGTTGGCAGCCCAAATCAAATATATTAATCTCAGGGAAGGAAGGTTTGATCTAGGCGATACCATCACCCTTATCACGAAATATCTTAATCATCCTCTTCTCTGCCTCGCCTACCGTTTCGAATACAATAACAAGAGCTTCTGTACCGCGTACGATACTGAACCTTTTCAAAATCTGTTCGACACCGACCCGCGGGACCCCTTTTACAACCCCGCCATGCTTCGAGAAGGAGAGCGGATAGCCAGGGACGAAAACCAGCGCGTGGAGGATTTCTTTGCCGGTGCCGACCTACTGATCCATGACGCTCAGTACACTCATGAAGAATATGTGACGACCAAGCTTGGCTGGGGACATTCTCCGATCGATCATGCCATTGCTGCGGCAAAACGTTCCGGGGTTAAGCGCCTAGCTTTGTTTCACCACGATCCGGAACGAACCGATTCTGAAATAGACCTGCTAGTTGATAAATACTGCGTCCCTGGTTATGCCGGCGACACGGAAGTCTTCTTTGCGCGCGAAGGAACAGAGATCGAAATCTAATCGAAATCTAGAAACCAAATCTCAGCGCTTCCTGCGCACAACTCTCCTCCTCACCACCCTTCTTCGAGGTCTTCTGTACCCGGCTTTTTTCTTGGCCTTTTGCTGGTTCAAGAAACTTTCTTGTGAAGCAGCGTTCAGTCTCTCCCCTTGGCTCTTTTGCCAGTACCGGCATGTAGCGCGCGGACATTTTAAGATTGTGTCCCCGTCCTTAGTTACGGTCTCCACCAAAAAAGGGTTATTGCATGCCGGGCACACAACATGAGCCGGTTTCCCCCAGCTTATGAAATTGCAATCCTTTCTGGAACACCTATAATAAGTCTTTCCCGTGGATGTTTTCTCTGATTGAATTTCACCTTGTTTGCAAATAGGGCATTGCAAAGCAAGTTCCTCTCCGAAAGCAGCAATTTGCCTTTCAATCAAATCATCTGCTTTACCGGAATCTTGCTTTTCAGCTATAACCTGCACATCAGATTCTTTCTGCGCCGTTTGGACCGCTTCTTCAACAACTAGATCTAGCTCTACTGTTTTTTCTGTTTCGATCCGTTCACCTGCGTGGAGTTCTAACTCTGCTTCTTCCGTTGCCGAAGTCTGAAGAAGCCCTTGATTCATGGAAGTCAAGCCTTGCTCCTCATCTTTTTCATCTTCCGGCCTGTTGACTTCTTGATTTTCCTTTTCTTTCTCAACAACGGGCAAGGTTTCCGGAGTTCGGCTTTGTTCCGAGAAGAGCTCTTCCATTGACTTGATTTCAAGATTTTGCAAGCCTTCTTGTAAGGAAATAACTTTGGACTCAAAGGAAATAAGACTTTCCTGTTGGAAGGCTTCCACTTCCTCCCTCCCTCTCAGCACCTTTCTATTACTTTGTTCCGCCTGGCTAAAGTGTAATTCAAAGCTATTACTCTCTTTTGGCCCGCCTCTACCTTTTTTTAAGGGAACGCCTTGCTGTTGTAGCACTTGCGCAAACTGGTTGAGCCCAAATTCCAGGTCTTTTCTCCCGGATTGGACCTCTTCTACGGTCTGAACAAAATAGGCAAGCAGGTTCATCCCGGGCATCCCTGGAAAAACACAGTCCAGGAGCTTTGCCATGCTTACAGCATGTTTTTTAGTAGAAAACCTGCCTTCATCGTCTACGTGGAAGTAGCCCTTTTGAATCATATCCTGAAGCGCTATCTCTATTGCCTTATCCGGTTGGAGACCTATTTCGGCCAGCTCTTCCAAAATTCCCTTAGATGTAAGACGCTCTGGTGGGTCAGATGAAAAGCTCGCAATCTCATTTTCGCGCTCTGTAACTAAAATAAGACACGATATGGTTGCAAAATTTAAGGGCAGACCCGCGATTCCGTACCTTGTCCCTATCAATCTTTCGATATGGTGGCCTAAGGTCTCATTAAATAATTCCCAAATGTCGCGCCCGGATCCCTCATTTTGACTTGTCATCATTTCCATCCTTACTAATCAACCTCCACCATTTGCTCAGCTATATGAGGCTCTGCATCGGAAATCGTTTTAGACCTGCCCTCAGGCGACTGGCCTGGCGACTCAGCTTCTCCATCACCGCACCGGTCCTGCTTGCAAAGTTCTGCCACAGCCCCCTCATAAATTTTCTTCGATCCAGCGTTGTCCCCAGTCAAAATATCTTTTCCCTGTTCTTCATAACGTTCACGCCGGTCCTGATCATCTGTTTCCATATTGCCAGAACTTGCGACTGATATACAATTTCCCTCCCTGTCAAGCATTATGGAAAGCGTAGCCTTGATATCAAACTCTAACTTGTATGCAACTTTTCCGTTGTAACTAACAATATCCCCCTTCTTGTATTCTACATCCTCGCTTATCGCCAAGTTATGCTTGTCTCTAAAAATTTGTTCAATCAAACCCCAGTCCAAATCGGCTGTTATTGCATCAATCAATTCCCGTTCGCCCCTTCTAATCACTTCGCTTTCCGTAACTTTCATGATCGTACACTCCTCTTTTCAAAAAACTTATCTGTTAACTCCAGCCCTTCTGCTCTGGCTTTTTCCCAGGAATTCCCCTGCCAGCCTGAGATAACTAAGTGCCCCAGCCGACTTGACATCGGTCAGCACAATAGGTTTGCCTTTTGCAGGAGATTCTTTCAGAGACACACATCGTGGAATCACTGTTTCGAAAACAAGGTTTTTGAAGTGCCTTCGACATTGACCCGCGACTTTCCTCGAGACCTTTTCCTTACTATCAAACATGGTTAGAAGGATACCCGCTATTCGGACATCGAGACCCAGCCTGTTTTTTAATATCTCAATCATCTTCAATGAATATCTGATCGACTCCAGTGCATAGTATTCGCACTGGACAGGAACCAGGACCCACTCAGAGGCGATTACGGCATTTACCGTGATGAGCCCAAGAGAAGGCGGACAATCAATCACTATGTAATCATACTGCGCCTTTATATCCTTGAAGAGGTTTGCCAGTACCTTTTCCTTATTGGCTTCTGTAGATAACAGCGTCTCTGCACAAAGAAGTTGAATATCTGAGGGAATCATCTTCAGCGATTTAAGATGAGTGTGAATAACAAGCTCCCCCAAAGAGGCTCTTCCGGTAATAACATGGTAGAGCGTTAAAGTCCGATTTGCGCTCTTGACTCCCATGCCAACACTCGCAGCGCTCAAAGGGTCGCAGTCCACCAATAAACACTTCTTTTCAGCTACAGCAAGAGCTGCTGAAAAATTGATGGCTGTGGTACTTTTCCCAACTCCTCCTTTCTGGCTGACTATAGATATTATCTCTGCCATGAACCCACCTGAATAACAAAGGCTCAGCGTTTTGCCCGCATTACCCTCTCTTGAGCCTTTTCAAGCTTAATGCAAAACACATACCACTCTGATCTCACCTCACATTGATGCTCCCGTTCAGTCATTTGTGATGAGCGATTGGAATGAGTCTTGCATTTAGCTTCGTGAGATTTCTCGAATTCTTGCAGTGGAGCCCCACGGGCAAGCACTTAGTCTCGCCGAATTGCTTCGCAATCGGCGGGACTTAGTGGTACGACATCCCGCCCGCCCTTAACCGCATTCATCCACGGCTAAAGCCGTGGCTTTCTGCGGGCGGGGTAACGATCAACTATGGCTGTAATAACGTTGCGTGGAATTGACGAAGCTATAACCAACCTTGGTTATCGGAATAAAATGGCCTTAAAATGCAGGCTCGTTCAGGCCATACGAGCCTACTATGAACGCGAAGGCTCAACGGAGACATTACAAAGCATCGATGCCAACGAGCTTATTAAAACCCTGTGGCACACCGGCAATGACTCCACAGCCACGAAAAACCGGAAAAAAAACCTAAGCGCTCTTCGTTCTTTAGTAAATGCTGATCTAAAAAAACTCTACGAAAAAGGGCGCAACCCGGAGGGTATAACGATTACACCCACTTACATATTCGGGATGTCTGAAGAAGCGAAGGAGCAAGTCCTCAAATCCTTCACAGACATGGCCGGCAGTGGTGATGCACCTGGCTTTGAGCGAATAAGAGATGTTCTCGGCGTTGTTAATGAAGTTCTTGCCAGCGCTGGAACTCTCTCGCAAGCAGGAGGGGCAGATGGGGCCAGCAAAATAGATGAATTAAGGAAATTGATCCAGGGTCTTTCAGAAAAACTAGGGTTCAGGCTAATGGAAGCAGCGGGTGAAAATGCGCCCGAAAGCCCCGGCACCCCCGGCCTGGTAACAGGTGAAAGCAGTGCGCCTTTTGGAGAGAAGCTAATTTTATCTGAGACAGAAGACCCTCATGCACTTGAAGAAATCGAACCACCCGCGGAAAACGATGAGAGCCTTGTAGAAGAATACGCTGAGCAGGATGAAGTTGACGCGGGTGAAGAAACTTCTGAGTATGGGGAATTCGAGCAGGTGATTGAAACAAACGACACCCTGGAAAAGCAGGATGCTGAGGAGGAATTTGAAGAGCTTGAAGTTGACGATGATGTTGAAGTTGACGAAACTGAGAATGAAAACGAAGTAATTGAGCTTGTGGAGGATGGGGGAATCGGGGGGCCGGCTGAAGGGTTAGCGACAGATGAAGAAGATGCATTTGAGGAGATTGGCGGAGATGATGGTTTTGAGGAAGCGGACTTGCTCGAAGAAGATGAGGAAACCGTGCCTGCAGTCGACACCTTACAAGAAGGCGAAGATTTTGACATCGCCCTAGCCGGGGATGACAAAATAACCAAGGCGAAAATTCTTGCAGAAGAATTTGACAGCCTGTTGAGCGTTAGAGACAAATACTACAATCAATATGTTCTTATTCCGGAAGGAGAGTATGTTGTTGGCTCCAGGGCATCCAAAGGAGATGAAAGGCCTGAAAGAAAAGTTCGCCTACAGGCTTTCTACATGGGTCGTTTCCCTGTTACCAATGCATTGTTTCAAATTTTTGTCGAAAAAACGGGATACAGAACCACAGCCGAGAAGTTTGGGTACGGAACCGTTTATTTTTCTCAAAGCAAGAGAACAATGGACGAGAAAACGGGGCAGGAGAAATTTGTATGGAATGCATCTCTCGCCAGCAAGGTTGTAGCCGGGGCATGTTGGTACCAGCCGTTGGGGCCCGGAAGCTCAATTCACAACAAAAGCAATCACCCAGTTGTCCAGGTCAGTCTGGAAGACGCAATGGCTTTTGCCGCCTGGACCGGGAAAAAACTTCCCACCGAGGATGAATGGGAGGCGGCCTCGCGAACCGCCATGGGCTACATTTTCCCCTGGGGGAATAAATGGAAAAAAAATTCCTGCAATATCGGCGAATCCAATGTGGGCGGTACAACACCTGTAGATAGGTACATAAAATTCGAAAATAAATTTGGTATCGCTGACACAATCGGCAATGTTCTGGAATGGACTATGACTCATTCCCATGATCCCTATCGCTCACATAGAGCCCCACGGTCTTTTGTCGCTAAGGGCGGAAGCTGGCTCTCCGGGAACAGCATATGCCTGTATAGCCGCTTCAGGCTGGGACCTGAGTCATTTTCTAACATTTTGGGCTTCAGGTGTGTTGCATATTAACTCTCTCTCGCTAAGTAGACCACTAAAGAAGACCCGTGTAAACGAAAGGAGATGTCAGGAAATCTCTTCTATAAAGGCATTGACAAGTTTTTCGGCCACAGCCTCATGGTCAACCGTGTATCTTCCCATATCTATCTTTTCCTTCAAAGCAGCCACCTTATCTTCCCTTACCATTATCTCTGACGAAATGGCCTCTCCTACCTTCTGGGCCTCCTTTGAAATCTGGGAAAGGTTGACCACGGTATCATCTTCCAGGGGGCCTTTCTCAACCCCTCCCGCATCAGTAGGCTTTTTTGCATCTATTTTCCCAGCTTCACCTGGCCCTGATTGGGAGAGATACTTGCCGATTTCATAGCTAATAATCTTATCATCAATTTTCATGGGCTAACTCCCTGTTTATTAAATCATATTCTTGTTTACCGTTTCTTTAGTAATCTGCTCCAGCTTGTGCCTCAAGAAACTGGAGTCTTCTACGGAAAGCGAATTTACAGTCTCACCCTCTTCATCAATTACTTTGAACAGAAGATCGCCAGGGCTGGCCTTGCCCACTGCAAGACGCCCTCCATACTCATCCTCCAGTTTCTTGAACACCTCTTTTTCAATATTGGTATGGGGCCCATATTGAGTTATCCTGTCAACAATGCTGGAGGCGATTTTATCAATAATAGCCTTCCTCCTGCCTTCGGCAGAGATATTAATTGTGTCAGAGGATCGGCCTTGCTCATTTTTTGCCTTAGCAGGCAGTCTGTTTTGGCGCAACTGCTCCCCGTAAACCCTTAATACATTGTTAACCTGATATGCAAATATGACCATAATAACCCCTCATGCCTCTTATCGGCATCTGAGTTAAAAACTTTAGAAAAAAATTCAAGCCCCGCATTTTATATCCCTCTGCCCCTTTCACTCGTTCGAGTACGCTGAGCCACAGGTATTTGTTGAATACTAGAAATGCGGCAAAAGGGTCAAGGGCTTCCAATCTGCCTTCCACCCTGAAATTCGCATGGTATCTTAGCAATGATAATTATCGGCCAGTTATAAGAAGTTCTTAAATCCGTGCTTTTCAGGGAGAGGGTGCCCATGCGGTAGCCTACGCTCGGCTATTTTTTGATCACCAGGAAAATTTTTCACTCCAGGGTGGCAAGAATTGACCGTCTTCATTTGTTGGTTATTGCTTCCAGAGCATGCGGAGAGTAAAAGTTTGGAATTGGCATGCTTTGTGCTTGTTCGTAATCCCAACAGGGGCATGGGGGCCGGTTAGTTTTTATGGGACTCAAAGAACACGAATATATCCGCCAGACTCTGGAAAGATACACAGATTGTCCACTGGGGCAATTTTGCGATTTTCTGTTGATCACTAATTTCAAGCAGTATGTGAAAGCTTTTGAGTCAAGGACACACGGGGAGTACCACGAAGGCAACTTCATGCTTGTCAACGCACCGGACATCAACTGTACAATGATAGAATTCGGCATAGGTTCCCCTCAGGCCGCGCTGGTGGTAAACTGCCTTGCGTTCCTAGATAATCTCAAGGCAGTTGTCATGCTGGGGATGTGCGGTGGTATCGAAGATACACTTGAGATCGGGGACTTGATCATTCCCACTGCTGCAATTCGCGGTGAGGGCACCAGCCGCCACTACCTTCCGTCTGAATTTCCTGCAATTCCTGCATCGTCGGTAAATATGTTCTGTATCGGGGCAGTCAAAAAAACCGGGTTCACCCCGAGATGCGGGATCATTTACACCACGGACCGCAGGCTATGGGAATTTGATTCCACCTTTGTAGGGTACTTAAGAAAACAGCGGATCTTGGCTATCGATATGGAACTCGCGACCCTGTTCTCTGTGGCTTATACTTATGAGGTGCCTGTGGGGTCGGTGATGCTTGTGTCGGATATGCCGCTCCAACGCAGGGGAATCAAGGATAAGAAATTGCATAATGAAATTTTCACCAGGTATATGGACATCCACCTGGATATTGCCCTGGATGCCGTTGAACACTTGAAATCCTCTTGGGGACAGGTTGAGAAAAAACTGGACAGTGAATGGTAAAGGTACCTCTCCTTAATAGATCCAAACTGTGCATCCATAAGAGACCGGGGAAAGACGTGATAGGCCCGAATAAACTGGCCAAAACCCGCTTGCTAACGATGCAAGCTTTCTCCAGCACCCCTTGCAGAGCCAAATCTGTTGACACTTATGGGACTAACCTCACAGTCAAAGCGTATGTCTGCCATAGCAACTATGGCCGGGAACCAGGGAATAGTCTTCATGCTTTTCGGAATCTTGGACCTGAAGCATAACGAGAGGGAGAAAAACTGAATGCTAATGGTTCAAATTACAGAAAAGAAAATTGATGTCAAGGATCCTGTTTTTGGGGAAAAGAGGCTTTTTCGTGGAAAGACATACCTGATGCATGATGTGTTGGCACAAACCATTGTGGGCAAGAAATGGGGCATAATTCGAGGAGATGACAGAGCTTTACCTCTTTTGAGCAAGTCGGCGCTGACCCGGAATGTGCACCAGCAAAAGCTTCTTGTAATCTTTGAGGGAGGACTTGGAGACGCCATTTCTGTCGCAGTTCTTCTTATACTTATGGCAAAAAAGTACAACTTGTCTATTGACATAGCCTGCCATTATCACACCTGGCGTTACGTTTTTGTGCCAATGGGATTTACGGGAAACCGGCTTGATTTCCCTGTAGAGATCCGCAGGATCGCAAAATACCATTATGTGCAGCCGGATTTGACCGCATTCATACTGGACAAAACCGAGAAGTGGAGAAGGTGCATTATGGAAGAGCTAGGTTCAGCCTATGGGGTTGACATGTCCACCTTCAGCGGGACCTATTCGATACCGCCTCACATCTTGCAGCGTATGAAACTTCCTCAAAAAAACGAGATTCATGTAGGCATCTGCTTTGAGTCCAAAGGAAAGCTCCGGTCTTATCCTGACGACTTGGCTCTTAGGCTGCTTTGTGGGCTGGTTCAAATGGGCTTTGAGGTCTACCATCTTGGTACAAGGCCAAACGCTGCTGTTGAAGGCTTGCAACTTCGCGGGTATTACAACTACTTGGGGAAAACTGACATCTTCGAATTGGCGGCATTAATAAAACAAATGGACTTTGTTATTGGCATGGACTCATTTCCTGTCCACCTTTCAAATATTCTAGGAATAAGGACCCTTGCTCTCTTAAGCACGACGCTGCCGGGCATATACAGGTGCCACAAAAACGTTCGCTGCATGCAGAGCGAAATTGAGTGTACCCCTTGCGGAGAAGTTATGGACAAATGCCCGTACGGCTACGATACCTGCAAAGCTTTTTACCATCCCAGTATAAGCCCCGAACGAATTCTTGGAAAGGTCATCTGTGAGTGTGCCGACCTTTTCAAGTTCAAGCTGAAGTCCGCCTGAGTTTGCAGCTAACCACGGGCTTCCCCTGCAAAGGAGAGGAAACAGATATGAAAAAAAAGAAAAAAAATACTCTAGGCACTGGACCAGTTCATATCTTGAGACCTAAGCACAATCAGGGACCTTTAATATCGGCCTGTATGATAGTTAAGAATGAAGAACATTTCTTGCCGCAGTGTTTGCGAAGCATCCGTGATCTCGTGGATGAAATTGTTATTGTAGACACGGGATCAACAGATAACACAATTCAAATTGCCGGAAGATTCGGTGCACGCATCTACAGGCACCCTTGGGAAAATGACTTCAGCAAGCACCGCAATCAGTCCCTTTCGTATGCAAAAGGAGATTGGATATTTGTCATAGACGCAGATGAGAAACTGGATCCCGCCTCTGTGCCTTTGGTAAGGAACTTCCTTGCAAAGCACAACCCTGAGGTTATCAGCGTGTATGTCAGGAGCTACATGGACGGGGGAAAATACTACAACGAAGCTACCTCTCCCAGACTATTCAAAAACAACATTGGGATGAAATATTCTGGAATTGTTCACAATCAGTTGGATTGCGCAGGCCGGGTGGTTGCTTTCCTGAAGGCCGTTATCTGGCACTATGGCTATGACCTGGAAGGGGAGAAAAAACAAAAAAAACAGGAAAGAACACTTAACTTGCTTTTACGCCAGTCTGAGGCCAAGCCCGATCACGTGCCTACCATACATCACCTTGCAGTCTCCTATTTTGCGCAGGAGCAGTATGAAAAGGCATACAAAACTGCTCTCAAAGTGCGCTCGCTGCTGAAAGATGACCTTGTCAAACGAAAAGATAGCGCCTTCGCATGGACCTATTTTATACTGGTAGCTTCCCTGGCAGAAATGCAGCGCTTCGATGAAGCGGAGGGGCTTTGCAGGGAGGGTCTGCAGTTTTTCAAAGACAGTGTAGATCTTCATTTTTGCATGGCCTTCATTAGCCTGGGGCGAAATGATTACCACAGGGCGCTATACCACATAGATAAATACTTTCTCTGCCGGCAAGAACTGGCATTAGCCCCAGAGAAATTCGGCTTTGTTGTTTTCGAAAAAGCCAACAAGGTATGGGAAGCTTACAAAATCAAAGGTATGGCCCTGGCGTACCTGGATAGAAAGGCTGAAGCGCTCGAAGCCTTTGAAAAATCAGTAACCCTGGCTCCGGAGACTATAAAAGACATATTCATTTCAAGTATCGGGAAAGTTCTTTACAGAAAAGGCTTTGAGCAGGAGGCCATATACTTTTGGGAGCAGCTTCCGGCAACAAAAGAATTCGAAGAAGATCTGAAGATGAGCGCGCTCTTGCTTATGAAGCATAAAAAGTGGCCGAAAGCCGTCCAGAGGCTTGGCCTGCTAGCTGGAATTAATCCCAGGGAAGCCTTTTACTTCAAAGGACTCGCCCTGATGGAGATGGGCGATTACAAAAAAGCCGCCGACTGTTTTCGGCAAGCACATAAAGTCGATCCAAATTGGGAAAAGAACCTGGTGAACTGGGGGGCGGCGCTCGAACGAAGCGGCTCTGTGGAAGCTGCAATAAAAAAATATAAACAGGCCCTGGAAGTTGCCGGAGGAGAAGATTCCATGGCCCACAAAAATCTCGGGTACATATATGTTAGACAAGGAAAGCTTGACCTTGCAATTCCTTGTCTGGAAAAGGCAATTAAGACAGCCCCTGATGATGTTCACCTGCACCTTACGCTTGCCAGATCTTATCTTGAAGCTGCAGAAATTGAGCAGCTTGTAGCCGTTTGCGATAAAATACTCCATCTCCTAGATATTCCTGCAAGCTTGGTGCTGGATTCAATTTCCCAGCTTGCAAATCTCTTTCTCGTAATCGCGCAAAGGCTTCTTGACCGGCAGGATCTGGCATGCTTTGACCTTGCTTTTGATGTGGCCAAGCTCCTGGGACCTGCTGATGCTGATCGCCTGAAAAGTCTTGCACGCAGCGCTTCTCTATACAATGAGTACAACAGGGCCGCAGGGATTCTGGAAACGGCATTGATCCTAAACCCAAAGGACCCGGAAGTCATGGAACTCATCAAGGGACAAATCAAACGGCTACAACACTGAGCCATTCGGTAGACTAACAGCCCGCCAAGTTTTCCCTCCTCAAGCGGATTCCGCGGGGTCGAACCCCCTATACGAACTCCGGCTTTCTATCACCCTGACCGAAAAAGAGCTTAAGGAAACTCTCTTTACTTCCGATAATAAAATCGAGCAAACAAACCAAGGGCATCAAACCTGGAAGAAAGGGGGGATGAAAAAAGGTTGGGTTTGATGCCGGAAGGTTGAAGGCTGAAAACATCAGTCTGAAAACCGCGAGTGAATTGCTAACAACAATTCTCCAGCAAGCAAACAATAACCGACAGACAAAGGAGGGTAAGATCATGGGATTGAGGATTGTAAATAACATTGCGGCGATGAACACTCACCGCCAGTTGAGCGTCGCTGATGCCGGGCTGAGTAAATCTCTTGAAAGATTGTCGTCCGGCTACCGCATCAATAGAGCTGCGGACGATGCTGCGGGGCTTGCGATTTCCCAGAGCTTCAGGGCCGATATCGCAAGTTTTAAGGTGGCACAAAGGAACACCTCTGAGGCAAGCTCTATGCTCCAGGTTGCTGAAGGCGCAATGGAGCAAATAGGAAATATGCTCACCAGGCTAAAAGAGCTTGCCACGCAGGCAGCATCAGCAAACGTTGGTTCTTCTGAGAGGACAAAAATCGACTCCGAGGCTGACAAGCTGCTTGACGAAATCAACCGGATCGCGAACGGAACAAAATATGGAAGCGATGTTCTCATTAACGGAAGCTTTGGGGATAGATCAGTAGGTTCCCTGGGCGGATCGGACAACACTGTTAATTACGGCTATAAAGGCACCAGTTACTACCAGTTCGATTTCTCGGATATTGATGGTGTAGGCATGACTGGAAGTACAATAACCGATGATGCAACCTTGGTCAAGGCCGGAACATGGACAATAGCGGCGAGTAGTGGAGCCACAGTAACGGCAACCAACGGAACGGTTGTCGCATACGGTACTGTTGCAAATAACAGTGTAAATTTCTCTGATCTGGGAATAAAGATATCGGGTGATGCCACCATGACAACCACCAACTTAGATAGCGACACGTTTACGGTCACGGACGTGGGTCTTGCCACAACCGGAATCACAGTTTCATCTACGGTTACCACCGGTACCTGGACACTTACCGACAGCAGTGGCACTGCGACCCTGACAAACGGTTCGGAAAGCCAGACTGTTTCATTAAATGCGAGCCAGGTGGCGAATTTTGACCAGCTTGGCATAAAAATCACCCTTGGATCAGGCTATTCGGCAGGAGAGCTTAACTCGCTCACTTTCACAGTCTCTTCCTCTGGCAACAAAACCTTCCAGGTAGGGGCTGAAAACAACTCCAACAACCAGATCACTGTTGCCACTGGAGATGCCAGAACCACAAATCTTGGCACCACAGCCGGAAGTACTGCGCTTTCCAGCATTGATCTTTCCACTGCGTCGGGAGCCCAGAGTGCTCTGGATACCATTGACAATGCAATATCGGACTTGACTTCGCTCCGAGGTGACATCGGCGCGTACATGAACCGCTTGAGCTATGCAGCTTCGAACCTGGCTACGACCATAGAAAACGTACAAGCTGCCGAATCGGTCATTCGTGATGTAGACATGGCTGCGGAGATGACCACATTCACCAAGAACCAAATTCTTCTCCAGGCAGGGACTGCTATGCTTGCCCAGGCAAACACAGCACCCCAGCAGGTACTAGCTCTTTTCCGCTAGGCCTTATAAACACCGTGCAAAGGCCCTGCCTCCGGTTGGAGGAGGCAGGGCCTTCTTAGTCCAGCACAGGCACCAACAGTGGCAAGTATCTTGCAATCCGAATCCACAGGTGGTTTGACACCCTCAAGTTTTCGGCATAATTTTCCGATAACTATGTCAGTATCAGGTACTATTTTCCGCCTCGTATAATTTTAGATTGACGGAGGAGAAACATGTCTTTAAGCACAAATCTGGTATCAGGCCTGTCAAGTGGTTTTGACTGGCGGACAATGATTGACCAGTTGATCAAGATCGAGCACCGTCCTGTTGATCTGGTAGAAAACCAGAAGTCGGAATACGAATCAAAACTCCAAATCCTTCAATCGCTCAATACCAAGCTCCTGGCCCTTAAAACCAAGGCCGTAACCCTTGCAAGCAGCGATGCCTTTAACGTGTTTACAACTTCACTCACTACCAATTCCGCTACCTACAGCGGCCCGGATTTTCTAACCGTGTCCACTTCCACAAGCGCTGCTCCCGGGACTCATACGATCACCATGAATGCTAATTCAAAGGTGGCGCAAGCTCGCAAGATATCCTCAAAAAGCTTTGCAAGCTACGATACAGCTCTGGGACTTTCAGGAGAATTTGTTATAAACGGAAGGGCTGTAAGCGTTGAGGCAAGTGATGACCTTTATGATATTCGAGACAAAATCAATAATCTTAACTCCGGTGCAAGCGCGACCGGGGTAACCGCTTCAGTTTTGACCGTCTCCTCAAGCAATTACCGGCTAATACTTACAAGTGACAACACCGGCAAGGATGCTTTCGCCATCTTCGATGCAAGCTCAAGTGCCGAGAATATTTTGAGCAACGGCCTGGGATTCATACAAGGGACAAGCTCCGTAAAAAACCTTATAAGCAATGGTGTCCAGTCTGAAGCATTTTCAAGCAGCACCCAGTCTGTAGGCTCTATCCTGGGGCTTAATACCCCCCAAAGCGGCAATGTAACGATCGGCCCTTCGGGCAACCAATTTACTGTTACGGTCGATCTTTCCAAATCTCTGACCCAGATTGCCGATGATATAAACACCGCTTCAGGCGCAACGAATATCACAGCTTCAGTTGTATCCACTACCCAGAATGGGGTTACTACGTACAGGCTGCAAATAGAAAATACGACTTCTTTTGTAGACGCAAACAATGTATTGCAAACCCTCGGTATTCTTGAGGGAGACCAGGGCAGCGTAGCTGAAGTACACATAAGTGATACGGCCAACACTTCAATAAGCACAGGGCAGCCGGTGGTTGGAGGCACCAGCTTTGACGACATCCAAGGTTACACACCCGGCACGTCGGACACGATTACCATATCAGGCACAAAGCACGACGGGACCACGGTCAGTGCAACCACTTTCAATATATATGACGGCGGTTATAAAACCCTTAACGACTTACTTAGCGAAATTGAAACCCTCTTCGGACTTGACGCTGGAAGTGCCGCAATAGTGGATGGAAAGATACAGGTAACTGACAGCACTTCCGGCGACAGCCAGCTAAGCATCAGCCTTGTCGCCAACAATGAAGGCGGCGGGACTCTTGATCTCGGCACTCTCAGCGCTTCGACTGAAGGTTACACCATGCAAATCAGGGAGGGGCAGGATGCAAGCATAATTGTTGACGGGACTGCAATAACCAGTTCTTCCAACACTATAGATAATGCTATCGCAGGGGTAACCCTGAACCTCCTCACAGTTGAAGCGGGCAGCAGCGTTACCCTTACAATATCACGGGACTACAATACCGTAAAATCCTCGGTCCAGGATCTTCTTGATGCTTATAACGATGTTATATCCGACATCAACCAGCAATTTGCCTATAATGAGGAAACCCAAAGCGGCGGCCTGCTTCAAGGGGATGCAACTTTGAGTTCTATAAGGAGCGGCCTTCAGGATATTGTTGTAAACGCAGTATCGGGGCTACCGAGCACTCTCAATGCTCTTTCCCTGATAGGGATCAATTCACAGATTGATTATTCCGATCATTCAAATGACGGAAAACTTATCCTTGACAGTGACGATTTCATAGATGCGCTGGATGAAGATTTTAACGGAGTAAAAAGAATATTTGTAGCTGAAGGCACAACCACTGATGGTGATGTGGAATATATTTCGCACTCCGATCAGACAGTGCCAGGCGAATATGCTGTATCTATCGCGCAGGCACCAGCCAGGGGAAGTGCCACGGGGACGACTGACTTAAGCAGCGGCTTGAGTGCCCCTGAAACCCTTACAATTACTGATATGAGCACGGGAAGGCAGGCTCAAATCGCCTTTGACGGAACGCAGAGCAGTCTAACCGAGATTGTAAACGCAATTAATTCTGAGCTGTCCCGGGAATACACCCAGCTTCTTGTCAGTGACACCGCCAATGTCAACATCACAGGAGGGGACCCGGTTAATTATCTAACTAAATGGTCGGAAATTGACACTGGTGGAGGGAGCAATAACATTGTAGATGGAGATTCAATCACCATAACAGGGACGAGACGAAATGGCAGCTCTGTTTCCGGAACCTATACAATCACTGATGCCGACCAAGATACTCTGCAGGGTTTCCTCTCCTTTGTTGAAAACCTTTACGGCAACGAGGTTTCGGCTTATTTTGACTCAAGCGGAAAGCTGGTTCTTCAAGACAACGAGGCAGGAGACAGCCAGATTTCAATCACCCTAACCGAAAACCATGAGGGCGGAGGCTCATTAAATTTCGGCACCCTGCTGACTACCAATTCAGGAGGTGTAGAGGGCAGAAGCTCCATGGATATTACCGCATCTACCAGCGGAAACTACCTTCAGATTACCCATGATGAGTACGGGAGCTCCAACGGGTTTACAATATCACAAAACATCAGGGGCACTGAATATAATGAAATCGTTTGGAGCGCCACCACCAATACTACCGCAGCCTCCGATGGAAAGGCTTACATAAAAAGCGCCACAAAGTGGGATGAAATTTACGGTTTCACCCCTGCCCAAAGCGATACCATAACAATCTCCGGGACCGACCATGCAGGCAATTCCGTGTCCGAGAGTTACAATCTCTATTCAGGTAGCTCCTATCAGGACGTTGAGAGTTTGCTTACTACCATCGAATCAGCCTTTGGCAATGTTGATGCACGAATAGAGCAGGGGAAGATCGTAGTTGAGGACCTGGCAGGAGGGGATGGATCACTGGCAGTGAATCTTCACTACAACGGCTCCGGCAGCCTGAGCCTCGGTGACCAAAATAATGACCTCGAGCTATCTACCACCAGGGACCTTGATCTAGGGCTTGTAAACGGAGAGCACAGCGGGCTCGACGTGCAGGGAACAATTAACGCTGAATCGGCTACGGGCACCGGCCAAGTGCTGACTGGGGATGCGCCTGCAACCGGTGAGACCACCAGCATCGAGGGGTTAAGCATCAGGTACACTGGTACGGGAACCGGCAGCCAGGGAACGGTAAAGATTACCATGGGAGTTGCCGAGCTTTTCAACAGACTTCTCTACGATATTACCAATACGGCAGACGGGTACCTTGACTACAGGATGGAGTCTATGAGGGATAGGGTTGATGATCTGGAAGATGACATACAGGAGATGGAAGCCCGTCTTGATCGGAAGACAGAAATGATGATCAACAGGTTTGTAGCCATGGAAACTGCAATCAGCAAACTTAAAAGCCAGAGCCAGTGGTTGAGCGGACAGATCAGTGCCTCATACAATGGATGGGGCCTACTGTGATTGTAATTATCCAACCAGGGAACACGCTTAGGGCAAAACCACGACACCTTAAAAACAAAAAGGAGGCTTATTAAATGTATGGCAACCGCGCTCAGTCCTATTTTGAAACGAACATTATGACGGCTGATCCAAAGAAACTGGTTCTTATCTGCTACGAAGGAGCTATAGATTACTTGAACAGGGGAAAGAAAAAATACCGAGAAGGAGACTATGAAGGAAAGGCAAAGGCCCTTTCAAAGGCCAGGGAAGTCATCACAGAGCTTTTGTCTTGCCTTGATTTTGAAAAGGGTGGGGTCATAGCCAAGAACCTGGCTGCCCTTTACAATTACATGCTCAAACGCTTACTCTCTGCAGATGTAAACAAGGATACCGAGGCCGTTGACGAAGTTCTCGGGATGTTGGCGGAGATGAAGGCCGCGTGGGAGCAAATCTCCGCAGAGCAGTAAAGAGAGCTCCTAGCCGGGGCGAGCTTGCACCGGATGAAAACGATGGTCGTTGGCCCCTCGGAAACACGCGGATCTTTCCGCGGTGGGCTTCCTAAAGGGGGCCGTAGGCGTACCCTGGCACGAGCTGACACGGAGGTTAATGACGATGTTCAATAAAGACGGGCTAAGTTTGATTTGCTCTTATCTGGAGAAAAAACTTGCTCTTTTTAACCACTACTTGTCAATCACAAAGAAGCTCAAGGAAAACCTTGAAAGTAACCAGGAAAACCACTTAGACTCGCTTCTTTCTGAGCGGGGGCGCTGTATAAGGAGGATTCAGATGGTGGATTTCTCCATGGAGAAGCTGCTTGGCGGAGGTCGAGAAAGTTCTCTCCTGCTTTCTGACAGGCTTAGGCTGTTAATCAGCAGTTATGCTTCAAGGATAAAAAACACAATGGAGAGGATTCTCTTTCTGGATAAAGAGATGCTTGCGCTGGCAGAAGCCGAAGAGACAAATATCAGGGCAAAGCTTCTTAAGTTGCAAAATGCGAGGCAAGCTATAAAGAGCTACTGTGCAAGAGAGGCAGGCCCCCCAAGGTTCCTGGATAATTCAAGATAAGAAGCCCACTTGATTCACAAATTTTTTCTAAAGGTCTCAGCAAAATAACCGATAAGGAAGATGGGGGTGTGGAAATATGCTTTCCGAACCTGTTACCGGCATAAAACCAGCAAAGACTACGGCCCCGCTTCCCCGGCAGGAGGGGGTGGTGGAGAAGCGTACCCCATTACCAGGTACACAAGGAGGACGTGCGCGCGGCAAACCCGATGCCGCCACCCTCACGCGGGTGGCTGGGGATGCGCAGAAAGCCCTTGATATGATCCACAGCGTGGGCCTTAAGTTTATAGTTCACAGGGATACCGGCCAGGTGATAATAAAAGTGGTAGATGAATCGACCGGAAAAGTCATACGCGAAATACCCCCCTCAGAAGTTTTGGATCTTGCAACAAAGCTGGACAAAATGGTCGGCCTAATTTTTGACATAAGAGGATGAGTGAATGATGACAGCTTTGGGATTTCATAGATGGGAAAAGAACCAGAAAGTAAGACAAAGATCCTGGTCATTGATGACGAAAAGAGCGTAGCGGATATCCTAAAAGACCTCATTTCGGGCAGGGAAAGAAGCGTTGACGTTTGCTATGACGGCCTAGCTGCTATTGACCGCATTCAAAGGGGAAACTATGACCTTATCATTGTTGACCTTGTTATCCCGGGAGTGGGCGGTCTTGATGTATTGAAGTATGCTAAGGAGATTAACCCGAATACAGTTGTGATTATTATTACAGGCTACGCTTCACTGGAGACGGCCATTATAGCCGTAAGGGAAGGAGCTTACGACTATATCAGGAAGCCCTGCAAGCTCGAAGAGATAAAGATTGCTGTAGAAAACGCAATTGATAAGATAAATCTAAGCAAGGAAAACCGAAAACTTATAGGGAAACTCGAGGATGCATACGGTGAATTAATGACCTTGAAAAAAGAAAAAGGGCAGGGAGGTAAAATAGCGAGCGTTAACTTTTTTTCCTCGAACATGCCTACCCTTGATTACCTTTACAGCGGCAGTTATCCTTCGGGCAACTTGGTGGATAAACTGAAAGCCCTGTCTTCCTTGAGGAAAAAAGGAATGCTGACAGAAAGCGAATTCATAAGATTCAAAGCATACTTGTTGGAAAAGGCCGGCAATGAGCGCTGAAAGAAAGCATGAATATTGATGGGTGAACGCCTGAATATTTTAATTGTGGATGATGAGGAAACCTTGCTTGATATCTTCAAGCAATACCTTGAATCTTTCGACCGTTATACCGTGTTCACGGCAAGAAACGGCTTTGAAGCGCTCAATATAATAAAGAACGAGAAAGTTGACTGCTGCTTCACAGACATTTCCATGCCCCGTATGGACGGACTTGAGCTCGTCAAGAAAATCCATCTCCATGACAATACAATTCCCGTAGTTGTAATAACCGGATACCCTTCTATGGACAGGGTGATAAGCACCCTTAAAAACGGCGTTATAGACTTTCTTACCAAGCCCGTCAAGTTGGACCAAATCCCACTGACCATCGACAAAGTTATGAGGGAAAGGGCTCTGTTTATAAACAACATTTTGTTGAAAGAGGAGACCGAAAAAAACCAGAAGCTCCTCAGAATTAATAAGGAATTGGAGCAAAAGGTTAAGGAAGTTGAAACCATGAACCTGATTCTCCAGCAGCTAAATCAGGTCACAACAAACAGAGAGCTCTTCGACATGCTGGTAAACCTATCCGGTCAAATCACGGCTTGCGATGAAGCGCATTTCTGTATCTCCGCTCAGAATGAGGAGGCACCTACAATTATTACGTCTTTTTTCAGAAACCGCAAAAAGGCGCAGGTCAATTCAAGGCCTGTAGAGGTAGAAATCCTCCAAAAGGTCGTCGCCGACGGCATGCCCCTTATCATAAAGGAAAACCATGGTAGTGATAACCTGATGGCGATTCCCCTAAAGATCCGGAACAGTATTTTCGGTATTTTGGTCTCGCTTATCAAGGGAGGAACTCATCAATTTAGTGAAAGAGAGCTTTATATGATGCATTTCCTTGCTGAAAAAGCCTCTTCGCTTGTGGAAAATCTTGCCCTTTATGAAAATATCTATGAAAACCTTTTCTCCACCCTTTATGCATTCGTGGAAACCATCGAGGCGAGGGACCCTTACACAAGGCAACATTCTACAAGGGTGACCGGCTACGCCACTTTGATTGCAAAAGCTTTAGGTTGCTCTCAAAAAGACATAGAAGTGTTAAATGTTTCATGCAACCTGCATGACATCGGCAAGATCGGGATTCCGGATAAAATTCTTTTAAAACCGGGGCGGCTAACAGATGAAGAATATGAAGTTATCAAAAAGCACCCAATTATTGGGGCGAACATTGTGGGCCATTTCAGCATGTGGACGGATGAACAGGCAGTAATAAAGCACCACCATGAGAGATGGGACCGCAGGGGATACCCCGATGGGCTCGGCAAAGACGAAATCCCCTTTCTATCAAGAATTCTATCAGTATCGGATGTGTTTGACGCCCTGACATCTGAGCGTTCTTACAGAAAAAAACTGCCTGACGGTATTGCAGCGAAGATAATTCGAGAAAATTCAGGAACACAGTTTGACCCGCGGTTGGTCGAGGCCTTCCTTGATCTTTTCCATGAAGGTAAAATCAGCAGCGAGGAACCTGCTCAAATAACCGCCTTGCCCCCTAAAGGCCATTGATTGTGAACCGCTGTCTTTGCCACATCAAATACCACGGGCTTAACCACTTACCTCTGCTTCCACTTACAAAAATCCGCTACTATTTTTTCGTACCCTTCATCAAGTTCCTGCACCAGGCCCGAGAGTGCCCTCAGATTATTCTCGCACGCGCCTTCGTCAATCCTCCCTGCAAGCTCGGATAACTCGGTCAGGCCGAGAGCCCTGGAGGAGCCTTTGATCGAATGGGCCTTTCTATGGGTTTTTTCCGCGTCACCGGTTCTAAGCGCAGCTTTCAGCTCTAAAAGATCAGAATATGTGGTCTCCACGTAGGTCTCAACAATCTCTTTAACGTCTTCAAACTCCAGGCCAGCCTCATTTGCCAGCCTCTCGAAAATCATGTCAAACCTATTTTTCATCCAGAGTCAACTCTTGGGTATTGATTCGATTCATAGGCCGTTGCCTACTATGCCGGGAGGGCTCGCCTGCCTCAGCGGTCCAAATCACTCTTTCAATCGTTTGATACAATTCCGCGCGGCGGATGGGCTTGTTCAGGACTGCCTCAAACCCTGCCTCCTTACATCTCCCGGTATCAAGCTCCATCAAGGGACAAAGGGCTATTATTGGAGCAAAGTTTATCAGAAAAGGTCTCGGGATAGCAACAGTGTCCAGTGCGATCACCTCCCCCACCCGGCGGTGAAATCCCCCCTTACTCCCGTACCTTTCCACCACAGCCTTGGGGGCATTCAAGGGGTTGCCATGGCACCGAAGGCAGCTTTTCTTCATTCGCCTTGGATGGAAATCCTCAAACACACTGGGGCACTTGTTCTATTGTGGGGTTCAAAGCGGTTTAACATTTCATATAGCAAAATGGAATTAGTGAGTGATCAACGATTGTTTTACGTCCAAGATCTCCCTAATTCTGCGGGATATTTCCTTGGGGGTGAAAGGCTTCTGAATGAAACCATCGCAGCCGCGGGCCATTATCTCCTTAGCCTGCCCGTTCATACTGTACCCGCTGGCGAGAAGCACCTTTACCTTTGGATTTATTCGTTTCAACCTATCATATGTTTCGCCGCCGCTTGCGCCCGGCATAATCATGTCCAGGATAACCAGATCCGTCTTATCCCTGTTTTTTTCATAGATTCTCAAAGCTTCCGCACCACTTCTCGCTGTTAGCACATGGTACCCCATGCTTCTAAGGATGTCACTGCAAACATCAAGGACAACTTCTTCGTCGTCGACAAGGAGTATTGTTTCATTACCTCGCAGCACTTGCGCAGAGGGCTCCTTTTCTTTCACGGTATCCTTCTGTGATGCTGGAAGATGGATGGTGAAGGTTGTTCCTCTTCCTTTCTCGCTGAGGACATCTATGAGACCACCGTGATTTTTTATGATACCGTAAACAGAAGCCAGACCAAGACCCGTCCCCCTTCCCATCTCCTTGGTAGTGAAGAAAGGCTCGAAAATCCTTTTCTGGGTCTGTTTGTCCATACCTATCCCTGTGTCTGTAATTGAGACCTTGACATATTTTCCCGGTTTCACCTTGAGTGCCCTTACGTAAGCCTGATCCAGGGTAACGTTCTGTGTCTGGAGGTAAAGCTCTCCCCCCCCTGGCATTGCCTGCCAGGCATTAACATACAGGTTTAAAAGCACCTGCTCTATTTGTCCTCGATCCACTTCCACAGGCCAGAGATTCTTCTCATATCTTTCCCGAATTACTATCTCTTTTTTGGTTCTTCCAAACATACGTGCACTTTTGCTCATTATTTCGTTTAGATCACTTGGCCTAACATCGTACCTCCCTGCCCTGGCAAAGCCCAGTAGTTGCCTCGTAAGTTCAGAGCCTCTCTGCACCATTTCCTCTATACCCTTGAGGTGTTGGTAGTTCGGATCTTCTCGGGTCATGCGCATGGCGATCAAAGAAGCATGGCCTTGAATGCCCATAAGCAAGTTATTGAAATCATGTGTAATTCCGCCTGCAAGCGTCCCAATGGCTTCCATCTTCTGGGCTTGGCGAAGCTGCTCTTCTATCCTCTTACGCCTGCTCACATCATTTAGGATAACAATAATCGCCTTCTCTTTTTCTTTCCTTATGGGTAGGAATTTAATGGAAAATAGCTTCCCATTTAACGCCGCAGGCGAGTCCTCAGGGATTGTCCGCGGGGTAAAGCCAGAAGCTTTTACGGCTCTCCTCAGCCTGCCTGCATCCTCTCGGGCAAAAAGTTCAATAAAATCCGTCGCCAACAGTTCTTCTTCCGGCTTGCCGATCAGGGAACTGGCAACAGTGTTGGCAAAAACTATCTTGCCTTGAGGCGTAATCTCCAGGATCCCTTCAGAAATATTTCTCAAGACCTCTTGCAAATGTTTTTGCGACGAGAGCAGTTCCCTAGTGATCGCCCTGCGATAAAGCCCCTCAAGCCCCAGTACCTTACCTTGGAAAAAGCCGTTGGGGGCGGTTTCCCGCTTTTTTACAACTTCAATGATGTTCCTGGCCATGCTTTCAAGGGGCCCCTTGGCAATACAGGCATTCGCCCCAAAGTCAGAGTAATTGAGCTCTTCTTCTGCTGCAATAGCAGAAAGAACGACAATAAACACATTCTTGAACCTGGGTATGTTCCGAATGATTCTGCAAAGCTTGTCGCCATTGATACCGGGCATTATTATGTCAACAAAGATTATCTCCGGTTCGTATGTTTTTAGGATGTCAAGTGCCGATAGACCATCTTTTGCAGTAAAAACACTGTATCCTTCTTTCTCGAGCAACCCGGCCACAAATTTAAGTATGACTGGGTGGTTATCAACCACCAATATTTTTTTCTTCATTTCCCAAGCCTTTTGCTGGACTCCTTTTAATCCTCGGCAAGCCGCTAATGAGGAGGCACCAACCTCAAGCCTTTGCCATTGCAGGGTAGAGAAAATTGCGCGACCGCTTTGCATAGTATAGACTACAATCAGCCTTGCGGATTAGCTCTTGGGCGTTTTTCTTTTCATCAAAATCAGAGGTGCTAGAAATCCCGTAGCTTATTCCCACAACGATCTTTTCCTCCCCCCACAGAAAAGTGTGGTTCTTCAAAGCGTGCAATACCCTTTTCATCAGCACCTCAGCTTTTTCCGTTTCTGTCTCCGGGAGGAGGATCGCGAATTCATCCCCTCCATACCTTGCTACAAGATCTGTCTTTCTGAGCGAGCTTTTCAGGCAGCAGGCCACCTCCTGCAGTACTCTGTCGCCAGCCTGGTGGCCTAATGAGTCATTGATGGCCTTGAAATTGTCTACGTCAATCATGACAAGGGAAAGAGGCTTATCATACCTTTTGGCTCTTTGCAGTTCCCTTTGTACAAGGCTTATAAACCCTTTGTGGTTATAAACGCCCGTAAGGCCGTCGGTTATAGTCATTTCTTCGAGTCTGTAGTACTCTTGTGCATTCTTCAAGGACATGGCCAGAATATTACAAATAGTGGATATCAGCTCTTTCTGGGCATCACTCAGCGGCCTCCTTTCCTTGGGGACCAGGATAAATGCTCCTAGGGGCTTCCCGGCCAGAGTCAAGGCCCAAATGCAATTTGCCAGCCAGCAAACCCCTCTGGAATTTCGTACAGAGGATCGAACCTCTTGCAAAAAAGCTGAAGAAAACTGAGTTCCACATCCCCGGGCTACCGCACAAGGCATTCCTGCCGGGTAACCTGACGACGCAGTAGATGAAGCGGTATTAGATTTTTGGGCACACAGGGCAACCTCCCTGGCAGGTACTTTCTCTCCTAACAGCAAGGAGAATTCCTGAATAATATTGTTTTTCAAGCCTTCCAGCGTTTTTTCATTAGCACGCTTCTTTAGCAAATCAACGGCCAGTTTCCATTCGGATCCTACCCTGAACAAAACAGCTATAAGCTCGGCATCAACAACCTCCGGCAACCCCGCATTTACGATTCTGGGGAGGATGTTGTCCCAGTTCAACTCATAGGAGACCTCGCTACTGAGGCGATTGATAAAGGACAGCTCCCGGTTCTTCGACCTTAGGGCCTGCTTTTCTAATTCAAGCCTTTCATTGACCTCCCTCAACTCTTCTATCATTGCCAGGATTTCGCCGAATGCTTTCCGGTTTTCCAGCGCGCCCACCACAGTGTCGTAAATGCGCTCTGGAAGGAGGGAGCGCGGGACGAATCCATAAGCTCCTGCCTGAAGCATCTCGGATATCTTCTCCCCATTGCCCTTTTCCCCGTAAAGAATAATGCAGCACTTTGATCTATCTTCCTGAATAAGCCTTATCCATTTGTATGCCCTGTTTCCGATAAGATCGTAATCGGCAAGTACCGCGGCGAATTCCTGCTCCACGATCATGGTCTCAACCTGCCTGGATGGAGGGCTCACCTCGACCTGGAATCCCCTATTTGCGAGGATCTTGTCAAATAGATCTCCGTCTTCCTCCCTCTCACTGACAACAAGGATTTTCTCCACCATGTAGCATGCCCTATCTTGCAGAAAAGTGTTTACTCAAACAATTTGCAATTTTTGTTCCACACCCTGATTACTCTGGTCGGCTTCCCTGTGCCAGGAGTGGAGGAAGATGCGGTATCTGCCTGTCTCTCAGGGTCCCCACCATGCAATCAAGGGGGCTGGTGAAATACATGATGGTTGTCAAATTCTTGACGCTCCGGCTCATCTGCTTGACACTGGGCTGTGTGAGTGAAAAGCACAAGGATGATCTAAAAAGCCTCAGGTTTTCCGGAAATATGCCGATAAATATACAAGGAGGGAAAGTAATTCGTTTGCAAAAAGGTAGCCCTTCCCAAAGGCTGGGGCGCAAAGTCACAGGCCTGAGTTCATCTCAAATGGATATGGCAACGGGGTTGCCAGGCGGTCTAAAGAAACCCCCTCCATCTTTTAAAAGCCGGTTTTTCGCCCCACAATGGAGTTGCCGGTCTGCTCCATAGTGATCTCGGCTACATCTCCACTTGCAGCCTATTCCCGCAAAAGAGCCGCTTGCAGGTCACTCTCTCCCAAACCTGCACTAGTGGCTTCGATGTACTCAAAATGTTGGATAATAAGAGGAATGGTGATAAACCCTGTCGCCTGGTTTTGCAATTTTTATGCCACGCAATGAACTATGCAAGTTCTCAAGCACGGCATAAGGCCGGGATAGTTTGACTGGAGCGTTTTGTAACTCTCTGAGATCTAAAGCTTTACGGTCCAAACAGCAAAGGAAAAACACGTAATTGAAGACCTTGATGTGCTGTTTAGGTGGATGCTAACAACAGAGGGTAAAACCAGGCATTCATGCACAAAAGTCGTGCATGAATGCCTGGTTTCTTGTGCGACCGCTGGTTAGAGTGCATATATTTAAGTCCCTGTTAGAAGTCGGCAAAATCCTCGTCCTTCACTTTTTCATCATTCATGGGAATCACCTCCTCTGGCTTGGCCGGCTTTGCTTTGCCTCCTGAACCCAAAGACGATTTCCCCTTTGCGTGGGTAGCAGGTTCCCTGGCCGCAGCCTTTACCTGTTTGCGCCCACCACTGCCTGCATTCAATGTAAAAGAGGCAAGCATGCTGTTCAGCTCCTGCGCCTGCGCAC
>JAFDEF010000045.1 GCA_019310485.1 Deltaproteobacteria bacterium | reverse complement strand
CCTCTACGACGATCCTGGCCCTGGATTAGTAAATCGCGTTCCCAAGTTGAAAATGAACGCCCACTTTACAGGTTCTCACACTATAAAAGAGGTGCAGTATGCAACATAGCCCTTAACTTAACGCCCTAAAACATGGCGTAATGTAAGTCCAGCGGACCTGTTGGAAATTAACTACCCCTCCGCAAGCGGACAGGGTATCAATCGGAAATTTTCTTAACGCCCCAAGGGGCGGGGAATTGAACCCTCGTCCGCCTGTAATTGTGTCATATGGCATTATCTCAGGCTGGTAAAAAATTTGAGTCTGACGCAGAGATTGGGCAAAAGTGGGCATTTTGCAAAAGTCTCGAGGGTCTAGCTCCCGGGACTGTAAAGGTAGTCCTTGACCTTGCCCAGTACGATCCTAGGAATGTCTTCCTTTTTTTCCACAGCATAGATCTCTACATTTTTTCGCAATGCCATTGCGCTGCGGAAGTTCTTGACATGTTTATTATCCCCGATGTGAACAGCGGTCACCCTGTTTTTGCAATCATTAAAATACTGGATAAGGTTCTCCAGATTGGTGATCTGCATATCCGTTATGAGAAAGATGTCGGGCACCTTGTCAGTCTGGAGGCCATCTATTTTCTCAACCAAGAGCCTGGTGCCTCCCCCAAAGTAATGACAAAGCGTTCTGTAAATCATTTTTCGAGACCTGGAATAGGAAAGTATTTTTTGTCCCCCTGACCTGGCATCGCTAAAATTATACACAGCCACCTGTGCATCATTTCTAAGATATGCGTCGCTGGCACACCCTGCCCCAAGTACTGCATGGGAGAGATGCTGCTTTGGATCTGTCATGCTACCGGAAGAATCAATTAGAATAATGCAGTCCGGAGTTCCTTCCCCCTTGCCGAAAACTTCTCCTTCGAAGCGCTGCCATGTCTGTGTTATGCCAGGCATGATTTTTCCAAAGCTGGTCCAGGGATCAATCTCTTGGTATGGTTTTCCAACCTCCCACGGGGTGTGGTGATGTGGATAAAGGGAACCGCTTTTCTCCATCGGAAGCTTGCGTATGGGAAGCAAGTAGTTCTCTGCGAGCTTCATATAGTAAATGGTATCCGCATCCAGGCCCTGGCCTGGGCCCAAGCCCATTGCCTCACCGCCGGCTTGAGTTGCCTGCAGAATTTCATCTTCGAAATCCTGAACTATTTTCTTAAACTCGTAAGGAGTGCCCACCTCGAGGGCCAGGTCCTTAAGACCCTCCTCCAGCTCCTGTGAAGAATACTGCTGAAGACTGTGGCTCCCCATAGGGCTCTGCCCGTCAGTGCCCCCCAGATCTTCTTCCATTTCCAACAGAAACTTGACGGCCTTTGAAAAGCGCCTGATACTCTCCTGCCAGGTGTTGCGATCCAGATACGGGATTCGGGAGAGCTTTCTGGAGATTTCCTCATATCCCTTGACACCCAAATCAAGTCCCCAGATCCTCTGGTAGAGAGCATGAATAGCTTCGTCAAGTGCGCCTCCCTTTTTCGCACTCCCGTATATTTTGGGGATCGGGGTATCCTTGCGGCTCACACAATGAGTGTCTGCTACCACGTCCATGAAATAATCGGTGGCCTTGAGGGCCATGTCTTTGTTTTTCAGCACATCCTTAGCTTTCGCATAGAGCTTCAGATGCGTGGCAAAATCCCAGGGGCACGACAAGTAGTGAGAGACAGCATGATCCAGCAAGCCCTCGATAACCTTTTCTGTATCAAGGGCTGGAGACATCTCGGAGACGAATTCTCTTGAGATGAAGATCTTTTTCGCTCTGATGTCAAGGCCCACCGAACTTTCGCCTCCTCCCATTTCAGGGTTGGGAAGCTCGGGGAAAAGGTGCTTTTTTCTCACCCTGGGCCAGACCTGCTTTAGAATTTCATCTAGATCACGGCTCATGTTACCCGATATCCCTACTCCGATTCGTGGGGTACGACAAGCTTTCCCCTCTGGTATATCTTTCCCCCAAAACGCGCCCTTCCAAAGCCTCCGATAGGACCGTCAACATGAATTTCTCCTCCCCGCATCCACTCTCCAGTTTTCTGCCCAGTGTATCCGGTAACCAGAATTTCTCCTCCTGTCATTCCGGCGCCGCACCAATTTCCTGCCGTTCCTTCCACCATCAGACGCCCGCCACAAAGACCTGCGCCTATGAAATCCCCAAGGTTTCCCTGGAGCACAAGTGTCTTGCCTTCCGGAAGGCGATAGCCAAGGAAGTGAAAAGTTCTTTCATACTCACTCAGCCTTAGCAATATGTGCTCTTCTGCAGCATTATTTATCAGCGCAGAAAGATAGATTCCAGCCGGCCCTGATATCATGTACGGGAAAGCATTTGCATTATCGAGCTCCGCACAGAACTCTTCTATGTCATCTTGGTCATATTGCAGATCCTGGATAGCGCTGACAGCCGCACTATAGGTTCTTACAACGTGGGAGTGTTCTACGAGCCAGACAAGATCTTTCACTTCTTCTTCTACAAGGCGAAGATACCCTTCTGAAAGTCTGTCCATAATCTCTTTCCTGGCACGTACGATCCGCTCCAACGGTATTTCTTTCTTACGGCAGGGCACAGATTGAAAATCAAGAAACGGGTTTTTCATACCTCAGTAACCTCCTCTCCAAGGTCTCTGCGGATCTCCCAATAGATGGGATGATCTCCCTCCACCGGCCTCATGGATTCTCCTTCAACAATGCGGCAAGCCACTGCAAGCGCATTCTTTACTTCTCCCGCCTGCTCCATGTAACGCCTGTGCATCTCTTTAACTGCCTGCTTCGCCATGTAAATTTCTAGGGGATCACTGCGCTGCTCCTTTTCCCGCTGTGCCACTACCTCCTCTTTCCATTGGGTCCTGTGTGCCAGGGTGAAGGGCAGAACAGCCTTAAGGTGCTCTAGATCCACTTCCTCGTCTCCCAATAGCCATGCAAGCGCCTGGGAAAAGTTCCTCGCACTTATAGGAAAACGATTCGAGACACAATTTCGAACAGCATTGCAGAGGTATCCCGTGAAGTGGCACCCTGCATCACATGCTTCGTTTGATCTTTTTTGCCCGAAGTGATGGCAAAAAGACAGCTCCGATACCACGAAGCGGAGGAATGCGTTAAAGTCAAGATCAAAAGGAAGGCTCCTCTTGGAAGATCGAATCTCTCGCCGGTCAGCCACGGAAAGAGTCCTAATCCCCTCTTGTGCTTCCAGCCACTCCCCAAATCGATCACAAAGTTCATCCAGTCGTTTCATGCGGACTGGGTAAGGGATATTCTCACTCAGCACGCTGTGGAATTCTGCCTCCAGTTCCTCGCTGCGAAGACGGACACCATTTGACCCGTGGCCTCCGATAAAGTAGGCCAGGTTGGCTCCTGGATGCTTGGATTCAACCATTACGTCAAAACGGTCGATAAGGGGGGCAACAATGGTGTTGGTGCCACGATCCTGGTAATTGGCAGTTGCAAAAAGGCAGTACTCTTCGTTGATTATCGCAGCATTAAGGTATTCCCAGTTTCCGCGGTCCACACCGTCAAGGATCATACTCTGCTTTGTTTCCGGCAAACGATTAATTTCATCTACGATTTTCACCGGTAACAGCGCAAAATGAGACCACACGACAACTTCTTCCCCCTTGTTTAGTTTCCCCAGGTCAGGACGCCCAATAATCTTCTCCTCGGTCTGTTCTGGGTGCCCCGAGACCTCACTTCCCCAGATCGTACCCAGAGGGAACCGATAAAGAAGCGCGCACACGTACTCGGCCGACGTAGTTTTTCCCAGACCGGGTTCCCCGATAATGAGCTCTTTTCCTTCGCAAAGACCCGTCAACAGACTCATCAATAAGGCGGAATTAAATTCGCGCCCCTTGATCTGCATGTCGGGACGGTTCAGGTACAGGTTGTCCTGGATATATGCGTAAAGCTCCCATACTACTTTCCTGAGATCGTTGTTTCTTTTTTCTTCTATCATGATTCTCCTCTTTGGCCCCCGGCCGAGAACTTCACAATTGGCCGAAGGAGTATCAACTTCCCCCTCGCAAACAGCGGGGTCTCAGTCGGAAACTATCTTAGCGCCCCGAGGGGCGCTGAATCAAACCCTCGTCAGCACCTGGCGGATCAAAACTTGTCCTTTCTCCTCTTCAGGGAGAACATCTTTCTTGCGTTTTCCTTTAGAGCAGGCGGCAATTCCCCTCTGCTTTCCTATCCGGTTTACTCTGTGGAGGCCGAAAATGCAATGCAGCCAACGGTGGTGGAGAAATCTGGCAGGACCTTGAACTCGTAGCAAACCGAGAAGAAAACTTTTCCAACTATTCACGGGAGGTTGGCGATAGAGTCAGACAACTTCCAAATGAAAAACCGCCCAAACCTGCCATGTTAGAGTCGATTCCGGGGAAAACTAGACGGAAAATTCACTCAACGTTGCACGCTAATAAAAGGTTAAATTAACCCCGAATCGATGTCAATGGAAAAAGCCTCTTTCTTGATGAGCAAAACCCACAGAAAAAAGTCAAAACTATTCCTCTCTTTCAAAGGCAATCCCGAGGGCGGAAGGTGCGCCTACTCTCTTTCTTGCAGCTTCCCAGCGGGTTATAATCACCAGAACGCCTATTGTGAAAAGGTATGGAAGCATGCGCAATATGTAACCGGGTACAACCGTAATACCTGCTGCCTGGCAGTAAAACTGGAACGCATTGATAAAACCAAAAAGTATAGCTCCCCCTGCAGCCCTCAGCGGATCCCACATGGCAAAAATAACCAGTGCAATCGCAATCCAGCCCTGCCCCCCTGTCATTTGTTCTTTCCATCCCGGCGTGTAAGCAAGTGATAGATAGGCCCCTCCCAGACCCGCAAGCACGCCTCCCAGAAAAGTGTAGCAATAGCGCAGCCGTGCCACTGCAATCCCGACCGTGTCAGCTGCCGAGGGATTTTCACCAACAGAGCGAAGCTCTAGGCCGTACCGGGTTCTGTAAAGGAAAAGGTAAGCAGCAGGAACAAGCAGATATGCCGGATAGACAAGAAGGCTATGGCTGAAAAACACATCGCCAAGAACCGGGATTTTGTAAAGTGGATACAAAGAAACAGGTTCAAATTTAACAGAGACCTTTCCTATGAGGGGTCTACCCAAAAAATCACTCAGCCCTATCCCGAAAAGGGTAAGAGCAAGACCGGAGACTACCTGATTAACTTTGAGTGTAATAGCAAAAAAGCCATGTATTAGAGCAAACACTCCACCAATCGCCATAGCCACGCCCACACCCAGCCACAGAGAGTGGGTGGCATGAACGGTGGCAAAACCACTGAGTGCACCCATGAGCATCATGCCTTCAACACCAAGGTTTAGAACCCCGGAGCGCTCGGCGAAAATCTCCCCTATGGTAGCGTAGAGCACTGCCATTGACGAAGTAATACTTATCTTTGCAACAAAAAGGGCTCCAGATTCCATTCTCTTTAACCAGCCTCGGACTGAATCCGAAGTTCATAGTCCTGGAAGATCTGCCCTCCAAGCACGAAAAACAGAATCGCGCCTTCAAGAGCCAAGCTGATGGCTGATGGAACGTGCATGGTTATCTGCACCTGGTCACCACCCACCATCAGGGCACCAAGGAGTATGGAAATAACAACAATTGACGCTGGCCTAAGCTTTCCCAGCCAAGCGACGATAATCCCTACATAGCCATTTCCAGATGCCAGTCCCTGTTGGAGCCGGTAATGAATTCCCGCTGTCTCACAGATCCCGGCAAGCCCCGCCAGGCCGCCGCTAATTACCATTACCCAGAGAATGTTGCGCAAAATGTCAATCCTTGCATATTGCGCAGCCCGCAAATTGGCACCCACCACCTTGATCTCGAATCCCCAACGCGTGTAAGCTAGAACAAACCAGACCACTAGAGCCGCTCCTAGACCCACGAGGAGGCCCAGGTGTACCCTGGTTCCGAAAAACCTGGGAAACCAGGCCACCTCCGGGAACATTGCAGTGCCAGGGAAACCCCTTCCAGCTGGATCCCTCCATGGCCCAAAGTAGAGGTGTTCCAGCCAAAAGATGGCCACATAGTTGAGCATTAAGGAGGTGATAATTTCGTTTACCTGAAGCTTTGCCCTGAGGAACCCCGGAATAAAACCCCACAGGGCTCCGCCCAGAAAACCGGCAACAAGCATGGTCGGAATCATCATGAACGTCGGTATATGCGAAGAAAGAAAGAGGGCTACTCCTGCACCGCAGATCCCACCCATTACGAGCTGTCCTTCAGCACCGATATTCCATATAAGCATCTTTCCGGCCAACCCTACCGACAGCCCACACAGTATCAAGGGTGTTCCCCTCACCAATACCTCAGAAAAATTGTAGAAACTTCCAAAAGCGCCTTTGAATATCTCAACGTAAGCGCGGAGCGGATTCGCGCCCACCCAAAAGAAAAGCAAAGCGCCCAGCATCAAGGCCATGAAAACAGAGACTGGTGTGAGAAAATGCCTGGGCCAGGCCAGTGGTTTCAGTCTTCTTTTGAGCACTACTCTCATGTTTCTTATCGCAAACCGGCCATAAGGGGGCCTATACGCTCAATGCCTTTCTCATCCTCGCCGGAAATAATATCCATTGCCTGCCCCCTGAACATAACAAGGATGTTATCCGCAAGTGAGAGCACTTCCTTCATGTCGCCTGAAACCAAAAGGATCGCCCCTTTTTCCCTTTGTCGCAACAGGCTCTGCCAGACCTCCTCAGTTGCACCTATATCCAGACCTCTTGTGGGTTGCTCTGCGACAAGGAGGAGTGGATCCTGAGTGAACTCCCTTGCCAGTATTAATTTCTGAAGGTTTCCACCCGAAAGCTGTCTGGCTTTCATTTCCAGGCTCGGAGCAGCAATATTGTATTCCTGAATCAGCCCCAGCGCTTTCTCCCTGACTGCTTTCCAGTTTACCAGCGGACCTTTTGAAAACCGCGCCCTGTTTGTCAGAGCCACGTTTTCCATCAGCGGCATATCCGGCACGCTTCCCAGTCCCGTTCTATCTTCGGGGATGTAGGCAATACTGTCCAGACACGCACTAATGTCTTTCTCTGCCAGAAGGATCTGCCCGCCCTGCTTTTGCCTAAGACAGACAATAGCTTCCACAAGCTCACGCTGGCCATTTCCTGCTACTCCAAGTATCGCGAATATCTCGCCCTTCCTGACAGTGAAAGAGATGCCTTTCACGGCAAGCTCGCCTCTATCTCCCATGACCGAAACGTTATCAACTTTCAGGAGCACCCTGTTCGTCTTCATCGGTTGCTTTCCTACCTCCAGGATAACCTCTCTACCTACCATCATACGAGCCAGCTCAGTGCTTACAGTGCCATCCCTTTCCCGCACCTTTTCCGGCCTCACGGTGCTCATGACTTTTCCCCTACGCAAGACCGTGATGTAGTCGGAAATCTCCAGCACCTCCTCAAGCTTATGGGTGATAAAGACCACAGACCTCCCTTCATTCTTTATCTTTCTCATAGTCTCGAAAAGGCTTTCTATCTCCTGCGGAGCCAGAACAGAAGTGGGTTCATCCATAATCAAGATGTTGACCTTCCGGAAAAGCATCCGCAGGATCTCCACCCGCTGCTGTTCACCTACAGACAGCTCCCAGATATGAGCCCGGCTATCAATGGCAAGCCCGTATCGGTTAGAGATCTCATCAACGCTTTTTTCCACATTATCCATGTTCAAGGTCCATGGACCAGGCACCCCAAGGATGATATTTTCCGCAACAGTGAAGTTCCTCACCAATTGGAAATGCTGATGGATCATTCCGATTCCGTGATCTAGGGCGTCCCTTGGAGAGCGAAAAGAAACTTTTTGACCATTGACAAACATCTCTCCTTCATCCGGCTGGTAGAATCCAGAAAGCACGTTCATGAGAGTGGTCTTGCCGGCACCATTTTCCCCCAGCAGGCTGTGAATTTCTCCTTTAAGGATTCGGAAATCCACCCCGCGATTTGCAGTTACCCCCGGAAACCTCTTTACGATTCCTTTCATTAGGACAGCCGGGGTGCGAGGAAGGTCTGAGCCGGACATGCTAAGCCTTTTGTTTTTCGGGGATGAATTGAGGAGCAGGCAGGGTGCCAAGCCAGTTGATTTTGTAGGAAAGGCCTTTATAGAGGGGCTTAAGCTCCCCCTCCCGGGCAACGCAGAAGATTCCCAGGATCTTCAGTGCATCCTTTTCCAGGGATTTCCTCTCACTAACCTCATCCAGAATAGTGGCAAGAGCAGCCACCGTTCCGCCGGTGCTCACCACGTCATCAACGATAACTACGCCTTTTCTCGCAGAACTCAGAAGATTGAAATCACGCTCATAAATAACCAGGTACTTGTCGCCACTCGTTACTGAGCCTCCCCCCACCTGAATAAACGGTCTTCGCTTACCAGTTTCGATTTCCATGTGGGGCTTTTTTCTGTTGTAGGCGATTGCCATTATTGGAACACCCAGCTCCTGGCATACCATCTGGCTGAGCTGGAGGGATTTTTCTACCGCGGTCAGGAATACGACCTCTTCAAGATCCTGCACGCTGGCCCGGATCTTGTCGGCAAGGGCCTTTCCAAACAAGCGGTTCCATTCAACCATCCCCACCAGGTTGAGCGAGGCAATCTTGAGAAACCCTCCGGCCAAGGGCACAAGCACGTAGGGAAGATCTGCGCTAAAGTCGAGTTCCGGAACCTCAAAGCGGTATTTTTCGCCAGTCTCCAGAAAGCCTAAGGGGATTTCCATCATAGGACTCTCCTGTTTTTCAGTTTAATCCGCCAGAGGCGGATTAACCCGCCAGCGGCGCACGAGCCCGCCAGAGGCGGACAAGGGTTTAATTCCCCGCCCCTGGGGGCGTTAAGATAGTTTCCGATTGATACCCCGCTGCTTGCAGCGGAGAAGTTTATCAAACCAGGGAGTATGCAACTCGCCTGATGGGCAAAAGGCCCCGGAGCAATTCCTCCTGGAGCCTTTTGCAGAAAGTTTCGCTTAACCTTACGCCTTTCTAGTCAGGTATCTTCCCGGACACACCTTGAACGAGCCATCTCATGGTGAGTAGATCCTGATCGCTTGCTTTCCGGCCTTCAGGAATCCTTATTCTTCCCGATTGATCTTTTATAGGCCCTGCAAAAATGTTGTCGATTCCTTTCTCAAGGAATGCTTTTTCCGCCAGGACCTTTTTTCTCACTTTTTCAGGAACCGATGCATTGAATGGGGAGAGTTTGATTCCCTTCTTGTCAAACCCCCACCAGTCTGCTGCAGGCTTCCATGTGCCAGCCAGCACTCGCTTCACAGTATCCACATAGTATACTCCCCAATTCCATTCGGTGGAAACAAGAGCGCAAGGCGCCTGGGCACTTACATCAATACCATAGCCGACGGCAGGGACCCCCTTACGGCATGCAGCTATAGAGGAATCCGGTGTATCGGCCATTTGCCGAATCAGGTCATGACCTCGACTTGCCAGGGTTTCAGCCAGAAGCGTTTCGTTAGTAGCATCTCTCCAGCTTTTAAGCCACACAACCGTATTCACTTTCTGCGGATTGTAAGGCACGTGAGCCTCCTTTAACCCTTTCTTAAGACCGATTGTAAAGGCATTGATTCCCCGAATGGGTTCAGGGATTGGTTGCGTTGCCACTGTCCCTACGTTTTTGTATCCCATAAGACCTGCCATGTAGCCTGCCAGGTACTCAGCCTGGTACATGCGCACAAAGTAGTTCCCCATATTCGTATCATTTTTCTTGTACCCGGAGCAATGCTCGAAGATTACGTTAGGAAAATCTCTGGCCACAATCAGACAAGGATCCATGTGTTCGAAGGTTGTTGCAAAAATGATCTTGTATCCCGCCTTGGCATATCCCCGGAGAACCTGTTCTGCATTTGCCGCCAGGACTTTTTCGGTGTAGGAAACTTCCACCTTGTCCCCAAGCTCCTTCTTCAAGTACTGGATCCCCCTATAATGGGCAGTCGTCCACCCCATATCATCGATTGTCCAGAGAAGAGCAAAAGCAACCTTCATTTTTGCAAAACAAGGAGCAGAGAAAACCAATCCAACACTCAACAAAACAACCAATAACAGAACCAATCTCTTTGCCATAGAAAACCCTCCCTAAGAAAAAATTCGCACCTGTTAAGGAGCAAGCAGGTTTACAATACTAACTACTGCGC
Source organism: Deltaproteobacteria bacterium (assembly GCA_019310485.1). Taxonomy (GTDB): domain Bacteria; phylum Desulfobacterota; class DSM-4660; order Desulfatiglandales; family HGW-15; genus JAFDEF01. The sequence goes on along the minus strand of JAFDEF010000045.1, from coordinate 31,770 downwards.
CTGAATTCTTGCCTCCAGCCACCAAATATCAGTTAAATCTCTAATTAACATCCCCGCCGCAAGCCGACGGGGTATCAATCGGAAATTTTCTTAACGCCCCAAGGGGCGGGGAATTGAACCCTTGTCCGCCTCTGGCGGGCTCGTCCGCCTCTGGCGGATTAATCCGCCTCTGGCGGATCAAAGTCGCTGAACCAGGGCTCCATTCTCTCCTGAAGGAATTGCCCTCTGAAGGATATTTAAGCAGCCCTTCTTGCCAAGCGAGTATAGAAAGAAATTGTTCATTTCGTCAAGCCACTAATACCGGCTGGAAAAACTATTTTCATGATAAAGTGGCTGACTCGAAACCAAACCATATTTTGTGATTGCACACTTTTGTATTATCAGAGCTTGACCTTGCTTTTGCTTTCGAATTAACATAAATTTTTGAGTTCGCTTGTGAGTTTTTGCAGGCATTATCCAATGTTCAAAGCAGGAAAGGGGCATTGCGAGCATTCGAACCGGACAAGTTTGTTGTCTTCTTGAATCTGCTGATGAACCGTAAAGACACTCTTTTTGACCAAATAAGGAACGGGAGTAGCTGATGGATCCTTGTTCGGGGAGCAACGAAATGTCAATGCCCGGTGAGCGCAACTTTTTTTTCCGTGATTTGCACCCAGCTGTCTTGATGGGCACCGCCAGCGACAGGTATGCGGGGTGGATAGGGCAGATATATAGCTCTGACCGATATGAAGGCAGAATTTCTAAAAGGTCCAAGAAAGTGGGCACCCAGACCGTTATGGAAGAAGTATTACCTGTTGAAAGCGTCAGAGAATACTTCCAGCACTTTTCCGTGCTAGAGCTGGATTTTACGTTTTACAGGCCTCTCGTTGATGAAAATCTTAAATCTACCCAGAACTACCACGTTCTTGAAACCTATCATAAGTACCTGGAAAAGGGTGACCACCTGATCCTGAAAGTGCCGCAGGCGGTTTTTGCCCAAAAATTCTGGAGGAGTGGCAAGTTCCTTGAAAATCCTGACTATCTTGATGCCGGTATCTTCACCCGGCGGTTTTATGAGCCAGCAGTGTCTCTTCTCGGCAGCCACATTAGCGGCTTTATTTTTGAACAAGAATACCAGCTCAAACAGGATAGGACACCGGCTAGAGATTATGTAGAGGCGCTTGAAAGATTTTTTCGGCAAATCCCAAAGGATCCCCGATACCATATAGAAGTAAGGACTGAGTCTTTGCTCACACGCCCTTATTTTGACTTCCTCGAAAAATACGGAATTGGACAGGTGCTATCACACTGGACCTGGCTGCCGACCCTTCAAAAGCAGTTCATGAAAGCTTCACGCAGGTTCTTTAATGCCGGCAGGCATTGTATTGTGAGGCTCATGACCCCGCGGGGGGTCCGTTACGAAGACGCTTACCTGAAAGCTTTTCCTTTTGATAAGCTGGTTGAGAGCATGATCAGCCCGGGCATGATTGAAGACACAGTCAATATTATGAAAGAAGCAATCAGGCAAGAAGTGCGGATCAGCGTAGTGATAAACAATCGTACAGGCGGAAACGCACCGCTCATAGCCCGGGAAATTTCACAAAAATTTCTCTCCTAAACCCCTGCTGTTCGGCTACTTGACAGCAAAGAGCCATTCTTTGAAATGGTCATTTTTTCCGGTGATAATATCGTTCATTACCTCATAAAGCTTCCGGCTAACTGGACCGGGCGCTGATGGGACTTCCCTGTCTTCAACCTTTCTCACCGGGAGCACCTTGTAAGCCGTGGCCGAAAAAAACATTTCATCTGCTTCATAAAGAAGGTCGGCGGCCAATCTTTGCTCCGAAAACTCAATTCCCGTATAAGCAGCAACTTCCAGGATTGACTTACGCGAAATGCTCTGAAGCACCGTGCCGAGAGCCGGCACCAGAAGCTTTCCATCCTTGACAAGGAAAAGGGACTCAGTCGGCCCCTCTGCAATAAAACCTTGAGTGTCAAGCATGATGGGGTACTCGAAGCCTCCTTTCTTTGCTTCCTGCCTTGCAACCATTCCGTTAAGGTAGTTTGCAGCGACTTTTGCCTCGACAGGTACGGTTTCCGGATCGAGCTTTCGCCACTTTGAAACGCACGCGGTTGTACCCTGCTCAAAGCTGAAACCAATGCCCCCCACGTCTTCGCTGGGAACAACCACAAAAATGGCGACATCCAGTTTATCCTTTGGTGGTAGCACCTCAAACACAATCCGCGAATAGTAGCAAATAATCTTTATCATACCCTGCATCACACTATTTTGCTTAACAGTCTCAAGAACTGCATCATGAAGCTCCTTGCCCGAATAAGGGAGTTCCATGTCAAGGTGTTGGGCGGATTTCAACAGCCGTTCAATGTGCTGGTCAAGTCTGAAAACCGCTGGCCTGGAATCCACCTCGTGAAAACCGAGGACTTCAAATATGGCTGACCCCCGGGCAAAACTATGGGACATTAAATGCACCTGCGCTTCTTTCCAAGAAATCAAATCTCCGTTCAAGAAAAGCTTCCGATCTTCAAGCATGGTATCCTCCTTTGTAAATTCTAGAATCCTCTATGAAAACCCCCATCTGCCATTCGACAAGCCCCTGGCCCTGAGCATAGCCGAGGGGAAGTCTAGTGAAGCAGCCTTGTTAGTGATCAAAGGGACACTCAAACTTAGAAAAAAGCGCCTCCGGAGTCAAGAAAGAAAGGGAAATATAGACAATAATCCTTCGATCTGCTTGGGCGAAGGAGACATTTGCTCCTGCGGCGGCCTCCCCTCTTTTTTCTTGAAATAATGGAAAGCCTTGTGATATTCAGATCTAGTCTAGCTGGGGCTCCGTTGTCTATTCTCACCATATTTCATTAACCTATATACTAGAGAAAGGAGGAAACAAGGATGAAAGTAGCCAAAGTGTGTATCGTAACCCTGGTAGCAGCAATGCTTGTTTTTACTGCAGGTATATCTGCTGCAAAGACCCTTGATGATGTCCGAGCAAGAGGTTTTCTGATTGCCGGAGTCAACGGAGGGGTTTTCGGATTCAGCATGCCGGACAAAAAAGGGGTGTGGAGAGGTCTTGATGTGGATACTGCAAAAGCGATTGCGGCCGCTGTGTTTGGAGATGCAAACAAGGTAAAATTTGTGGCTCTCACTGCTGTTCAAAGGCTCCCGGCTCTTCAGTCAAAGGAAATTGACGTATTATGCCGTAACACCACTCAGACCCTAACCCGGGAAACTGTGAACGGGTTGAATTTCTGCCATGTTAACTTCTATGATGGACAGGGCTTTCTTGTTCCTAAGAAGCTAGGAATAAAGAGCGCTAAAGAGTTAGGCGGCGCAACCGTATGCGTCCTGCCGGGCACGACTACCGAAATGAATGCAGCGGATTTCTTTCGAAAAAACGGATTGAAGTGGAAGCCGGTCGTGATTGAGCAAACAGCAGAGCTTTCAAAGGCTTTTTTTGCAGGCCGATGCGACGTTCTCACCTCCGACGCCTCCCAGCTCGCTGCTCACCGCTCAGTGGCCCCCAACCCGGACGACTATGAGCTGTTGCCTGAGATTATCTCAAAAGAGCCCCTTGCACCTGTTGTCCGTCACGGAGACGACCAGTGGTATGATATCGTAAACTGGACGGTGATGGCTCTCATACAAGCGGAAGAATTTGGAATCACTTCCAAAAACGTGGATGAAATGCTGAAAAGCAACGACCCTGGAATCAAGCGTTTTCTGGGCGTGACCCCGGGCCTGGGCAAGGCACTCGGACTTGATGAGAAGTGGGCTTATAACATTATCAAGCAGGTTGGAAATTATGGCGAAATCTTCGACCGAAACGTTGGGCCCAATACGCCTCTGGGACTCAAGCGAGGGCTAAACGACCTCTGGACAAGAGGCGGACTTATGTATTCTGCTCCTTTCCGTTGATATTTCTTCCAAGGCGCCCTTACCGAGAGGCGCATCTTTGGCCCTCAACCGTCAGCGCGGCCAGGGGGAATGCGAGAGCCACTGAAAGCCTCCATTCACCCTGGCTGTTGGCGTTTAGATAATTAACTACCCCGCCGCAAGCGGACGGGGTATCAATCGGAAATTTTCTTAACGCCCCAAGGGGCGGAGAATCAAACCCTTGTCCGCCTCTGGCGGGCTCGTCCCCCTCTGGCGGATTAAAGTGTGCCATAGCGACGTCTTGTGTAACAAGAAATGGCTATATCCAATCAAATATCAGTGCCAGAGAAGGTACCCTTCTGGCTGGACCCCAAGAAACGAGCGATTATTTATCAAATCGCAGTCATGGCCATGATAGGGCTCTTGGGTTACTACCTGGTTTCAAACACCATATTCAATCTGAAAAAACAACACATTGCCACCGGCTTCAGTTTCCTTCACAAGGAATCTTCTTTTGAAATAGGTGAATCCCTCATATCCTATTCTGCGGCGAGCTCTTATGGCCGTGCCCTTCTGGTTGGTGCGCTAAACACCTTGAAGGTCTCTTTTATCGGCATAATCTTTACCATTATTCTCGGCACAATCATCGGGGTAGCTCGACTTTCGAGCAACTGGCTGGTTTCCAAGCTGGCAGCGATCTACATTGAGGTAATGCAGGATATACCGGTACTGCTCCAGCTTTTCTTCTGGTATGCCATATTCTATGAAGGCCTCCCGCCACCCAGGCAGGCCCTCTGTCCTATCAAGGGCCTTTTTTTGTGCAATCGGGGGGTCGCATTCACGGTCCCGGCGCCACACCCTGCTTACAAGTACATGCTTTTAGCACTGTTGGGAGCAGGAGTTCTTGTCTTTTTCATTCGGCGGTGGGCCAAGAGGAGACAGGAAAAAACCGGTGAATTTTTTCCTGTTTTTAAGGTGTCAACAGCCCTTGTGCTGGGTATGCCCTTTGCTGTATGGCTGGCCTTCGGAGCCCCGACCAAGATGGATGTCCCCAGGCTCGTGGGCTTTAATTTTAAGGGTGGTATGACCTTGAGCCCAGAGTTTATTGCTCTTCTGCTGGGTCTCGTACTGTACACTGCCGCATTTGTTGCAGAAGTCGTACGAGCCGGCATACAGTCGGTTGGTAAGGGGCAGAGAGAGGCTGCCATGTCTATTGGTCTCAGGCCTCCGCTTGTACTCAACCTCGTCATATTGCCCCAGGCCCTGAGAGTTATTATTCCACCGCTGACCAGCCAGATGCTTAACCTTACAAAAAACAGTTCCCTGGCAGTGGCCATTGGTTTTCCTGACTTTGTCTCGGTCGCAAACACGACAATCAATCAAACAGGACAGGCAGTGGAGGGGGTGGCGCTGATAATGGCCGTATATCTCATCTTCAGCCTGTCGACTTCAGCCTTCATGAACTGGTACAACAAGAAAGTCAAACTCGTGGAAAGATAATTAAGGCAATGGAGCAAGCCACTTTTGAAACAAACATAGAAGACGTAAAACCCCCGGCAACCAGCGTTGGTGTCATTGGATGGGTAAAGCAAAATCTTTTCAACGGCTGGCTTAATTCCATTCTCACAATTTTCACCTTTGTGGTCCTGTGGAAAATCGTGCCCCCCTTTTTCCGGTGGGCCTTTATCGACAGCGTATGGAACACTACCGGGCAGGCATGCAGGCATGCTGCGGGTGCCTGCTGGTCCATCGTTTCTGCAAACTACAGGTTTATAATATTCGGCTTCTATCCTTATGATCAACAGTGGCGTCCTTTTCTGGCTATGATGATACTATTTGGTCTTCTTTTCTATAGTCGGAATCGCAAGCACTGGAAAAAATCGCTGGGTTACGCCTGGATCTTAGGTCTTTTTACAATGGGGCTTCTGATGAAAGGGGGACTCTTTGGTCTGGTGCCGGTGGAAACAACCAAATGGGGCGGATTGCCATTAACGCTCTTGCTGTCCGTGTTCGGGCTGACAGCAGCATATCCCCTGGGTGTCGTTCTTGCCCTTGGGAGGCGGTCTAAGTTGCCTGCCATTAAGGTTCTGTGCATTCTTTATATTGAACTGATCCGGGGGGTGCCCCTTATCAGTCTCCTTTTTATGTCTTCCATCATTTTTCCTCTTTTCTTGCCCGAAGGAATCACGATCAATAAAATCCTACGCGCACAGGTTGCCATTATACTTTTTACGGCAGCTTACATTGCTGAGGTCGTTCGAGGGGGACTGCAGGCGATGTCAAGAGGGCAGTATGAAGCAGCGGAGTCTTTAGGATTGAACTATTACCTGACGATGAGGCTAGTTATTCTGCCCCAGGCACTGAAGATAGTCATTCCGCCAACTGTCAGTATCCTGATATCAGCGTTTAAGGACACATCGCTCGTGGTAATCATTGCGCTGTGGGATCTACTGAAAACAACGCAGTCTGTGCTATCCAATCCGGAATGGATGGGTTTTAGCCGGGAGGCATACATTTTTATAGCTATTTTCTATTTCCTTGGCTGCTTTTCCATGTCAAACTACAGCCGGAAGCTTGAAAAGGAGCTTTCTGCAGGGGAGGAATCGAGATAAATCGCAGGTACCGAACAACCAACGAAGCCGATGATGACTTGAGAGTGAGGTGGGGTGCAAACCTTAATCAAGCAATATTATAATAGTATAAGTATGGGGATGCGATTTTTATGAACGAGGCATTAGAGAAGAACATGAAATATCGCTCGTCGGACGAAGCGATGATAGAAATCATTGATGTTCACAAGTGGTTTGGCGACTTTCACGTGCTGCGCGGTATTAACCTGACGGTGCATAAACAGGAACGTATTGTCATCTGCGGGCCTTCGGGATCCGGAAAATCAACCCTAATTCGTTGCATCAACCGGCTGGAAGAGCACCATCGGGGGAGAATTATCGTTGATGGAACTGAACTAACAAACAACATAAAGAACATTGAGAAAATCAGGGCTGAAGTAGGAATGGTCTTTCAGCACTTCAACCTTTTCCCACATCTGACTATCCTGGACAACCTCACACTGGGACCTATTTGGGTTCGAAAGATACCAAAGGCCAAGGCTGAGGAGGCGGCCATGTACTACCTCGAAAAGGTGCACATAGCTGAGCAGGCCCATAAATACCCTGGGCAGCTCTCAGGAGGCCAGCAACAACGAGTTGCCATTGCGCGAAGTCTGTGCATGAATCCGAAAGTAATGCTCTTTGATGAGCCTACCTCTGCACTGGATCCTGAGATGATCAAAGAGGTGCTTGATGTAATGATTGAGCTTGCCCAGGAAGGAATGACCATGATTGTGGTTACTCACGAAATGGGCTTTGCCAGGAGCGTGGCCCACAGGGTGCTTTTCATGGACTTCGGCCAAATCGTTGAAGGGAATACTCCTCAGGAATTTTTCGATAATCCGAAACACGAGCGGACCAAGCTATTCCTGAGCCAGATCTTACATTAGCGAGAGAACCTTACGGTTCTTATTTAAGAACGGCTGTTACAGCCTCGCGAATTCTATTCCCGATTTTTTCCATTCTCTTGTATTGTTCCGCCATTTTTTCCTGGAAAATCCGGGAATTTGTCCTAGAGGGCAAGTAGGTCACCAGACGATCCTGTCTCATCCTCACCACGCCCGAATTTTTGCCTGGCAAGAAATCTCCCAGGTAGATCTCATCCTTGCTCCCTCGATGATCAGCCAGGTACTTGTCCAGAGAGGCACTTAACTGGGCCTGCCGTGGTTTTATCTCTTTCTCATAATAGTCTTCCGCAAAAACACTGAAGGTAAACTTTGTCTGCTCATTGGATATTGCTTCCACACCTTTGAGCGCCATCACTTCAAAGCCGGCCTCTTCATTTATAGCCTGACTCAAAAACTGGCCGACGAAAACAGCAGCAACGCTCAGGGGAAATGCCAGAACTATCTCTGATATTTTTTCCTTGCCTGCATACCTACTTTCAAATTCACCTGGAGAAAACCTGATAATCTCCTTGTCCTTTAAAATGTGGGTGCATCTTACCCCCTTGATAACCCATCCCAAGAGGTTAGCTCCCTCCAGACTGGCACCGCTGAGATCCGCCCCACTGAGATCCGCATTTACCAGCACGGAGCCATTTAGCACTGCATCCCGCAATATGGCCCCTTTTAAGTTAGCCTGCCTCATGTCTGCCTTGCCGAGGTCTGCTCCTATCAAACTGGCCCCGGCCATATTTGCTTCAACGATTGCTGCATTCTTCAGATCCGAGCCACTCAAGTTGGCACCAGCAAGATTTGCCTCCCGCATATCGGCTTCCGCGAGCCTTGCCCCTACCAGGTTAACCTTGCTCATCTCACTCCTGAACAGCTTAGCCCCTTCCAGGTTGCCTCCTATCAAAATGGCTCCATCCAGCAAAGCGCCTTCCAACAAGGCAAAGTTCAAATTCGCCTCTCTAAGGATGGCATCTCTCAGTACCACCCCTAGGAGCGAGGCTTCGCTCAGGTTCGCCTTGCTCAGGTTAGCCTCCCTTAATATGGAACCGTTTAGATTGGCAGCGACTAGATCACTACCGCTAAGGTCCGCCCCTATCAATTTCGCTTTCTGGAGATTGGCCCCTATCAGGTTGCTGCCGGAAAGCCTGGCGTCAATCATAATTGCCCCGCTCAGATTAGCTCCAATTAAGTAGACACCTCCAAGATCAGCGCCGATCAAGTTTGCTTTTCGCAAGTCAGCTCTCTCCCCGCCCTCCCCTCTCAACCACTTCCTGTGCGCTTCAAGAATTTGAGGAAGAGACTTCCCCTTGTGAGAGAACTCGGCAATTGACCTGAGCGCAGGCGCAGGGCCGCCCTGGTTTCGGGCTTTTGGTTGAGTTGGTCTGGAAGGATGCCTCGCACCCTTATCCACAGCAATCATATGGGCTCCACTCCCCTTCTTCTCTTTCATTCAGGTGGGTTTTATCTTTCGCTGCCACCGGAAGCTTGACACCTTTTTATGACATATTTCTTGCCTCATGTCCATCCTATAGGGAGGTTTTTAACCAAATTTTGAGTATTCAAAAAAGATGAATTCAGCGATGTACAGGGGAAGATATTTGATATTCTATGATTATTGTCCAATTTGGAGCATTTTTAAACGGTCAGAGGCGGACGAGGGTTTGATTCCCCGCCCCTTGGGGCGTTAAGAAAATTTCCGATTGATACCCCGTTCGTTTGCGGCGGGGTAGTTAATTTGAAAAAGCGGGTATTTACCCCGCCCGCAGAAAGCCACGGCTTTAGCCCGTGGATGAATGCGGTTAAGGGCGGGCGGGATGTCGTACCACTAAGTCCCGCCGATTGCGAAGCAATTCGGCGAGACTAAGTGGTGCCACGGGCTTGCCCGTGGGGCTCCACTTAAAAATATTATGAAACGTAAGTGTTCGCTATTCAAGGGAAGGCAATACCTTTAGGGACGATTGGAAGCAGGGACAGTTTCTCAGTGATCCTCAGCAACTCAGTTTTCCTTGGCTTGCTTTGGAATAATCCGAAAACAGGTATACGAAAACTGTGCGGGCGTATTTCCATTTCCTTCTTGAACATCAATGCGTTATATTGCATAAAGGAGTTTTGTGTAGGTTTTGCCCCAATTGAGCATTTCCTTTTTGAGGTTCAAGAAGAGTTGTGGTCAGAGGAGGAAATTAATGATAAATCACCGGCGTGACAAGGGCAAATTCGGGCAAGCAGATCCCTATCCGGTTCACCTTCTTAAAAGAGTTGACCGGCCAACGACCATTATTCATGAAGACAAGGTCCAGCGCGTGGATGAAAGGGAAAGCGGTTTCAACAGGGCTGGTCGCGGAGATTTCGGCCCCAGGTTGAAAAAAGAGTTTTTCCGTTTCGTAAACAAGCATCCCCTCTCAGGGGCTTTGCTTCAAATGGGATTTAACTTGCGCAGATTTGTTGACGGCGAAGTTGCTCCTGAAAAAGCCCCCATTCCCGATGATCCCCAATGGATGGCTGCCCATATTAAAGAGACGGCATATTTCTTGAGGGCTGACCTGGTTGGCATTTGCGAGCTCCCCCCATATGCAGTCTATAGCTACGGCGCCTGGCACGGCGGGGAGAAGATTGAATTAAACCACAAGTACGCCATTGCCATCCTGATAGACCAGGATACGCGTACAGAGGCCGGCACAACCGGCCATGACTGGATAAGCAACTCCATGAGCTTTATGGCCTACACTTCTTCAGGATTCATCGCATGTATTCTGGCCGACTATATCCGCAGACTTGGCTATCCGGCCAGAGCTCACCACGCCCTTAACTACCAGGTTGTGGTGCCCCCCATTCTTTTGTGGGCAGGACTCGGGGAAATGTGCCGAATCGGCGACATTGTTCTGAATCCATTCCTCGGCCCTCGTTTCAAAGCCGCTGTGGTAACAACTGACCTCCCTCTTGCCGTTGACAAGCCTATAGATTTTGGGCTTCAGGATTTTTGTTCCAAGTGCGGCAAATGCGCAAGGGAATGTCCTGCAGGAGCAATCAGCCCCGGAGATAAAATCATCCACAATGGCTATGAAAAGTGGCCGAACAATGTCGAAAAATGCTCTGCCATGAGGGTCGGAAACAAACATGGGGCCGGATGCGGCACATGTATCAAGGCGTGCCCCTGGAGCAAACCCTACACCCTTTTTCACCGGACGGTCAACTGGACTATGAGAAATGTGCCTCCTGCTAGGCGATTCGGAATCTGGGGAGATGACCTTATGGGCTATGGAAAACCTGACCCCAAGCGCAAGTGGTGGCTGGATCTTGAGCTGGTAGACGGCCACTTTAGAATTCCAGACAAGCTGGCAGAAGAAGTAGAGTAGTAGAGAAACCTGTCAGCCTGGAAGGGAGCTCAGCACCATGCCAAAAGATCAACGCATTTACTGGAATCCCTTGCTCGAAACCCTGCCCAGAGAAAAGCTCCGTGCCCTGCAGACAAAAAAATTCCGAAGAATTCTGGACTGGGCATACAGCAATTCTCCCTTTTACAGGAACTTTTACAAAGAAGCAGGGCTTGAACCAGGTGATATCAAAACATTTGAAGATATCCGGAAAGTCCCAAAGATGGAAAAAGGAATGATGCGGGAAGTTCAGCAAAAAGACCCGTTCCCCTATGGCGACATGATCGCGGTGCCTATTGAGAAAGTGACTGCTTTTAGGCAAACTAGCGGAACTACAGGCACACCGGTCTATCAGGCCTGCACGTGGGATGACTGGGAGTGGTGGGCTGAAACCTGGTGCTATATTCTTTATGCCCAGGGCTACAGGGAATCTGATAGAGTTTTTCTTCCCTTTGGGTACAATATCTTTGTGGCCTTCTGGGCAGCTCACTACGGTGCAGAAAGGTTGGGCTGCGAGGTGATTCCGGGCGGAGCTTTGAACACCGAGGCCAGGATTCTCAGAATGAAGGACTTGAAGTGCACAGCTTTCATGGCAACTCCCACTTACATACTTGGGATGGCGGAAACAGCCAAAAACAAGCTTGGCCTTGACCCTGCCAGGGATCTCGATATCGCAATGATCACCAGCGCTGGAGAGCCGGGTGGGTGCATTCCAGCCACCAAGAAGAGAATGGAAGAAGCATGGGGCGCGAAAGTATATGACCATATCGGGTTAACCGAGGTTGGCTCGTGGAGCTATGAATGCACTGAGCAGCCCGGCGGACAACACGTGCTGGAAGCTTATTTTCTGGTGGAAATAGAGGATCTGGAAACAGGTGAAATCATTGAAAAGCCGGGCAGGAACGGCAAAATGATTATAACTTCATTTGATCGGCTGGCAAAGCCGAGCATTCGTTTTGATACAAAAGATGTCATAAGATGGGCTGAATACGATTGCCCCTGCGGCAGGACTTTTCGCCTTATTGACGGAGGGATAGTGGGCAGGGCTGATGATATCACCAAGGTAAAAGGGGTGTTGCTTGCACCAACTGCGATTGAAGCTGTTGTTAGAAGTATACCGGAGCTAGGGCCAGAGTTCGAGGTGATCGTTAGCAAGAAAGGCGAGCTTGATGACATATTGCTGAGAGTCGAAATTATGCCTGGAAAAGAAGGGGAGGAGCAATCTATTCTTTCTCACCTTAAAGACCAACTGAGGGTGAGGACGAACCTGGGCTACCGCGTCGAGGTCCATCCCTACGGTTCACTGCCACGTTATGAGGTGAAGGCGAAAAGGTTTAAGGACATCAGAAAGAAGGAAACCTGACATGGATATTTCAATGCTTGAAGAAATGTGCGAACTAATCAAGAAAATGCGGCGTGATGCGGAAGCACTTAAAGCCAAGGGCAAGGGCATCATGGCTGTGGAGAAAGCCGTTGATCGTATTCTAGCTAATGTGAACTTGCTGGAAATAAACGTCTGTGACGTGAAAGAAGTACTCTAGCCGCCAGAACACCGGGGCCAATGTCAGAAAAGTTCTTCGCTTTGGCTGTCGGCTATAGGATAAAGGCCATGAGATTCCGAAATCTGCAGAAGGGAGGCCAGGAACTGGGCGTTTAAAATTTACTAGGAAAAAATTACTAAAAAAAGCTTGACTACTTTAGTTTTATTTGGGATAAAGTAAAATTATAAATTTTCTTGATGTGATAAAGGCTCATTGATGGCATAAAGGAGGCGGTCGCTTAACTTGTAATGCCAATGCCGATCGGCCAGGTTCTCCCACCTCATTGCACCTGCTCAAAGCACTCCAATTGAAAAGGTCAGAGGAAAACTTGCGGTCTCGTTGCGTTTGCACCAAACTACAAAGCTACTTGTCCACCGACAATTACCATATGCCTTCCCGTCTTTGACTTTCTTTATTGATTGGGAAAGGCAGGACATTTCAGATCGCGCCCGCTAGGCAGCACACTATGTGGTTCGGCAAACAGAGCTCTTTTATCCACCAGAGGCGGACGAGCCCGCCAGAGGCGGACAAGGGTTCGATTGCCCGCCCTTTAGGGCGTTATGATAGTTTCCGATTGATAGCCCGCTGCTTGCGGCGGGGAGGTTCATTCGGTTCGGGTCAATAAGACCCGTAATTGGCGAGGTACCCCCTTTCCAAAATGAACGGAAAACTGGTTGCATAACTGTTTGTTGAGGGAAGGGGATTAGGGATCAACCAGAATCTTTCACAGGAGGTATCTATGAGCAAGGCAAAAAATGGAGATACGGTAAAAGTGCATTATACGGGAAAATTTGAAGACGGAAAAGTCTTTGACAGTTCAAAAGAACGGCAGCCGCTTGAATTTGTCCTCGGAGAAGGCAATGTCATGCCGGGGATTGAAAACGCCATTCTTGGGATGGAAGCAGGGGATACAAAACTTATTGAAATTCCCCCTGAAGAAGCATTCGGCCCAAGGCGAGAGGAATTGGTCATCGAGGTAGAGAGAAGCGAATTACCCGAGCATATTACCCCCACAATGGGACAGACGTTACAAATGCGGCAACCGGATGGAGGGCATATTGACCTGGTTATTGTGGAGATGAATGAGCAGACAATAACTCTTGACGCTAACCATCCACTGGCAGGTCATACCTTGTCTTTTGACCTGGAATTGGTCGAAATTGGATAAGATTTCAGTCCCCTATTGGCAAGCGCGAGGCTCTCGGGTTCAATGCTGCAATGTCCACTTCGGATCTCCCCGCTTCAGCGAATGCCCAATAGAATTCTCCTCCTGAGCCGTTGTGCCCAAGGCGGAAGGGCGAAACAAAATTTGCTTTTAGATTTCCCTCGCGTCCCTCCGGTTGCTTCAGGGGGATATGTATTTTTTCAACCAACAAAATAACCAAAACACGTTGAACATGTTACGAAAAAGGAGAGCAAAATGAATATCTATGTAAGTAATCTTTCTTACGAAGTCACTGAACAGGACCTGCAGGATGCGTTTGCCGCTTTCGGAGAGGTTGAATCTGCAAAGATTATCAAGGATATGTATACCGGGAGATCGAGGGGATTCGGATTTGTTGAAATGCCGAAAAATGCTGATGCCAATTCAGCTATAGAGGGACTGGATGGGAAAGAGCTCAAGGGACGAACACTCAAGGTCAACAAAGCCCGACCACGCTCCAGGGGTCGTGGATCTGGAGGGAACCGGGGCTCAGGAAGGCGTGGTGGGGGAGGACGTTTCTATTAATCAATACTGCAGGGGTTAATGTTACCAAGCCCCTGCAAGAAGAAAAGGAAGTTTATGCGAGTATTATTGATCTATCCTGAATATCCGGATACTTTTTGGAGTTTTAAGTACGCCCTTAAGTTCATTCGAAAAAAGGCGGCATTGCCTCCACTGGGCCTTCTAACCATAGGAGCAATGCTCCCTAAAGAGTGGCCCAAGAAGCTGGTTGACATGAATGTGAGAAAGCTTACCAAGAATGACCTGGCATGGGCGGATTGCGCTTTTATCAGCGCCATGGTTGTGCAAACAAAATCAGCACGTGAAACCATTTCTCGGTGCAAAGAGGCAGGCCTTAAAGTGATTGCTGGAGGACCGCTTTTCACCAGCGAATATGACACCTTTGGGGAGGTGGACCATTTTGTTCTCAATGAGGCTGAACTCACGCTCCCATCTTTCCTGGCAGACCTTGAAAAAGGGTGTGCAAAGCGTGTCTACAAGACACGCGACTTTTGCGACATCCGAAAAACACCAGCACCTATGTGGGAATTGATTGATTTGAAAAACTATGCCTCTATGAGCATCCAGTTCTCCAGGGGCTGTCCCTTCAACTGCGAGTTCTGTAACGTAACAGCATTGTTCGGACACCGCTCCCGCACTAAGACAGCCGACCAGATCATCAAAGAGCTGGACGGGCTTTACACTCAAGGATGGCGTGGTCAAGTCTTTTTTGTGGATGATAATTTTATAGGAAACAAAGCATACTTAAAGGCACACCTTCTGCCTGCGCTGATCCAGTGGCAGAAAGGGAAAAAGGGAATACCTTTTAACACGGAAGCCTCTGTCAATCTGGCTGATGATGCGGAACTGATGGAGATGATGGTCAAAGCGGGCTTTGACACGGTCTTCATTGGAATCGAAACACCTAGTGAAGAAAGTCTCGCTGAATGCAACAAGCAGCAAAACAAGAACCGGGACTTGCTGGAAAGTGTGAAGCTTATGCAACGAGCCGGACTCCAGGTTACAGGGGGCTTCATTATCGGCTTTGACAACGATACCCCTTCCATATTCCAGCGGCAGATCGACTTTATCCAAAAAAGCGGGATTGTAACTGCGATGGTCGGCCTGCTCAATGCCCCACCTGGAACAAGGCTTTATGAACGTATGAGAAAAGAGGGCCGTCTGACCGGTCTCATCACAGGAGATAACATAGACGGCACGACCAACATACTTCCCAAAATGGGGATTGATGAGCTGCGCGAAGGATATAGAAGCGTGATGTTCCAGCTTTACTCGCCTGAGTACTACTATGAACGAGCGATGACCTTCCTGCGAGAGTACAGGATGCCGAAAATCAAAACGTCCATGGATTTTCAGCGTGTGCTGGCAGCTTTTCGTTCAAGCATCCGCCTGGGAATTCTCGGCAAAGAGCGATTCCAGTATTGGAAAATCCTGCTCTGGACTCTTTTTCGCCGACCTCAACTGTTAACGCTGGCATTCACGTTCACGATCTATGGCCATCACTTCCGGAAGATCTGTGAGTTACACATTCTTTAGTTGCCAAAGAGTACTTACCTTGCAGTCTCCGGAAGGATCAAGATTACTTCTGGAAATGTGTCTGTCCCCTTTTGTTCGCAATTAGCAAATATCCCAAACTATCATCGAAAAGGGTTTCTACTTTCAATCCGGCTTTATAAAAAAGGAACTTCATTTCATTTTCTTCCGGCATCAAGTCTTTTTCCACTGCTGTACCTGATTTGCGATGCAGATCATTTATCTCCCTGAAGTTAATAAAGTGAGTAACAATGAACTTCCCCTTTGTTTTTAGTCCTGACGATAAGATTTTTAAAGCCTTTTCCTTGTTTTCAAAGTGGGGAAACACCTGGTGACATAATATCAGATCGTATTCTTCATTCTTTATCGGAAAGCTTTCCACAGGGCTAAGGTGAATCTGCACGTTTGACCTTGCTCCCACCCTTCGCTTGGCTGCCTTGACCATCTGGGGACTAATATCCAGCGCAACTACAAACCCTGATGACCCTACACGATCTGACAGAATCTTCGTTAACCTTCCAGTGCCACAGCCTGGTTCCAAAACCTTGAGCCCCTGGAGCGGTCCTGTATGGTCAAACAATCTCTCCAGCTTGGTCATTTCTTCAGGACTATATTCAGCTGCCGCCCAGGGGGCATCAACATTCGCATCAAAATAGGCTGCCTTCGCTTCGTACATGGCAAACTCCAGCACGTTCTCAACCCTTGCCGATCAGAATCCTCCAAGCCCCGATTATTTCAAGTAGGCCGGAACCTCTGCCAAGTGGCCATACGTTCTTGACATTTGTTCGTAAACCGGCCGACCCACGAGAAAGGTGTAGATCTCGTCAGCTCTCTTTGCAAGGTCGACATCGTTGAAGCGTTTGGGGTAAAGAACTTTTCCCACAGCGTAGGCATCAGCGACCACTGTACCAATATTGGTCATATACCAGTTGAAGGAGTGGAGTATATACACCCGCCTATTCCTAAATGCCTTCAAGCCCTGGTAATAATCGGGCCTCTTTTTGTAGTCCTGTTTGACGATTTGGCTTCCGCCACCGTCAATAAAAATGAAGTCCGGGTTCCAGCTCAGGATCTTTTCCTTGTCAACAAACAGGTGCCCCTTCTTACCCTCAGGTTTGGCTACATTTTTTGCTTTGACCCATTCAAATGGGGCGTAAATAGTTTGTGTACTTTCAATACCATGGGTACCTTTAAAACCAATGCCGCCCACATAGACAGAAGGCTTATCGTTTTCTGGAAATCCCTCAACCCTGGATAAGAGGTCCTTTTGAAAGTCCTGTATGAAACTGATTACTTTCCTAGCGCGAGCCTCTTTATTAAGAACCTTGCCAACAAGCTTGAGGGCATCGTAAACTTTTTCGTTGAAAGTTCCAAAGGGCCCATATGTCAACACGACTACAGGGATTCCGATCTTCCTCTGTACGGACTGGGCCCTCTCATAACCCATATAGGTAATGAAGATAACCTCTGGCCGGACAGCCAGGATTTTTTCCAGGTCAGGTTCCTTATCAATGGAATTTGGGCCGCCAGGACCAATGGAGGGCAGCCGGCCGAGTTCATTATTAGCAACCCAGTAGGGTCTAGTCGCGGGAAATTTCTTCTCTATATCCTCTACACCGACTACCTTGTTCTTAGCTTCAAGGTAGATAATCAACCGCAGTGTTCCGGGAGCAATGCAAATAATCCGCTTGGGATCTTTGGGCACCCTAACATTGCGGCCTACCATGTCTCTAACCGTGATATTTTCCTGGGCCAGCAGAGGCCTCAAGTTGATCATCCCCAACATACAAATAATGACCAAGAGACCGAGAATAACTTTCTTCATTCCAAGCTCCTTTCCGGTTCCACATCCATGGGAACAATAATTTTATGCCCATTAACCTGGCTCATGATTACTCTCACCCCATAAACTTCTTCAATGTCAGCAGGGGTCACCATCTCCTTGGGAGAAAGGAAATGAACTACACCCCCTTTCAGCATTAGAAAATGATCCACAAACCTCAAAGCAAGGTTTATGTCGTGAAGGGAGACGATAGCTGAAATGTTGTATTCACGCACTGCTCTTGAAATGATATTTATAACTTGTAGCTGGTTTTTCAGGTCCAGATTGCTGGTCGGCTCATCCAGGAGCAGGACATCGGGTTCCTGGGCAAGGGCGCGCCCAATAACAACTTTCTGAAGTTCGCCGCCGCTAAGCTGGTTAGCCGGGCGCTGGGCCAGATTCTCAATGTTTAAGCGCCTCAAAATGTCTTCAACAATCATAAGATCATGTGCTGAGGCTGACCATTTGATATAGGGTTTGCGTCCGAGGAGCACGGCATCAAACACTGTAAAAGACTCCTCAGGGTATTTCTGGGGGACATAACCAAAATGCCTGGCAACCTCGTTCTGGCACATCTTGTGAACATCGAATTCGTTTAGCAGTATTGAGCCTGTCTTTGGGCTGAGTATTCGATTGAGGCATTTAAGTAACGTCGACTTTCCGGCGCCATTGACCCCCAGGACACCCAGAATTTGTCCGCGTGCGAGATTGAAGCTGATGCCGTCCAATACGGGACTATGATTATAACTGAATTGAATCCCCACCACTTTTAGATTCATCGGTTGAGCCCCCTCACTAAAAGGTAGAGAAATACCGGTGCGCCCATGAAAGAAGTCAAAACCCCCACAGGCAGTGTTCCGGACCCAACAAGCATACGACCCAACGTATCGGCAAAAAGTAACACCATGGCGCCGATCACGCAGGCATATGGTATCAGCAGTGCATGATCAGCCCCGGCTAATCGGCGGCCGATGTGTGGGGCCAGTAAGCCTAAAAAGGCTATGATACCGTGAAATGCAGTTGCTAAAGCAGCGACCAATGCAGCCAAAAACATCCCTAGAAGCCTCACCCGGTTCACATCAACGCCCAAGCCTCTGGCCGTCTCTTCCCCTGTTGTTATTGCATTAAGATTCCAGCGATTGAAAACAAAGTAGGCAAGCACCAACACGGTCACGAAACCGAGCAGGCCGATTTCCCGCCAGTTGGAACGAGCCACGTCACCGAATGTCCAAAAAACCACCCTGGCAATTTCCACCTCAGTGGCAAAATACTGGACCAATATTGTCCCGGAAGTGAAAAGTGATGATAATGCTATACCAGCCAATATAATGGCCTCAGGTGACATCTTCTTAAAACGCGCCAGGATGAGAATAACCACTGTGGCTGTTATGGCTCCCAGGAAGGCAAACAATGTGACGGCGTAGATACTGTGGACAGTGAAGCTGTTGGCATCAGCCGTCCGAAGGGCACTCTCCTGCATTCTCCCTGCACCCATTACAACAATTGAAAAAGCTGCCCCAAAGGCTGCGCCCTGACTGATGCCCAAAGTAAATGGTGACGCCAGTGGATTCCTGAGCAGGCTTTGGGTGGCTAGGCCGGATAGTCCAAGTCCGCACCCGGCTACAAGCGCTGCCACAATACGCGGCATGCGTATATCCCAAACTACGATTCTCTGAGGCCCATTCTCAAACCCTAGAAGGGATCGAAGTATCTTCAACAAGGAGATATCATACGATCCTACTGCAATCGCCAGGATAACCAAAACTACAAGCCCACAGATAAGTGCGAGTAAAAGCTGGACTTTAGGGCGCACTAAATCTTGATGAGCCTCAACGACCCGCCCGGTTTTCTCAACCCATGTCGACTCTTCAGCCTCTGTCAATGCCCCACTCTTCATTGCAACAAAAAAGCCACGAAAACCTCCTTCTCTTCAGAGAAAGTAGCCTTCGTGGCTTATTAACCAGTATGAAAACTTAATTGCCGACTATGGCTTCATGCCATTTTTGTTTTTTTATACCCACCTTCCTCCCAATTGTCAAGAATAGAAGGCTGAAAAATTTTTCCCCTTCAAAAGATTAGTCAACAATCAGAAAAAGGCTATATCTAAGAACAAAATTGCAGGTAAGCGGGCGCCGGGATTTCATTGCACAATTCTATTAATTGCTGGAATTTACAGCATTTTATTGTTATTATTATAATTAATGGTTTTTCCAAATTGTGGAACTCCAAACGGCAGGTTGAAAGCAAGCCAGATGGGAAGAGTGTACAATTCCGTTATGTTTGCATTTCCTGCCAACTTGAGAGATTATTAAGGAGAACTATGAGAATGGAATACTTCAGTTGGCGTTGCTTTTTTATGGCATTACTGATCGCCCTTGCAAGCCTCTTCATGATTGCAGGGTGCGACAGTGGTGAAAAGGCGGTTGATGAAATAACCGGGAACCGTGCTGTCAAACAGTACCATAAATCCAAAAAAGACATTGACAAAATAGCGGATCAACAGGCGCAAAGATATAAAAGCATCCTTGACGATGAAAATAAACAAGGTGATGAAAAAAACTGAACCTGAAGGCTTTGGGATGAGGCAGTCCCAAGGGAATGCACCTTATAACCTCTGATGATCAATGAAGCTATTCAGGGGCCGGATCCTGGGGCGCATAGCTTTCAAAAGCGCAAGGTGTGCTAGGTATAAAGGAGAGAGAAGATGTTTATTGAAGCTAACGGTTGTCGGTTTAACACTGTATCTTTCGGGGCAGGTGAGCGAACTTTCCTTGGCTTGAGTGGTTGGGTTGCCAATTGGGAGCTGTGGCAGCAGCCTTTTGAACTGATGAGCAGATCCTGGCGCTGTGTGAGCTATGATCATCGGGGTACGGGCGAGAGCCCGGTTCCATCTGAGACAATAAGTCCCAAAGCCATGGTTGATGACTTATTTGCGATAATGGACAAGCTCAAGATAGGTCGGTGTGTTCTGGGGGGAGAGTCATCTGGAGGCCTTGTCGCGCTCATGGCTGTTTTGCGTGAACCGGAGCGGTTTGAGGGCCTTGTACTTATTAATGCCATGGCGGCAATAACTCTTCAAACAGCAAAACACCTGGTGGATGGATGCCGTGCCGATTACCCCACAACCATAAAGGCTTTTGTAGATGCCTGTGTGCCTGAGCCTAATAGCGACCACATACGCCGCTGGGGGAAGAATATACTCCTGCGTGCCGACCCAGAAGCAGCAGCCCGCATGCTTGAAAGCGCTTACGAACATGAGAGCAAACTTCCACTTGCTGACATTACAGTTCCTACCCTGGTGATTTGTGGCAGTAAGGATGCCATTGTGCCCCCAAGAGTGGAAGAGCAGATAGCCAAAGCTATCCCCGGCGCAGAGTTGGTTATTCTTGAAGGTGTCGGACATGCGCCGACAATGACCAGCCCTGAAAAGGTGGTCGAGGCGATTGAAGCACACTTTTAACTTATCAAGCCTTTGCCGGTCGGGAGAGCTGAAAGTTAAGAGTACCGCAATGCCGCTTAGTGAGGATGCAAGATAGCTGTAAGGATTAAATCCGGGTGGGCATAAAGCTTTCCCACGGTAAGTGCTGCAATGCGTTTCTCTTTCATGGGCTGGGCGACATCTCCCATATCTTAATAATTTCAGCGCTTGACGCGACCTTGCCGAAATAGGTTTTTATATTATAGAGGGTTGCTCTGTATTCTTCTTCTGTGCCCGCCTCTGTGCAATCGCTTAAGAGTATAACGTAGTACCCCTTGATATATCCATGTCTGGCAGTTGTCTCAACACATACGTTTGTCATAAAGCCGGTAAGAAGAAGTGTCTTAATACCCCGGGCATCCAGAAGGAGTTCCAGGTCAGTATCAGCAAAGGCGTCGTAGTGGTACTTAGTGACAACGTATTCATCCGCTAAAGGCTTCATAAGTTCTGAATACCAATCTGATCCACGGGCACCTTGCTTCGCAAATTCTATGCCTCTGGCATCAGCATCCACCACAAAGCTTCTGGCCCTTGAGCTTGACCTCGCCCTGGCAGGATCAACAAGGGAGCGGGTCCAGATCCTCATTACCCCAAGATCTCTTGCCTTGAGGATAAATGAATTCAGAGGCTTGATCGCTTTCTGAATTCTGGCTGCGTCCCAGCCCATGAGTTTTACCACAGCACCATTAGTAGCACAAAAGTCGTTCTGAGGATCAATGATCAACAAAGCCGTATGCTCAGGCTTCACCTGTTCGTCCAGATTCCTTAGTATTTCCTCTCGCATGGCTTGTCTCCATAAAAGTGAATCCCCGCATGTTACCGGTTACTACTTCTTGGTGATCCAAAAGAACAGGGATTCCTGCAGCCTTCCATGGCCGCTTTTTTCCAAGAACATGAGGTGATATGCGCCCGGAAGCATGATGATGGATTTATCTGCGCTGCCAAGATCCTTATACATGGCAAGGGCGTCATCCAATTCCAGCACATATTCGTTTGAACCGATCAGAATAAGAGTGGGAGCTTTAATACGCGGTACTGATGCAGCAGCGGGGCTGCTTGCCAGATCAGGGAAAAGTCCGCCGGGTATTAGCCCATAGTGTTTCTCAACAGTTGTCTTGTACCAGGCGATAACGTCGTCCTCACAAATATCCAGGCGCTCTTCTATGTCCCGATAATGAAGGTTGGGCACGTAGTCCTTTCCGGGTTCTCTTGACATGTCAACGACCATCCTCACATATTCCATGAACTGGGGGCTGATCTTTTTATAGGGTGTGCCAATTACCACCATACAATCCACAAGCCCGGGATACATGGAAGCAGCCAACAACACCACAGTTCCTCCCGAGGAATGACCCACCATGCTGACCCTTTTAACCTCCGACTGCCTCATAACAGCTTCACAGACATGCTTCATATCTGCAGCCATAATGCTCGTAGTTATACCCATCCCATTGGGCTTGTTGCTTTTGCCGTATCCCCGACACTCGACTGCATAAACATCAATGCCGCGACCAGCCAGATAATCCATGATGCTGTAATTCCTGATAGGAATATCCCAGTATACCCATCCCACACCAGATCCGTGCACCAAAAGAGCAGCAAGGCCAAGGCGCTCTGCGCTCGGTATCTTTGCCCTGACCATAAGCCTGACACCTGTATCAACCTCTACAAAAAACTCTTGTTCACTAAAACCATCCATCGCTCCTCTCCTTGGTTATCTCGCAGAAGCCCCATAATCATCCCCCGCAGATCGTGTTATTCTCCGCGCAAGTCAATGGATCTCATGGGCTTCAAACGAGAAGAGATGATCGACTACCCCAACCTGACCTTTTGTGGCGTGGCAAAGTTTTTGGAGGAAGCACAAAGTAGTAAAATCCAGCTTTTCATCTAGCAAACGTTTAGTTTCTCAGTTCGATGGTGGCAGACGCCTTAGTAAAGTGAATGGGCTCAGATACCCTTCCCAATGTCATTTCCAAGAATAGTATCCATTGCATGCGAGAGGTTATCAAACACGTAATGAGCTCCCGCTTCGAGCAGAGTCGTCCGGCTATAAGGGCCTGTTGTAACTCCGATTGATATAGATCCAAAAGGCTTCGAACATGCCACGTCACTTGGAGTATCCCCTATAACCACACAGTCAGCAAAGCTCAGCTCAATACCCGTGAGGTTCCTGAACTTTCTGATAGCAATGGGAAGAAGTCTATTCCTGTCTTCATCATCGTCCCCAAATGCACCAAAAGAAAAATACCTGTTCAGCCCAAAGGCGCCCAGTTTTATTCTTGCGCCCTGCTCAACGTTGCCGGTCAAAAGACCCTGCCAATATCCTTTCCTGGCCTCTATTGCCTCCAGAAGCTCAATTACTCCGGGATTAACCTTTCTTGTTTTGACCCCGTCTTTTACGGTACGCTTTAGTTTTTCAACATAGGTGGACAAAAAAGTTGATACAATCCCCCCATCCCAGGAAATATCGTGGGCCAACAGGCCTTCTTTGAGGATCTGAAGATCTGTTTTTCCCGCCATCTTGATGCGCGAAAAAGCATCGGGTATGGAAAAAATCTCATAGAAGGCCTCTGTCATGGCCCTCCTGCCGGCTCCCCCCGGATCTATCAAGGTGTGATCTATGTCGAATAGTATCAGCTTTGGCTTCATAAGAATCCTTTACCTGAGTTTAGCGATTCAATTCCTGTCTTGCTTTTTCGGGATAGCACGAGCTGCATTCAGAAATGACCCCTCAGCGTGGGGCGCTGTTTTTTAGCGCCATAATAAGAGCATCATCAGTACCATAATAGTTCCCGATTCTACCCACGGTTTTCATCCCCATGCTTTTATAAAAGGAAATGGCCGTGCTGTTTTTCGATCTCACCTCAAGCCACAATTTCCCTCTCGAATGCTTTGAAGCATAGGTAAAAAGCAATGCGCCGAGCCCCTTTCTCCTGTGCTTTTCTTTTACTGCCGTCGAATACACGTGCCCTTCAGCGTCAAAAATGATGTATCCAAGTATATCCTTTCCCTTTTCCAAAACAACAAAGCCCTCTCCGACAGCCCTTGCATAGCCCAAGAGGGATTCTCTGGTGTAAGGTGTCTTGGGAAATGCCTGGTTTTCAATTTCAACTAACTGATCAATATCGTCTGTTCCGAATTCCCGGATAACCAGAGAATTTCCATCTTCCATCTTACTTAATACCACCGGAGCGAAACTTAATCCCTGTCATAATTCCAGCCCTTTTCCATGGCCTGGTAGATCATGGTTTCTTTTCTGCAGTGGCTCCTTATAAGCCCTTGTCAGGCACTAAGTTTTCTCAGGATGGTGCGTGATCTTGCTGGGGCCTCTCTAAGTGCCTTAAGCCAGGTTTTGGAAACCAGGCCTTTCCACTGTTAAGCGGAATCAGAATGGGCAAGCTCGGGTCATGCTTCTTGTAATTCTCTTTTGCCAGCTCAAAGTTTCTGGTCGCATAGCAGTACTTGCAACCGTACAAGCACGAATCATACATCCCTATATCTTTGCTTACCACGCATCCACACGCCTTTCGCTGGGAAGGATCCTTCTTGTGCGTCACCTCAATCCCGAAAACCTTCTCAATATACTGATCGTTTATACATTTGCCCTGTCTGATACCGTATGCCTCCCAACCATGAGGCTGAGCGCAGCTGAAGATTTCCATGTTGTTATCAGAGGCAACGCTCTGCAAGAATACAAGAAGCTCCCCAAGCCTATGCCTGTCAACCTCCACTAAAGATATGCCTTGCTTGCTTAGGTCTTGAAGCCCTTTAGCGCTTTTTCGATACAAACTAACTGTGCTTATCACTACTTGCCTTGTAAGTCCCTTCAGCGCCCCGGCAATTGATTGGAACGCACTTTTATGGTACTCAAGCCCGGTTAAGGATGTAAAGACAATGGGATCATACCTCCATATGACCTTCTCGGGCCCGATTGTTTGCGCCAGCTGTTTGAAGCTTTCCAAAGAAACATCTATGGACGGTGACCCGGGATCCAGTTGCCGTGGGTTTTTCATAACTGTATAAAGGAAATAATAACGAAAGCCTCTCTCATCAAGCTCTTCCAAATAAGGCAGCAGCGGGAGGGGATTCCGCGTCCAAAAAGCAATGACTTCTACATCCTCTGGCTTCAGAGAAATATGTGCGATCTGACTGAAATTAAAAGGATTAGGTACAAAACAGTAACCCTGCCTAACGCGGTTCAAGAACCATGTTGCATAGAATGCCGGAATATCTGTACGCCGACTCGCGCTGATTATCACCTTCCAAACCCTCAATAAAGCAATTCTTCAGGGGCTCCCAGAGGGCTTCTTGACCTTCAAAAAGGACTTAACACCTCTGACACCGTCAACGCTTCTTGCATGTGCAATAGCCTTGGCAATTTCATTTTGTGAGCCCACAATCCCCAGAAGAACCACGTGGCACCTGACTGTTTTTACATGCACGTTGGTAGAAGCTATGTCCATATCTTTGATAAGCTTGGCTTTTACCCTGGCGGCTAGTTCGAGATTACGGGCCGTACCACAGGGATCGTCCTTTTTCTTAGGCAAGAAGTAGGTGCTTACTGATTTAACCCCCTCTACTGACCGGGCTATTTGTACCGCACGCTTTTTCTGCTTCAGGGTATCATACTGCCCGACCAGGTAAACCTTTCCCTCATAGCACAGGGTGGAAATATCTAGAAACTTCACAACCTTGTCTTTGACAAACATGTCCCGAATCTTAAGCGTAATGTTCTCATCCCTGGCCTGGGTCTTTAATGAACGCTTGTCCCTTGCCACCTTGTAAGCGGTGGTACATCCGGAAAGGGAAGTTAGCAAAAAACCTATGCAAAGAAACGTGGCAAACTTTCTCATGCTTCCTCCTTATCAGCGGGGATTGAATCTCATCCCATCATTCTGCTGCCTATTACAAATCGGCACAGTCGAAATTATATGGAGAGTTGAAAGTAGTTTCAAGGGATAGTTTTCATGCTGATAAGGTTCTTATTGTGCCCAGGTTTCCAGGTTCAAATTTTAGGATAGGTGTGAAATTGCTTGTCAGGATCTGGCAGGAATTTTGTTTATGAAAGGAATAATGCTTACTTAGCTTGCCGCCTTGACCTAAAACTTGTCCATTTGTGACAGCACAGCGTGCTTAAAGGAATCGCGGTCCTTATCTGAAATCTCAACAAGGCATACACCCATCCCTACAGCAGTTTCATTATTTTCAAGCGCATAGAAATCTGACCATATGACCTTTCCGGTAACTCCGATGGCATCATGATTCGGAGGGGAAATAGCCATACGAAAATCCTCGTTTAGCCTCAACGGCTGATCGCAGCAAATGTAGACTCCATCATAGGAAATATTTCTGGTTTCTCCTTCTATGACGCCGCTATCAGAAATCACGCTTATCGGCCACCTCACCTCTCCTCTCTCGTGCTTCCTTCTTTCCAATTTCCGAGCCATCTTTCAAGCGCCTCCCTTGATATGCTGTTCCAAGCTTTTTTCCTCTGCGCCAGGACTTCACAAAAGTCTCGCTTCTTAAGAACCGCCTTCCTTCACTTTACAGGTGCTCGTCCCACTCCCCGGAAACGAGCCTCTACTTTGGCTAGAACCGGAGCGCATCCCCTGAAAAATTTCAAACACAATTAATTCTAATTATATATAATCATACCTATATTATCATATTTGTCAAGAAATATTATCTTCTTTATCTTTAATTTAAATAATTTGTATATACTGTAAGGTGTAATTGAGGCTGCCTTATTGTCGGCCTCGAAGAGTGTCGGAAAACTGGATTCATCTGAGGCTGTTGGAAAATGCTCATCCCGCTGTTCGCAGCGGGACGAAACCTTGAGGAGAGAGGAGTACTTAAAAGTAAGCCGCAACGACAAAGGGTGAGGATGACGCGGCAGACGGGCATTTTCCTACATCCTCCTGGAGAAACTCAATTCATTAAAAAAGGCAGAGCACAAGGTGCTCTGCCTTGAGAAGAAGGGTTAAGTTGATAGTTAACGGCTCAACTCTATCCTATTAAAGTTACGCTGATTGTTACCTTCCCAACAACGCCCCGCCCAAAACTTTCGATCTCTTGAGGATCGCCTGCAGGCGGCATGTAAAACATATGAAAAGGGAGACGCCAGCTTTTTTACCTTTTGCAGATAATAATAAGCATGAACATATTGTATGTCAAGAAAAAAAATACACTATATATAGTATTTTTTCCTTTTTGCTATTTCGTATTGGTAAGAGTTGATTTGAAGGCGGAATACCGGGTCTTCTGAGGTGCCATTTGTAAGGGAGGGCAAAAGTGGGGTAAAATCATACGATTTCTCTCCGTTCTACCAGCGGCTCCTCGAGTTTACTGATGAGATTATCCAGCAGATCTTTTTTCATTTCTATCAGTTCTTCGGCCACCTGTTCCAGTTTCTCGATGTTCTCCGGACTGGCATCATCCATGTCGTCATTTGGAGCAATTCCGTCCCCGGATTCTGCCCGGAGCTCAGTTTCAAACCGGAAATAATCCTCCGTGTTCAGTTGCTGTCTCAACTGGTAGTCCACAACATCACTCTGCCCGTCAAAAATTATATAAAGAAGAGGCCTGACCCAGCCGACAAGCCCCCAGTCCCTCGCCTCCTCGTAGGATATCTCTTTGCGGGCCTCGCCTGTACCAAGGGAAACCACCAGGTAGCGAGAGCTATGGGGGTATAAAACACGGGCAGAGGAAAGAGCGCACATTGCAGGGTTACTCGCAAACACGCCGCCGTCTATCAGCGGGAAGTAGGTGCCAAGGGCATTTTTCACATAGGCTGGTTCAAAGTACGTGGGTGCGGCACTGGTTGCCCTGGCAACGTCCCTGATCAGGAAATCTCTGCCTTCAGCTGTTTCTCCTTTCCTGAGCCTTTCCCCCCTCGCCTTCCAGCTCTTAAAGAAAAAGGGCGTTCTTGTTTCAATATTATAGGATGTGACAAAAAGGTCCCCCTCAACAGCGGAGAGGAATGTATCCGCAAAATATTCCTGAAGTATCCCTTCCAGGTTCTTGGCCTCGTATTTTTCCTCTACCATGCCTCCAAGCGAACCAAAGTCATGCAAAAAAGAACTGCTGAAAATCTCCATTCCCCGCTTCTTGTAAAGATCAGCAACCTCCCTTGCAGTTCTGCTCGAACCACTTTTGTCAGGAGCGCTCAAAGCGCATGCGAGAATACCGCCCGTGGACGTGCCCGCAACCATGTGAAAAAGCTCCCCGACCTTCTTCCCTGTGCGCTCCTCTATGCAGTGGATGACTGTGGCCGGAATAATCCCGCGAATTCCTCCACCATCAATAGACAAGATCCTTGCAGTTTTTTCCAATCCTACCTCCTTTAACACCCAGCCTTTCCTATCCGGTTCCTAGGCTGAAAAACATCACTCTATCTTGGGGCCGATGACGATATTTACTCTCCTGTTTTGCGCTCTTCCTTCCTCGGTTTCGTTGCTGCCAACCGGCTCGTAGAAAGATCGTCCCACTGCCTCCATGTTCCTCGGGTCAAGCCCGACTTCTTCCTGGAAGAAACGCACCACTGCAGCAGCACGAGCTGCTGAAAGCTCCCAGTTGGAAGGAAACTTATACCTGTACTGAGGCAGAATGGGCCTGTTGTCAGTATGTCCAATCACGCGGATTTGTTTTCTTTTAACGTTTTTTAATATACTTCCCACCTTTGCCAGAACTTTTTTCCCTTCAGGAGTTATAGTGGCCTTGCCAAAAGGGAACAGTATGCGGTCTACGAACGTAATTGAGAGTTTTTGCTCCAGCTTACTAATCGTTACTTCTTTATTTTGAATCTGGGTTTTAAGGTCTGACAGAATGGCATCATAGGCCGCCTTCATCTGGTTGATCTGGCTTTCAAGCTGGGCTCTTTGCCCCTTTAGCTCCAGCAGTCGCATGTTGAGTGTCCGGAGATCTTTTTCCTTTTTTGCTAGGTCTTCCCTGAGGGTCAACAACTCGGCTTTAGCTTTCTGCAGTTCAGCCTGAAATTTTGCAATCAGCTCATCTTTCTGTTCTTTCTCCGTGGCGACCTGTTTTTCTAAGGATGCTGCCCTTGAAGATGTTTTTGCAAGTTCTGATTGAAGTTTTGCAATCAGGGCATCCCTCTCCTTTTTATCTTTAGTCAGGCGTTCTTTTAAGGAGGCAAGCTGAGATGTCGCGTCCGCCAGATCAGCCTTTAGCTGTGCCACAAAAGCATCCTTTGCCGAGAGATCTTTCTTAAGCCTGAGAATAGCCTCCTCTTTTTCCTTACATCTCCTTTCCATCTCTTCAATTTTTTCCTTAAAACCGGAGCATGCCTGAAGTTCTCTAAGAGCTGATTCCTTAGCAAGGAGTTGCTCTTTGAGAGATAATAGGGTTTGTTCTTTTGCTTTGGATTTTTCCTCTGCTTGCCGCAGCTGCTCTTCGAGCCTGGCAATAGTTTCTTTGTTAACATCTTGGGCTTTTTTGAGTTCTGAAATCCGTTGCTTTGCCTTCTCCAGCATCTGCAAGTATTCTTCGCTCTTGCGGGCATGATCTTTTAGAACATCCTGTTCTTTTCTGAACTCTGCAACTTTAGATTCCAGGGAAACCAGCTTCTGCTCACCAGCGACAAGAGCGCCGCGCGTCTTCCCATATTCACGGTAAAGAATAACCAAAGAGACAATAGCCGCAGCCAACAGGGCTGACAAAACTATAATCGGTATCTTTCTCATGACCCTCCTCCCTTGTTAGAAAAGAATTTACCCCTAGCCACGCACGCACTCTTTCAGTGCGGCAACTGAATTAATTTAAAACTTGTTGCTGCCATTCCACCAGCACACCCTCCGTGTCTCCCAGAAGCGGCACTTCGATTGCGCGAGACAGAATAGAACACCTGGATGAGGCACTTTCAATGTCACAAGGCCTGGCTTCAGTTCACTCCCTGAGCCTGCGTCCTGATTTAATATTCAATGACATCCTCAAGTAAGGAGAAGCTCACGACTTCCTCCAGGCGCACGTGCACGAGCTTGCGGTTTCGGCGTATACCGTATTTCTTGGCATCAATGATGTATTTTTCATTCAAGGAAGGACTTTCTCTGCGATCGTGGACATCCACGTCTCGCAGCGTGACGAAATACTCACTTACACTGTCAAGTTTACCAATATACAGGAAATCCGAAGAGGTATCCAGGACAATGTCTCTGTCGCGATAATGCAAGAACCCGTCACTGTTCCTTATTGAAATCCTGGCTCGTCCCCGGCCGCCCTTCTTGGGAGGAAGATGTTTCCCTCGTTTGCGATCCATGAACTACCCCGCATCATCTTTTGGCTTTTTTCTGCACCACATTTAGGACAATTCATTGCAGGAGTTTTATCAAGAAACACAATGCGCTATGTCGCGCTTAACAACCTAGGCCCGCTCCAGTCGTCTCTCCCCTTCGGCGAGTTCCCTGAGCCCTTGGGGGTCAACTATTCGTATACGACGGAGACCTTCAGGTTTGATCAGGCCCGCCTTTGTCATCCTGCTAAGGATACGGGAGAGGGTTTCCGGGATGGTACCAAGCAGGCTGGACAACTGTCCCTTTGATATATCAAGTCTAAGATTCTCCCTCTGCTCCTGCGTCTCACTCAAAAAAACAAGGTATGCTGCAAGCCTTGCAGGCACCTCCTTTAACGACAGATCTTCGATAAGCGAAGTGAACCTCCGCAATCGCCTGGAAAGCAGTCCCAGCATGCTCAGGCCAAGGCCGGGATTTCTGCTTATCAGCTCAAGAAAGTCCGCCCTCGGGAAAAAGAAGAGCTTGCCGGCTTCAAGGCACTCGGCACTGGCAGGAAAAGGTTTACCTTCAAACGCTGCCACTTCACCGATAGGTTCACCTGGACCAAAAACATGGAGGATCTGCTCTTTGCCTTCCGTGGACAACTTAAAAACTTTGACCCGTCCGAACACGAGGATATAAAAACCTGATCCCTCTTCTCCCTCTGAAAAGAGAATCTCGCCCCCCGCCATGTTTTTCTCCTCGGCTATGGTCGCAAGGTCCTTGTGGTACTCCCCCGGAAGTTCCTTGAAAAGCGGTATCTGAGCAATCAAATCCAGCCTATCCATTATTTTCTTATTCTGACTGCTTGATGGCTTCAATGACTTCGTTGACCTGATCAATACTCATGTATCCCATATCAAACAGTAAGGAGCCCAAAAGCCTGTGCTCCATTCCATCAAGGTCCTGCTCCACCTGTAACTTCATGGCTTCCAGAAGCTGGTCCCTGGTGATGTAACCTCTTTCCACGGCCAGCACTCCGAAGCGTTTTTCAAAATCAGTTACCATTTCTGTTTTCGGCCTCCCGGGTGTTACTTTCAGGCACCTTTCTGCATCCTGAGGTGCACCTTAAGGTGGGTATCATTTCGGTATGATACATAGCCTCCCCGCATGCCCAGAACACTTACAGCGCCCCTTAACATGCGCTAAAAGTTATAGGGCCTGCAATCCGATTCGCACTCGTAAAAACCTGTTATCTCATCGCCACCTGCATCGAGATATTCTCTGAGCTCCTTTTCACTGTCAAATGTGAGCGTCCCCACATGTCCGGTTGTATCTTCAATCCTGGCTCCCGGTTCAAGACCACACGCAGCCTTCAGGAATTGTTGAGGGTCGCTGTCGTATTTCTCGGCAAGCTCATTTTCATTAATGACACGCTTAGGATGCCCGTAGCCGTCAAAGTAAACATAGTATCTCATGAGGTTCCTTCACACCGCACAGGCCGCCGCCAGAGGCCTTCGTTTGTCAGGTATTTTTACCACAAAGAAAGGGGCTGTGTCTACCCGGGGAACACAGAACCATGGTGCATATCGGGATAGGGGAAGGCCTCACGACCTTCGCCCTCCCACACCACCGTGCATACGGGTCCGTACACGGCGGTTCATGCGGTCTTTGCTAAAGACTCGTAATGATCTAAGAGGGA
>JAFDEF010000044.1 GCA_019310485.1 Deltaproteobacteria bacterium | reverse complement strand
AGGTATCAGATTATGAGTATGGTGAGTAGGGTCATCGATGTCTTGAACTTTTCGACCCTTAAGGTTATCGATGTCTTGACCCTTTTGGGTCATCGATGTCCTGAACCTTATCACCTAGGCCCTAGGTTTCCTAAACGCGATCCAAGGTTGATGGGAAGGTTCCACTAAAACAAGGATTGAAACTCATAACGAGACACATCGTGAACCATGGCAGCAAAGTTGATGGGAAGGTTCCACTAAAACAAGGATTGAAACCAAGATGCTATTGCTGGAAAGGTTGACCGGAGGTCAAGTTGATGGGAAGGTTCCACTAAAACAAGGATTGAAACTTCCCAGTGCGGAACAGAAAGCACTCTGCCCACTGAGTTGATGGGAAGGTTCCACTAAAACAAGGATTGAAACATCTCGAATTTAGGTTTGTGCCCCCTGGGTGTGAACTGTTGATGGGAAGGTTCCACTAAAACAAGGATTGAAACCATGGCTGTGTCAGCTAAGTCTGCGCCGATTAATGCGTTGATGGGAAGGTTCCACTAAAACAAGGATTGAAACCCATTTGACTCCAGGTAAACCCTGTCTCCGTTGGCTAGTTGATGGGAAGGTTCCACTAAAACAAGGATTGAAACCTTGATCTCCCTTAACTGGAACACTTTGGCAGCAGGGTTGATGGGAAGGTTCCACTAAAACAAGGATTGCTTCTGGATGGTGATATGAGGGCTGGAGGGTTGCTGGGGCGTTCATGATGAGAATCGCCCAAACTCAAGACTATTATATGGTTTCTTTTTAGATGCTATGTTTCTTTTTGAGCGACAACAGTAGTTATGATATTATTAGGGAAGGGTAAATAGGGTTGGCGTTGGTACAGCTTGTAAACAAAATATCGATTAGATCAGTTTTTTTGCCTAAGATTGCAGGAGGTTAACTATGGCTCAGGTGACAAAAGATGATGCATTGAAAATTGCAGGCCAGATTATTCATCCGGCCATTGATAGAAGCCTTTTAGACCTCGGTATTGTCAAAGATATTGAGATAGAGAATGATACCGCCACGGTTATTTTTGCATTCCCGTTTCCAAACATCCCGATTGCTGATCGGCTTATCAGTAGTATTCAAGTTCCCTTGGAAAATCTCGGTTTAAAAGTGGAGAGTAAAATAACGACTATGAATGAGGAAGAAAGAGGGGCCTTTCTGGCCATGGAGCAGGCAGCCTGGAGCGGAACAACGTGATGGTTCCAGAAGGCCTAAAAGAATCGTAAGAATGAACGAGGCGCCTTGATCTCTTGGGCGCAAAGAAACGAAAAAGCATGAATGTTCCGGAAAGTAAAGTGGAAATTTCGGGCTTTGGAGCGCGTAACTATGATCTGCTGCTCAAATTTGGCAGCTTTGGAAGGTATAGTCGCATGCTCGAAACGGCGATTGCGCATATCGGTATCCGGCCGGATGATGCCATTCTTGACCTTGGCTGCGGCACCGGCCACAACGACTGCCTGATGGCCAAATATCTTAGCGATGCAGGCAAGATCGTCGGACTGGAAATTGGGGAGGAAATGATTGAGCAGTTCAAGAGAAAATGCGCTGGCCGGTTTAATGTATCGCTAATGCGGCAGCGCATCGAAGAAGCGCTGCCATTCGAAAATGAGTTTGACAAGGCGTTTATCTCTTTTGTGTTTCACGGCTTTCCAGATTCCGAGAGGGAAAAGATCGCCCGCAACGTCTTCAAGGCCCTCAAACCGGGCGGAGAATTTTTTATTCTTGATTTCAATGAATTTGATATCCACGCTCAGACCTGGTGGTTTCGTATTGTTTTTCTTAAAGGCGAATGCCCGCTGGCGCATCAATACATTACAGTGGAATGGAAAAAACGGCTGCTGGGATGGGGGTTTGATCATTTTGGCGATCATTTCTATTTCAAAAAAAGGATACGTCTTTTAAAAGCCGTCAAAGCGGGGTGAGGCATGGATGCTTACACCATAGCCGAAAACGTTTTGTCCAGGCTTAAAACAGCGCCGCATCGACTCCTGGAGATCGGCGCCGGTGGAGGTAGCTTTTTACGGCGCATGGTTGAAAAATATCATGCTGTGGGCGTCGGAGTTGATCCCTATGTTACCGAGCAACAAATGGAAAATTTGGCGCTTCGGCGGTTGCCAGCAGAAGGCATTGCTTCATTGCGGCAGTGGTTCGATTTGGTTTTCAGCGTCAGGGCGTTTCACCATTTTTCCGATCCCGTTCGCTGTTTGAAAGCTATGCCGTCAGTCATCGGATGGGGCGGACGCTGCCTACTCGTCGACTGGGTTGCAGGCGCTAGGACCGGTTATGCCGAGCGATATTATTCACTGGAGCAAGCCTGCGATTTGATTACAAAGGCCGGTCTGCTCATTTTGACAAAGGATCGAAGCGGCGACATATTCTGGGTGACGGCGGCACTACCGTTCTGGAAAATCGGCGTTGCCGTCAATGAGGGCGAAAAAATTATTTTTCCAGGAATGTTAGGGCAGGCGCCAAAATTCGCTGTTTACTCTTTTGCAGCCGACAAGGGGATTGAATTGTTGGAAATTCGACACAACCCCTACGAAAAGACCTTGCAGCCACAAAAGACATTTGAAGTTTATAAACTTATCCATGATTGCCAGGCCGTGTTATCCGCCCGAATCGGCAAAAGAGGTATTCCTCGTTTGCGGGACCTGGGCGTGAAGCTTTTTTTTGCCCGGGGTTTGGTTCAGGAATTCTTCCAAAACGCTGTTCTCGGTTGATAAGTGAAAGTGACCGCAGCAAGAGTTGCTTATTGCATCGGGTCCCAGATAACAAGAACAAGGGCTCCCTTTTCTGAAGTAAAAGGTCCATGCGTGTAACCAGGCGGGAAAAGCTGGTATGTCGCCGGCCCGTATACATGGCCTTCAACTTCATATTGGCCCTCAAGCACATAATGCTGCTCTACGGATACGTGCGAATGAGCCTCCATCTTGAATCCTGGCGGCAGCTTCAGTAGAATAGTCTTTTTGCCTTCATAATCCCTGAGGATTTTGACCATTGTGCCCTCGGGGTAATCCATAGAGGGCGTCCATTCCATCTCATTGCAATCTACATAGATTTCCTCCATAATAGTCCTCCTTGATAATGGCAAATAATGATAAAATTGCGTTTTCCTTAACCGGCAGGATAATCACTGTCCTGCCTTTGCGGGAACGAAATAAAATATGAGCATGCCAGACAGTTTTCCCGTCAAATTCAAACTGGCCAGAGCCCTAGCCTCAAATGCAAAAGCTCCGAACCAGGTGAATAGGGGAAAGGAATCAAAAGAGGTCTTCTTCTTTTGTATCATCCGCCTTCATCCAGATCCTGTATAATTTTTCACCGGCTATTTCAAAGCACTTATATCCTGTTGGATCAACCTCTTCTACCATGACCTCACCCAGTTCTTTGCATTGCTCTAACCAGTTCTTGAAATGTTCTCCGCCACCAAAATAGACCTTAATCCATTTATTTCCATCTTCATCTATTCTCTCTTTAGCCAACTCTTCTTCTGCTATCTTCTCCTGGATAGTTTTACCGCGATTTTTTTTATCAGAAATCATTACAAGAGCATAACCTAATTCAAGCTGAAAAGCTAGACTCATTTATTGATGATCCTATAACCTATATTTTGTACAAAAAGCTTAAGAAATACTGGACGAGGTTTTAACGGGACTTTTGCGAGTTCTCCAAATAGAGAGTGCGCAGCAAAGAGGTACAGAAGTGCCTGGGGGCAGGCTAAGCATTCACCGTTAAACCAAGATCGGTTTTGGTGTTGACAAGGGTGATAGGAGTGCTTATATTCACCAAATGAAATTGAGACTCAGTCGCAATGAAGCCGACCAGATGCAGGGGCGCCCTTTGACTAAACAGCGGCGCCTGCTTTTAGAACTGATTGACCATGCCGGCGGGCACGTAGATGCCAAGGAACTGTACCGGCGTGCCAGTAACAGAGGCCAAGCCATTAGCCTGGCTACGGTATATCGCAGCCTGAATCTGTTCAAACAGTTGGGGTTGGTTAATGAGAGGCGGCTGGGGAAGAGGCGCTGCTCTTACGAGATGAAGCAACCGCTTGAGCACCAGCATCTGGTGTGTAAGGGCTGTGGGAAGGTCATAGAGTTTGAGAGTCCACTGGTTCGTAAGCTGGTAGAAAAGGTGCGGCGCTTACACTGCTTTAATGTAACCAATGCCGAATTATATCTTGAAGGATACTGTGAGAAGTGTAAGGACAGGGTGAAAGAGGATACTTAAAGGGTACTAAAGAGTGGAAGAGGACAAGGTAAGAGACATTGAGAAAAAGATAGCCGACCTGAAAGCTCGATGGCCTGCTCACTCGGTGCCACCGTCGATGTGGCAGAAATTGGAGGACCTGGATGATGAGCTTGAGGAGGCAAAGAAGGCGGGTGATAGCCCCCTTTCTGAGTAGAGGTATACATGCCTGTTTCCAGTCAGCCAAGGATAATAATTTTTACATCATCTTCGTGCCCCTGGTGTAACCGAGTCAAGCAGTATTTGAGGGAGAAAAGGTTTAGATTTAGGGAGGTCAATGTGGAAAGGGATGCTGACGGGGCCCGAGAGTTGAGGCGCAGAAATATAAAGGGCGTCCCTGTCGTTTTGATTAACAACAAGCCCATTATAGGGTTTGATAAGGCAAAAATTGATAAACTACTCCCTATCAGATAGGAAGGGAGGATTTTAAGATGCAGATTAAGCCATTTGAGGACCGGGTCTTGGTTGAGCCGGAAGAAGTCAGCGAAAGCAAAACTAAGGCAGGGATAATCATCCCTGATACTGCCAAAGAAAAACCGAGAAGAGGCAAGGTTGTAGAGGTCGGAACTGATGAAGAGCTTGCTGACAAAATTAAGGTGGGAGATACAGTACTTTATGCCAAATTTACCGGGGACGAGCTTGAGTTTGAAGGCAAGAAATACTTAATCATATCGAGAGCTGATATCCTAGCTGTGATTAGATAACCCGCCTCTGGAGCGGGGGACATGGAGAGGCTTGCGGCCGCACGGATTACAGCACGGAGGCAGAAAGTGACTCGCTACGAAGTAATCATCATTGGTGGTGGACCGGCTGGACTTACTGCCGGACTATACACCTCACGAGCCGGACTCAGGAGCCTGCTCATAGAGCGAGGGATGTTCGGGGGCCAGATGGCAAATGCTACGCTGGTAGAGAATTACCCCGGGTTCCCTGAGGGCATAGCTGGCCCCGAACTGGGTTTACTCATGCATCAGCAGGCAGTCAGATATGGCCTGGAGGAGATAACTACTGAGGTCACGGGCCTTACCCTTACCCAGGGCCAGCTTTACGGCGTATCAACCGCTGAAGGCGACTTTGAAGCGGCTGCTATAATCATCGCCGCTGGCTCGGAGTATCGCAAGCTGGGAGTTAGTGGAGATGAAACGTTTTCTGGTCGTGGCATTTCCTATTGCGCCACCTGCGACGGCTTTTTCTTCCGTGACCAAGAGGTAGGGGTGGTAGGAGGGGGAGATACCGCGATTACCGATGCTTTGGAGCTAAGCCGACATGCCAGCAAGGTCTACGTAATACATCGTCGAGACCAACTCCGCGCGGGGAAGGCTCTTCAGGAGCAGGCATTTGCCCATCCTAAGCTTGAGTTTATCTGGGACACGGTAGTAGACGAG
Source organism: Deltaproteobacteria bacterium (assembly GCA_019310485.1). Classification (GTDB taxonomy): domain Bacteria; phylum Desulfobacterota; class DSM-4660; order Desulfatiglandales; family HGW-15; genus JAFDEF01. The sequence goes on along the minus strand of JAFDEF010000044.1, from coordinate 28,935 downwards.
CTTTTGGGAAACAAAGTACTGGAAGAGCTTAAATTGCGTAATGTCAAAACAGGTCAGCAGTCTACCTTGAAAGTGGATGGTTTGTTTGTCGCTGTAGGGCTCATGCCCAATAGCCATATCTTTTTCGACATTCTGGATCTGGACGATGCTGGCTACATTATCACCGATGAAATGATGGCCACCTCATTACCCGGTATTTTTGCTGCTGGTGATATCCGCAGGAACTCACCCCGCCAGATTGCCGCTGCAGTTGGGGATGGTGTCACTGCTGCTATGTCCGGCTTTAAATATATTCAAGAGCAAGGCAATGGAATCAGAACCGCGAATCCTCAAGCTGATGGGAAGAGCTGATCCCGCGGGACTGAAGATGAGGTAAGAAATGAAAATTCTCCGTTGGAAAGGGAGGTTAAAGAAAGGAGGCAGCATGAGCAAAGTGGTGGAAGTTACAGATCAAAATTTTGAGGAAGAGGTTCTCAGGTCGGATCTACCCACAGAGGTTGATTTTTGGGCGCCCTGGTGTGGTCCATGCAGAATGGTTTCTCCGATATATGACAAGCTTTCAGAGGAATATGACGGCAGGTTCAGGTTTTGCAAAATCAATGTGGATGATAACCAGCATACAGCGATGAAATATCAGATTATGAGTATACCCATGCAGATGTTCTTTGTCGATGGCGAGAAGATAGATGAAATCCTCGGCGCGGTTCCTGAACCTACAATTCGGGAAATGGTTGAGGGGATCCTTGAGAGCCACCCAACAGATGAAAAAGGGAGGCTTGAAGTGATTCTAAGGTCCTGGGCTGAGCACAATAAGGAGCACAGCGAGAGACTCAGGAAGTGGGCGGATAAAACCGAATCTGCAGAGAACAATCCCATTTACCATAGAGCATTAGAGGCAGCAGAAGCGCTGGAAAAAAGCAACCAGCAGCTCTTGCAGGTGCTGGGCGAACTAAAGTTGGGAGAATAAACAAAAAAGCATAGTCTGTGTTATCGGGGAGGCGGGGCGCCTCGGCAGGCATTCCCCGATTAGACAGAGAAGCCCAGAGGGACCTCTTGAGCAAAGATTCTGAAACGGGAAATATAGTGGCCCCTGTGAACCGCCTTTTGTGCTCAAAGGGGGCGTTTACCCCTCCCGGAATTCAATAATTTTACCTTCTCTAATAATTCTTTAACCGATATACATGCAGGCGAGTCCTCCGGTAGCTCCAGTAATGACTTTCCTATAAGGTTATGCTCCTCTACGCTAGGATCGGATTCAATTTTACCCAAAAAAGTTTCACTGCTACTTTCAAGATATTCCTGGCTTCCTTGATCAAATCTGTAATTGGCTAGGAGATAAAAATTTTCGTACTCGATCTTCAATTCACGAGTAATGTCTTTTACCCTGCCTACGTGCTGCAATGATTTTGAAGAGGGATCCAATATTATAAAAAAATCATCGACTTCAGAAAACACCTTCCGATTTAGATGCTCTAACCCTGCCGGTGAATCAATCACTACGCTCGAGTATCTGTCGGCCATCTTTGGAATAACTGCTTTGAGTATATCGTCCGGTGTGCAATAGCAACCTTTGGTCAATTTCGTGCCAAGAACAATAAGATCCATTGTGTCATTTTTTCGATACAGACAATCTTTTTTAATTATGGAGGACATTCTCTCGAGAGCGGAAACAGGACCCGGCCTGCCCCGCTTAGCGGCTTCGAGGATATCATAAAGCTTATCTGATATCGTGCTTATTCCCTGTTTTTCCAGATCAAATCCCAACATATCAGCCAGGCTTTCGTCTGGATCAAGATCAACAAGTAGCATAGGAGGCCGTAAGTAGCGGCTCGCTAGAGCCACAAAAGTTGATTTTCCAGTTCCACCCCTTCCTGTTGAAACAATTCTTTCAGCCATTTTTTTCCTTATCTCAGAGTCTGGCTTATCGAACCTCTTACCCATAAAAGGTTAATTATAAACCGTTTAATGTGTACAATATTGCCAGGTTGAACAAAAAAAGCAATCCAGAAAAATCCATGTTTACCTTCGCCATTTGTCGGGGGCTTCTTAGCAGTATTCCCTTTTCAACTGTTCACTTGCAATTTTTATTCGCGAGGGGGCACTATTTCATGGTCACTTTCAAACTGAAACAGGCAGATGTCTCTCCTGTGAATCACTCCTAAAAACAGCTTAGTACCACCTTTTGCTTCCACGACCGGCAGGTAAGGTAGCTGTTGGCTTTCCAGTTGATGCAGGGCATAAGCCAGATCGTCATCAGGCTCCACTGCTTGAATATTGTCAGCTACATCTCGGGCAATGATGAGGCGAGTCAAGTGTGGGTCAAAAAACACATCCCGAATAGAACTTAGTGATAGCACTCCAATCCATTCGTTATTTTTCCCTATGACAGGTAATGTGGTGTATTTGCTCTTTTGCATAATCTTTAAAACCCTATCCAATGTTGAGTCTTGGGGTATGGTATCAATATGGTATCTCATGAGGTGCTTGACAAGGAGAGGTCCTTTGTGCGGCTCGATCTTACAAGAAGGTGCTTTTCCGAAGGCTTCCATAATTCGATCTCGCAGCAAAAGTAAATCGGATTTCAAATGGCGGACTGTTCCAAATGACAATATTTTTACAATTTTAACCTCTCCACCCTTAACAAGGCTATGCTTGGTTAAAATGGGCCCCGCTACCTCAAAAACCACAGTTGTGGCAAGGATGGTTGAAAGTAATGCCCCCCCGACATCAGGCTTTTCCCTGGCTGCCCACGTAGAAAGGCCGATCGCAAGGCCTGCCTGTGGCAAAAGCCCCATGCCCAAATAAATACCGCTTGGCACATTTACTCCGGCCCATTTTCTGCCAAGGGTGCCCCCAAGCATTTTACCCACAGCTCTCCCGAGAATATATATCCCACCCGCCAGCCCCATCTCCTCTAACATTTCAATATGAAAACTTGCCCCGGCGAATGCGAAAAACAGCGCATAAAGTGGATAATCCACCTCACTCAACCGCTTAACGGCCAACTTTGCGCGGTCACATGAATTCACCAGGAAACCGCCCATTGCCAGGTTGGTGAGCAATGCAGAAACCGAAAAATAAAGCGATAACCCCACCCCGAGCATTATCCCTGCGAGGGAAACCAAGAGAAGTTCATTTTGTTCAAGTCCGCGACGAAGGTAGTAGTGGAGAAATAGCGCGATTCCCATGCCCAGAATCAAGGGGATAAATATACCGTGAGCAACCCCTGAAATTGAACCGAGAAATGCCGATCCCCCATGTGCAGCACTTTGAGGTGCATATGAAATGATACTCATGCCAATCAGAAAAGCAATAATGCACACCAAATTATTCAGGCCCACCAGAGCCATGATATGGTCTGTAAGGGGCCCCTCAGAATCAAATTCTCTTATGACTAAAAGAGTGGCGGCAGGGGCTGTTGCTATGGAGAGAACTCCAAGCAAGGCAGCGGTGACAAAGGACCCCTTGAGGGCAATGGTCAAGGCAAGGAAAACGATCAAGAAAGTGGCCAGTATGTCATTTGTAGAGAAAAACGGTAGTGTTTTCTTAATCCTCCTGAATTTATTGCTCTCAAATTCCGTTCCAATATAAAAAGCAATGATCCCTAGTGCGATTTCGCTAATAAAACTGAAATGAGCGGTGTGTTGCTTTGTCAAAAAGCCTGCTATGGATGGCCCGATAATGAGGCCCGTCAATAAGTATCCGGTGACCCTCGGGAGTCGGAAGAAGGAAGCAATCCGGCCCCCAATCAGTGCTAGAACCAGAACTACGGCCAGCAAGAGAATCTCATTCATGGATGTGTACCAATGCACGCGTCACTAATACTCCGTGGATGCCAATCCCCCCCCGTTTGTATAAAGCCCTGCCATGGATATATGCCGTTCAGCGCCGGGCCAGCAATCAAGATCCTAAAAACAACGACAGATTGCAGCTTGCAGGGGAATTCGTCATGCGCTGTTGGGCACCTCTAGTTTATTTGGCAAATTGAGGTGCGAATGTCCACAAGCACTGAAGCAAAGACTAGAAAGAAACGGGATTAATTTCAACGGAAAAACAGCTTCAATCGCAATTGGTACTTATGTGCAGCCCCGGCGAACTACAATTGCATCTTGCGTTGACCTCTTTGCCAACCATGCAAAATCCCCGGATTTTTGCGTTGACATGGCAATCCCCTTTCCCTATATTGCCTATTTGGAAAGCTGATGCCAATCAACCTAGGTAAATACCAAGCTCAACATTCCTGAAAGTAACTCAAAACCATAACCAGAAAAGATTATCCACGCTCTGGTTTTGGTTATGCACTTATATCTACTCTATTGCGTCTTTCGTCTAACCAAGGGGTGAAAGCACCATGTCTGTATCGGATCATGAATATATTGAAGAAAGAGGCATTGGCCGAAGAAACGAAGATCGCCTGATACGGGACAGGCTCCGAAAACACGAGCAGATTTTCAAGGTTGGCCAGATTATCACATCAGAGATAAATCTTGATGCCTTATTTGAAGTGATTATGCTGGAAACCAATCAGATCCTGGGATCCCAGCAGAGTACGGTGTTCCTATATGATAAAAAAACCGATGAGTTGTGGTCGCTTGTTGCAACCGGCATGAAGAAAAATGAAATACGCATTCCGGCGGACCAGGGCGTTGCCGGTTGGGTTTTCAGGCACAGAACTCCCTTGATGTTAAATGATGCGTACAAGGATTCCCGTTTCTACTCGGAGATTGACAAGAGGTCAGGATTCCGAACTAGAAACATCTTATGTATACCGATTATGAACCGAAAAGGGGAATGCATTGGGGCGCTGCAGGCTCTTAACAAGGTTTCCGGGAGGTTCACTGACCGTGATAGTGATTTGCTGATGTCCATCTCCTCCTATATGGCTATTGCCCTGGAAAATGCAGTGCTTTACCAAGAGCTGAAGATGCTGGACAAGGCCCGGGAAAGAGTCATTAATCACCTTTCTCACGAGCTGAAAACTCCTGTGGCAATAATATCGGGGAGCCTTGGCAAAATTTCAAGGGAAATTGAGATTGCCAGGAATTTTGAAAGGGGAATTTCCCTCAAGATGGACAAAAATATCCTTAGAAAAGTTTGTGGCGGTTTGCTTAAAAACGCTATTGAAAATACCCCTGATGAGGGCAAAGTTGAAGTCAATGCTAAGGTAGAGGAAGGCAGGATACACAAGGCTATTCTTCAAGAAACCCCTACGAATTTAATGCCGGAGGGACCGGTGCAGATTTGCTGAGAGTAAAGTGTTTTTCAGAAAGATACGGATTTTCAGTAAACTTTGAGAGTGTGCGCTGCAACTTCTTGCCCGAGGATTCAGATGTTTGCCCCGGCAGAATTTCGTCCTGCCCATTCATTAATGATCTCTCCAAGTGTTACTCCTCAGGAGGGAGTATCTTTTCCCTCAGTTTCCCCTCAACATAAGGCCTCCTACTTCATCTCCTGCCGCGAAAAGGTTCCTCGCATCTATTTCAAGGTCCTTGCTTACCCAGAGGCCCTTGGCAGCAGTTCCGGATATTTCCCTGGGCCAGTAGCCCGCATATTCTTGAGGGTTGTCCTTCAAGTCTGCCCCTTCTTCTCCTTTGAAATAACGAAGGAACTGGGTGCCTTTCCCCTCATGGCTGATAGACCACTCGATATATTGCAGTTCCTCTTTAGTGCCTTTACTGAAATCCAGTAGTCTCGCCGAATTGCTTCGCAATCGGCGGGACTTAGTGGTACGACATCCCGCCCGCCCTTAACCGCATTCATCCACGGCTAAAGCCGTGGCTTTCTGCGGGCGGGGTAAAAAGGCCCCTCTGCCTTGGCAAGCCTGTGCACAAGGCCAACCTTGACACCCCTTGAAGCCTTTCTGCTTTCCAGCCATTTTTCCCTCTCTTTTCTTGTCCACTTGAAGCTTCCCAGCTTTTGCCAATCAAAAAATTGAGTTCGGGGCACGATCACTTTTCCTTTTCCATCAATAATGCGTGCGGCGGGCTGGACCGTGTTTCTTGGATCTCCGTAGTTAGGATTATAGTTGGCACAATCGGAATGACCTCTAATTCAACCATTATCTCCTCCTCGGTCCGGTTCTCTTGAAGCCGCCCCTCATCATGAAGGGGGTAACAATCTGGATCGCGCCGTCTTCACCATGTGGGCAGTGGCTGATGCAGCAACCGCAGAACCAACATTCTTCAGGGTATTTCATAATTGGTGGTTTTCCCTTTTCAGGATTTCTTACAAACGCATCGCACATACAAATCTCCACACATTTTCCACATCCGTCACATATCTCTTCATTAAAGTACACATGCTGAAAAGCCATCCTGCCCTCCTGAAAAATTGTTGACAGCCATTGACAGTATACAAAATTTCTGTATTCTGCCAAGCGCTGGCTCTGGCTGAAAAGGCAGCCCCGGTAGCGTAGCCAATGCAGAGAACTTATGCTATGCTAAAGCCGAAAAACAGGGAATATAAGACGTAGAGGAGGTGCCGGAAGCATTATATGGAAGAATAAACTTACATTCAATAAGTATTCGGAATAAAGATAAGTAAACCTTGTGGAATTTCGCACGGGGCATTGAACCCCGTGCGAAAAAGCGCAAAAACTTTATCTACCATCCCCGTGCTCCCGCACGGCCCATTCCTACGGGGTAAAGTCCTTGACTTATGACAAGCCATTTGTCCAATGAAGGGGATGCGACCATTAATTCTCCCCATCACCCCAGGTGGAAGGGTTTGCATCAGGCCGTGGAAGAGCTGAAAATGATTCTGATAGCCTACCTGGTGGTCGCAATAATTGCTTCCATGATAGCGGCTGTGGGCTCTTTTGGGGGGCAGGGGCCAGGTTCAGTTTTGGCGAAAGGTGATTGTGGAGAAAATAGAATGGAAATCCTGGTTCTTTATGACAACAACGCATACAGGAGGGATCTTAAGACAGGGTGGGGTTTTTCCTGCCTGGTAAAGGGCCTTGAAAAGGATATTCTTTTTGACACCGGAGGCTCTGGTTCAGTACTTATGCGAAACATGGAAAAGATGGGGGTTAGTCCTGAACAGGTAGACACCGTGGTGCTCTCCCACATACACGGGGATCATACCGGGGGGTTGGAGGCCTTTCTACAAGCCAACCCAAGGGTAACAGTCTATTTGCCTCAATCATTTCCTGCTAACTTCAAGCAGGGAATCAAATCGTACGGAGCCAAAGTGGTGCCGGTGACGGGACCTGTTAAGATTATTGAAAAGGCATACTCCACAGGAGAAATGGGGGTCTCTATCAGAGAGCAATCCCTTCTGCTGCTATCGAAGAAGGGAACCATAGTTATAACAGGCTGTGCTCATCCCGGCATTGTAAAGATTATTAGCATGGCAAAGGCCCTGACAAAACAGAGAGTTCTTCTCGTTATGGGCGGGTTTCACCTTGGTGGTGCCGCACCCCACGAACTTGAGGCGATTATCTCGAAGTTCAAGGACCTGGGCGTTCGGTACGTGGGTCCATGTCACTGCTCAGGAGACAGTGCGAGGGCCATGTTTGAAGATGCATATGAGGATCACTTCATTGATGTTGGAGTGGGGAGAGCTATCAAGATTAGAGAGCTATATTAAAATGAGCGGAAGGGACCTTTAGTGCGAGGAGAAGATTCGATGAGCCATCATCATAAGAAGGATTTATCATGTTTTTTTGAGCCACAAGCAATTGCCATTATAGGCTCTTTCCGGGAGGGGTTCTTTGGGGGGCACGTAATCATAAAATCCCTGATGGGGGCAGGTTACAAAGGCAGAATTTATCCGGTAAACCCCGCTTACAGGAAAGCGCGCGGGCTGAAGGTTTATGCCTCCATAAAAGATGTTCCGGAGCACGTTGATTTTGCTATGATCTTAATTAATGCGAGATCAGTGGCAAAAGTCGTGGAGGAATGTGCTGAAAAAGGGGTCAGGGCGATTGTCGTTGTATCAGATGGCTTTGCTGAGAGGGATCGGGAAGGAGCCCGTCTCCAAGACGAGCTCGTCAAGATCGCCAGAGCGAGGGGTGTGCGGATAATAGGGCCGAATACGGCTGGAGTGGTGAACACTTCAAACGGCTTTAACCCCTGCCCTTATGAAGCAGGGTACTATAAGCTCAGGGAAGGGCCGGTTGCGATTTGCGCACAAACCGGGATGATTAATCCTCAGGCATTCCCTTATCCTGTGCTTGGCTTTGGGGTTAGCAAGATATGCGATTTTGGTAACAAATGCGACCTGAATGAATGCGACATGCTCGAATACCTTGAAAATGACCCGCATACCCATGTGATCAGCATGTACCTGGAGAGCATCCATGATGGGCAAAGTTTCTTGAAAATATCGAAGAGGGTGACCCCTCAAAAGCCCTTTCTCGTGGTAAAGTCAGGAGCAACAAAAGAAGGTGCAATGGCTACTTTTTCACACACGGGGGCCATGGCCATCGATGATAAGGTTTTTCAGGCGGTTTGCAACCAGGCAGGCATTTTGCGACTCGACAACTTTGAAGAGCTTTTCAAGATGCCAAAAATTTTTGCATCTCAATCCCTGCCTTCTGGAAACCAAGTCGGGATTATGAGTTTTACCGGTGGAATAGCTGCGCTGGCTATTGATGAAGCAGCAAGGCATAGGCTTAGGCTGGCTGAATTCACTTTGGAAACAGCAGGTATGCTTGAAGACATTTTTCCAGGACTGGGGCGCATGCCTGTGGATATGGGCCCAATGATGGCTGCGTTGAAGGACGCATTTGATCAATACCCCAGGATCCTTGAGATTGTGTTGGGGGATCCAAACATACATGCTTTATTCAGTGTACTTTGGGCAAGCCCAAAAAGGGAAATCCTTGGAAGGTACATCGAAGCTTACGAGCTTGTAAAAGAACGCTTTGATAAGCCTGTGGCCACATGGATCTATGGGCCTGACCCTCAGTTGATTGCCGAGCTTAGATCGCAGATCGAAGAAATGGGCTTTCCGGTCTTTGAGGAGCCGGAAACATGCATCAAGGCTATAGGCCTGGCAGTGAAGTACGCGAGAATTAGGGAGAAAAGATAAGAGAGAGGAAAACGAATCGGGGCGAAAGGTTCCATGATCGCAGGAGGTGCCATCCCCGGACATATTCTCTTATGCTTTTGATGACACCCGTCAACTGTTAGATCTGAGAGGGAGGAACGATGCCAGAGCTATTTGAAACTACTTACATCAAAGGAATGAAGCTCAGTAATCGCTTTATTCGCTCTGCCACATGGGAAGGTATGGCAACTGATGAAGGAGCATGTACTCCTCAACTGATAGACTTTGTAGTGCGGCTTGCAAAAGGAGGGGTGGGTTTGATTATTACAAGCCATGCCTACGTGAGACGGGAAGGGCAGGCAGGACCATGGCAACTAGGGGTATACGATGACTCGCTGGTTGAAGGCTTGCAGGATATGGCCAGGGCCGTGCATGAAGAGGGGGGGAGAATAGTTCTTCAAATTGCACATGCAGGCATATTTGCGAGGCCTGAACTCACTGGAGAACAGCCTGTTGCCTTTTCCAAGGTAGAAGGCTTTGTCAAAACAACTCCTAAAGTGATGAGCAAAGAGAATATCCGCGAGATTGTTGATGCTTTCTCCAAGGCTGCCTTTAGAGCGAAAAAAGCAGGCTTCGATGGAGTACAGATCCATGCGGCACACGGATACCTGTTGAGCCAGTCCCTCTCACCCCTTTTTAACAAGCGAAGGGATGCTTACGGCGGATCACTGGAGAAACGCGCACGAATGCTGCGCGAAGTCGTGGAAAGCGTGAGGGGAGCTGTAGGCGAAGATTTTGCCGTACTCATAAAAATGAACACCCAGGATTATCTGCAAGGGGGCCTCTCTTTGAACGCCTCGGTGAAGGTAGGGGCAATGCTTGAGGAAGAGGGAATTGATCTCATTGAATTAAGTGGGGGTACACTTGTGTCCGGAAAGCTAAACCCTTCACGGCCGGATATAAAATCTCAAGAAAGAGAAGCTTATTTCAAAGAGGGGGCTGAAGCCTTCAAAAAAGTGCTTCAAATCCCGATTGCGCTGGTTGGAGGAATCCGTTCTTTCGATGTGGCTGAAGAACTTGTGGTGAACAATGTGGCTGATTATGTTTCCATGAGCCGTCCTCTAATTCGTGAACCGGATCTGGTAAAACGGTGGGCATCCGGAGACCTGCGAAGAGCCAGGTGCATTTCAGATAACCGCTGCTTTGGACCCGCAAGGGCCGGAAAAGGACTTTACTGCGTAACAGAGGCGAAAGAAAAAGTGGCGCCTTGACCGAATGGCCTTGTTCCAGGTATACTGAATTGTTGGGAAATTGGCTTGAGTGTAATATCCCATGAGCACAGGAGCAAACTCACATCCTTGCAGGTTCACATGAATGAGCACAAGTTCCCCGCCCTTTTGTGGAGAAGCATTCCAAAGGGAGTCGAGTTTGTAAGAGCGGATATCTGGAGGATTCGCGAAAACAACCTCCCGCGGGGAAAGTCCTTTCTTATACGATTCTTGAAGGTCATCATCCTCACCTTTCGGGGCGTTGCCGAAGATCGAACCCCTTTGCAGGCCTCGGCTCTCACATTCTATTCCTTGCTTTCGGTCGTGCCGGTGCTGGCAATGGTTTTTGGAATTGCCAAAGGCTTTGGCTTTGAAAAAGCGCTTGAGAAGTTGATTATTAGTAACCTCGAGGGCCAGGAGCAGGTGGCCATACGAATTGTGGGCTTTGCCCATGCTCTTCTGGAAAATGTGAAAGGAGGGCTTATTGCAGGCATAGGACTTGCTTTCTTGCTCTACACAGTCATAAAGATTCTCTCACACATAGAAAATGCGCTCAATGACATATGGGGAATCAAGAAGGGCAGAAGAGTGGGGAGAAAGGTTGTTGACTACCTGTCCATCATGGTCATAGGCCCCATACTTTTCTTGATTTCCAGTACCATGACGGTGATGATCACAAGCAGTGTAAGGCTGGTCATCGAAAAGGTTCCGGTCCTGGGGGTTCTTAGCCCCGCCATATTCTTTTCTTTGAGCTTGTTGCCCTACGTGGCTGTATGGACCTTGTTTTCTTTTGTTTACATTTTTGTGCCAAACACAAAAGTGAATTTTCGCTCCGGAATTCTGGGAGGTGTTATTGCAGGAACTATGTACCAGATTTTTCAGTGGGGCTATATTAATGTGCAGATAGGAGTCTCAAAATATAATGCCATATACGGCAGCTTCGCAGCATTGCCTCTGTTTTTCATATGGCTTCAGATAAGCTGGCTCATAGTGCTGTTTGGGGCGGAGATATCTTTTGCGCATCAGAACGTTGAAACATATGAATTTGAGCAGGACTGCCTCAACCTAAGCCCCTGGTTCAAGAAACTCCTCTCGCTTAGAATAGTTCACCTTATGATCAAGAAATTTTCCAGCGGCAAGCAACCCCTAGATGCGCACGGGATTTCTCATGAACTGGAGATTCCCATTCGACTTGTGAACCAGATTCTCTTTGAGCTCACTGCAGCAGGCGTGGTATCCGAGGTGAGTACTGAAGGCGGAAAGGGAGCCAGATATCAGCCGGGCAGAGATCCTGAAACCATAACCATCAAGTACGTGATAGATGCGCTAGAAAAGCATGGAAGCGCAAACATTCCGGTAGCGCAATCCGAGGAATTGAAAAAGCTCGCAGAAAGCCTGGAGGCTTTCAGCAACATGATTGAACAATCAAATGCCAACCGCAAATTAAAGGAAATATAGCAGCTACCCAAGCAAAGCTTCGTCTTTCAGTTCAGCTCCGAATCTTCTTACAACTTCATCCACGGTTAGGGTCTTTTTCTCTTCCCCTTCAACGTCGAACTGGATTTTACCCTCGTGTAGCATAATCATGCGGTTACCGTAGCGGATGGCCTGGTGCATATTGTGGGTAACCATAATGGTGGTGAGATTGTGTTCCCTTACTATCTTGTCTGTAAGCTCGATAACCTTTTGCGCTGTTTTTGGATCCAAAGCTGCGGTATGTTCATCCAGCAAAAGGAGCTTGGGGAGTGACAGGGTTGCCATTAGAAGAGTAAGTGATTGACGCTGGCCGCCTGAAAGAAGGCTTACGGAATCCTTGAGCCGGGTCTCAAGACCAAGCTCTAGCTCTTTCAGCACCTGCTTGTAGAATTCCCTGCGCGACTTGGTAACGCCCCAGCGAAGAGTTCTGAGCTGGCCGCGAAGATCTGCCATCGAAAGGTTTTCCTCTATGGTCATGGAGGAGGCTGTTCCCATCAAAGGATCCTGGAAGATCCTTCCAAGGTATTTTGCCCTTTTGTGCTCCGGCAGATGGGTTACCCGGGTGCCGTCTATCACAACCTCGCCCTCATCGGGGAAACAAGTGCCCGCAATGAGGTTGAGTAGGGTTGTCTTGCCGGCACCATTGCTTCCTATGATAGTAATAAAATCACCTTTTCTGCAATGAAGGCTAATACCATCTACAGCGACTTTTTCATCTATGGTGCCTTTCTTGAAGACTTTTCGGAGATTTTCAACCTTTACCATTGATACCCTAAACCCTAAACGCCCCTGAGATGAAGTTTGCCTTCTTTCTCCTTCTTGAGAGCAGGGATGCCGAGTGCCAGGATGACCATAGCCCCTGTAGCCATCTTGAGATCCGTCGGAGCAAGTCCGAGCCTGAGCCCCACAGCAATGATGAATTTGTATATTATGGATCCAACTATTGCCGCCAGGGTCATCCTTTCCACAGTCTGTTTGCCGACAAGTGCTTCTCCTATGATAATTGCGGCAAGCCCTGCCACAATCATACCGATACCCATTCCCACGTCGGAAAAACCCTGATCCTGGGCGACAAGCGCGCCTGAAAGGGCCACAAAGGCATTTGATATTCCAAGTCCGAGGACAGTCATTTTGTCTGTGTCCACTCCAAGAGTTCGAATCATTTGCTCATTGTCACCCGTGGCACGCATGGCAAAGCCTACCTGGGTGTGGAAAAAAAGGTCTGAAAGAAATTTGAACCCCACACTAACCACAAAGAAAAAAGAAATAATGGGAATAAACCGGTTGACATGTAGATTTTCCAGCGGAGTCAGAAACGTATTCACTGTAAGCAACTGGATGTTGGACCTGCCCATGATCCGCAGGTTTACGGAGTAGAGAATGGTCATGACCAGAATCCCTGCCAGAAGACTGTTGATCTTCAGCTTGGTGTTAAGGAGGCCGGTGCAACAACCGGCCAGGAAACCTGCGACAATTGCGAGCAAGATTCCTACAATTGGGGGTGCTCCCTCCATGATCAGGCGGGCGACAACTGATGCGCCAAGCGTAAAACTGCCGTCCACGGTGAGATCAGGAAAAGCAAGGATGCGGAAACTGATGACAATTCCAAGCGCCACAAGGCCGTACGCTAGGCCCTGCTCAAGTGAGATAGGAATTGTTCTTAGAAAACTGCTCAGTATCATAGTCTATAGAAAAAAAGGGGAGGAAATCCCTCCCCTTTCCAAACCTTCTCCGCTCTATTTGCCTTTAGCTAAATTGCCCTGTTCATCCCATAACCTGTCTGCTGCCTTTGCCACCAGGGTTCTGGGGAGCTTTGCCCCCTGTAACTTGGCGTGCTTCAAGTCAACCCACAGAGTGTAGCCTGCTGCAAGACCGGCAGGAATTTGGCCGGGATCTTCACCCTTGAGGATCCTTGCAGCCTTTTTCCCCGCAGTGTAACCCACAAGATAATAATCAAGGCCGTAAGCAGCAACAGCTCCGCGGGGGACGCTGTCCCTGTCACCCGCAAAAAGGGGAATATCGTTCTCATTGCAGACCTTGACAATAGATTCAAAGGCGGAGACAGCAGTGTTGTCGGAGGTGATATGAATGGCCTGCACACGACCCACCAGGCTCTGGGCTGCCTGCATAACCTCGGAGCTGCTGGAAACATGCGCCTCAACGAGCTTGCACCCCATACTTTTTAAAGCTTCTCTCATTTCCTTGATGTGGAAAGTCACATTGATATCCCCAGGGTTATAAATGGTTCCCCAGGTTTTTACATAGGGCAGCATATCTTGGTACATTTTGCACTGAAGAGTAATGGGCCACCTGTCGCTCACGCCGGTGATGTGGGTTCCCGTTTTACCGAGTTTTGGGACGATTCCTGTTTTAACGGGATCAGTAACTGAGGAGAAAACTATGGGAATTGTCTTGCTTACTTTGGCCGAGGCCTGGGCACAAGGCGTGCTTATAGCATGAATGAGATCCACCCGGTCATCTTCAAATTTCCGGGCAATTATGGCGCAGTTCGCCTGATCACCCTGGGCGTTCTGGCGGTCAATGACGATGTTTTTCCCCTCAACAAACCCTTCCTCTGCCAGGGCGTCCCTGAATCCTTTTGAATCATTATCCAGGGCTGGATGGGAGACAATCTGGAATTCTCCGATACGAATCATCTTGGCCGATGCAAATGAGCCGAATGCAAGACCAAGTGCCAAAAGCAGGGATAAAGCAATCACTATCTTTTTCATTTTTGACCTCCCTCGTATAATATATTTGTGCTAGTTAAAGGTGAAAAATACCTGCCTCTCCTGCCACAACAATGCCCGGACCCCCGCCAACTCAGAGACCCTAAATCCGAGCTTCTATTCGAAGCAATGTTCAAGCAACTTAAATCCACTATAAGTGAAGCTCTTTTTCAGTGTCAAGCTGAAATGGCCGTGAAATAAACGAGTTTTGCGCTAAGGCAGCCTATGCTACTGCTCTTGCAAGCTCACGGATAAATTCGGCATTGGTTCCACAGCAGCCTCCTATCATGTTGGCACCTGCTGCTCTTATTTGCTTCGCATCACTTGCAAACTCCGATGGGGTCTGCTTGTAGGTGGTAATACCGCTGCGCGTCTTTGGCTGGCCTGCATTCGGCTGTATGAGTATCGGACAGGTGGTCGCAGCCCGGAGCTCTTTGGTCAGTTCGATCATATCCTTGCTTCCCAGGGTACAGTTTGCGCCTATAATGTCGGCACCAGCCCCCTCCAGGGTGGAAACCGCTTTTTCCACTCCTTCACCCATCATGGTGAAAAAACCCTTCTTAGTCCTGTTATAGGTGAGAGAGACGCTCACCAATACGTTACCCAGCTTCTTGGCTCCGCGAAGAGCGCAGAGAGCCTCTTCCAGGGAGAACATAGTCTCAATGCTGATCAGGTCGACTCCGCCCTTGAAGAGCGCATCAGCCTGCTTGTGGTAACCATCTTCAGCAGCCTCGGCGCTCAAGTCTCCAATTGGTTTGAGGAGCTTTCCGGTTGGGCCGAGGTCCCCGGCCACAAATTTCCCTTCAGGGCAGGCTTTTCTCGCGATTTTGGCTGCTTCCATGTTAAGAAGCCTCATTTTGTCTGACAAACCCCTATCAGCGAGTTTAAATTGGTTTGCGCCAAAAGTGTTCGTATGAACGACCTGGGCCCCCGCTTCGTAGTATTGTCTGTGTATTTTCATTACCAAGGAAGGCTTTTCTATATTCCACAGCTCAGGACTTTCTCCAGGACCAAGCCCGGAAGCCATGAGCACGGTGCCCATGGCAC
Source organism: Deltaproteobacteria bacterium (assembly GCA_019310485.1). Classification (GTDB taxonomy): domain Bacteria; phylum Desulfobacterota; class DSM-4660; order Desulfatiglandales; family HGW-15; genus JAFDEF01. The sequence continues at coordinate 13,421 of JAFDEF010000044.1, read as the reverse complement.
CATCAAAAATAACAATCCTGTTTCTGGCCATTTCCAGAAGTGGATGCATCGTCTCTTATCCTTTCAAATCATCGTTGACGGCTTTGTAAAGAGTCCGTCTGCGGCGTTGTGCTTCATGCGGCACTCAGTTTGAATCAAACTGAGTGCCGGGTTCACGCGCCAAGCATCTGGAGCTTTTGGTGTGCCCTCTCATAATGCGGTTTTTGTGAAACCATCAGCGTTCGCAAACGATTGGAATCGAGAAATTGTACCGTAATGTTCGAGCTGGATTCGGAATTGAACCCCAGCCGCTCTTTTTAACGGGAGAGCAGCTCCTTGACTTTTCTTACGCCGTCCATGGCGTCAATTCCGTAAGCATCGGCCCCGATTTCTTCGCAAAATGCGCCGTCAACCGGTGCGCCTCCAATGATTACCTTAACGGAGGGCAGGTTTCGTTCTTTCACCAGGGAGACAACATCACCCATACTTTGCATGGTGGTTGTAAGGAGTGCAGATACGGCTATGACATCGGCTTTTTCTTCTATGGCTTTTTCCACGAAGCCTTCCGGCTCGACGTCCACACCAAGGTCAATGACCTGGAAACCAGCCCCTTCTAACATAATAGCCACCAAGTTCTTGCCTATATCGTGGATATCTCCCCTGGCAGTTCCTATTACCACTTTCCCTACATCTTTACTCCGGCTTGACGTGAAATGGGGTTTTAGAAGATCCATTGCAGCCTGCATTGCTTTGGCGGACCAGAGCACTTGGGGAATGAAAATTTCCCCCTCTCCAAACCTCTGGCCTACCAGGTCCATGGCTGAGATCAGGGACTTGTTCAGAATTTCGTCAGCCTCCAGCCCAGAGTTGAGGGCGTCCTGGACAGCGCTGGAGGCCTCCTCGACCTTTCCTTCGACAACAGCATTGTAGATTTGTTTAATTATATCTGCCATCATTTCTCCATTTGAGAACTTATTTTATCCCAGATCCTGTCAAGTTCCTCAGATACTGTGCTTGACAATGGCTCCGGTTTGTGGGTTTTTGAAATTTCAAGGGCCTTTTCAACAAGTTTTTGGTCAAGGGTTTTGCTGCCTTTCTTGATCCAGTTTGGAAGGTTCTCCCTGTTGAAAAGAGACGGTCTCCAGTGTTCCTGCTTAAAAAAATCGAGGGTGTGTTTTTCCCCCAAGAAATGGCCTCCCGGCCCCACGGACCTCACCACATCCAGGGCCAGGTGGGCATCGTCAATGCTGAATCCGCTTAAGTACCTTTTGACCATGCCTATTACCTCGTTGGCAAAGACGATCATTTCCGGGGATGCGATAAATCCCTGGCCCAGGTATCCACAGTCATGTATCAAGTTGGCTCCATCAAGGGCAGCGCTGAGAAGGCTGAACCCGTACTCTGCCCCGGCCTGGAGATCGGGAAACTGGGCGTCGCTGCAACCTGCTGTCCCCCAAATAGGCAAATTATAATAGTGAAACAGCTCTGCATACGCTGAATGGGTAAGGCGAAATTCAGGTGCGCTATAAGATACCGTGGCATGAAGCATGTCCATGGCTGTTGCAGCCACTCCGGTAATAATGGGTGAGCCCCTGTTCGCGAGTTGGTGGATGACAAGCCCTGATAAAGCTTCAGCCACGGCAACCCCCAGAGACCCGGCCAGAGTAACAGGGCCGGTTGAGCCTGCAAGAAGGGCGGGCGTGTAGTTCACCGGAATTTTTCTCTCAGAGCAAAGCAGAAGCTTTGCCAGCGCCTCCTTCGAATGAGTCAGAGGGGAGGTGGGCTCTGAGTAATGTATGAGAAATGGAAACCTTGAGAGCTCCTCATCACCTCCGGCAACAGTTGATGCCATATCAAGTATCACGTTCAAATCTTTCTCCGAACCTGCTGTAAAAAATATGGGCTTAGCGCTGTTTCTCACCTCCAGTTCAAAACACTTGATATAATGCAGCCCAGGCCTAATGTCCTTGGGGAGCCCAAAAGAGCCTATAAAATCAATATCAGGCATGGCATCGCTGATTATGGTGCTGAGGATCACATCATCTGACGTGGTGTCACGCACCTTTCTTGTAACAAGGTCTATTGTCTTTGGAAGGTCAGTGCCCGTGCCAAAATAAATTCTTTTTCCCCCAAGCTCCATAACGGGTTCTTTTTTTCTGTTGTATATGATCAAATCGGATGGCGCTGACCGGATCGCCTCTTCCACTAGAAACTGGGGAATCTTCACAATATTATCGGCATCGACTTTGGCACCGTGGCCGGCCAGCAAATCGACGGCACGCTGGTGATTAACTTTCACCCCAACCTCGCCAAGGATCCTCAGAGCAGCATGATGAAGACGCAGTATCTGTGATTCATCAAGGAGCTCGAACCTCGGGACACATAGATGGTTTAATGATGTTTCCATGAAATTCTCCCACTGAACCAGATTGCAACAAAGTGGGCTCAATAATATTCGAGTGCTCCATGTGAGTCAAGCAAGATTAAACTCCTCTGATCCACCCTAGGCATCATGTGCCGTGTTACCCGCCTAGTCAGGCCCGCCACAAAGGCGGGTAAACCAGCCACAGAGGCGGGTAAACCAGCCACAAAGGCGGGTAAACCAGCCACAGAGGCGGGTAAGCCCGCCATTGAGGCGGGCAAGCCCTCGATCGCTTCTCTTTGCAGTGTATTGCCTGATGCACTTCACTCATCGCTCCTCGGAGCCTTGCATCTAATACCTGCCTGGTGATCAGGTGATTCCCAAGACGCCCTGATTTCGCTAATGGTGTCTTAAATGGTGGATTTGTAAACTTGAGCTCGTGAGTTGACTGGGAGAGGGAGTATAAGTTATGGAAAGGGAGTTAATGGCAACAAAAGACCCTAGAAAAGGTTCTACAGGTAATTTGACTTTAAGGCAAGATCTTACAAAGTTGCACACATTCAGGGAATGAGGATATGAGAGGCAAATGAAAAAGAATCTTTACGATGTCGTGATAGTGGGTGGGGGGATCATGGGTTGCGCAACGGCCTACTATCTTCTAAAAGGTGACAGGAACCTGAAGGTGGCGGTCATTGAGAGGGATCCCACCTACTCCAGGGCTTCCACCACGCTATCACTAGCTAATGTCAGGGTTCAATTCAGCTTAAAAGAGAATATTCAGATTTCGCAATATACTATTCAGGTCCTGGAAAACTTCGAGGATGAAATGGCTATTGAAGGCGAAAAGCCCTGCATTGCATACCGGCAGCAGGGCAACTTGTTCCTGGCGGATCTGTATGGCCGGGGGGTGGCGAAAAAGGCTTTTGAGCTGCAAAAGGATCTTGGATGCTCTGTTGCATGGTGGTCACCATCTGAAATCAAGGAAAAGTACCCTTTGTATGAAACTTCCGGGATTGAGGCAGGAACTTTTGGTTTTAAGGACGGGCATCTTGACCCTCACGCCTTTCTGATGGCCTACAGGGCAAAGGCGAAATTCCTGGGGGCGGATCTTGTGACAGGGGAAGCAGCGGAAATAGGCTCGGTCAAGGGCCGGGTCACCGATGTCAGGCTGAGCTCAGGGCATAGTCTTGGCTCCGAGCACATTGTAAACTGCGCCGGGGCATGGGCTGCGGAGATTGCGCGGACAGCAGGAATTAATCTTCCAGTTAAGCCAGTTAAGCGACAGGTGTTTGCCGTTGACACAAAGGTCAAGCCAGACAGCCCCCTGCCTTTGACCGTGCTTCCCTCGGGGCTTTATTTTCGCACCGAGACCGGTAACCTCCTGCTTGTAGGGAAATCGCTTGAGGACGACCCTGTGGGGTTTGACTTTAGCTGGGACGAGAGGAGGTTCACGGAAAGCCTGTGGCCGGAACTAGCCGGTTTCGTTCCGGCCTTTGACACACTTAAGCTAATAAGAGGGTGGGCAGGGCTTTATGCAGTAAATACCCTTGATAGTAATGCTATCTTGGGAGAGTGGCCCGGGTTGAAAGGTTTTTTTCTGGCAAACGGTTTTTCAGGGCATGGGCTTCAACAGGCACCGGCCGTGGGGCGCTATATTTCCGAGCTGATTACAGGGAAATCTCCTGCACTCGATCTTTCCATCTTTAGCCCGAAACGTATACTGGAGGAAAAGCCGTTGAGTGAGGCAGAGATCGTCTAAAACAATACCTTTCCCGAACACTCCTCCCCGGCCCTCCTTCTTGAGCCGGACATCGCAAAGGGCCCCGAAACGTTGCTTGACTCAGAACCGGCTTTTCCCTATGGTAGCCACACCTGCCTGATAGTGGGGTTTTGCAAAATGTCGTTTCAGGAAATAAAGGGCACGCTCCCGGCAGGGAGCTATTATTTTTCAGGAAACGAGGCCGTGGCCGAGGGGGCTATTGCTGCAGGATGCCGGTATTACGCGGGATACCCAATCACACCCTCGAGCGAAATCATGGAGAGGATTGCGGTGCGTTTCAAAGAGGTTGGTGGTGTTTTCATGCAAATGGAAGACGAGCTTGCCTCCATTTGTTCTGTTATAGGAGCGGTGTGGGCAGGAGCAAAAGCTATGACCGCGACCTCGGGTCCGGGTTTCAGCCTCATGCAGGAAGCCATAGGTTATGCAGCCATTACAGAAACGCCGCTTGTAGTTGTGGACATACAGAGGGCCGGCCCCGGCACGGGACAGGCGACCCGGGTCGGTAGTGGAGACTATATGCAGGCTAAATGGGGCTCTCACGGTGACTACCAGGTTATCGCACTTTCTCCATGGTCTGTGCAGGAAATGTATGAGCATAGCATTGAGGCATTCAACCTTGCTGAGCAATACAGAGTCCCTGTTTTTGTTATGGGAGAGGAAGCAGTGGCTCATCTTAGAGAGCGACTTGAAGTGCAGGCAACAGTGCGAGTGTTTAACAGGGTGAAAAAACATGGTACCCCCCCTTTTGGAACAGATTCGATGGATGGTGTACCGCCCATGCCCGCATTCGGAGAAGGAGAGAGATTGCTTGTTACCGGATCAACACATGATGAATTCGGCATCAGAAAGACTGATGATCCCCGGGCGCACGCCAGACTCGTAGAGCGCATAAATAATAAGATCCTGGCCAACCGCGGGAAAATTGCAAATACAGAATCCTGGTATCTGGATGGCGCTGAGGTCGTGGTGGTTGCCTACGGGTTTACAGCAAGGAGCGCATTATTCGCAGTTGAGCTGCTGAGAAAAACGGGCAAAAGGGCAGGCCTGTTAAGGCTCAAAACTATTTGGCCTTTTCCAGAGGAAGCGATCCGGGACGTTGGGCGAAGCGCAAGAAAAGTACTAGTTCCAGAAATGAACAGGGGGCAGATACTTGGCGAAGTAATGAAATATGCAAGATGTGAAGTAAGCGGCCTCAATCAAACCAATGGTGAAATTATTCATCCGCAAAGAATAGTTAGGGAAGTGGAGGCAGTGCTTTAATGGCCAGAGACCTGGAAAAATATCTTCGACCAGAGATAAAATCCACCCCGTTTTGCCCGGGCTGCGGACATGGAATTTTGATGAACCTTATTCTGCGGGCCATTGACGAGTTGGGAGAGTCCATGGATAAAATGCTTTTCGTATCAGGCATAGGGTGCGCGGGTTGGATACCGAGCCCACATTTCAACGCTGATACGCTGCACACCTTGCATGGCCGCGCCATAGCTTTTGCCACGGGAGCCAAGATGTTCAACCCGGCTCTCAATGTAATGGTGATAAGCGGGGACGGAGACCTGGCCTCTATCGGGGGAAATCACCTGATCCATGCTGCAAGGCGGGATACGGACCTCACCGTTATATGCGCCAACAATATGATCTACGGGATGACGGGCGGGCAGACTGCTTCAACGACTCCACTGGGCTCGCTTTCAGCCACGTCGCCGGGCGGGAACATCTATCGCCCTTTTGATCTTTGCCAGCTTGTGCTCGGCGCAGGAGGCTCCTATGTGGCTCGATACTCAGTAACGCAGCCCCTGTCTCTGGTGGAAGCCATAAAGAAAGCTCTTAAGCTTAACGGGTTCTCTTTTATCGAAGTGCTATCTCCGTGTCCCACCCAGTTTGGGAGAAGGAATCAGTATGACTCGCCAACCGAGATGATCGCTTTGCTTCTGGAGCGTTGCATTTCAAAAGAAGAGGCTGAACACCTCAGCGAAGAAGACCTCAGGGGAAAAATCATAACCGGAGAGTTCACTGGTGCAAGAGATTAGGCAGGTCAGGTTGTGCGGTTACGGAGGACAGGGCGTGGTTCTGGCAGGAACAATTCTGGGATATGCGGCCATAAAGGATGGAAAATGGGTCGCAGGGTCGAGTTCATACGGAGCCCAGGCAAGAGGCGGGTATGCTCGGGCTGACGTGATTATTTCCGATAGGACGATAGTTTTCCCCCATGTGATCGAGGCGGACATCTTGATCTCTATGTCCCAGCCAGCCTATGACGCATACTCCGGCGAAGTTTCTCCTAAAGGGATCATATTCTATGACAGCGGAATGATTAGCCCGAAAAAACTGGAATGCGTAGAGCAGGTTGGAGTAGCAGCCACCTCTTATGCTGTAAAGGAAATACTGCAAAAACAAAGCGCAAATATGATCATCCTGGGAGCATGTTTAAGGGTTGCTGAAGTGGTTACAAAGTCATCCTTTGCTGCTTCAATCCACGAAAATGTACCCGAGCGTTTTAGAGAAGCAAATCTGAAAGCGTTTGAGCTTGGATGGAGCCTTGGAGAACACTTAAAGGGGGTTCAGGAGGTATGACCGTTCTAGGAAGAACCTTCAGGCCGGTCATTGATCATAAAAAATGCGAGGCGTGTTCAGTATGCTCCGGACACTGTCCGGCGGAGATCATGCTCGAGATGCGCCAGGAGCCGGACAGCCTCCGGGGAAGGATATATAGTGCAAGAGATCAGGAGGCAAGGGTATACTGTGAAGGCCGGCCTCGATGCCAAACAGCCTGTCCTTTGGGGCAGGACGTAGCAGGGTACATAAAACTTATAGTTCAAGGCAGATTGAAGGAGGCCTTTCAGCTGATCAGGGAAACCAATCCACTTCCTTCAGTTTGCGGGTACGTATGCGATCATCCTTGCGAGCTTTCCTGCACCAGGGGCCTCGTTGATGAACCCCTCGCAATCAAGCTGTTGAAGAGGTTCGTTTGCGATTATGAGCGCGTTGATCCCCTACTGCCCGCAAGACAGAAGACAGGCAAAGGACAAGTGAGCATTATTGGGTCAGGGCCTTCCGGCTTGGCTGCTGCCCACGAGCTTGCGAAGATCGGTTACCGGGTCGACATTTTAGAATCATATTCAAAACCCGGAGGCATGCTTGCCTGGGCTATCCCTGAGTTCAGGTTGCCAAGAGATGTTATCAACCGCGATATTGAATACATCATGAAAATGGGGGTTGGTATTCAGACAGGCGTCAGGTTTGGTCATGACGTGAAAGTGACGGACCTTGAGAAACGCGGAACCACGGCACTGATAGTAGCTACTGGAACGCAAAGAGGCCTTAAACTCAACATCGAGGGCGAGCTCAAAATGGAGGGATATTTTGATTGCCTGGATCTGCTGAGAGCCATCGCAGAGCGTCGTGAGGTTCGCCTGGGTGAGAAGGTGCTTGTAATTGGAGGTGGAAATGCAGCCCTTGATACCGCTCGCTCCGCGCTGCGGGCTGGCGCAACAAACGTGACTATCCTTTACCGGAGGGGCCCGAATGAAATGCCTGCTGACAGGGATGAGCTCAAAGAGGCACTCAGGGAAGGCGTGGGGATAGATTTCTTCGTAGCCCCGACACGCATAATTTCATCCCGGGGCAGGGTAGCGGGCCTTGAGTGTGTAAAAACAGAGCTCCGCGGAACAGATGACTCTGGCCGTGGCAAGCCTTGCCCGGTAAAGGGGAGCGAATTTACTCTAAAAACTGATAGCGTAATAGCAGCAATCGGCCAAGAGCCGGAGTATTCTGATGTACTTCGCGGGCTGGAACTAAAAGGTGACAGGAAAAAATCCATGGCGATTGATGAAAACAAAATGTCCACAAACATTAAGGGAGTATTTGTAGCAGGAGATTTTGTGACCGGCCCAACAAGTGTTGTTCAGGCCATGGCAAGTGGCATAAAAGCAGCGAGGGCTGTTGATCTCTATCTTGCCGGTGCTGGAAAAGGCAAGGAACAGTAGGAAGACAATAGATGCAAGGGCAATGTGAGCTGAAAATAATACACCGCCAGCAAGTTCAACAAAGGCAATATGTTGAGGACCTTCAGGATAATTATGTCCCAGCGCCGGGCCTGGATGAAGATGCTGCTTCAAGAGAAGCAGGGCGTTGCCTAGCCAGTATTACCTGCCATAGTTGCGACTTATGCCGCTTCTTTTGTCCTGATTTGTGTATTACACGTAACAAAGAGACCGGTCATATTGAGATTGACTATGATTATTGTAAAGGTTGTGGACTTTGTGCCTTTATTTGCCCCAAGGGAGCAATCTCCATGGTCCCGGAAGAATAAAGGTGTGGTGGTAAGTTAATGATGGTTTACCTGAAATTGCTTCTGACAGCTTTTTTCTGGGGTGGTACATTCATTGCAGGCAGGTATGTTGTCAGAGACGTAGGCCCTTTCTCAGCAGCTTTTCTACGATTTGCCATTGCCTCGATACTGCTTTTGCTACTCACATGGCGAGCGGAAAACAGCTTGCCGCGCTTCGGGAAAGAGCAGGTGCTGCCCCTTATTTTTCTCGGTATGACTGGCGTATTTGCATACAATGTATTTTTCTTCAAAGGGTTGAAGCTGGTTAATGCCGGACGAGCCTCGGTGATCATAGCAAACAACCCGGTATTTATTGCCCTTCTGGCAGCTTATTTTTTTGACGAGAAGCTTAGCTGGATCAAAATATCAGGCATTATTATATCAGTAATTGGCGCAATTGTTGTGATCTCCAGAGGGAGCCTAGGCCAAATATTATCAGGTGGTGTAGGATGGGGAGAAGTCTTTATTCTCGGGTGCGTTGGGAGCTGGGTCGCTTACTCCTTAATTGGCAAAGTGGTAATGAGAGAGCTCAGTCCGCTTGTCTCCGTTACCTACTCTTCGGTAGTGGGCGCTGCCTGTCTTTTTATTCCTGCAAGTTTTGAGGGACTGATACGTAATTTTTACCATTACTCGGGCATGGACTGGATCAGCATCTCTTATCTGGGTATTTTCGGGACTGTGATAGGATTTGTCTGGTACTATGAAGGCATAAAAGCAATCGGTCCCACTAAGGCGGGACAGTTTATCAATTTTGTTCCCATAAGTGCGATTGTACTGGCATTCCTGATGCTCGGAGAGCCGGTATCCCCTTCTCTGCTTGTCGGCACATTGCTTGTCATTTCAGGAGTTTACCTTACCAACTCCACCTTTGGCGCAACAACGTAGGGACTGGAGGCGGTAGCTCTAGCGACCCTGAGCTCAGTTGAAGGAGAGCGATGGGGGGCTTGCCCGCGCAGATGATGACTTGATGGCTGATCAGGCATCTCCCGGACTAGTGTCTCAGGTAATTGAGTAATTTTGCGAGGGTCATGGTGTTGACCACATCCTTGGGCTCGATCCAACCTCTTCTGGCAGTTGCGATACCAAAGCTTATCCATTCGAGATGATCAGTCATATGGGCATCCGTTGAGATAGCAATCTTGATTCCTTTTTCCTTTGCTTTTCTGCAATGAATATCGGAAAGATCCAGCCTTTCGGGATAAGCATTGAGCTCAAGGATTTTTCCATTGGCCTTACACGCATCCATGACCTTGTCCATGTCAACTTCGTAGGGTTCCCTTTTGCCTATGATCCTGCCTGTTGGATGGGCAATTATATGGACACTGGGATTTTCAATGGCTCTAACGATTCTTCTTGTCATCTCTTTTTCGGGCTGTGTGAACTTGCTGTGAACGGCTGCAACGACAATATCCAGAGCTCTGAGCGTATCGCTGTCAAGGTCAAGTTCGCCGTCGGGTTTTATATCGACTTCTGTTCCGCACAGTACCCTGAAGTTTTTGAAGTTCTTGTTTACTTTCCTAATTTCTATTATTTGTCTTTGAACCCTTTCTGCGGACAGCCCGTGGACAATCCCCATACTGGAGGCATGATCACAGATAGCCACGTAGTGGTATCCTTTTCTCCTGGCTGCCATCGCCATTTCTTCAATCGTATTGTTTCCATCACTCCAATTGGTGTGAACGTGCAAGTCTCCCTTTATATACCTTGCCTCCACAAGGGAAGGAAGGTTTCCCTTCTGGGCTGCCTCGATCTCGCCCCGGTCTTCTCTTAGTTCAGGAGGAATATAAGGAAGATCAACAGAGCTAAATACCTCCTCTTCGGTCTTTCCTGCGATTCTTTTGTCTTTCCTGAATACCCCGTATTCGTTTATCTTGAGCCCTTTGTCAACGCCAAGAGAACGAATTCGTATGTTGTGCGCTTTGGAGCCCGTGAAATAATGTGAGGCAGCCCCAAAGCTTTCAGCGCCAACGACCCTGAGGTCAACCTGGAAACGGTCCTTGGTCACAATGCTGGATTTGGTATGTCCATGGGCAACTACTTGCGCAACTTGGGGCAAGTTTATAAAAGCCTCCATTATCTTTTCAGGATTGTCTGATACTGCCAGGACATCCGCGTCAGCAATCGTATCTCTCATTCGCCTCAGGGAGCCGGCAATGGTGATCTTTTTTATCTCTTTTAGCTTCTTCAAGTCCTCCAGGATAGCCATTGCCCTCGGGTAGATGAAGGCTAAGGGGAACCTCTCCTTGTATTTTCGCATTTGCTGGATACCCTGGAGTATGTTTTTTTCAGCTTTTTCCCCGAGACCGGGTAAGACCCTGAGTTTTCCATCTGCGGCTGCTTTTTCGAGTTCTTCCACTGTTTTTATCCCCAGCTTATCGTGCACAAGTCTGGCATGCTTTGGTCCGATTCCAGGGATTTTCAGGAATTCAGTCAGGGGGGCGTATTTGGATTTCTTTAAATCTTCGTAATAGCCTAGCTTGCCTGTCTCAAGGAGTTCTTCTATCTTCTTGGCGATTCCTGACCCTATACCCGGTAACTTTCCTATCTCCTTTCTGTTCTCAAGGGAATTTAACTGGAATGTTAGGGAGGAGATGGTCTGTGCAGCCCTCAGGTATGCCCTTGTCTTGAAAGGGTTTTCCCCTTGAATGTCAAGTATCTGGGAGATATGAACCAGAATATCTGTAATTTCCTGGTTTGTCATCTTTTGTTCGGCTCCAATGAAAGTTTGTTATTGTCCTACCATTTTCTTAAACTCATCTTCGTTCAAAGTCTTAATCCCCAGGCTCATGGCTCTATCATACTTGGAACCCGGATCTTTTCCAACAACAACAAAATCAGTATTCTTGCTCACCGAGGAAGATACCCTGCCCCCCATGCTTTCAATGATTCTTCTTGCCTCGTCCCTTGTAAACGATTCCAGGCTTCCTGTGAGAACGAAAGTTTGCCCTGAAAGAGGCTTTTGCTCCGGGCCTTCTTCTTCGACAGGGAACTTTACTCCTCCCTTTTTCAGCTTTTCCAGGATCTTCAGGTTCTTTGGATTGTGGAAAAAATTATAGATGCTCTCTGCCACTATGGGGCCGATTTCATGAATCCTTTTCAGGTCCTCCACACTCTGCCCGGCAAGGTTGTCAATTGATTTGAAGTTCTTGGCAAGAACACCTGCCAGGTGGTATCCAACGTTTCTTATGCCCAGAGCGTAAATCAGGCTGGTCAGATCAGGTTTCCGGCTTTTGTCAATGGCATTCAGAAGGTTTTCCGCAAGCTTGTCTCCCATCCTGTCCATTTTCATCAGGTCTTCATTTTTCAGAAAGTAAAGATCAGCAGGATCCTTAATGATTCTCTTGTCAACTAACTGTTCCAGGAATTTGAACCCCAATCCGTCAATATCCATGGCTCCCTTTGAAGCAAAATGAGCCAGATTTTCTTTGATCTGCGCAGGGCAGGCCATTCCAGTGCACCGGTGCACGGCTTCCCCCTCGAGCCTTTCCACTTTTGACCCGCATACAGGGCAGCGTTCGGGCATGGTAAAGACTTTTTCCTTGCCCGTCCTCTTGGACTTGATCACCTTCACGACTTCAGGGATAACATCCCCGGCCCTTTGAACAAGCACGGTATCCCCGATTCGAATATCTTTCTTTTTCACCTCGTCTTCATTGTGAAGGGTTGCCCTGCTGACCTCCACGCCGCCGACTCTCACTGGCTCAAGAATGGCCACCGGCGTTAGTGCGCCTGTTCTGCCCACGCTTACGATAATATCTTTCACCACTGTGTTTTCCTGCTGGGGCGGAAACTTCCAGGCCACTGCCCAGCGGGGGCTCCTGGAGAGCTCTCCGAGCTTATGCTGCAGGTCAAAATCGTTCACTTTGATGACAATGCCGTCGATTTCATAGGGCAGGTCGTTTCTTATTTCCAGTATCTTCTTATAGTAAGCCCTTACCTGGTCGATATTGGTGCACAGTTCCGTGTACTGGCTAACCCTGAAGCCGAGCTTTTTCAGGTAGAGAAGCGTCTCCCAGTGGTTTGTAAGAGTTTTTCCCTCGATCCTTCCGATGCCGTAAGCAAACATGTTAAGGGGCCTGGTGCTTGTTATCCTGGGGTCGAGTTGCCTCACTGATCCAGCAGCTGCGTTTCGGGGATTGGCAAAAAGAGGTTCTCCGGCCTTTTCTCTCTCCTTGTTCAGCCTGGCAAAGTCCTCCTTGTTCATGATCACCTCACCTCTAACCTCAATAAGTTCAGGGATTTCATTGCCCAGCAGTTTTAGCGGAATGGACTTTACCGTTCTCAGGTTGAGGGTCACGTCTTCGCCGACCAGTCCATCTCCCCTGGTAGCACCTGTGGTGAGAACTCCCCCGTGGTAGATCACCTCCACTGCCAGCCCGTCGAATTTGGGTTCTGCAGTGTACTTGATTTCGTTTTCGCTAATGCCGGAGAGTTCTTGAACGCGACGGTGAAAGTCTAAAAGTTCCCTTTCTGATGTGGCCTTGTTCAGGCTCAGCATGGCAAGGGTGTGCCTCACGGTCTTGAATTCTTCAAGTGGGGCCGGACCCACTCGCTGGGTTGGGGAGTCTGGTGTGATCAGCTCGGGATATTTCTTTTCGAGTTCAGAGAGTTCATCGAACAGCCGGTCATATTCAGCATCCGAAATTTCAGGACTGTCCAGGACGTAGTAGCGATAGTTGTGATAGTTAATCTTGTCCCTGAGTTCCTTTACCCTTTCTATGATTTTCTTATCTGGCTGTGGCATGGCATTATCTCCCGAGAAGATCTCAAATGCATACTGGGCTCTCAGTGCGATTATCTTCCACCATGTGCCTTTTAATTTTCATTAAGCTTTTAGCCTTCCGGCGTCAAGGGTTTACTTGTCAAAGTCCAAGACATCGATGACCCAAGTCTAACGGTTAAAAGGTTCAAGACATCGATGACTCATGTGAAAATATGATGGCCATTTTTTCCTACAGCGTGAGCAAAAAATC
>JAFDEF010000043.1 GCA_019310485.1 Deltaproteobacteria bacterium | reverse complement strand
CGAACCAAAGGCACTTGCGATTCAATCCCCATAGTGGCACGAAGCGGCTCAGTTCAACCAGATTGTAACCGGAATTTCGCTCCGCTCAACTCCGTTTACAATCTTTAGCGTTAGGCATAATGGATGGCCTACCTGGTTTAGAGATGGTATTTGAGGAGGAGTTTCCTAAAGCCGGGATCCAACGCTGCCAGGTACATGTGACCCGTAATGTTCTGGCCAAGGTTCCCAGAAAGTTGAAAAAGACGATAGCTGATGAGCTGCGCTCCATCTTCTATGCTTCCTCAAGGAAAAAAACACTGGAGTTCTTTGAGCAGTTCAAAGCCAGGTGGGAAAAGGAGATTCCCTCGGCGGTCAAATGCTTGGAAAGATTCTTAGATTCTTGTCTTACGTATTTGGACTTCCCCGAAGAGGAGTGGATCTCCTTGAGAACCACCAATGCTATTGAAAGACTCAATAAGGAGTTCTATAAGCCTCAGGCTTATTAGGCGCAGGACAAAGTCCATGGAGATTCTCGCTGGAGAGATGTCCTGCTATACGTTACTGGCTTTCATCTGTCTTAAGATGGAGGTGAACTGGCAATCAAAACCAATTGGAAAAGTTGGCAAGAATCTGCCCTCGCTTAAAAGATTGGCCGAAGGAAATTTCACACAAAATCCTTGACAGTACCGAAGAAAAAGCATGCACAGCCGTAAGTCCAGGATTCTTGTTACTTCCACTGCCCCTTAGACCCAATAGCCTGTTCAAATGCATTAATTGCTTCTTCGATGGTCATCCGGGCAACAAAAACAGCCCGGTCCCCTCTGACTCGGGCAAGCATGGGTGTGACTAAAGCGTCCACATTTCTATTGATGCCCCGATCAGGCCCCTTGATCATTACGACTTTCCCGACCGGAGTTCTCACGACACCTAGATCTGCCATAGCTTTGTCAATTGCATCCGCGTCAAAGCCATTGGCCTTTTCTACGGCAGCAACGAATACCCAAAAAGGTAGTGACCAAAAAGGCCCTACCTCTCTCCAATACCCATATTTCTTCTCAAATACCCTTCGAAGTTCTATGGCCATCTTTGGCGCTTCCGGCAAGGACGTATAATCAGCCAAAGGTACATAAAGGCCTTCTGCCTCCCCCCAGCACAAATCTCGTAAAGGTCTTTCATAACCCTCAGCATAATTTTTGGGTTGACATGTCATTCTTTTGTGTTATTATCGACAACATTATTATCGAGAATCATACGCTTGTAATCTTCATTTCTCTAACTACGAAAGGGGAAAGGTGTCAGATCATCCTGATTTATTGAGCTGTTACATGAGTTCTTGCCACCTCTTGCCATGGATATAAAAATTGCTCGAAAAGGAAAAAAACCGGTATTCAAATCACTTACGCTAGTCGATCAGATCTCGGACGTCTTAAGAGACAGAATAATGACCGGTGAATTAAAGGGGGGTGAACAGCTCCTTGAAGATCGACTAAGAGATGAGTTCGGTGTCAGCCGTACGCCTTTGCGGGAAGCTTTCAGGGTTTTAGAAAAAGAGGGCCTTGTGGAGATCGTGCCACGCAAGGGCGCTTTTGTAAAAAGAATCAGGAAACGGGATATTGAAGAAAATTTTCCCGTAAGGGCAACATTAGAAGGATTAGCAGCCCGTTTGGCTTACGATAATATGACTCAGATTGATATCGAGAATATGGAAGAAATTTTTGGATTCATGAAAGACGCTGCCTCACGGGAAGACTTTATCGACTATCTCAAGCATCATTTCAGCTTTCATGAAGTATTCATAAATGCTTCTCAAAATGAAACCCTTATCGGCATACTTCGCAATTTACGAATGCACACCATATGGCATCGGTATGAATATCAATACTACAAGCAGGATTTCGAAAATTCTTTGGAGATTCACCAGCGAATCATTGATCTCTTTAAAGGAAAAAAGGCATCTGCCCATGAGATAGAGGAAGTGGTTCGTCAACACATCGAAGTCGTTCTTTATCCCTTTTTGAGGGCAATGGATAAACTTGAGGAAGGTGGACAAAAGAACAATCTCTAAGCCCACTGAGTTCTGCTCGGAAAAGAGAGTGGAGGGCGTCCTCACAGGTTGTTTGAGGGCTTACCCATTATTGACTACTATGCCAGCCGGGGGGGTGGCCCTTTATCATTACCTGCTGTCATTGAATAGCTGGCCTTATGCTTTTTAGCCGTCATGTCAACGGGGGGCTTCGCAAGAGAAGCTTTGGGGGCTATACCCTTCACTTTGGAGAGGCTTCAGCATTCCGGGCGGCTTTTGAGGCAGACCGAACCGGCAAGGGGATCATGGACACCCTCTGCGGCGAAGCGGTTAAAGAGGAATATCCTTTTTGAATCATTGCATCGCCACCGAACTCCTTCTAGATGGAGACAGGTATGCAGGTGCCGTCGCCTTTTCTCAAAAAGAGGGTCAGTTTATTGGGACTCTTGCAAAGGCCATCCTGTTGGCCACAGGGAGCAACGGTAGCGAAACCTTGCGTTCGGTAGGGGGCATTTTGCGAAACAGGGATATAGACCCCCTCAAGAAACGGTATGCCCCCAAAATGAAAGCCTTGGCCCCTAGGATTTTGTTGCCAGGGCCATTGAGACGGAAGTTCGAGAAGGCAGGGGCGTTTTAAATCCAGATCACCAAATTAAGCACGTATGGATAGATGCAGCCCATTTTATTGGACTGGCAAAAAGAGGTGAGTTTGGATAAAGTAAAGACAAATAACTTGCAGTTACCGGAAACTCCAACTGAATGACCGAGCCCTTTGATCATTTGAAATCGAATTCAAGAAAAAGGGGGGAGAAGGAAGATATGTACATACTTGGCGTTGATATCGGAGGAACATTTACAGACTTTGTCTTTATTGATGAAAACGGAGAAGTGAAAAATTTCAAGGCACCAACCACGCCCAAGGATCCCTCACAGGGGGTAATGGACGGCATCCGAACAGCGGCGAAATCGTTTGATAGGGATTTGAATTCGCTCTTAAGTGACGTCCTGTCGGTTAATCACGGCTGTACGGTTGCGACCAATGCACTCATAACGGGAAAAGTTGCAAAAATTGGTTTGATAACCACTAAGGGATTTCGAGATACCATCATTATCCAGAGATGCCGAAAAGGCTCAGGCGTTAGCGGTGAATTCGTACCCGGAGAATCCCTCTATGACCTCCAAATGGATCGGCCTAGACCACTCGTACCGAGATCTCTGATTGAGGAGGTCACTGAGAGAATCAACTATGAGGGAAGGGTCTTGATTCCTCTTAATGAGGGGGAATGCAAAGAAAAAATACGGAAACTGGTGGAAGAGAATCAAGTGGAGGGCATTGCGGTTAGCCTGATCTGGTCTCCCATCAACCCTGAGCACGAAAGGCGTGTTTTGGAACTAATTAAGACATACCCTGACGTCTATAAAAACTCTTCATGTTCATCCGATTTGATCCCTCAAATTAGAGAATATGAGCGAACCTCTACGGTTGTTATGAATACATGCTTAAAACCCCTGGTAAAACCCTATTTGATGCATTTGAAAAACAGGCTGAAGGCGGAAGGACTCTCCGAAGAGGTTCAGCTTTTGATTATGCAACTTCATGGGGGTGTCACCGACGCATCAATGGCGGCTGAAAATCCCGTGGTGACTATCGGATCCGGTCCCACAGGCGGTGTTATCGGCGCGCAATTCATTGGATCCCAAATGGGCATTGAGAGTCTCATTACCCTGGACATGGGGGGGACGAGTTTCGACGTGGGGGTTATCGTCGACGGGGAACCGCTCACAGCCCCAATCTCTGTGGTAGAAGGATACCATATCATGCTGCCCATGGTTGATGTAAAATCCATTGGAGCCGGCGGTGGTAGCGTGGCCCGTGTCTACAAAGGCACATTGGAGGTTGGACCCCAAAGCGCCGGTGCAGAACCAGGCCCCGCCTGTTATGGGAAGGGGGGTGTTGAGTCTACCATTACGGATGCTGATGTGGTGTTGGGCTATATTCGAGGTACCCTTGCCACCAATCAGATCGTGCTGGACATTGAGGCTGCCCATAAGGCCATAAAGGAACATGTTGCCGACAAATTGAATATGACTGTTGAAGAAGCGGCGGTCGGTATCGTCGATCTGGCAAATTCAAATATAAGCGATGCCATTAGGCTATCTACTATCGAACGAGGTTATGATCCCACCGAATTCACTGCATTCGTTTACGGCGGAGCAGGTCCTGTCCATGGTGCAGTACTGTGCAGAAATATGGGGATAAAAAAAATGATCGTGCCACGGTTTGCCTCCACTTTCTCCGCCTTTGGTGTCGCCGCCTCCATTCTAAAACACACCTATATCGCGATCATCGGGCCCGAATTGCTGACTGAACTGAACCTGGATATGGTTAACCAAAAACTCACTGAAATGACTAATGAAGGCATAGACACCCTCAGGAAGGAACATGTGAAATCGGAGGACATGCAATTCAGGTTTTATTTTGAGATGCGCTTCGAGGGTCAACTCAATGAAATAACGGTCGAACTACCGGTCACAAAAATTACAACCAATGACTTCAATCTGATCCTAGAACGCTTCAGAAAAGAGTATTCATTGGCCTATGCCTACGTACCGGATTTCCCGCCTGAAGTTGTCACAGCCAGGGTTGAAGCTTCAGGCAGACTTTTCAACATACCCCTCAAGTCATACCATCTATCGGGTAGTGATGCATCACATGCCATTAAGGAAAAAAGGAAAGCATATTTTGATGAGAGGAAGGATTTTTTATATACCAACGTATACAATGGGTTGAAATTAATGCCAGGAAACATCATCGAAGACCATGCGATTATCGAATATCCTGACACGGTTATTGTCGTAAGGCCGGGTCAGAAAGCCATTTGTGATCAATTTAAAAATATTGTCATCGATATCATGGGGGAGGAGACATGGGAGAGGAAATAATAGCGGTAACTAGAGAGATTATTGCCAATCGATTAAATTATCTAACCCAGGAAATGGGACTGAGCCTGGCAAAGACCGCTTACAGCGTCCTATTTGCCGAGAACAGGGATTTTTCCTGTGCTATTTTCGATCGTGAAGGCTATCTCCTGGCTCTTGGATCGTTTGTCCCGACACATCAGGGCGGCATGCAGGGCTCAATGGAATATGTTTTGGATAAATGGGGCTCGAAGGGACTCCAGGACGGCGACATATTCATGCATAATGACGCACTGCATAAAGGCAGCCACTGCCAGGACATTACCCTCTTTAAGCCCATATTTTTTGATGAGACGCATGTGGCGACTGGATGCTGTGTGGCCCATCATAATGATACCGGAGGCATGAGGCCCCGGAGTTATTGTCCTGATGCCGAAGAAATCTATCAAGAAGGGATACGGTTCCCTGCGGTCAAACTCTTTAAAAGGGGTGAATTACAGCAGGATATTCTCGATATCTACATGACCAACGTGAGAATGCCCGACAGCGAAAGGGGCGACTTGTATGCACAGTTGTCAACTCTTTCCGTTGCGGAAAAGGCTATTAAAGAACTTTGTGAAAGATATGGAAGTGCCGAAAAAATCATTAACTATTTTAGGTCGATCCAAGACCATGCAGAGGGGAGGATGCGTGAAGGAATAAAAAGCCTCAAGGAGGGTGATTATGAGGCCGAAAGCTATGTGGATCATGATGGATGGGAAGAGAAAAGCTGGAAAATCAAGGTAACTGTTTCGGTAAAGCATAAACCTCAACCCCATTTGATCATCGACTATTCGGGGTCGGATCCCCAGGCCAGGGGATTTGTGAATTCCTATTTTTACAATACCCGGGCCAATGCATGGGCAGCCGTTTATACCGTCGTCGATCCATATGTTCATAAGTGCTATGGGAGCATGAGACCCGTCGAGTTCAATGTACCCATGGGGACCATTGTGAATGCAAAACCCCCCGCACCGATCGGGGCCTGTACAACGGAGTCCGGCTTTGTTGCGGCGGACGTCGTTGCGCTGGCATTGGGTAAGGCCCGGCCTCAAATAGCAACCGGTGTGTGGGGAGGAAGCTTCGGCGGGCTGGGGATATACGGGGAAAATCCGCGTCATCATAAAAATTCCAGGATAAAGGAGCGATGGGCCTCGGGTTTTACAGATGCAGGCGGCGTTGGCGGCGGAGCAAGGGCCACTAAAGACGGCATAGGAACAGTGACAGATATCTGCGGGGGTCCCATAACCATTCCAAATGTTGAGATTATGGAAGCCAATTTTCCTGTCACCTATAGGTATAGAAAACTGGTCTCGGACGGCGGCGGCCCCGGGAAATTCAGGGGCTCACCCGGTTACGAGGTAGCCATTCAACCTGAGGGACCCATGCATTTCACCTGTCTGTGCAACAAAGGATATCATGGGGCCGAGGGCATCTTTGGGGGCAAAGAGGGTTCACGCTGGAAACTTGAAATTCGGGATGCGGAAACCGATAGTATCCTCAAGGAATTACCTCCCAAAGTTGTTTTGCATCCTATTAGTCCTATGGAAATCATACACATTAATGTGCCCGGCGGTGGTGGTTATGGCCATCCCTTTGAAAGAGACCCGGAGAGGGTAAAGGAGGACGTAATTGAGGGATACGTCAGCATTGACATGGCCAAAAAAGATTACGGGGTCGTCATTAACCCGGAAACGTTGGAGATCGACGTGGATACAACCGAAAAACTAAGACATGGAAAAGGAGATCAATAATGGCGGGTGAAAAAGAAGGTATTGGAATCTACCACCGGCCCAAGGTACCTATGTACAGGGTTCGGGTGACGGTAATTAAGGCCCATCCGGATTGTGGGGCCCAGCACAAAGTGGGCGATACTTGGGAGATCTCTCACGTAAAGGAAGGGGGACAAAAGGGTTTTTTATGTCCCTCAGCCCTTCATGACATGTATCATATCATCTTTGCCATGAGATATGGTGCCCAATTCCCATGGGCTGAAGACCCGGATACATGGATCGCTCAGTGCGGCGATCCCAATACGCCAATGCTCTTCAAGATTGAGAGAATGATAGATGAAGTATGGACTGCTGATCAGGACCAAAAAGAGGAAACGTAATAGCCGTTCACAAAATTAGAGATTCGGGAGGAACTTCTTAGCGAAATTTAGTTTGTTTGCTTGACCCTTCCTGACTGCTGTTAAAGCAACTACTAGAACGGTGATGTGAGCGATCGTACAATGGTTGGAGACAGCGCTTAGTCCATAGACTGCAGGTTCTTGCCTACAGAGGGTTAAGAGTCTCGAGAAGACTCTCTCTGAACTGGTTCTTTTATTGTAATGTTCTTTGAAAATTTGTGAGCCGTAATCGATCTCTTTTCTAATGTCCTGGTCCTCTCTAAGGTATGCTGTGCAACCTTTTCTCTTTTGAAAGGCGGGATGGTTCCATGGGCAGGCCGGGACTTGTTTAGCGAAGGTTTTGGAGTGTGTTATGGGGCATACGAACTTTTTACGGATTTTGCCACGATCTTTGAACTTCCCCCAGTACTGCATCTCAAAGCCAGCGATACATATTCGTGTTCCCGTGAAGGAGACATTAACCTGTCGTAGTTTTTCCCAGCGGGGGTTTTTGGCAATTCTCGGCAGGGCATGGAGTTCATCGATTACGAACTCTTGGGTTCTGAGTCGTAAGCGGCATCGGCCATGACAGCCTGGATATCGAAATTGAAATGTTCAAGAAGCTTGTTGAATAAAGGGATAAAGAGGGTGGTATCTTGGATGTTGGGAGGTTTAGTCAGTTCCCATATAGGTAGCTCGGATTCGCAATCCATGATGGAATGATTTCGGTATCCCCAGAAGCACTGTGCCTGTTTTTCGAAAGGCTTTTTGAAATGGATCATGACACTCAGTCTTGCCTGGGGATCTTTCTTCGGTGGTTTGCTCTTATCGAATCGATCTTTGACAGAAGCCTTTAGATTATTATCTTTGACGACAACGGGGATAGCGGGTGAGTCTATAGAGAGGAAGCTGCCGGTGATTTCGTTGAACTCAATGAGTTGATGGAGCAGATTGATTCTGATGGTTTGCTGAAGCTCATTGGGAACATTTTTTGAGAATGAAGAGAGCCTTTGTTCAAGGCTATAGAGAGAGCTGTTTGGCAGAAGGCCACAGGTAGTTGCCAACTGAGGATTATCAATCAGGGTTGATGCGAGATCGAACAAAGTGGGCAGTTGTTTTAGGCCCTTGTAGATCAAGGCATTGAGAAGAGCCTGTTTTGAGGTGGGCGGTCTTCCTCTTGTTTTTGAAGTGAAGCAATCAGCGAGGCAAGGTTCAAGGGTTTCGAAGGGCAGTTCATATTTTCTGAGAGGCTGTAACCCGATAAGGTATTCCGGAGAGATAAGGTATTTTTGTTTGGAGTTGTGGCGGGTCATGGGAATTCTCCATTTTTGTGAAAGGCGCGTGCTGTGAAGCGCTCGACATGGGGAAGTCTAGGGGTGGAGGTGAAATAGGGCAACAGTTAAGTTCTGCTATATAGATTGTCAAGTTATTTTTGGGAAGCCCTCATTTTTTCACCGATGCATTCCTTCCAACTACGTAACTACAGAGCAGGGTGGTGCCTGTGCGAGAATGGGGCCCCGGGTAGCTCGTCGGACCACAGGCCCCACCCTGCGGGGCGAACCTGGAGATTTTCAATTATTAACAAGTCGCAAGACATTTAGAGATCAAACATTTATCCTAGAGGGAACAACCTTTACCCAGCCTGCTATTCGTGGTCAAGAGCCACGATGGCCCTTTTTGTCCCTCGTCTCTGCTTGATATCCTCATATTTGCATCTCATATGAGGGTCTTTTCCGATTCAAGCCGTTATGTATTTTGTGAACGGCAAGAAAGGTAAGGGAAGGAGGTGATAAAGACCAGCATCGGTTGGCGGTTTTTTGAATAAGGGTGCAAATCGCTGAGGTTCATTTAAAACTTACGGAGAAAGCGGAATCAAACCGTTTTCATCTCTAGGAAGGAGGTACCAAATGAAGAAGAATATTTTGACCTTAATCGGTAGTCTTTTTGTTGCATTTGTATTGACCGCTGCCCCTCTTTCATCTGTAGGGGCCTCTGAAAAGCCCCTCAAAATGGGGGCGCTTATGGACTTTACAGGAATTTGGGCCGAGTTGGGTGACAGGGTGTATAAGGGAATCCAGTTGTGCATGGATCAGGCTGGCTGGAAAGTGGCTGGAAGACCCATAGAGTTGATAAACGAAGACGCTGCATCTAATCCTACCGTCAGCATGCACAAGACCAAGAAGCTGATCGACTATGACAAAGTCGAATTCCTGTTTGGTCCTATATACGGCACTTCGACCGTGGCCATCGCGAAATATCTTCAGCGGCGGCATCTGTTTTTCATGCCACAGGGAACACAAGATATCGGGCTAGGCAAATTCGGATCGGCAGTCACGGTTTGGGGGACCTCCCAGCTCCAGTTCATTCCATTGGGCATATATCTTGCTGCGAAAAAGGGTTGGAAGACGGTTACCCTCGGTGCCACCGATTATTCTGGTGGACATAAATATCTTGCGGACTTACAAAACGGCTTCGAATCAAAGGGAGGGAAGGTGGTACAAAAGCAATTTTTCCCGCCAAGGACGGTGGACTTTGGCCCCTATCTGACCAAGTTGAAGGAGGCGGACGGTTGTATGGTCTGGTTCGGGACTGGTGCTGAATACGCGAATTTCAGACGTCAATACAAGGAATTCGGTTTTCTAAAAAAGATGCCTCTCGGAACAATCATGGGCGGTGCAGTGTCTGAAAGTGATTTACAGGAGATGGGTGAACTGGGGGTTGGAACCATTGGCCAAAACACATGGGTGTTAACTAGGGACACGGCCATCAACAGGAAATTCGTTGATGATTTCCGAAAAAAATATGGCAGAGACCCGGGAGCATTCGATGCCATGGGACATGAAATGGCCAGCGTTGCTCTTGCAGGCATCAAAGCAACCGGTGGTGATACGAATCCTAAGAAACTTAAAAAAGCCATATTGGGCCTTAAGATGGAAGTTGCCGGAGGACCCCTGAGGTTCCAGCCTGAAGGATTTGGTATAAGAAATGCCTATATGTGCGAAGTTAAGAAAGTTGCAGACAAATACCGCTGGGTGGTGGATTATGTTTACCCTGACCTTACCTATACGCCGGAACAATTTAGAAAATTGACGTCAAAAAAATAGGGTACAATAACGATACCACAGGCTTGCGGAAAGACAATTTTATGCCTGTGGTTGCAGCCTAATAGTAGCCTGGAAAACCTGAAACGCGGATGGTATCCGAATGACCTTCGAACAAATATTTATCAATTTGTTAAACGGTATTTCATTCGGTGTGATTTTGTTCCTTCTCGCTTCGGGTTTGACCATGGTTTACGGAATTATGGGGATTGTTAATCTGGCTCATGGTGCATTGTATATGGTTGGTGCCTATGTTGGCTGGTCGGTTGCGATTCAACACGGGTTCAGCTATTGGATGGCTACCCTGACCGGGGGCATAGTTGCCGGCTTCGTGGGTCTTGTCATGGAGCGAGCCACGTTACGTTATCTGTACAGGCAGATCAATGAACAGGTTTTGGTAACCATTGGATTCATTTATGTGTTAACCAACTTGACCCAATGGATATGGGGGCCCAGGCCACGGGCCCCCTTTACAGCAGGTATGCTTTCCGGAACCATCCAGTTTTGGGGCTGCTCTTACCCGATCCATCGGCTTACAGTCATCCTCATTGGAATCGTCATCAGCATAGCGATATGGTGGTTTCAGGAAAAAACGCGCATTGGTGCTATGATTCAGGCGGGAATGGATGATAAGGAAATGACTATGGGGCTGGGTATCAACCTGAATCGGATTTCTGTGATTCTTTTCTTCATATGCTCATTCGTGGCGGGATTTGCAGGGGTCATTGGGGCTCAACTCCTGGGAGCAACGCTCGGACAGGGTTTTCATATATTGGGGCTAGCACTGGTTGTTGTGATTATCGGCGGCACCGGTTCTGTCGGCGGCGCGTTGATCGGTGGCTTGATTCTGGGTATTTTCGATTCTTTTATTAATGCATTAGTGCCACAAATCGGCATGTGGGCCATGTACCTCATTGCGGTGATTGTCCTACTGGTGAGGCCCCAAGGCATTATGGGGGGGCGGATGAAATAATGGTTGCAACGACTTTAGAATCTTCCGGGCGATTGCAGAAGAAAAACATTATTCGGTTTGCCCCGATTCTCATCATCGGGATCATTCTTTTTATTCTACCCTCTTTTATACCCCATTATTTAGTTGGCTTATTTACCCTGACCTTTATCTTCGCCATATTCGCAATGAGTCTTGATATTGTATTGGGCTATACAGGTCTCTTGAGTATCATGCACGCCTCTTTTTTCGGGATAGCGGCCTATACCGCCGCGGTTTTAATGGTTAAAATGGGCATCAACAGTTTTTGGGTCGGTTTCCCCTGCGGTATCCTGATCGCAGGGATTCTGGCCGCCATAGCAGGTGTAGTTCTGCTTCGGGTCCACGGTATATATTTCTTAATCGCCAGCCTGTGTCTCGGTTACATGGTATACAGCATTACTTGGGGCTGGGATTACCTGGAAATGTATCAATCCAAAGGCATCATGGGCATCGATTTTCCAGGCATCGGAATCCCAGGGTTTACCTTTACCGAAGTCAGTTATTGTCGTTTTTCATTTCTACTTTTTCTTTTGTGTTTTTACTTACTCTACCGGTTCGTCAACTCCCCCTTCGGCTACTCCCTCAGGGGCATACGGGAAGACGAAGAGCGGATGCAGGTTCTGGGTTATAATACTTGGTTTTATAAATTCGCCGTTTTCATTATTGGGGCGCTGTTTGCTGGTGTTGCAGGCGTTCTATTCGCCTATTGTAACACAACGGTTGAGCCTGAACACTTGGGCTTCTCCTATTCAACTTATGCCATATTAATGGTGATTCTCGGTGGTTCAGGGACGCTTTTTGGACCTCCCATAGGGGCGGCCTTATTGGTATTTTTGGAGTTTTATACTGGTATTGTTAGTCCGGAGCGTTGGCCCCTCATCCTTGGACTGATTCTCATATTGACGATTATGTTCTCCCGGGGAGGAATTGGCCTCCATCTCCAAAGGCTCTGGAAGAAGGTGTTACCATCATGAAGGCACTGGAAATTAAAAATCTCTATAAATACTTCGGTGGTATTCAAGCGATACATGATCTTTCCATGAATCTGGATGAGGGAATTAAAAAGGCAATCATTGGACCCAATGGGGCGGGAAAGACCACGTTGTTTAATATCATCAACGGTCTGCTTCCGGCCACATCCGGAAAGATATCTCTTTTCGGAAGAGACATTACACACATGTCCATTCATCAGCGAACTCAACTGGGATTGGCCCGATCATTTCAAACAACTAGGCTGTTATTCGAACTATCGCTTCTCGATAACATAATGTTGGCCATTCAAGGCACCCAAAGCAGTCGTTTCGGCCTTTTCAGACCTGTAATGGGCTATTCTCACATCGTCGCAAAGGCACAAAAACTGCTCGAACTAGTTGACTTGTGGGAAAAGAGAAATGAAATGGTCCTCAATATCGCCCACGGAGAACAGCGAAAAATGGAAATAGCCCTCAGCCTAGCCTCGGAGCCAAGGCTATTGTTGCTGGATGAACCCGCGTCTGGTCTGACAACCTCGGAGAGGGCAGAAATCGCCCAACTGATTCTGAGATTGACGGAAAACAGGACAATACTCATCGTTGACCATGATATGGATCTGGTATTCAATATTTCCGACCGTATCTTGGTGCTCCACTATGGTAAAATCATATCTGAAGGCACACCCGATGAAATTCGGGCCAATGAAAGAGTAATGGAAATTTACCTGGGAGGGGGTGAGGACTGACCTTATGCTGGAATTGATCGATGTGCATACCTATTACGGAGAAAGCTATGTCCTTCAAGGTATTTCTTTGGCGGTCAAGAAGGGGGCTATAAACGTCCTTCTTGGCAGAAATGGCATGGGGAAAACAACGACTATCCACACCATTATTGGTTTCAGCCCCCCCCGTCGAGGTAAGATAATATTTAAGAGAACCGATATCACTGGATTGAAGTCCTACGAAATCGCCCAGATGGGCGTGGGTCTGGTTCCCCAAGGGCGCCGGATTTTTCGCTCTTTGAGCGTAGAAAGAAATCTAACCATGGCAGCAAGGAATACGTCAACACCTAATGCCTGGTCCCTGGATAGGATTTATTCCCTCTTCCCCATATTAAAGCATAGGGCAGGACAGAAGGGAAATCTACTCAGCGGGGGAGAGCAACAGATGTTGACCATTAGCCGGGCTCTTATGACCAATCCCGATCTACTGCTAATGGATGAGCCTTCTGAAGGGCTGGCTCCCGCGCTCGTCGTTGAGATCGAGCGGATCATCAAACAGCTTAAAGAATCCAATTTATCCATCCTTTTGGTTGAACAAAATATCCCAATGGCTCTGGGGATTGGGGACTATGTCTACATCATAAACAACGGACTGATAGTATACGATTCGACCCCCGACAGCCTAAAGGGAAACGAGGAAGTCAAGGCCATGTACCTCGGCGCCTCTGCATAAGCATTCAACAGGAGGGAAAATCATCGTTGCCAAGCAACATTTTTTACTTTCAGGTGTCATTCCAGCCTTGGCCATGGCTGATTCCTAAGGGGTTTTATCTTCAGGAGAAAGATGATGGAAACTGAGGAAACTCATGTTGAAGAGCAATTGAATGTGGCATCTTATTTCCTCGAGCATAATATGGAAGCAAAGGGCCAACGTGTCGCCATTTACTACGATAATTTAGAATACACTTATAAGGATGTGCTTTTACTGACCAATCAAATGGGTAATGCCCTCAAATCGTTGGGAGTTGAGCCTGAGAACAGGGTATATATGGTATTGTCCGACTCCCCCGAATTTGTTGCATGCTATTATGCTGCGTTGAAGATAGGCGCAATTCCTTCCATTGGCTATACGTTTTTTTCTCCCAAGGACTATCAGTTGGAACTAAACAATATCAGGCCCAAGGTAGTGGTGGCTAATGTTGAATTCATCGACAGGCTTAGGGATGCGATCAGACATTGCCGGTATCCAAAGAATCTTTTACTGATCGGCAATTCCATGCCTACCCTTCAAAAGGGCGAAGTGGATCTATCTACGAGGATGAACCGGGCCGACGATTCTCTAGAAGCTGAGCCCACCCATAAAGACGATATAGCCATCTGGGGCTTTTCTGGCGGAACTACAGGCTTACGCAAGATTATACCCCATCGTCACTACAGTCTGGCTTTTGCCTATGAAGCTTATAACAAAATTGTGAGATATACCGAAGAGGATATCATACTACCCGTTCCCAAACTTTTCTTCGGATATGGCCGGACCGGTTCTATCTTGTATCCATTCAGGGTGGGCGCTGCGGCCGTGCTATTTCAAGAACGATCAACACCGGAAAGGATATTTGATTTCATCGAAAAGTACAGGCCCTCCATTCTAATCAATACCCCCACCATGATTCGAAAGATGCTTGAGGTGGCAAAGGGAAGAGATTTTGATTTAAGTTGTCTCCGATTGACCATGTCAGCAGGGGAAGCCCTGTCAGCACAGCTTTACCATGAATGGGTGAACCGGTTTGGGAGTGAAATCGTCGACGGCGTGGGCTCAGGAGAATTATTTTATAATTTTACCTTGAACATCCCGGGAAAAGTGGTCCCGGGCAGTGTCGGAAAGCCCTTGCCCGGATATGAAGTAAAAATCGTGGATGATGAAGGGCATGAACTTCCAGACGGAGAAGTGGGTGTGTTGATTGCCAAAGGCGGTAGCGCCGGCACACATTATTTGCGCAATTACGAAAAAACAAAAAAAACCTTCCGTGGGGAATGGGTTTATACGGAGGATCTTTTTTCTAAAGACAGAAATGGGTACCTATTTTTTTTCGGACGAAGGGATGACCTCCTAAAGGTAAGCGGCTATTTTGTATCTCCTACTGAAATAGAGGCGTGTCTCGGAACCCATCCGGATGTAGCCCTTTGCGCCGTTGTGGGCGTTAGGGATGAAGATGGACTTGATAAGACCAAGGCCTTTGTTGTCCTCCGGAAGGGGCTGACGGGCTCGGAGGCCATGGCCGATGAGCTCAAGATATATACCAAAGAGAAATTATCACCACATAAGTATCCGAGAATCATAGAATTTGTGAGTGATTTACCCATGACAAGAACGGGTAAGGTTGACAGACGTAAACTCAAGAATCAAGAAAAAGGATAACTGTATTTAATTTACAAATCGCATCATCTTCTTGTATTCACAGACATCCACCAGCAAAAGGGGGTTCCAGCCTATGGCCATTTTAAAAACGTTGCCCTACATGTATAGTAATCTGAATATGAAAGATCTTGCCCAACTCAAGGAAAAGAAAAACCTGGTCCTCGTGCTCCCCATTGGGGCGATGGAAAGCCATGGCCCCCATTGCCCCTTGGGAACGGATACATTCAATTCTACCGAAATTGCCCTGCGAACCGCAGAAAAACTCCGGAAAAAAGGATATGAGGCCTTTGTCTTGCCCCCCTTGGCCTACACCCCGGCCCAGTGTGCAAGGAACTTCCCGGGGACGATTAATATTTCCATAGAAACCCAGACGGCCTTGATCACGGAAATATGTATTCAATTGATACGGCAGGGAATAACAAACATATGCCTTTGCAACAACCATGGTGATCCGGCCAATATCAAGGCCATTTACAATGCCTGTGAAAGTATTTTCGAGAAGGTCGGTGTTCGGCTCATTTACCCAGATAAGACTCGAAAAAAATATGCCGTGAGGCTTCCCGATTCATACCAGAAGGCAGAATGTCATGGGGACAGCTATGAGGTCTCAATGGTCATGGCAATTGACCATTCCTTAATCAATGAAGAAAGGAGAAAGGCATTGCCTCCGGTTCATGTTAACCTAGTTGAAAAAATGTTCACGGAAAAATTGGACGATTTCAAATTAATGGGCATGCCCGATTCCTATAATGGAGATCCTGCCGCCGCCACGGCAGAAGAGGGGGAGCAGACATTGGATACCATTGCCGATATCATGGTCGAGTCCGTTGAGGAAAGATTTCAGGGAAAGGACCAAGAACTAAGGCGAGGCTTGTTTGCGCGCTAAGCCCTTCTCGCCGCCCCATTCTAAAGCTGTGAGTAAACTAGGGCTGCTTCTCTAACTCATTTTCCACAGTTGGTCAGCGAACTCGCCATCCGGCCCGATCAACATCAAGTATTTTTTCCTGTTCGCGACAATTAAAATTCCCGGTCGCGTTGACTCACTATTTTTCTCGCTCATCACTCCTTCGCATGTTTACCCATATGACGCCTCAGCATGCGGTAAGAACTCAGAGGCTAAGTCAAACATTTCTTGGACAGTTGTAAGGGTACTAGGCGCCTGAAAGCCGCGTCAATACTGGATCAGTACCTGGAAAATGTGAAAAAGGTAGTGCCACAGAATACGCATTTTGTCCTTGATTTATACGCTTGTGAATCCTATCATTGGAGTGTCCTTCTAGAGAGGCTCCAATGTTCGCACGTGTCAAGAAATCAGGAAAACATCAATACCTACAAATCGTTGAAAATCGCAAAGTCAAAGGCAAAGTCATTCAACGCGTCCTTGTCAGTATATCCTCGTTTTTTTAGTTCCTCCTCGAAAGGGACCCTCACATCTTTTCGGTATTCTCCTTTTGCAATAATTTCTTTAAGACATCCCCTACAGGTTTCCAAAGTTAGATCATCCATCCCTGATACCCCTTTCCCGTTGAAGAGACACCCACTGTCAAGGCATTTTTTAGAGGGACTAAGGTGTTGTAAGCATCTCCAACAATTCGTCTTTAACACCCATGGTTACCTCTATCTATCATCCTCTGTCTGACAATTGAGAAATTCTTTTTTCATAAGACCCCGGTATTACGTTCGCAAAATCGTTGGCAAACCCCATAGGTTTGGAAAAGCGGTTTTGAGCCCATGTATTTCCCTCGAAAAGCTAACAAGGCCCATCTGGAGGGAAAGAAGTAAAAACAAAACCCCACTAAACAATCTTATAAACACGGACTCTCCCCTTCAAGTTCTTATTCTCGGATTCTAAGTACACGCCATACACGCCACTGGAAAGGCAAGCTGGTTTCCTCACTAACAATCATCCACATCCGGTTCTGCAATTGTTCTCCCTTGTAAACCATGCTGCTTGAAGTCCGAGAAACTCGGGTGAAAGGAGGCAGGAGGACATTGCTCAAAATGTTAAAGGAAGCAGAATATTTCATTGCTATCAAAGAGAATGCATCTTCTTGGCCCGGATCAAGGGGCGCCCCTTGCTCGACGAGTAGGCAGAGAGGGGAGGCTGAAGAAAAAACAGATGATTATAAGAAATAAGTGAACTTATCTCCAAAACCTAGGTTTAGTCATTCACAAATCTCCCTTCTAAAATTCGTGCATGATTATTCTCAGTATTTTCTGAACTCCTGAACATACCAGGATATAACCTTTTCCAAGCTTCTCAACGCCAGTCGAGCGTCCTCTACCGAGAATTCTTCCCCTTCCTGATAATGGCTTGCTATGTCGCCCCATTTCTTCAGAAATTCAATTGAAGCTATAAGCTTTCGGTTTTTAAAAACACCTTTACTCTTAAGTAATTCCACTTGGTCAGAGAAAAGGCTCTTTCTAAATTTCTTCAGCTCCTTTTTTTCTGTAAGTGTTTCGAGAGCTATTCCGTTGCAGAGGGCTTCGAGAGCTTTTCGGATAGTATTCAAGCATGATTCAGGTTGCACCGCGCAAAGACGTGAGGCCTCAATGTACAGGTCATATACCTTTGGTTCATGTGATCGAAGCTTCTCATGCACACGCTGGTCTTCACCCTCCTTTTCATCCTTTCTGGCTTCTTGACTTTTTGATTCATTTATAAGCTCGGTTACTTCCTTCAGAGTTAATAATCTATGGTAGCTAAGAAGCCACCTCTCTTTTATGTACCTGACGTTCCCACGCACATCCTTCACCACAAAGTCGCCCGTGTCCGCATTTACCAGATTGTATTTTACTCTTTCCGCGTCAGAACCCCAAACGGCCATCCCTTCCATCACTTTCTTGCGATCTCTGTCGGTGGATAGTTTACCCACCATCCAGGTCCCGCAATTACCCAGTCCTTTGTAGTCTACGTCCCCTGGATTTTGGGTTGCTAGTAGGCAACATACACCGTAGGCACGCCCCTGCCGTATAAGGTAGTTTATTCCCCACTTGGACGCGCTCTCGTACGGAAAACTTGGATAAAAAGCTTGTTTTCCTCCCCCGGCACCAATCTCATCAATAAAGAACAATACTCGCGGGCTCTCGGTTCCGTGCAAGGTGCGCATCCAGTTGTAAATCTCATAAGTCACCTGGGCAACCACGAAGCTACGATCTTCAAAGTGCTCAAGCTCTGTCAAATTAATAATGCTTATCTGTGTCTTTCCAGCTACGCCGTCTAAGTTGAACAGTTCTATCTTTAGCGGAATGCCTTCAAACCACATTTTTTCAGCACCTGAAAGCAGGGTGTTAATTTTGTTCACCAGACGACGCCTCCTGTTCCCCGCATTTATGTAATCGTCAACTGGAAGCCCACCAATTTCCTTAAAGGGGGGCTCCTCTGCAAGCCGTAGCAAGCTAAGCATCCCCTCTTTCCCCTCCAGATTGATCCCATGAAGCCAACAGTGGTAAACGAGTTCGTATATATAGTTTCGTTCGTTTTCTATTTTAGTCCGTTTCGTTCCAGGATAAAGCCTGTCTACAAATGCGTTTGATAAGGATCCCACTAAATTATCAAACGCTTCCTTGTCGGTCTTGTAAAGTCTCATGGCATCCTTTGGTGCAGCCAAGGGAGAGGCAAAGGCTAAAGGGATACCCTTGCTCGACCTCGGTGTAAAGATTTTGAAAACAGCCTTTTCGCGAAACTCCCGCAATTTTGCTTCGTCAAAGCCAAAACTGTACAGCTTTTGCTGATATCTTTCGGCTTCCTGGGCGGCATTTTTTTTCTTTTCATGTTCGTCTCTCCCATCCACCCAGCGTACAAAATTCCTGGGATCAAGTGAGTCAAAAGTCAACATCAGCGAGGTCAGATCCCCCTTTAGGTCAATTATAATTGATGGTATTCCTTTCATCGCACACTCCTCAACGATGGCTTTGCCTAGCACTGTTTTTCCGGATCCGATAGCTCCACATATAAAAACGTGGGTCAGTAAGTGGTTAAGGGGGATATAAAAATCTCTGGAAAGTTCATATTTTCTTCCACCCACCATGCTGTATTCTTTGCCAACATATAAACCTTCAGGTTGATCTACAGGCGGTATCTTACCCCGCTGCTCTAATGAAATAAAGAATCTCTTTTTATCCAAATCAAGCGGCTCTATTATGATGTAGTCCTCAAGGTTTGGATTCACAACCCGATACCACTCTCCCAATCCACCGAGAAGCGCTTTTGCAGGATAAATATCAAGTATGTATTCTCGACCATCAGTGTCTCGAAAAAAAAGAGGCTCCTTGTCTAGCACTGAGTTCACTATCTCAAGGAACTCTTTGGGTACCTCGAGATATCCTCGTTTGAACTTCCTTATTGGTATGCGGTACTTTAGACCCTCTTCTGAGTTAGACCCTTTCTCTTTCATCATTGACCTCGAATTGTGTAGGGGCCAATTTAATCAGGTCAATTATTGAGCCCCTTTCTGAGATTAATTTGTTTGGATTCAAGTTTTTTACTTCAAACGAAATATCCTCAACCTTGTTTCTCACTTTTTCCAAGGCCTTTGATAGTGCTGCAACTCTGTTCTCAACTAATTTGATTTTTTTCAGCTTTTCCGCGAGCTTTTCTTCGGCTATACGACGTTCTTCCTCCGCATCCCTTAAGTACTTGTCTAGCCTGAAGATGTTGTTTTTTATTTCTCTTTGCTTTTCTAACATTGCTCTAATGCGAAATCTTTTCTTTATGTACCTGTTAGCCAGGTAGCATAGAGGGGGTATTGGTGCAAGAAGAATAACCATGCCCATTTCCAAATAAGCACCCATAATTGCTATTAACGCGCCTAAAAAAACCGAGACAAAAGCCAATGGTATCATTAAATGTCCCCGAACTCTGCTTATCTCCTCGTTCAGCAATGTCAATTGGGCAGCAAGATTTTTTTTGTGCTTTTCCTGATCAAGAAACTTTCGATTAGCTATAGTAATTTGCTTGGCTATCTTTTCTGATTCGTTGTGAAGGAGCACTTTGACTCTTTTCAACTTTAAAACATTTTCTGCATCTTTCTTTTCTCTTTCCTTCATCATAAGAAGCACTTTACGAAGATCTTGATATCTT
Source organism: Deltaproteobacteria bacterium (assembly GCA_019310485.1). Lineage (GTDB taxonomy): Bacteria > Desulfobacterota > DSM-4660 > Desulfatiglandales > HGW-15 > JAFDEF01. The sequence goes on along the minus strand of JAFDEF010000043.1, from coordinate 3,384 downwards.
CGCAGCTCCCTATCAATCTGTTTCACCCTCTGTTTCCACACCTCAATCCAACGCTTAAGGCCCCATTTGCCATCAAATTCTACAATCCGTTCATCGTTAGGATCTAGGAAATTGAGCTCAAGGATTTTCTCTTTTGATATAATAAAAACCGAGGACAATCTTTCTGCCATCTCTGCCACGGTCAGAGGCTTCCCCTCCTGTTCTAGGATTCTTATAACCCAGTCTTCATCGTTAATACCCAGTAGGATAGAATTAGGATCTATGCTTGGTGGCTTGGGCTCCCATGCTAAAAGGCCCCAAAGTCCTCTAACACTGGGTAGGCGGGTAAATAAATGCTTGTTCGCTGAGAGGATACCCTCCATAGTTGGTAGGCTAACACTTTGGTGGAACAGTTCTCCTACTAGTCGGTGAATCTCCTTGACGTGCAGATACTCCCTGCGCGATACGAGCAAGTTGTAAATCCTATGTCTAAGGTCGGCCTTCTGCTTCTGGATTGCTTTCCCTTTGTCTTTTTCTTTCCCCCTTGAATCAGAAACGTGTTCAAAAGCTGTAAAAAGAACAGCGTGATCATCGCGTGAACCAGGACTTTTTATGTATATTATGTCCCCAGGCTTCAGCTTGTTTTCAATGAACCATTGCTTGATCTCCTCTCCATAAATCCGCTCCAACGAAAGGTCAATATACCCTCTTATTTCGTATTCACCATACGATTTGAAAACTATTTCGTCTGAAACCTCACTGTATTCCAGAAGCGCCCGAAGACCCCTGGTGATCTTAATATACCCATGGGCAATTGAGTTCCCGTCTAGCGTATTTCGCATAACATTTGGCGGAATAGGCTTTAGTACATCCCACTTTATTCCTTCAGATGAATGATACTTCACAAACTTTCTGTCATTAAGAAGGTGGTGATCAAGGCTAAACCTAAATATTTCAAACTTCGGGCTGTCAGAGGAGCATTTGAAAACATTTTGGACCAATTCATCCGATGGGACAGGGGCCCCACGTTTCTTGATGTAGTCATAACAAAGTTGAACTTCATCGGGCCTTATACTTGGCAACAGACCTTTGGCACACCACTCATCACCAACATGAGCCAGTTCATCATTCTTTGAAAGCACCTCAGTTAAGATTGGTCCTATCCGTTCTTCGTATTTGGTAGCAAGCTGGCCTGGAGTGCTCATTTGATCTTCCACGTGGGGAAAATCCTTCTCTTCGCTTGGAAGCTTGAATCGGAGCGGAAGGTTTGGACAGCAAGAAACATACTCCTTTTCTTTTTCACATCCCTGAATAGAAACTGTAATTTTTTTATACGGCCCGTATTGTTGCAAATGGGATGCTTCGATTTTCATTACTTCCGCTAATACAATCTCACCCTCATGAGTGTAAAAGAAAATTTTTTCTCCCACCGAATACTTCTGTTCAGGTGAATAGATCCTTCTATTCCTTGCTGCGGCAAGCCCTTCAAGCCGGTTTCTTATTATCAGTTCAGCTAGTTCCCTAATTTGAACCGGCCGATACTGATTCCCAATAAACCTGTATATCCGATTTATCTCAGCAGGCTCTAAAACAAAATCATCTAAATTAATCAATTTTACAGGCACTACGCACTCCCCGATATAAACATCAAGGATCCACTATTAGCCATATCCGCGAGCCCAGCCAATTTCAGATCCGTGAAGGGAATCCGCCTGAAATGATGCTCATCCAAGAAATCTAACGATCACGACGGGGTACGCCCCATCTTGCAATCGGCTTTTTTGGTAAAGAGTAAATAGACCCCCAACAGGACAGGCATCCCGCTAGGAGGTATATAGGCACATTTTGGGTGGGGTTTCCATGGCTAACCTCTTTGATAAGAAGTTCTTCTCTATTGGGAGCAAGCCACGGCGATATAACAAAAATACACGGATCGGTATGGGCTTGTCAAGCGCCTCGGCATGTATAGCGCCGATAAGGCCGCTCGCTGGTTCATGATATCCTGATGACGAGACCGCTAACCCTCATTCCATCACCACACCAGTTCTTATCCATGCCTTCTCGCCCTATAATCTGGATACTTCGTCTCTCCGTCATCCCATCCGAGCGCCCAGCGCTTGTATATCCCGGCCACGATGCGTAGGCGTTCCCTATCAATCGCCACGTTTAACACCTCCCAGGAACTCGGCCAAACTGCACTGGCGGAGGCCCAGCTCGTAAATCATTGATTCCAGGAGCCGGACGGCAATCTGCCTGTCGCCCGACTCCCAGGCTTGCTGGATTTTCTTCCAGTTCATCGCCTCTGCCTCCCGCTGTAAGGCAGGTCCTGCGGCCTGATTCTCCACACCTTCGGGGCCAGTTCCTCAAGCTCATGCTCCGAGAAATAGCCCCACTCTTCCACAAATCCCTGCACAAGGCCGAACCAGAGCTCATCGCTGTCCTTGACCCTCTCCACACCGAACCAGAACCACCCCGAAAAGGACTCCCACCCCTTCAGGACTTTCCTCCCGTTGATGTAAAGGTGGCCGCCCCGCTGCTCAAACCGCGCCTTCATGGTTCCACCTCCAGCCCCTGCTCCACTATCATGTCCATGAAGCAGTTCGCACAGAGCCCCTCCTCGCCTATCGGGTTCGTGGGGAAGGAGTAGACAACCGTGACCTTCCAGTTGCAGCAGGGGCACTTTTTCTCATCAGGGAAGTGCTTGCGCATCACCTTCATGCTTTCACCTCCCTAACCGCTTTGTCTTTGCGGTTGTCTATTGCCACTCCCACCCTGTCGAGGTGTTCCTCGAAGAGTGCGAGAAGCTCTTTCGTTATTTTCCTCGTGTTCTCCATCAAACTCACCTCCATTCTCTTTCAGGACTCCCTTTCGGTTGCCCCTGATTTTTCTGTTTACTGTTGGGAACCGCCTGAACCGGAGAAGGAGATGTCGCTGGGGGAAAAGATGTAAAAAGAGGAATGGCCTCTCCTCCCTTTTCGAGGCCCCTTTTTAATCTTTTCCGGAAGTCGGTGAGGAATGCGGTGAGCTCTTGGAGGGTTTAGCGCCGCAACCCCTTGCGGGTGCGGCCTTTGCCTTGTTCTGACCCGATATCCTCTGCAAATGCGTTTGCAGGAAGAGTTTTGCCCATATACGATAATCCCGCTCCTTCTGCCGCTCGCTCTCGAAGGGAACGAATGTCACCCTGGCCGTCCAGCCGGACTTCTCACATCCCCTTGGTGTTTTCCTGCCTTCGGCATGGTTACGTTCACAAGCGGGACCCTTCCCTGCGGGTTGGATGTTCACTATGCCCCCTGTTGATTACATCGGTATTGTGCTGAGGAGTTGAGGCGGTATTCTGACCGCAAGAGTATGTGGAGGAGAGGTTTTTGACAAAAGGACTTTCCGTTTTTTGGCGTTTTTCATAGA
>JAFDEF010000083.1 GCA_019310485.1 Deltaproteobacteria bacterium | reverse complement strand
ATTTCGCCCGAGGAATATGAGGGTCTTTATTACAGAAATCTGATGGCCGAGGCAGCCTGAAAACTCTACAACTTTGCACTATAAAAAATGTCTTGACAAAAGGGTCGCACTACAGATATCAGGTAATCTGACGAGAAGCGGGGTAACCTCTTTACTGTTTGTTGCCCAGTAGCCATTGGCACATGGGTTTCTTCAAATGCCGCAATGTGGCAGGCTATCAATGTCCAAAGGCGGTTGAATTTGGAAGTGATTCTCCGCGAGCCGGCCTTGGAAAGGTAGGGAAGAACGGGTCCGCAGAGAATCTCTGAAAGGAGGTGATTTTGGGGAAGGTAGGATGGACTGAATTGGAAGAGGGGAGACATACTAACTAAAACATTTTATTGAGGGAGTATGGCTATGAAAAGAATATTCGGAATTGTAATGCTTGCAGTGTGCATTGGTTTGATCGGAAATTTTCAAGGGGTGAAGGGGGCTCAGGCTAAGCCCATAGAGCTCAGCTTCATGCACTACTTTCCGCCGGTGCATTTTGTAAACACCGAAATTGTTCAACCGTGGGTCAAGATGATCGAGGAAAAAAGCGGGGGTAAATTGAAATTCCATGTCTATCCTTCTGCAGCCTTGGCCAAGCCCAAGGATTTTCTTGAGGCGGTTGTCAGCGGGGCCGTCGACATCGTAATGGGTTACTCCGGATTTCACCCGGGTCGTTTTCCAGTCAGCGAGGTCACCGGTTTACCATTTCTGAATTACACTTCAACGCTTTGTGCCTCCAAAACCTATATGCAGCTTTTCAAGACAGTTCCTGAGTTTGCTAAGGACTGGCAAGGGGTAAAGGTACTCTGGTTTCAAACCGAGCCCCCCATGCAACTCCATACCTCCAAAAAGCCGATTCGAAGACTGGGCGATCTGAAAGGTGTAAAAATTAAAATTTCAGGACAACCGGCTCCCTTTCTCCATTCTTTGGGCGCCGCTCCGGTTGTCATGGCCTCACCTGAAGTCTATGATGCACTCTCGAAGGGTGTGATAGAAGGGGTCATCTATCCATGGGAGGCAATCAAGGGATGGAAGCTTGACGAAAGGGTTCTCTACCATACTTGGTTAAACTTCTATGCAAATCCGTTTTATGTGGTGATGAACCTGGACAAATGGAAGTCGCTACCGCCCGACATGAAAATGCTTATAGATAAATACTCGGGTCATTACGGCACGGAGCTCGCAGCGAAGGTCTGGGACAAGAGGAATAATGAGGCTTACGAAATCCTTAAGAAGAATCCAAAGCATGAAATCTTCACTCTTCCAAAATCGGATATGGAAAAGGCCAGGGCCTTGACGAAACGGTACTATGATAAATGGATTGCCAAGATGAATAAAAAGGGGATAGACGGTAAAGCGATCCTTGAGAAAGTGAGGCAATACGTGGAGCGGTTTTCGGATTAACATAAGGTGATGCATTCGTAAAAAGTCGAAAGTTCAAAAAAAGGAAGTAATTTTTGGGCGGCTTTAGCTTAACCTGCTGTTATTGCAGAAAACCTAGTATTTACTAGAACGGAGTAAATTGAAAAGCGTTGACTAAAGTGCATATAACAAAGAAAGTCAGGCTAGGTTTTTAAAAGGATTTGATGGGGGCCCGGGTTTGGCCAGAAGCAGAGAGTCGCCGCGCCTCTAAAAATTGATAAGTCATGAAATAAGCTGTTCGATCTTGTTTTAGCTATGACCTAGTAGGCTGTTTCAATAAAAGATTGACAATAACTTATCCATATGATGAGGAGATTTAATAACCCGGCACTTTCTTTGCGGCGGATGCACGGCCTGAAGAAATTGGAGCAATAAAGGGGTAAAGGATCAATTGGAAAAGTATAAAAGGACGATTTTCACGGGGGAAATAGGACTTAAGAATGTCATCTAAAATAGGCCGGGCAATGGCTGTCCATTTACCTTCGTTTAAGGCGAATGATATGGATAAATCTGGAGGTCATCGGATAGTTACTCAAGTTGGATAATGTTGCGGATAGACTTTGGGATGAAAGGAGGCTTGAGTCTTTCTTCGAGAGCGGGATCTTTGGATTTGTAGAGCTTCTGATTTGGCAGGTGATCCTGACGATAAAAGAGAAGGCTCGTTTAAGAAGGAGAACGATGGCGGCCATCTGTGCGAGGATGTTGGCTCTTTGCGCATTGAGGATTCTGGGTTTGTCCAGGATTTTTAGATATTCTTTCATGGTGCTGTTGGATCTTTCTGAAGCAGGGCGCATTTTCTTGAAGGTGTCATAACGTTTGGTTCCTCTAGGGATTTCATTGACCAAACCAGGATGTTCTTTGAGATACATGTGCTTTGTAAAACCTGTTTGATTATGGATGGGAGGACATTGAGCGATATTGTAGCGTGTTTGTAGATCCAGGAGAGCCTTATGCTTGAGTTTGAGGCACTGCTTAAAACAACAAAAAGTGAGGCGCTGATGTTTTTTCTCAAAGCCGTTGGGTCTGGTAAGGAGCCCACAAGGGGCGAAGGGCCAACCTTTTTGGTCATATCCTCTACTGAGAAGGGCTTGCTTGGATAGATCTTCATTCCGGGGATTATAGTCAATGATAGGGATAGAGCCTTTGCCCCGGATGTATTGATAGTTTTTGATGCTATCATACTTTGCATCTCCGATATCAACATGGACTTGGCATTTATGGTGATTATGGATCTGTTCTTTATTGTGGATAAGTTGACTTCCTTCCTCGGCGTTACCTGAGATATTGGTGACGGCGACGGGGAGTTCAATCTTCAAGTGAAGTTCGACGGACGTTGAAAGGACGAGGTTGTAGCCGAAGATTTTTTCTGTTTTATCTGGGTTTTTGGGGTCACGGCGAACTCCGATCCTGGCATCGGTATCTTTTGGAAGCTTAGGGCAACGGATGGTGATGGATCCGTCATTAGGGTTAACATAGGAGACATTGGAGCGGATGGTATTGATACACAGATGCTGCCTGGCAAGCTACTCTTCTACCCCAAAGAGTATGGCGGTATTTCTCTGTTCTTCGCTGGGTTCACCATCTGAGAAGGCGAGCCTAAAGGAGAAGAGCTCAATTTTAGGTTTCTTAACGTCTTCAGGGAAACGTGTATTTGGGCATTGGGTATAGACACGGACTTCAGATCCGAGGTTATTATTTGAGAGGTTATTGAGGCGATAGAGGATGCGGTTTTTCACCTTACCAATGACATCTTCAACTTTGATGGCGGCACATTGATCGCAAAAGTAAGTGCAGCCTTTGTAGCGAGCCCAGGTTGGGTACAGAGTACTATCATGTGTGAGGATATTGAAAGTGATCATCTGAAGTTGGTGAAAGATGTCAACAAGGACATGGAAGATTTCATTGTAGAGATTTTCATCTAAGTGGATACGAAAGAAGGAGAATGTACCTTCAGAAGGGATATTGTTTGTGGAGAGGCCGGCATAGGTTCGGTAAGCCTTGCCCTGCTCTTTATCACGAACAATGTTTAGGAACCGGCTCATATGCTGATATCCATTGATGTACCTGAAGAGATCCAGGAGGAAGAGGCTTGGAGGATCGTAGCAAGGGGGACCGTATGAGGAGTAACGATCAGCTACCAGGGAGCGGATAAAGGAGAAGTCGATCAGGGAGGTGATCATTTTAGGGTATCCGCCCTGGACAGATCCATTGGGGAAGATTTTAATTCACCCCGTTAAATACGTAATAAGACACTTAGTACTAAAACCATAATTAAAAGCTTAAAATTTGGCTGGAAGTTATATTGGATAAAGATTTAACGGGGCAGGCTGTTTTTTGAAGTAATAATGGGAGAGTAAAGAACGCTTAGGGAAAGGTTTCTGGTGGGAGAGAGAAATTTTAAAGTTGATTTTGTTGAGCTTTTTGGCTATCCTATTTATGGTGAATTTTTTAAGGGGGTTCACCATTTTTCTCATGGTCCGGGTAGAAGCTTGTCCGCCTCTGGCGGGGTAGTGCTTCTGCCCGGATTATCCTTTTATACGCCTAGGCGCATTCAATCTCTCCCTGAAGTCTTTCCTTAGTGGATAGAGATAAATATCCTTAGTATTTCCATGGAACAAGTGATCATCTCCCCTTTTAGCGGTGCCTTTGGTTGACCCAGTTGGCGGCTTTGAAGCAGGTGCCTCTAAAACGGTTCTTTTCCACGAAAGTCTCAAGCAAATATAAGGGATGGTTATAGGTTTTAATCCAGTCATCAGAGATTCTCTTGGCATTAAGGGCCAGGATTTTAGAGGCCAGGTATTTTACACAGACCCAGGGTAGAATGAGGAATCGGGTGTTATTAGCTACGAAATGGAGGTTTTTCTCTTTTCTGGGTTTATCCCAGCCTATGAAGGAATCTCGGGACTTAACAGACCATGCGGCAGAACCCCAGCCCAGGCAGGCTACGGGTTTATCATCTATAAAGGCGGTGTATTTGAGATGATTGCCGACAATTTGGCGATAACCAGGGTAGTGATGTTGTTGGATGAGGCTGTTGTAGAGGGGTTCAAGATGGGTGTTTCGGACCAGTTTGAGTTTAACGGGGGGTAGCTCAGAGAGGTTACCGAGCAGGGGGGTTTGATCAATATCAACGACAGGTATGGATTGATTGCGTTTTAGATTTCTACGATCATGCTTTCCGGGAGGGAGATTGATAAGACCCTTACGGTGGAGGGTCAGGAGGATTTCACGGCAAGCCATATCTTTGGGAAGGCCGTTTTTCTGGAACCAATTCCATTTTATGCAGAGGGTTTTAGAGATTTGAGTCCGGCCTTTATCCCAGTGCTTACTGATAGTAGCCCGAATAAGCTCGAGGTCGTCTTGGGTGATGGTTCTTTTTCGGATAGTGATGGGTAACATTCTCATTATATAGCAAAAGAGAAGCGTGGACGACAGCAAAAAATTTACCCCGTTAAATTTTTTTTGGATCAGGATGAGATGCTTGATCTAATGTCCGGATCAAATTCAGTGGCTCAGGGAGATTGGTGTAAATTATTTAACCGGGGTGCATGGAAGAGAAAATTTTTGGAGCAAGCGGAAAGCTGGCAAAGATGGGTTGAAGTCAAAAATCCTGGGTTGAGTGCGCCAGGCTAAGCCTGGAAGGAGGGAATGCGATGGACAGTAGCTGAAACTCCTTAGTGGGACCCGGCAGCTAGCCGATCCTGCCCGACCAAGCGTGCTGGCAGTCGGAACCGGGTGTTGCGCGGTGTTGGGGTAACCCAAGCTGCGAAGCGTACACAGGGAGTCTGTAGGCCGTGTGATCGAGCCCCGTAAGCGAAAGTTGCGGAAGCCGACGCTGTTCAACCTGCGGAAGGCAATATCCTGGCATGAGACAGCAAGGGTGCCAGGGTTCCGCCGGGGTCAAAGAGCAGGGCATGCAGGCACTAGGGTCCCCCAGGAACCTGGGAGGTCCTGTCATCTCCGCAATGGAGAGTATCGCTATGGGGAGCCCGGAGATCAAGCCCCGGCTTATAGTGGGATGTGTCTGTTCCACTATGAGAGCGAAACAAACAGGCACCGAGGCGGTATCTGAAGGTGAAGGCAACGAAGCCTGAGGAGAGGGGTGGCAGGGAGTCGGAGCGTCAAATATTACCGTTGAAGCAGGGGAACCTACTCGAAGGGACCCTGTGGAGGGAAGGGGACGCCACAGTGATGGAACCTTTGGAGGGAAACCTGCCCGACGCAGGCGGGGATGCAAAGGACATCGAGACCTGAAAGTGTCTCAACGAGACTTCAGAGGGTAGCGAAGTTGTCTAAGGAAGCGCCTGAGATGTTGTGGACTACGTTAGCCCACCACATTGATCTTTCGCTACTCAAGGAGGCCTATCGTCTGACCCGAAAGGATGGTGCGGTAGGAGTAGATGGCCAAACGGCGAGGGAGTATGAGGAGAATGTCGAGGAGAATCTCCAGGACCTTCTGAACCGTTTCAAGTCGGGCACCTACAAAGCCCCACCAGTCAGACGGAGTTATGTGCCGAAAGGGGACGGAAAGAAGATGCGCCCGATCGGGATACCAACCTTTGAGGATAAAGTGCTTCAGAGGGCGGTGGCCATGGTACTGGAAGCCCTGTATGAGCAGGACTTTTTGGAATGCTCGTACGGTTTCCGGCCTAAACGATCAGCCCACCAAGCCCTTGAGAAGCTGTGGAGAGATACAATGAGGGGCGGCGGTGGTTATGTCCTGGAGTTTGACATTAAGAAGTGTTTTGATACTCTAGACCATGGTCACCTACGGAGCTTTCTCGACAAGCGAGTGCCTGACGGAGTGATACGAAGAGCCATTGACAAATGGCTGAAGGCTGGAATTTTGGAAGAAGGGGCATTGAGGTACCCTGGGACCGGCACTCCACAAGGAGGTGTGGTTTCACCGATTTTGATGAACATCTACCTCCATGAGGTGCTGGATAAGTGGTTTGCTCAGGAGGTAAAACCCCGGCTGTCCGAGGAGGCGTGCCTGATAAGGTACGCCGACGATGCAGTGATCGTGTTTTACTCCAAGGCGGACGCAGACAGGGTTATGGAAGTACTCCCCAAGCGATTTGGACGCTTTGCCCTGAGTCTACATCCAGAGAAGACGAGGCTGATCAAGTTCACCCGGCCGAGTTCTGGCAACGATAAGGCAGGTCGGTCCGGTAGCTTTGATTTTCTGGGATTTACTCACTACTTGGCGAAGAGCCGTAAAGGGGCCTGGGTGGTGAAGCGAAAGACCGCAAAAGATCGTTTCACGCGAGCTCTGAAGCGGATCGGGTGGTGGTGTCGCACTAAGCGGCATTTACCGGTTAAGGAGCAGCATCGTGTGCTGGCTGTCCAGCTAAAAGGACACGCCCAGTATTACTATATCCGAGGGAACTCCTCGGCAATAGCCCGCTTTTACCATGAGGTCCGCGGAATCTGGCGCAAATGGCTTAATCGCCGCTCACAACGATCGCGGATGAACTGGGGGCGCTTTACACGTCTGCGGAAGATGTACCCATTCCCGACACCAAGGCTTGCAAGCTCGTAGTCACGTAGCGAGACCGCACTATGAGGAGCCGGATGCGTTAATTGCGCATGTCCGGATCTGTGGGGCTTGCGCCTTGGAAGCGCACGGAAAACTGTGATCTGGAATGATCACCTTGATAAAGCTTAGCCAGCAGTTAAGAACCGAGTCTTGCGTGGTGTGCGGTAACAATCACTGCGAAGCGTAGACAGGGAGGTAATAG
>JAFDEF010000016.1 GCA_019310485.1 Deltaproteobacteria bacterium | reverse complement strand
CAATCAAAGAAGTCTAAGAAGCACTAAAACAGGACGTGTATGAAAGATTACATCCAAAGATAAAAACGGGAATTTTAATTGTCGCCAACAGGAAAAAATACTTGACGTTGATCATGCGCCGGTTCCATCCCAGCAGTTATAAGATGTTGTATAGAATACATATTTGCGCCAAATAGCTGAGACATCCGGACAAGCCCCCATCTTTTTACTCAATGTTATTTGGGGATGCTGGTACATGTTGGCCATGTTATGATATATTTTTTCTCCACCAAAAAACTGGTCCCTTTTGGCTTGGTCATACGTGATATGCTCTCTGATGTAGTCGAGTAAACGATTGTATAGCCTCCGGGGTGCCTTTTCATCTCCAAATATCTGCGCTGCTACTGACTTCACCACAGGTGAACCTGAATCAATTTTAGGAGACGGAGCCAGGTAGACACTGGCAGGACTACCTGGAGCCAGTTTGAAGGTTTCCCCCAGCGGGACCATATCCAAAGCGTGTTCCAGAATCTTCTCTATGTCCACTTGGTATATGAAATAGAAATCGAACTTCACCGTACTTCCCGTCTTAGCTTGAGACATTTCAACTTTAAGCCATCGGTTTCTGGCTAAATCCTTTTCGATGACAAAAGGAATGGAAGGAGATACGTGGTCGTCAATATGTATCAGCTTTTTGCCAAAGCCATCTCGGGGCGTAAAGACCCTGAATCTTATGGGGCCGGAAAACCCGGGTTCCACAACCTTGAAGTGTACTCGGTATAGACCTGATAACCTGAACCGGAACAATGGACGAATGGAACGAGCTAGCCCCGAACGTCTGAGGATCCCCAATCTCCCTGCCCTGGTAAAAAAGATGCCTGCCTTGTGACCCAACGGGTCCAGCAGATCACCACCGAGTGGATGGGCCCCCGACCCACACAGTTTCAACAGGTGGTCAAGGTCCAAATCTTGTTCAAAGTAGAGGCGTACAACCGTCTTAAACCGTGGGAATTTGTGCGCCACCGTCTCGAAGTGTACGCCGGCCCTGTTTACGGGAGGTTCCCCCCCCACATGGGGGATTCACTTCAGCCAATGCCGGCCTAGGTATCCATAGTAATAGAATGAGAAGCATGATTGCTAAAAGCATGCACAGAATTGTATTAATGCCGAGCGGGTACCCACTTTGTTTTATCAAGGTTCTCACAGTAGGCGATCTCATATCCTCTCTCTCCATGCACAATGAGAAGCCGACCCCCTGAACTCTAAGACAGATACTGTTAAGCTCATATCGTGGCACTTCACTTGAACTCCACCCAACCTTTGCGGTAACAAAAGGCCAAAGGAGGAAATTTCTTTGGCAAAAGCAAGTCAAAACATTTCTTATAAAATAATGTCAACTGAAGTGATCTGTATTGAAAGGTTATCTTAACCCTACACAGATGTCAAGGGATTGAAAATCTCAACCTGGATCAGGACACTCAGGTGGGCGAGAGGAATCATTAACCGAGAAGAAATCTTGGGGTCTTCTAAGGGCTACGTGACTTCCAGGTCTTCGACATCAAGCATGTTGGTGAGTTTAGCAAGGGCAAAAGCTGTCTGATCGATCTCTTTCTTTGAAAGTCTTCTTAAACCGTTAATGATCTTTTGTTGAATGGGTGGCGGGGCATTCTTGGCAAGCTTTTTTCCGGCTCTTGTCAACTCTATAGTGACTATCCGACGGTCAGGAGATACCCTTAACCTTTCCACGAAGTCTTTCTCCTCCAAGCGGTCAATGATCCCTGTCACAGTACTGGAATTTACAAGGATATGCTTGGCGATCTGGGAAGGAGAGAGGGGGCCGTTTTCATAGAGGGCAAGGAGGCAGTTGAGCTGTGCCGCGCTGACAGAATATTTCTTGTTCAATTCCTTGGAATAGAGCTCACTTGCCTGAATAAGCCTTCGGATTGAAAAGATAATTTCCTTGGTTCGTTTTTCGTAGATATCGGAAGACATTTCTTTAGGATTAATTTTCCTTTTTCGATGCATCGTCACATGCTCCGTGGTTTGAAAAGGTATGACTTTATTTCTCTATTTAGCACGAAAATGGAAAAGAAAACAACAAAATATTACCTAAGTGAGCGGTGCGATCCATCTGTTGTTCCGCTAAGATAAGACACGATTCCGGAGCATATCCCCTTAGCTAAGTCCTTCTGGTAACTTGTCCAGAGCAGGTGTTTTCTTTCCAACGGATTGGAAATAAACCCCGTTTCAACCAGGATAGCAGGCATTTCAGCTCCAATAAGGACATAGAGCGGGGCGTGTTTTATGCCCAAGTCCTTGGTTCCTTTATATTTACTGCTTAGATGGGAGACTATAGCCTCTTGTACTTTATTCCCCAAGTTTGTGGATTTTTGGATATTGTTATTCATCAAGAGCTTTTGAAGGATCAACTGAAGCTCCCCAAGGCCTTTCTGCGTGGAGGCATTTTCCCTTGCTGCAATTATCATGGCCTGGGGGTCAGTTGCCACAGTTGCCACATTAAGATAAAAGGTCTCCAGTCCCCGTATTTTTTGTCTTCATTCCTGTTGGCATGCAATGAAACAAAAAGATCGGCCTTCCTGGTTTTGGCAGAGGCTGTCCTTTCCTCCAGCGGGATAAAGAGATATCACTGCTTCTTGTCTCAGACTTACTGACGGCCATACCCTAACTACAGTAGGCCCTTCTTCCTCAACCAGTCCTTTGCCACCTTTTCTTCAGATTCATGATCCACGTCCACACGCTTATTCATTTCCTGCATTTCTATTGTGTTAAGATTATCTGCTAAGGGTTTCAATATGTTGCGGATCTCTGGATATCTATTAAGCACCTCTGCCCGTACGACCGGAACTGGGTTATATACAGGAAAGAATTTCTTGTCGTCCACCAGATTGACAAATCCAAAAGCTGCAATACGGCCATCTGTGGCAAACCCCATGCCTATTCCGATTTGCCCATTCTTCAAGGCAGTGTATGCAAGCCCAATCGACATTTTCTTTATCATCTCTGCCGGAACACTGAAGCCGTATACCTTCATGAGCTTCTTGAAACCGTCCGGCCTTTCCCAAAACTCCGTTCCAATACCGAATATGAGGCCTTTGGGGTGCCTGTTTACATAATTGGCTAGATCTGAGATTGATTCTATGCCTTTTTTCCGAGCCTGGCCTTCTTGCATCATCAAGGTGTAAGTATTGTTGAACTGAACCGGATCCAGCCATATTAGGCCCTTATTCTTATCTTCATCACGGACCCAATTGTATACCTTAATAGAATCATTCATTATTTCCGGATCTCTTTGCTTGTAAAAGACAGTATAAGCCGTGCCAGTGTATTCATAGTACAAATCAATCTCCCCTTGTTCCAGTGCCTTTCGAACCAGATTCGTAGCCAAACCCGTTTTAAGTTCCACCTTAAAACCCGCCTTTTCCAGGAGGTCCTTTGCAAGTTCAGGCAGCAAGTACTGTTCCGTGAAATTCTTTCCCCCTATAATGATTCTCTTCTCTGCAGACATACCGCTAGCCAGCAGGCATATGGAGGCCGCGAAGGTTACCGCAGCACAAGCTAATAATAGTCTGAATCCCTTTTTCATAATTTTCCTCCCTTTTTCAATTGATTGTTGTTTTGCAAATGCATGCCCTGCGCATTTTGCGCACGCACATCCTCACTCCTCTGTCAACCGTAAGCCTTTGGATACTAAAGCAACACTTAAAAGCTCCACAAGAAAATCTGCCAGCAACGCCATAATGGTCACCGGAATTGCACCAGCCAGAAGTTTATCTGTCATCATCATATTTATGCCTGAAAAGATCCAGTCACCCATTCCCCCTGCACCGATAAGATAGGCCAAAGTGGCTGTCCCGATGTTTATCACCAGTGCGACCCTGAACCCTGTCAGGATAACCTTCATGGCCAAGGGCAGTTCGACATTTAAAAGTATTTCAGCGGATCTCATGCCCATCCCCCTAGCAGCGTCTAAAATGGAGAGAGGCACCGACTTTATTCCAGCCAATGTATTTCTTGCAATGGGCAAGATGGAGTAAACTGTCAAAGCGAAAATCGCCGGTTTTGTTCCTATCCCCAAAAAGCTCATAACCAGGGCGAGAACGGCTAAAGATGGAATTGTTTGTCCCAAGCCTACAATATACATCACAACACCACAGTACCTTCTAAGGCTAGGACGGGTCATGGCAATACCAATGGCAAGTCCCGCTATGGTTGCAATTGCCATGCTGATGGCCACAAGATACAAATGCTGGAAAAGCAGGCGCATTAACTCGGGATAATTGTAAGGGTCGGTCCAAAAGACAATTGTGCCGCTTCTTTCAAGAGCCACACCACTGGCAAAAGCCATTGATAACAGGATCATATTAGGCAGCTTTAAGGATAGCTTTCTCATCGTGTTAACGTGCTAACATCTTTTCCAGTCTAATACCTTTCGGGGTTAGCAGGTACTCTACTCCAGCCATTAATCCATCGATCAGGATAGCAAAGAGAGAAACCAGCAGGGCCCCACTGATAATCATTTCCGGATAGACTCGGTCAATACCCTGCTGGATATAGACGCCTAGGCCTCCGGCGCCGATATACGCAGCGATGGCGGCGATGCCAATGTTCATAACTGCAGCCGTTCGCAATCCTGCAATAATCACCGGCATCGCTATAGGTATTTCTACTTCTCTAAGCAATTCCCATTTACTCATCCCCATGCCTTTGCCAGCATCTCTAACGGAAGTAGGAACATTCTTAATGGCTACATAAGTATTCCGAATAATTGGCAGCTGGCTATACAGCACAAGCGCAACAATCGCGGGCACCTTCCCTAGGCCTTCGCCGATGAGTGCTAATATCGGCATCATTAAGCCAAACAGGGCAATTGAAGGAACAGTCATGATGATATTGGCACTGTTGATCACTCTTTTGGCCAGGTTCACCTTCTTTGTTATCAGAATTCCCAAGGGAACGCCGATTGCCGTCCCTATAATCAGCGACAGACCAACCATAAAAATATGCTCCGAGCTCAAGAAAAGGACCTGATCTAGATTCTTCTCAATAAAGCGCAAAACGCCCATGATTAGGTCTCCTTAGTCCGTCTTCAGGTCACCTGCATAGCTCTCTTTAACCTTCTTTTTAATGTCATTGTAGGCAACGGTTCCTATAAATTCACCATTTTCGTCCACAACGTACAAGGTAAAAAAATCCAGCATGAGCATATAAGACAAAATATCTCGAGCAGGTGTTCTTTCGGAAATATGCACTGGGTACTTTTCTACAAGGTCTCTCACCTGGCCCTTTTTGTATTTGAGCTTCTGGGGCGTAACGTACCCGAGAGGTTTGCCGTGTGCAATAACGATGGCATGAGACAATCCCTTCTCTTCCATCATCTTCAATACATCTTCGGCCGAATCTTCCCCTTTAACAAGATCACGTGGTCTGAGATTAACTATGTCTTTTGCCAAAATGATCCCAAGGACCTTCAAGGCTCGGTCGGCTCCAACAAAATCCGCTACATATTTGTTTTTCGGCCGCGTAAGCAATATCTCGGGCGTGTCATATTGAACCAGTCTGCCTTTGTCGAAAAGGGCAATCTTGTCCCCCATTTTTACCGCTTCATGAATGTCGTGTGACACAAAGACGATGGTTTTTTCTAAATGCTCCTGTAGTTTAAGGAATTCATTCTGAATCTGCTCTCGGTTGATAGGATCAATTGCTGCAAACGGTTCGTCCATGAGAAGGATGTCAGGATCAGCAGCCAACGCCCGGGCCACTCCTACACGCTGTTGCTGTCCTCCTGAAAGTTCGACTGGATAGCGTGACCGAAAAACCTCAGGTTCAAGACGAACCATAGTCAAAAGTTCGTCCACCCGAGCTGCTATTTTTTGAGAATCCCAGCCAATCAGTTTTGGAACTACCCCAATGTTATCTGCAATAGTCTTGTTTGGAAATAGGCCTATATCCTGAATCACATACCCCATTTGGCGTCGCAGTTGGATGACATCCATATCCATTATATCTTGGCCATGGACAAGGATTTCGCCACGGGTAATTGACTCGAGCCGGTTTGTACAACGAAGGAGTGTTGTCTTTCCGCATCCAGATGGCCCAAGCAAAATAACGGTTTGGCCTTTTTCAATACTGAAAGTGACATCTTCCAGCGCTGTAACAGCGTTTTTTCCTTCTCCATAGATCTTTGTCAAATGGTCGTAGCATATCATCGATTACGTTTCAGGGGCTATGATCTCTTTCGATGCATTATAGCTAAGCTGATCCGTGCGAATTCCACCGATGTTGCGCCCAAACTCTACGAGGTTACTTGACTTGAGTTCGGATAACTCCCATCACACAATCAGCAAAAAACCAAGAAAAGCTCCTGCTTTGACATAGTTAAGTAAGAAAACTTTGTATAAAAAATATATTAGCTAAATCCATGTCAGCTAAACCAATACCACAACCTTGCATAGGCGTCAAGAGTTTGGCCCTTTTGCTTTAAGGCATCTGTTAAGGTTAAAGTCGGTCAGATAAAGCTGACTTGCTCATACGTGCCCGCCGATTGAGGAGAAAATATTATTTTAACTATAATAATTTCAGTTAAAAAGACTTGACACAAAAAGACCTTTCTCCTATTGTTGACCGTATAATGTTGTCTTCTTGTGTCTCAAGCTTTTCTTGAAGCCACAAACTATCCAACAAATTTTGTGTGCCAAAATGCGGCCTAGGCGAGATTAGGAAAATCGGTTGTAAGACGGTTCTATACTTGGAACAGGAGGGAGGATCCCTGAAAAATGACTAAAGTTAAAATCAAGCCTGATTTGAAAAAAAGTCAACTGGTCAAATGTTTGGGAGGAAGGAAGGCTTCCAGGCTTTCTTGTTCTGTTCAAAGCAAAGTAATGAAGCTTTCGGTTATTGCGGCAAAACTCATCAAGCCCCTCATATATTATCAAAGAAAAACGTTAGAGTCCCAACAAGAGGATTGTCTTACACTGGAAGGAGGCATCTCCTTCAAAAGTCGAAAGATTGCGAGGGTGATGAACACCTGTGAGTGTGAGGAAGTTGTTTGTTTTATAGCCACAATAGGTGATGGTATCGAGAGAAAAAGCGAGAAACTTTTGCGGGAAAACCGCTTATCAGAGGCTTACATTCTCGATGCAATAGGTTCTGTGGCAGTAGAAAATATGGTAGATAAATTTCATAGCGAATTTATTACCAGGACCAAGATGGACAGCAAAGGACTCACGTTACGATTCAGTCCGGGGTACTGCGATTGGTCTATAGAGGATCAAAAGAAACTTTTTAACGTTTTCCACTCAAATCATTTGGAGGTTCAGCTCAGGGATTCATGCTTCATGAGTCCCCGTAAATCTATCTCCGGGATTTTTGGAATAGGCCCGTTTCATTTGGACTTTTCAGAACATAATCCTTGTTTAGAATGCTCGAGGGTGGATTGTACTATGAGAAGAACCTAGAAATTATTTCTATTGAAAGGAGAATAGTGAAGGTTAGAAAAGGTCTTAAAGGAGGGCGATATAAGCCGATCAGCGATGAAGACGTGCAGAAAATCCATGAAACAAGCCTCAGGGTCCTTGAAGAAGTCGGGATCCAGGTCAACTTTCCTGAAGCCCTAGATCTCTTTCGTAACGCTGGAGCCAAGGTAGATAGTAACCTGTCGATCGTAAAGATTCCTCGAGAGCTGGTAGAGGAACTAGTCCATAAGGCCCCTTCCGTTGTTTGCCTTACTGGACGTGAAGAAAACGGCACGCTGGACTGTGAGATCGGAGGAGAGAAGGTGTACCTCGGTACTGGGGGCACCGCGCTCAATGTCCAGGATCCTGGAAGCCGTGGTTCACGAAGGGCCAAGCTTGAAGATATCGTAGCCATGGCCCGCCTTGTAGAGGCCCTGGACAATATTCATTTTTACATGATCAATGTATATCCCCATGATCTCGCCGCGGAAGATGTTGATGTGAACCGGTTTGGGGCTGCATTAAATAACACCCGTAAACATGTGATGGGGGGTGTTTACACGGTAGAGGGAGTTAGAAATGTGATCAAGATGGCAGAGATCATTGCCGGGTCAGCCAAGAAATTGAGAGAACGCCCTTTTATTTCAATGATAACCTGTCCTATCAGCCCCTTTAAATTGGACAAAACCTATGCTCACCTTACCATGGAAGTTGCGCGAAGGGGAATCCCGGTGGTGGTGCCTGCAGAACCTCTGTGCGGCGCAACGGCGCCAATGACTCTGGCAGGGAATCTTGTAGTGCAGAATGTGGACTCTTTAGCCGGTATAATGTTGGCCCAGCTCGTTAATCCAGGCACACCAACCCTTTACGGGTGCATATCTTCAATTACCGATCTCCGAGATATGAAGTACCTATCAGGCGCTGTTGAGATGGGAGTGATGAATGCCGCCTCCGCTCAAATGGCACAGTTTTACGGGATACCCATTTACGCTACAGCAGGCATGTCTGATTCCAAGGTGAACGATGCCCAAGCAGGATATGAGTCTGCCATAACCTCCCTGATGGTGGCACTGGCAGGAGGAAATTTTATCCACGATGCAGCCGGGTTTCTTGAATTCTGTATGACTGCTTCCTTTGACAAGCTTGTCATTGACAACGAAATAATAGGCATGGTCATGCGGGCGGTGGAGGGTATTCGGGTAAATGACGAGACCCTCGCATTTGACATTATCAAGAAGGTAGGCCCTGGAGGGCACTTTGTATCAGAACGACATACGCGGCGGCACATGCGAACCGAATTGTATCAACCACAGCTTAGCGACCGGGAGAGCAGGGAGAAGTGGTACGCCGAAGGGGCAGAGGATACTTGGAGGAGGGCCACAAAAAAAGTAAGGGATATTCTGGGAAGACCACGCCAGTCCTTCATCCCTAAAGAGATTGGGTGTCTTTTAAAGGAGGAGATCCCAGGACTCAAATCTTTTGTTATGGAGTAATTCTTTGGAGGAGAACCTACAACATGATCATTATAGGCGAAAAAATTAATGCCTCCATTCCGTCCATTAAGTCTATTATTCAGGGACGGGATGATAAGAACCTCGTTGCCCTAGCAGAGGTCCAGGCCGCCTCAGGGGTCAACTATATCGATGTAAACATCGCAACAGGCGAAGGGACTCGTGACGACGAGATTTTGTCAATGAGATGGGCAGTTGAAACCATTCAAAGGAAGGTTGATACCCCCCTTTCCATTGACAGTGCAGACCCTGCTGTCTTGGAGGAAGGTCTCATGGCCAGAGACGGCAGGCCGTGCCTTATCAATTCCACAAAGGCAGAGGATAGTAGTCTAAGAGAAATCGTGCCGATGACAATCGAATATGATGCCCCCCTTGTCGCTCTTGCGCTGGATGAAAAGGGTATACCCGAGGACGTGAAAGGACGTCTTGCTGCTTGCGAGAAAATTGCTGATGTCTCCCTAAAGTTAGGACTCCCTATGGAAAAGATATATTTTGATCCACTGGTGCTCCCTATTGTCACAGATATCAGACAGGGCTTAATCACGTTAAACACGTTGTCTGAGATCAAGAAAAAGATACCTGGGAGCAGAACTGTTATAGGTCTCTCAAACGTATCTTATGGACTCCCTTCCCGCTCTCGGCTAAACGCGGCCTTCTTACATATGGCCATATATGAGGACCTTGATGCAGTGATCCTTGACCCTTTGGATACAGATCTAATACTGGCGGTTAAGGCTGCAGAGGCACTAGTGGGGAAAGACCGTCATTGCAGGCGTTACGCGAGGGCCCTTCGCAAGGAATCATAAAGATTCCGCCCCGGGGCGGAATCTTTTCCGATGGCATAATAGAGGGAAGGATGTAACTTGGAAGAACATTATAGAAAAGGTGCCATTGTCAAGCCATACGAACGCCTTTCTATGGATCAGATCAGGTGGCTGGATCAGGCTTCAATGGAGATTTTGAGTGAACCAGGCATATGGTCTATGAATGAAAGAGCTGCGAAGCTCTTTAAAAGTTATGGAGCGAGGGTCTGGGAAGAAAAGGAGGAAAATTCATTTTGTTGGCGTGTGAGCTTACCTTCAGGCCTCGTCAGAGAGGCCATTGGGCATGCCCCCTCACGCATAGTATTGGGGGCGAGGAAAGCGGAGAATCGGTTATTACTGGAGGCAGATGTTCCTCGTGTCTATTTTGGCTCTGGTTCTGAGGCCAATATATGGTTGGAGACTGAAATAGAAGAGTATGTAAGCACAACGGATGAGTCCTACAAAATAATGGCGCCCCGATTCAGAGAACTGCGAGGAAATTCTCAATTGCTAAGCCGGGCCGCGAAACTATGTGAGTATCTAGAGCATCTGGACTTCTTTATTCGGCCTCTAAATATACAGGATCCTGAAATAACACCAGAAAATCACGATGTAAACAAATTCTTTGCAAGTTTGAATAATATAACCAAACATGTTCAGGCTGGACTGACCAATCTGGAAAAACTGAAAGACGTTGTTCGCATGGCAGAAATAATTGCTGGCGGATCTGAGACCTTGAGAGAAAACCCCATCATCTCGTTTATTACCTGTGTATTCAAAAGCCCACTTCAGCTTGTTGATGACACAGCGGAGAAGGTCTTCGCGATTGTGAACTCAGGTCTTCCTCTCGTAATATCATCTTCTCCCCAAGGTGGTTCAACTGCCCCAATTCAGGAAGCAGGTATGGTGGCACAGATTAATGCTGAAATCTTGGCCGGTATTGTCTTAACTCAGTTGATAAGACCGGGCGCTCCGGTACTTTACGGGAGTGTGCCGGTCCGTGCGCGTTTGGACAACCTTCATGATCTGTACGGGTGTCCGGAATTCAACCAGTATAATATTGACTGCGTTCAGCTGGCCCGGTTTTATAAGATACCCTGTTACTCGACTGCAGGGGTGGGTGATGCCAGTCTCCCGGGAATGCAGGCCACTTTTGAGAAACTCTTCACCCACCTTTATGTGGCCATGAGCGGTGCCCAATATATACACTATGCCTTCGGGCTCCTGAACCGCACAAATACTTTCTGTCCATTGCAGGCAGTGCTGGACAACGAACATATCGGTATGATCAAAGAATGCCTGCGCCAGCCCAAGGTAGGGCCGTCCCTGGTGGAAGATGTACCCAAGTTGGTAAAAAAGGTTATGTCGTCTCCTCATCGTTTGTATGCACGCCATATCCGAAAGGCATTACATGCTGGTGAGGTCTCAAGTCCTTATAGGTTCGAGACGAGTGGATTGAATGACAGAGTCTTAGAAAATGCCCTAGACTATATGACGCGATTGGAAGGAAAACTATCACCATATTTGGATAACGCCACAGTAGAGCGCATTTACAGGGAAGTGCCTGGACTTCTGCCAGGATTGAAGAATGTTGCCCAGTAAAAACAATATGATAGGATTTTGAAAAGAAGGGATATGTAAGACCATGTACACACGAGAACTTATTAATAAAATATCATTTAATGTCATACAGGGCCGTGTTGAAGCCGAAGACGAAGGTTTTGATGAGGGGTTAGAGGGTCAGCCCGCAGTCACGGAACTTGTGCATATGGCCCTTGAAAAAGGAGTCGATCCCAAAGCAATCGTTATAGACGGGTTAACCAAGGCTATGGAGTTAGTAGGGGAAAAGTTTGAACGCGGGGAGTATCTCATCCCGGATATGCTTGCTTCGGCTGAATGTGTCAGTGCCGCAATGGATATCATGGGATCTCACCTAGTCCACGCCGGTGTTAAAAGCAAAGGGAAATTCGTAATTGCGACGGTAGCTGGAGACCTCCACGATATCGGCAAAAACATTGTTTCTATTATGCTTAAGGGCTCCGGCTATGAGGTTGTTGATCTTGGGTCTGATGTACCAACTGAAAAAATAGTAACCTCAGTGAAAGAGCAGCAAGCACCTTACTTAGGGCTTTCTGCTCTCTTAACCTCTACCATGTGGGTTATGGAAGAAGTGATCAACAAGCTCAAAAAGGAGGGGCTTTATGGCAATGTAAAGGTGCTCATAGGTGGGGCCCCTATATCCCAGTCGTTCGCCGACAAAATAGGGGCTTACGCCTATTGCAGAAATGCCTTTGAGGCCATTGAAATATTAAAAGGTGAAACCAGATGATGTGATCTGATATGCGGGGATGAGAATATGGCTGAAAAAAACGCTTATTTACAAGCAGCTCATACAGGGAAATACGAGAAGTCTTTAGGCCTCCTTGGTAAATATGACAACGTAAGAAGATTTTGGGAAGATCAGGTCACAGGTATCTTTCTACGCCCAGCACTAAACGAACTTGTAGAACGTAAAAGAAGACGTTTGGAGCGGCTCCGAATCCTGGACCTGGGTTGTGGAAGTGGCGACGGGTACGACCTTCTGATGAACGTTACGACCAAAGATCCTGGGATATATGAATATATCACGGCAGTGATCACCCCCGATCTCCTCAGAGAATATGTAGGATTGGATATTAACGAAGAATTGCTGAAACAAGCAGAAGCTTATTATGGGCATATCCCCAAGGTGCGATTCATACAGGGGGATCTTTCCAGCGGCCTTCCCGGTTGTGTGAAGGAGCAAGAGCCTTTTGATGTTTATTTTACATCCTATGGTACCCTCTCTCATTTTCATGACCATGAGAACATCAAGATTATCTCGGATATTTGTAAGCACGCACCTGATGGGGCGATCTTGGTGGGGGATTGGTTGGGGCGCTACTCTTATGAATGGCAGGACCTTTGGGCTTATGGTCAAGACCAAGAATATTTTATGGACTATCGAATTTCTTACATCTATCCAGAAGGCCAGCGAGAGTCTATAGATATAGAAAGTTTCCTTTTGAGGCTCATGACAAGAGATGAAATAATGCGGATAATTCATCAGGCTGCCAAAGAATCGGGGAGAGAGATCAGGACGCTGAAATTTTTTGACCGCTCTATATTGATTGGGAGACACATCGATACAGGAGAATATAATAAAAACTGCCCTCGCAAGATACGCCAAACCGTAAATTCTCTCTTCGAAGGATATCTTCGCACAGATCTGGAAAATCTGTTTGTAGACTATGTTCCCCGGCCGGGTTTTGATCATTTGAACAACTTTTTTGAAATGTTTTTCATGTCGTGCAACGCCTTGGTCCAATATACTATTTCAATACTAAGCAAGTATGACCCGGATACCCCGGAACTCCAAGGAACCCCTGAGGTACTCCCATTTTACCCTGAACCTTTAAAAGAGGCCATGCATAACATGCGGAGAGTGATCGAAGGGGTGGGATGGATCAATTGGGGAGATGTCAGGGCGAATATCATTGAACCCCATCTAGGATATGCTCTGAGAAAATTGGAAATGGAACTCCAGCCGGGAACAGGAATGGGCCACGGGCTGATTGGGGTATTTGAGATTAGAAAACAAGCTGTATAGAGGAAAGGACGAACCGATGTGTGGGATTGCTGGCATTTGGGGAAGCATGGACGAAACAACCGTAAAACGTATGATGGGTTTGCTTTCCCACCGTGGACCTGACGCAGAAGGAATCTACGTCTCACCTGGAGATGAGGGCGTACTTGGTCACCGCAGGCTCAGCATTATGGACCCTGAAAGGGGAAACCAGCCGATTTTCAGTGAGGATTGCTCAAAAGCCGTCATTGCCAATGGTGAGATTTATAATTTCCCGTCGCTCCTACCCGACCTTTCCCGATCCCACTCGTTCATGACGGCTAGCGATACTGAAGCCATCCTTCATCTTTATGAAGATCATGGTCCTTCCGCTGTGCAGTATTTGGATGGCATGTATGCCTTCGCCATTGCTGATGACCGCAATCTCTTTGCTGTTCGCGATCCTATTGGTATCAAGCCGCTTTACTATGGCGAGAAAGATGGTGCATTTCTTTTCGCCTCCGAGCTCAAGGCCTTGGCGCCTTACTGTAACAACATTAGTGAATTCCCTCCGGGCACCTTCTTCCACTCCAAAACAGGATTTACGACATTTTACCATGTGCCAGAGGTCCTGCCACAAAGAGCCCCTGTAAAGGAATATATTCAGAAGCTCAGAGAAACCTTAGAACAAGCTGTAACAAAACGCCTCATGAGTGACGTTCCGCTTGGAGCTTTCCTTTCCGGTGGCCTCGATAGCAGTATCATTGCAGCACTCGCGAGAAAACATATGGACAAACTGCATACCTTTTCTGTAGGAGTCAAAGGGAGTAACGACCTAGAAGCTGCCCGTCTGGTTTCGCGTAAGCTCGACACTATCCACCACGAGTACGTGCTTGACGCCGATGAGGTAAAAGCGAAGCTTCCGGAGATTATCTATTACTTGGAATCCTTCGACCAGGATCTAGTGCGAAGTGCCATCCCATGCTACTTCACATCACGACTCGCCGCAAACCATGTTAAGGTGATCCTCACGGGTGAAGGGGCCGACGAGCTTTTTGCCGGTTACACCTATTACAAGGCCATCCCTGGTCTGGATTCTTTGCACCTCGAACTGCGACGATCTGTGGCTTCACTGCACAATCTTAACCTCCAACGTGTGGACAGGATGACCATGGCCCACTCCATTGAGGGCAGAGTTCCTTTCCTGGATTTGCAAATGATTTTACTGGGCCAGTTGATTCCTACGGAGCTTAAATTATTCCGCCCCTCTATGCTGGAAAAATGGATACTTAGAAAGGCTTTCGAAGATCTTCTACCTGCTGATATCATCTGGCGGGAGAAGGAGCAATTCGACGAAGGGAGTGGCACGTTGGAACTTCTGAACAAAACGCTTACAACAGCCATGAACAAGACAGAAAGTATTGAATATCGGAGCCGGTATCCAGGCGAGAAATTGAGGTCATCAGAGGAATGCTATTACCATCGTCTTTTCATGGAAGTTTTCGAAAACCCGAATCCTATACTCATGAGTGTCGGGCGATGGTCACATCGACCCTTGTGGGCTGCCTGAGAATTACCTTGTGTAGCCCAACCGGCCATTATATGGACAGCCAGAGAGATTTGACTTGTTTCGGAGAATTGGCCAAGGCCCGGCCGAAGCTTCTTGAGCAAAATGTCGATCCAATTGCAAGTAGTATCCGCGCCGTTTGTAGCGCGTAGCGAAACGAAGAGATTAGATTTTCCTTTTCCAACTAGCTGCCTTTGTAGTGGGTCCCGCTAGTCAAAACTAGTTATACCGGATTTAAGAATTTCAACTGCCCAATCGATGGGTCTGTTGGATACCGTAGTTGCATCAAGAAATAAAATTCCGTAGTCCAAAATACTTCGGTTATGCAAGGGCACGCCTCTCCTCTCGGCGCAAACCAAGCGATTCACCAAAAAATGCGCAGACCTCAAAAACTCGTCGAGTTCGCCCTTGTTAGCTATTATGTATTGCAGTTTTGAGACAATCCTCTATATAATTACAAGAAAGAGAGTATGGCCATGCGAATATTCAAGAAAAGCGAAAATACCGAGGAATTCCCTTCCGAAATAGAAGATCTCAGGGAAACACTACAAAAGGCCAATATGCCTGAGCAGGTGCAGAAGGTGGCTTTCAGGGAACTTGAAAAGCTTGGCAAAACCAACCCATCATCTGCTGAGTATACTATTGGAACCAACTATATTGAATATCTTGCCAGTCTCCCTTGGAACACTACCACACCGGATAACCTTGATATAACAAGGGCCGAGGCCATTCTGGAAGAAGACCATTACGGGCTCAGGGAAATCAAGGATCGAATCCTGGAATACCTTGCGGTAAGGGTACTCAAATCTTCACGGAAGTACAGGATACTGGTAGTGGATGATGAAAAAACCACTCGCATGAACCTTGAACATGTGCTTTCCAAGGAAGGCTACGAGGTAGGCACCGCATCCAGCGGGGTTGAAGCACTCGATCTCTTGGACAAAAACAGTTTTGATGTGATTGTGACTGATCTGAAGATGGAAAAGGTGGATGGTCTTGGCGTGCTGGAGCAAGCCAAGGCCAAAGACCCGGCTATAGAGGTGATTATGATTACAGGCTATGCTACGGTGCCTAAAGCCGTTGAAGCAATGCAAAAAGGATCATACCAGTTTCTGGCAAAGCCCCTCAAGCTGGACGAGGTGAGGTCCGCAGTAGCTAGTGCCCTTGCCAAGAAAAAGGCGCAACTGGAATCCAGGGGGCCCATCCTCTGTTTTGTGGGGCCGCCCGGAACCGGGAAAACTTCCCTTGGGATGTCGATTGCGCGAAGTCTTGAGAGAAAATTTATTCGCATGTCCGTGGGCGGCATGAAAGATGAAGCCCAAATCAGGGGACACCGAAGAAGTTACGTGGGTGCGCTGCCTGGAAGAATAATCCAGGAAATCCGTCGTGTCGAATGCAAGAACCCATTATTTATGCTGGACGAACTTGATAAGATCGGACAGGACTTTAAAGGTGATCCTGCCTCAGCGCTGCTCGAAGTGCTTGATCCCGAGCAGAACACCCATTTTATTGATCACTACCTTGACGTACCTTTTGATCTTTCCAAGGTCATGTTCATCGCCACAGCCAACACAACAGACCTCATCCCGCCCCCTCTCTTAGACCGGCTGGAAGTTCTCTACCTCTCAGGATATACCGAGGACGAAAAAGAAAAGATTGCCTTCAGGCACCTGATTCCAAGGGAAATAGAAGAAGCCGGGCTGGTAGAGTATCCGCCGGAATTTACAGCCCAGGCAGTTCAAAAAATTATCAGAGAATATACAAGGGAAGCAGGTCTTAGAAACCTTCAAAGACAAATAGCCTCCATTTGCCGGAAAGTGGCCAGGGACATATTGAGAAATGGGAAACACTCCTCACCCAAAGTGATTGGGCCTGAAAAAGTGCAGGAAATGCTCGGCCCAAGGAAATTCTACTTTGAGGTGGCCGAGGCAAAGGACAAGATTGGTGTGGCAACCGGACTTGCCTGGACCGAAAGTGGTGGAGAGATCATCTTTATCGAAGCCACAAGCATGAAAGGCAAGGGCCGACTTTTGCTTACCGGCTCCCTTGGCGATGTCATGAAGGAATCCGCCCAGGCCGCACTAAGCTATATCCGCAGCCATACACCAGCCTTGAAAATACCTGAAGACTTCTTTACCGAACATGACATACACATCCACGTACCGGCCGGGGCTATACCAAAAGACGGCCCTTCTGCAGGGCTGACCATAGCGGTTGCGCTCATTTCCCTTTTGAAAAAAAGGGAGACCCGGAGAGATGTTGCCCTAACAGGAGAACTGACTCTCAGCGGTAGGATATTGCCTGTGGGAGGAATTAAGGAAAAAGCTCTGGCCGCTCACAGGGCGGGAGTAAAATGCGTTGTTTTTCCTGCAAAGAACAAGGCAGACCTTGGAAAAATACCCAATGACATCAAGAAAGCCCTGGAAATTGTTGCTGCAGAGGATCTGAACCAAGTTCTTGAAAAGGCACTGAAGTAGACCCGCCTGGAATAACGCGCGGGTCGTGAGATAGAGGGCTGGATAGCAGATGGTTCGCCACTTTCAGTGGCTGTATCACGCATAAAAGCCAGTACTTGTTCTCAGCCGTACGGAAGGGGACCTTAAACTCTTTTAGTGCACCGACGAGAAGGTGCGCCTTTTTCTTTTGTGAAATAAGAACATAGGCGTGGGGGAGAACACCTTTCCTTGCTTCTTTCACAATATCTTTCAGACTTCCATCAGTCCAGGCTTCCCCTCCTGTAAGCGTTATCCTTTTCAAATTGCCGCCTAGGTAGAACTGAAGCCCATAAAGCTTCGGCTCGTTAAACGCGGCAAACCTGGCGCCATCAGTGTTCACTGCCTGGCACAATTTGAAAAGGGGCTTCATATTGTTCTTGTTGGGGTAAAAAGATGAAACTGCCTTGATTCCCACAAGGAACAGGGCTGTTACAACAGCAACGCTGATAGCCCGGGAAACTGTCCGGCCCTTTCCCTCCAGACTCAACATTCCTGCTCCGATAGCCAGTGCGATCGGAGCGTAGAGCGGCAGAACGTAGAGATAGAGCCTGCTCTTGACCAAGAAAAAAACTATGAGGGGAAGCAATAACCATAGCAGCAAAAAAGATTCCTTTTTTTTCTTTCTAAAGTAGCGAAAAATGATGGCAGGATGGAAAAGACGTTTCCTCCAAAACGACACTGCTCCCCAGTAGAGCCAGGGGCCCGCGCCAAGAGCCAAAGCCGGCAGATACATGGTAAAGGGCTTGTACCACTCATGGTTGTGCATGGTATTTGAAGCGACCCTGTCGACAACCTCATGGCCGATAAAATAAGAGAAAAGCTCAGGGTGCCTGAAACCTACAACTAGGTACCACCAAAATCCTGTGCCTGCAAAAAGTGCAAGACCCACCGGGTCAGCAAGTTTCGCCTCAGGTCTTTTCAAGAAATGCCACACCAGGATGGGCAAAAGCGGAAGAAGCGAGGGAGGGCCCTTGGTGAGAAAACCAAGCCCAAGAAACACCCACATGGTAATGATCCACCTTCTGCCATCCTTTTTCCCTGTATCATGGGTCGCCTTGAGATAACAAAAAACAGCGATCACCTCCCACAGGGTCAAAAGTGTGTCTATTGTAACAGCGTATCCGCCAAAGGCGGGAAAAGGAGACGAGGCATAGATTATGCCAGCCAGCACTCCTGCGCTCCAGCCCCAGAGCAAGAAACCCAGAGATGCAACGACAAGTGTCGTAAGGAAAGATGCAACGCTATTGTAGAAACGAACTCCCCACTCGTTGGCTCCCAGCAGCTTGATCCCCCCTGCAATGGCCCAGTAGGTAAGGGGTGGCTTTGTCCAGTGCGGCCGGTAGTTCAGTGTTGGCTCCAGATATTGACCTGTCTCTACCATCTCCCGGGCGCACTCAGCATATCTTCCTTCCGAAGTTTCATAGAGGCCCCTTGTGCCCTGAAACGCAAAGGAAACCACAAGGGCCATGGATACCATTAACAGAAAAGGCCTTACGCCGGCTTCCGTGTTACTTATCATGTCTCCTTCTTATTTTGGAGGAAGAATAAAAAAAGCAAAGACAAAGAAAACCAAGTAGCAGCAAAGAACCCCAAGCAGGTTCCAGTGGCCGTGATTTTGGAGAAAAAATTTCTTCCTGAAAAACAGCAAAGACTTTAACTGCGAACCCCGCAAAGAAGGAATAAACCTGTTTACCATGCTGCAATATTCGTCGTATTCATGGCCAAAAATCTCCTCTAACTTTTTCTCTTCCCGCCCCACCCTGTTGACCATGTAAAAGTAGTAAAGAACGCTAAAGGCGACAACCACCCACACGTTGCCCATCAAAAGAAGAAATCCCAACACCAGAAAATAGCGGCCGATATACATTGGATTCCTTGTCAGTGCATACAGCCCTTCAGCTGCAAGGGACCGATTCTTGTCCAGGGAGCCGAAACTCCATACCTGGATAGCCTCACCGAACATGCTCACTACAAACGCGGGAAGGAAAAAAGATCTTTTTATGTGCGGGATGAAGAGCACAAACAATACAAGGACAATTGGGTAGCGAAGCTTAACAAGAAAGGATCTCAGCGCCTTGTTATTAAATATTTTGTGGATGCGGGCTACACCTGCACTTATCATCTTTAACTATGCCGTTACGTTTTGAAGTTCACCTGCCCCTGTAATGCGCCGATACAGGCTTTCTCCAGGAGCTTACAAGGGTACGACTCTTCCCTCCGAGTGGGACCTTATTGCAGCTTCAACCACCCGCAGCGAATCAAGCCCTGATTGGATATCTGCCCTCGGATTAGTCCTAGTTTCAACACAGTGGAGAAAATCTTTAAGTTCGAGAAACAGGGGTTCGGCAGGCAAGATTTCCTTATGGATGATCTCGCCTCCCACGCTTTTCCAGGTGTTGTTGTCCAGAACGTGTTGGTTCTTATAAATCTTGATTTTGTCCTGGGAAGAGGCGAAATCACAGACAAGTGTCGCTTTTGCACCAACAACAGTTACCAGCCTCTTTTTCTGGGGAGAAAAATAATTTGCCTCAACAATGGCAGAAACCCCGCCGTAATCCATCCAAACCCAGCTCATATCGTCCATTCCCCTCTTGAGAATGTCATGAAGCCGGGCCATAACCTTGACCGGTGTTCGCCCCATAATATAGTTAAAAAAGTCGACAAAATGAATTGAGTCCGAAATAGTAACACCACCATCTGAGCGAGGGCGCTTAAAGCCGGAAAAGTTGCCTGATAGGGAATGAATTTCTCCAAGCTCTCCAGACTGAATATAATCTTTTATGAAGGTCGTGGCTGGATCAAAGCGAAAGATATGCCCTACCTGAAGAATTATGTCGCTCTCTTGGAGCATTAATGCAAGCTCTTCGGCTTGTCTCACGGTTTCTGTTACAGGCTTTTCAACAAAGATATCCTTTCCTTTCAGAATGAATTCCTTGCAAAGGGAAAAATGAGTGGAGGCAGGGGTCACAATATCCAATACAGAAACCCTGTCCAGGAATTCGCTGTACTCAGAGGTGATATGATCTTCTGGCACCCCCTGCTCTATGCACTTTTTCCTCTGCTCGGCTGAAATCTCAGCAATGTATAGGTCAACATTCAGGTTCCTAAACACGCGAAGATGGTTTGACCCCCATCGGCCCGTGCCTATTTGCATTATTTTCATTCTTGCTCCTTTTCACTATTTCACAAATATCAAAACTCTGTTTCCTATTTCCGAGAGATCTCCGACCCGGCAATCAGGCACTATCTTTCCCAAACCCCCGTGCCAGCTTCCCGGCGAGGGACGACCTCTTATAATACAACCTGATCACTATAACAAGGAGGATTAAAAGAAATGTGGCGATCGAGACCCTCAGGATAAAGCCTTGCCGGACGCTGCTTCCAAACAGAGAAAAAATAGCCGCCTCGGGAAGCAGGCCCACGATCGAACCCAAAAAGAATACGCCGGTACTCACGGAGGTCAGCCCTATCAGGACATTGACCAGCATGCACGTCAGCGGTAGCTGCCTTAGTAGCACTACGAGCAGAAAGCCGTCGACCTGGCCCAGACCTCTGATCGTCTTCAGATATTTGCCGACCCTGTGTTTGAAAAAAGACCGTCCTAGCCACCTAGCAAGCAAAAAGATCACAATGGAGCCAAGAAGTGAGGCGCCGAGCGCCAGGGAAGTTCCGGCCAAAAAGCCGAATGCCATTCCCCCCAGTATGCTCACAATGGATCTCGGTGCGCCCAGCGTAATGGCGACTGCCCCGCCTACCAAAAAGACAATCGGCGCCCATGCATGAAATTCGGAGAGCCTGACTCGCAATTGATCAAAATTTGAAGGATTGGCGTATTCTCTAAGGGGGGAAAACCTTACCACTGCCATGGCCCCCACCACAAAAGCCGCCAGCAAGATGGCCTTTAGTACCTCGCGCCTGCTTTCAGTTTTGTTTTCAGAAGAATATCTTCCTTCTCCCTGCTTTTCCTTTTGCTTTTTGCCTGAGTTCATCCTTGATGCGCGGCTTCCCTGCTATCTTTTCGCAAGCGATCTCCCGGCACACATCGCCTCCTCCACCAGATCATTGCAAAGCAATCAACGATTCCGCGAAACATCCTGTTACCAATGCCATATTTTGATTGGCCGTGAATTCTGGGACGATGGTTCACTTCGATTTCCACAACTCTATAACCTTGAAATCGAAGGAGAGTCGGCAAAAAGCGATGCATTCCGTTAAAGACGGGTATCTCTGCCAGGGCGTTTTTTCGCAAAGCCCTGAAAGTGCACCCTGCATCTGAAACTTTATCATTTGTAATCCAGTTACGAAAACCGTTTGCAATCCATGAAGAAACTCTCTTGAGCCAACTATCTTCCCTGATCGCACGGACACCGCAGACAGCGTCTGAATCTTCCAGGGCCTTTAAAAGCGAGGGTATGTCAGATGGGTCATTCTGAAGGTCGGCATCCATCGTTATCACCACCTCTCCCCTGGATTGGGAGAAGCCCGAGGCTTCCGCGGCGCTTTCCCCGCAATTCACCCCGTGCCGGACAAGGCGAAGCTCCTTGTACGTATCGCATAGTTCCTTAATAACATTGGCGCTGCGGTCGGTGCTGGCGTCATCCACACAAATCACTTCAAATGGTCTTTCAAGGCCTCTCAAAATAGGGAAAAGTTCATCAAGCAGCGGCCCAAGATTCTCTTCTTCGTTGTAAACAGGAATGACTACCGATAATTTGACTGATTCTCCATTCATTTTACTAGGCTTTCCCCTGATGCGACAAAAACTCTCCTATGCCCTTTGCGACGGTTTCAATTTCAGCAGGAGTGATCTTGGGGAACATGGGCAATGAGAGGACTTCCCTGCAAGCTTTCTCTGCTCGTGGAAGGGAACCCTCTTTGAGGCCTAGATCAGCATAGGCAGGCTGTTTGTGTAAAGGAAGAGGGTAGTGAAGGCCGGTCCTAATACCTTTTTGTCTTAGAAAAGCTGCGAGATCATCTCTCTTCTCGTACCTGATCACGTACAGATGCCAGACCGCTTCACACCCCTCAGGGACTGCAGGGGTGCGAATCTCCTCAAAAGGGCCGAGCAACTCCTCATAAAGGGCAGCAGCCTGTCTCCTTTCCTGGTTCCATTCATCCAGATGGTCAAGGCAGATAGAAAGCTGGCCTGCCTTCAGTGTATCGAGTCTGCTATTCGTGCCGAGCAAAAGGTGGGTGTATTTTTCTTCTCGCCCATGGTTGGACAGCATGCGAACCCTCCGAGCCAGTTCTTTATCAGCAGAAGCTACAGCACCCCCATCACCAAAAGCACCAAGGTTCTTGGAAGGGAAAAAACTGAAGCATCCGGCTACACCAATTGTCCCCACTTTTTTCCCTTTGTACCTAGCCCCCATGGCCTGGGCAACGTCTTCAACTATCAGCAGATCGTGTTTCTCTGCTATTTCCGTAATTGCTTCCATTTCGGCCGGTATTCCGTAAAGATGAACGGGAATGACAGCTCTGGTTCTAGCAGTAACAGCACTCCTCACTGCTTCAGGGTCTATTGAAAAATAATCCTGAGAGATATCTACAAATACCACATCGGCTCCAGAAGAATTGATTGCTTCACTTGTAGGAAAAGCCGTGTTTGCAACCGTAATCACCTCGTCTCCTTTTCCAATTCCAAGAGCCTTCAGGGTGAGATAAAGGGCATGCGTCCCGTTGGAAACCCCGCAAACCCAGGGGACTCCCAACCACTTTGCCATCTTTTGCTCAAACTCTCTGACTTCTGGACCGTTTATAAAGGCACAGCGTTCGATAATACTGTCCATTGTGCCTTTTATCTCAGGCAGCAGCGGTGCGTACTGGCGCTTCAAATCAACAAAAGGAACATCCATAAAATATCCTCCTCAAACAATTCCTGATAGCTTTGCCAGCAGTCTTTTATCACCTTATAGATAAAAACACAATCAGGATGAATGTAAAAAGGAGGGAGGAAAGAGGAAGAACTCTCTCCACGCTGTTGAAAAAAAATGTAAAGGAAAAATGGAAAAGGCAAAGCCAAAAGCTCTGCCTTTTGAAAGGAGGGTTGGTCTGATCGGTTAACTCTCTGCCCTGGTCTACATCTGTTTTGTCTTTAGGTTAACTGCTCAACGTGGCCCCTATCCCTAAAGGCCGACCCCGAAACAAGTGGGCCAACCGGAATTAACCAACTTCCCGCAATGCCGTTTTAATCCCCGGCTCGCACCTCTCTTTCCTTTTTCGATGGAGATGGCCGGCAGAAAAGATGCACGCACACTCGAGAAGTTTGGTGAGTGCCGCGCACAAGACGCCTCCCTTTTTGATTTCTTGGCCTTGGGCCCTCTGGTTATGATCTACTTTTAAAGGACTCCCAAATCGTGCGGCACTCAATAACTAAGTTTTCTCAAAGAACTTCGCTTACCCTTTTGCCTGTTTAACAAGCAAGATCCTTGCCAAACCCAATCCACACAAATATCCTTAGTAATACCAGGATGTTAACAAATCCGCCTTCCTTTTCCACTTCGACTTGCTGACAAATTTTGTAAGAAATCGGCAAAAAATGACACAAAAGTGGCGCGTTTTGTGCAGAATTTCAGAAATCAGCCAAAACTACTGCCGTTATTTGTCCCTTTTCGAGCAGCTAAAAGGATTTGTTCGATTGTGCCCCTGCCCCAAAAAGGCAAGACAGGGGCATTTGGAAAACGTATCATGGTTTGATTAATCAAACCATGTGCTGTACAATCCCTACTCATCCAAGCTGCACGCAACCTCACTCAGGGATTTCACGGGGAGTCATTTTTCGTGGATAAGCAAAGATCACGACCGGCACAACTCAAGCAGATAGGTGTGGTTCACTCGCGCTACAGAACGAAAAAAGATGCCCCTTCCCAGGGGAGGCATAGAAGGGAGGAGTGTACGCTTGAAATCTTTGAAGAGTATGAACCGGGGCTTCTTGATATAGAAAAGTGCTCCCACCTGATTGTACTCTACTGGCAACATGAGAGCAGAAGGGACATTGTTCGCACGAAAACCCCGTGGGGCCCGGAGATACATGGTGTGTTTGCAACACGTTCTCCAAACCGCCCCAATCCGATTGGCTTTTGTGTTGTTGACTTACTTGAACGCAAGGGGCGATTGCTTAAGGTAAAGGGGATGGATGCTCTTGACGGTTCTCCAATTATTGATATCAAGCCTTACTCGCGGCTGGATTGTATCCCTGACTCCCGCATAGCGTGGCGTGACAGAGACCTTCAAAAGGAAGGCTAAGCTACTTCCACCATTTCTTCTTTTTGCCCTTCTTTTTTAACTGGCCGGGAGGATATTTTTTCTTGTGTTCTGCAAAATGAGTGTAGGGCTTGTCAGTATCCATATCAATGGTAACATGGCTTCCAAGCCTCACCCTGAGGTATTCGGGCAGGGAAAGGGACATGCGCCACCTACCACCTTCCATATAAAAATAAGCCTTTCTGGTAACATCAAAATAGACTTGTGCTGAGGGGTAGTAGTAGTACCTGTACTTTGCGCGATACCCGTGAGCAGGAGCATGCGGGGGAGGGCCACCATGATGGTATCCTGGGCCGGGACCTCCTAGTTCAATGCCTACCCTTGTACAGGCAGGCGAAAATAACATTACCAGGCAAACGATGAAGGCAATGGATAATAGAGGTACTGACAGCCGAGCACTTTTCATAGGTTGCCCCCTTTCCGATTCAGTCATGCCTCCCGGTTAGAGCACAGTTTGTTCCAGCAGCCTTAACAGCATCCGGCGACATGTTAAATGATTATCCCTCAAATCGCCTGTCCTGTCAAGCGCCCCTCAGGATTAGGTAGCGTATCTTCATTGTAACAAGCAACGAGGTGTTCTGGCCCACGTGAATGAAAAGCACTTGAGATGACATTCTAAAACTTGATGCTTTTTACAAGTCCTTCATACTCCTTGATTTCTTGTTCTGTGAGCTGGCGCCTGAAAAGCTTTTCGTTGACCAGGATAGGAATCTTTCTATTCAATGCCAGTGCCACACCGTCACTGGGCCGGCTGTCTATAGAGTGTTCCACATCTTTTGTGCTAAACACGACGTTGGCATAATAGGTATCCTGCCGCATATCGAATATTTCCACGCGTTTGAACTCAATATCAAGCTCATCCATTATGGCGAGGTATAGATCGTGCGTCAGCGGCCTTCTGGGCTCAACCAGGCCTTTCTCCTTTGCAATGGCCGCGAATTCTGCATCGCCCACAAACATCAAGAAATACCTCTCCGCGTTCTCATCCTCTTTTAATATTACCATGTTTCCCCTGTTGGGATCCGATTCTATGTGAACCACGCCAATGTTAACCATCCCCTTATCATTCATGACACAATACCTCCTTGACGGGAAATCGCGCGCCTTTTGGGAAAATAATCCTCAAAGCTCATTCCTCCTGGTTTGAACTTTTCTGCCCTTCTGTTTCCTTGGCAAATTTCTTGACAATTTCAGCCAGTTTCGTAAGCCGTTCGTCCACCTTCCGGAAAAGCGTCCCCTCTGGGTATCCACCGTCAGCCTGGCGTGTTCCCGCCTCCATACCAGTCAGAATCTCGATTCCCTCTTCCACTGTTGAAATCGGCCAAATGTGAAACATGCCCTCTTTGACTTTGTCGATCACTTCCTGCTTGAGCATAAGGTTTTGAATGTTCTTTTCCGGTATGATCACGCCCTGTCGGCCATTCAGGCCCTTATGCTTGCAGATGTCAAAAAAAGCCTCGACTTTGCGTGTCACCCCTCCAACAGGCTGGATCTCACCCTTCTGGCTCACGGAACCCGTCACTGCAATTCCTTGATAGATGGGAACCTCTGCCAAAGCACTGAGAAGGGCAAAAAGTTCTGTGCTTGATGCACTGTCCCCTTCAACGAGTCCGTAGCTCTGCTCAAAACACAAGCTGGCAGTCAAAGATATAGGTTTATTATAGGCAAACCGTTCTTTCAGAAAGCTTGTTAGAATCATGACACCTTTTGTGTGAATGTTGCCGCTCATCTTTGATTCCCGCTCAATAGCGACAACACCCTCACGGCCAACAGAAACAGTAGCCGTAATCCTGTTGGGCTTTCCAAATTCATGGTCACCGGTCATAAGGATTGAAATCCCGTTAATTTGACCGACCTTATACCCGTCTGTATCGATCCAAAAGATGTCTTTTTCAACCAGTTCCTTGATGCGCTCTTCCACAAGATTCGACCTGAAAATGCGTTTTTGAATTGCCTGCTCAACATGTTTCCCCTGAATGAACTCTGTCCCGTCAAGCCCGGCAAAGTAGTTCGCCTCTTTGAGCAAATCGCTAATGTCTCCGAGTTCAAGTGTTAGTTTCTCCCTGTCTTCTGTGCGCTCCATGCTGTATTCAAGGACCCTCGCCACCCCACTCTTATCAAGGTGGCGGATATGCTGCTCGTTGCAATAGTTACCGATCATTTGGGCACTCTGGAGCACCGTATCTTCTTTTCTATCTATGCGATCGTCCATGTGCGCTTTGACTTTGAAAAGTTTCTGAAACCGGTCGTCAAACAAGTACAACAACTCAAAGAGATACGGATCTCCTGTGAGGACTATTTTGATATTCAACGGAATGGGCTCGGGGCGGATCGTTCTCGTACTGAAAAGTCCATAGAGCTCTCCAAGGTCTTCGATACGAATCTCCCTGTCACGAAGTGCCCTTTTCAAAGCCTCCCACGAAAGGTACCACCTCAGTAAGTCAAGCGCCTTCATGATCAGATAGCCGCCGTTCGCCTTGTGAAGAACCCCCGGCTTTATCATCGTAAAATCAGTGAAAAGAGCGCCAAACCAGGCCTGTCGCTCTATTGTGCCGAACAGATTCGGATATATGGGGTTTGACTCTATCACAACCGGGGCGCCCCGGGTTTCTGAGTTGTCAATGAGCACGTTCACCCCGTACCTTCGTAAAGCCATTTCCTTTTGAGGAACAGGAAACTGAAGGACATGTTGTTGTGAGCTTTCCTCTTTTTTTCTAAAATCGGCGAGATTTTCAATAATATCCTCCTGGACCATCTTGAGATAATCAACAACTTCTTTATCCTGCTTGTACTTTTCCAGATAAGGTTCCAACAACTGGCTCACAACATAAGATGCCACTTCTTTTTCCAGCTCACTCTTTTTTTCTTTGAGCTTCGCTTCAGCGTCTCGAATGTTCTTAACCGCCTCTTTCATTTTTTCCTGAAGCGCGTCGCTTTTTTCCTTTAGCCTCTGCTTTTCCTTATCGCTCAGCTCAGCAAGGTTTTCCTGGCTCAGAGGCTGGCCTTCCTCTGTCGCAGGGATAATAACCATTCCAACCTGTGAAATTTGCAAAAGAAAGCCCTGCTCCTTGGCAATCTTTGACAGATTATCTATGATTTTCCTTCGTTGCTCTTCAAAACCTTTCTCCGCTTCTTTCTCCCTGGCGCTGTAGTCTTCGCTGTCAAAGACCTCTGATAGCCTTTTCTGAACCTCTTGAATCAACTCTTTCATATCTTTCTTGAGTTCCTTGCCACGACCAGGGGAAACTCTCAGGCACTTTGGCTTATCGGGTTCTTTGAAGTTATGCACATAGCACCAGTCCGGCGGAGTGGGCTCTTTCCTGGCCTGTTCTTCGATGTATGTTCTCGCAGTATATGTTAACCCCGCTTTCGGAGGGCCGGCTATAAATATGTGGTAACCATTTTCTTTCATGCCCATGCCGAACTTTATTGCATCGCCCGCTCTTAGCTGACCAAGGATTTTCTCTTTCGGGGGGTCAAGTGAGGCTGTGTTTTCAAATGGCAGGGATTCAGGATCAATATAAGCCCTCAATTCTTCTGCCGGAACTTCCTTGAATCTTTTATCCATGTTCCTTTCCCCCTTTTCTGGGCAATTATTTTTGAGGTTTCAATTGTGTGGCCTGACTTGGAAAAGATTATTATGTTGGCGTCTTTGATCTCTTCACTCATGCCGACAAAACAATAATAATCACCAATTGCCCAACTTCAATGCTTGAACGCGATCAAATCATATGCCTTTGAAGTCTTTACATTCATTCTTTGTGCGCTCCAACACATACCACCTTGTCTCAAAGCTCATGGGCTGTTTCTTCCTTGCAGCTTCTCGCTGCGAGGGGGTTGTACGGCATATGGGAGGCCTTGTGCAGAGCAAGAAAAATAAGAGGGCATCTTAGCATGAGTTTCACCTGAGAAATGAATCTAGGACAACAGTTCCCGGGAAAAGTTAGCCGCGAAAACGGCAGCCTTCAGTGGATCACACAGAACTAGAAAGTACGGTGTCTTGGTGAAGTTATTATTTTGTTGGAGTGGTTTCGTATACTGCCCTCACATTGGGGACAAGGATTCCCCAAAACCTTCTGGGATGCCTGATTGTTGAGAGCGCTTCATAGTGCCAGCCAAGGTGTTGGCCACAGGTCTTGCAAAAAGCCATGCGCCATCCATAGCCCGGAAACCACGTGTGATCCTCGGTTGCCTCTCCCGCCGCTATTGCTCCAGGACAGGACAAAAATGTATGAAAATCGCATTCTACACCCGCGGGATTCACATGAAAGTGCCTGTTTTTGCCCTCTACGGCCAGAAGCTGGTCGGAGTGGGTGATCAGGCCACCACATGAAGCACACTGATAGGCCTTGGCACCGTTCCCCCCTATCTTTTCAATACCTGCGATAAATGAAAACATAAACAATCTAGCACTCCCTTGCGAACTAGTTCCAGACA
This sequence comes from Deltaproteobacteria bacterium, assembly GCA_019310485.1. GTDB lineage: Bacteria > Desulfobacterota > DSM-4660 > Desulfatiglandales > HGW-15 > JAFDEF01. The sequence goes on along the minus strand of JAFDEF010000016.1, from coordinate 36,258 downwards.
GCCCCCTAGGAGCCAAATCCTTCAGCTTCCAGAAAGCGATTCCAGAGTCTTGTGAGATGCATTGGAGGGTCCTCCAAGTATTCCTCCAGGCTCAAATCCAGAAATTCACAGCTCTTTTCGTTCTCCTCTATATCCGAAAGGGCTTCAATCAGTGTCCCAACCCATTTCTTGGGATCCCCACTCTTGTCAAACAATCCAACGCTCTCAAGCCCTTCTCTTAATGCCCAGGGCGGTTGTGTGAGAAGCAGTTGATGTGGATCAACAAGGCTAACCCATGTCACCCCGTGCAGACTTTGCCTTGCAAGTATTCTGCATGCATCCAAAGCTTTCTCTTTAAGTTCTTCATTTTCAACCGGGCTCCACCCAACCTCAACTTGCACAGGCTTGGCGAAAAGCCAAGAAGCCATGCTGCCCAGGAAACCTGCCAGCACCAGTTCTCCCTCTATTCCCCTGGGTCTGTTTATACCCTCCGGATCCGCTTCGAGACCACTGAGATGAATTCCGTCCACTTGACCTACCAACAATTGCCCAAGCTCAGGATCCAAAATTTCCGACAGCCCAAAGCCCAAATAGATGGCTATCTTCTCATCAATCTCCCTGATCTCAGCCGCAAAGGATTTTGTTACAAAATCAGCAGCCTGTGAATCGGGCCTCTCCCATTCAAGGGCCCTGTTCAAAATAACAAAACCGTATGCTGCTGGATGACCTCCTACTGCACTCAATATCTCCCGTAGGAGTCCTATTTTTTTCTCCACCAAGGAAGGATCTCTCCACCAGTCAAGGGGAAGAAGGTGCCTAACCTTTCCGTCAACATAGACCGGTGGAGCAGCAGAATCTCGCACGGCCCGAACCATGGCAGGGGCTGCCCAGCTCAGACCAAGCAAGCTCTGAGGGAGCGCAATCAGCCACGCATCAATGCGAGCCTCCGCTGCCATATCCAATGTCCGAACGAGTCCGTCAAGGAACTTGATTTTCGCCCTTTTTGTTTCCACCAGCGACTCTTCAAGAACAGGCACCAAAACCTTCTTCAAACCCAGGTCTCTGGCAGCGCTTATAGTGCGAAAAAACCTCTCAGGCTCAGGAACTTCTAATGAAGCCAGTCCTCTGAGAGGACAAACGTATATTGCTCCAATAACCATAGCATTCGAATGAACCACGCCACATCAAGACCCATCAGTGTTGGTCTTAGCTTTTTTCCAGCTCATCTATAAGCTGGCCGAGAGTTTTGACCTTTTCCTTTGAATCAAACAGATAAGGCATCTCCCGCGTGAATTCCACAATGCCATCCCTGAGTTTCACCTTGAGGACCCACCCCATGACACCCATGGAAGGTGCAGACATACTTATATGGTATATAACATCGCTTATGTCCTTTTCCTGCTGGAATCCTTCGATTGAAATCACGGCTTCTGCATTCATTTCGCTGGCGCGCCTTGCAACGTGCTCTGTAACGGGAGGGGTACCAAAACACATCTTGTCCGCCACAATAATGTAAAACGGCATCACATGGCCCTGTTTTTTGAGGGTCTCCTTTACTGCATCGAAAAAGTTGGACAGAAAGCTCTTCAGAATAACACTCCTCTTGGAAGGCTCCGTCCTAATAAGGTCCAGAACCAACCTCACCTGCCTCTCAAGTTCCTTAAAAGGAATTTCCTCTTCCGGTCTCTTATAAGCCACTGCTATGACCTCGCAGGGTAAGAATCCCGCCTACTGCTCTTCCTTCCAAGAGATTTGTTCAAAACTTCCATTATTCTCCTTGATCACCGCAAAACGCCTGCGCCCCATGGCCTCTATGGAGCCTTGACAATACAAAATTCATGATATATCACTCAGCCAGCCTAAACAAGTGATATTAGCACAGGTTGGCTTCAAAAAATCCGGGTCCTATCCAATTACCACGAGGAGGGTAGAAAACAATGAGGACAATGGTAAAATACGCTTTGCTATTTTTCTTTATAACACTCACAGGGCCCTTTTCTCTGGCAGCTCATGCTAGAGCTGATATAAGTCTTTCAACGATAAAACAAATCCCCCTCGGCTCACAGCCGCTAGATGTAGCAGCATCGCCCGACGGGAGAAAAATTTATATCCTGCTTGAAAAAGAAATTGCTGTTTATTCTTTGCGGGAAGGGAGGATAACGAATCATCTCCCTCTTTCTCAGCGCTTTGACAGGTTGACCTTCTCGCCGAGAATAAATGCTCTTATATTGAGCAGCAGTTCGGAAAAGACTGTTTCTGTCGTAGAGATTGAAGATATTTTCAAAATCAACATATCAGGAGCACCATTTCACGGGCCTGAAAACGCGCCTGTGACTGTCGTCGTGTTCGGTGATTATCAGTGACCCTACTGCGCGAGGCTCGAGCCTTTACTCCGGCAGGTGCTGGAGACATACCCAAAAGAGGTCAAAATTGTTTTCAAGAACTTCCCGCTGAACAAGCATAAATATGCCCGGCAGGCAGCCCAGGCCGCGCTTGCCGCAAACGAGCAGGGCAAGTTCTGGGATTTCCACAACAGGCTCTTTGAGACTTACAGGTTCATTAACAATGCAAGGATTATGCAGATTGCCCGGGAGCTAAATCTTGATATGGCAAAATTTAACCAGAACCTGAAATCTCAGGCCCTAACCGAACGCATCAACAGGGACCTCATGGAGGCCAGAAGCATGGGCATTCGGGCAATCCCCTCTGTTTTCATTAATGGGAAGTTGGTGCGGAACCGCTCTTTCCGTGGATTAAAGACAATGATCGAGGCGGAGCTCAAGAAGTCAAAAAGGTATTGAGAAAATTGCAGCCAGTTCCACACGGGTTCCTGCCATGAAGATTCTTCTGCTCCTGTTTTTCTGGTTTCTGTGGTATACGAATTTCTCCACGCGGACCATTCTCTCACCCTTCTTGCCTATTATCGAGGAGCAGCTATCCCTCAGCCATGCTTTGAGCGGCAGCATTTTCTCTTTTATGGCAGCAGGATATACTCTCAGCCTGTTTCTCTCTGGTCTGCTTGCTCCCCGCATGGGATACAAGAGATCCATAATGCTGGGATTCCTCATCTTGGGTATTTCCCTTTTCTCTATCGATTATGCCAGTGCTTACTTTTCCATATCCATCGCATACTTCTTTGTGGGAGTTGGATCAGGAATGTATCTCCCCAGTGCAGTGCCTCTCCTTACATCGAGTTTTGGACGGGCCAACTGGGGAAAGGCTATTTCGTTTCACGAAACTGCGGCATCTTTCAGCATTCTCTCGGTTCCGATCCTCGCAGCTTTACTGCTTCGGTTTTTCCAGTGGAGGGAAACCTTCCTCTTTCTGAGCACGTTTTGCCTGGCTGCTCTTTTTGGTATTTGGGCCTTTGCACCAAACCTTAAGCCTACCGAAGAATCCAAGGGCTCTGTCTTGCAAGTGTTCAAGCGTTCTGATTTCTGGATCATGGCAGTGCTGTGGGGTTTTGCTTCTGCTTCCAGCATGGGCACTTACAGTGTCATTCCATTGTTTCTCGTGAAAGAGAAAGGTATAGGTCTTGAAATAGCAAATACGGTTTTTGGGCTTTCCCGGGTTGGGGGGTTTTTCATAACCATGGCGGCCGGATTGCTGGCGGATCGTTTCGGCACCAGAAAAATTCTTTTTCTTACATTGATGATTACGGGTTTTGCAACAATGGGGCTGGCAGTGGCCCCTCCCTTATCCTTTCTGGTTCTCGCGCTTGTGGTTCAGGGAACGCTTGGTCCCGCTTTTTTCCCTGTTGGGATGGTCTCGATTTCAAAAACAACCTCGCTGGCTGAAAGGAGCGCCTTTATAGGTGTGTCTATATCCATAGGAGTAGTTTCAGGACTGGGACTCACGCCGCCTCTTCTAGGGGCTGTTGCTGACGCATGGAACTTTGCGCTCGGGCTTTTAGCCCTGGGATTGCTGATCGTCCTGGCTTCTTTCCTCATAAGAAAGCTGCCCTCTGCATAATGTCCTGAATTAAAAAGCCGCTTCAGAGGGTAGCGAAGAATGGTTTGCAGCCTGTGCTCATCGAACGTCCCGGGCCTGATCTGGCCCGGACGGATGGATTAGAAAAATGGAATTGACTTTATCTGGCAAAGGGATTAGGCTCTGTCTGTAACTTGCACTCGACACCACATTGTGCTGGCAGTGGGTTATTTCAAGTTCTGTGGATACTTGAATAGTTCTTCCATCTCATTTCTGCACTAATCGTCTTCTCTGCTCAAGCTCTTCTTGAGTGAGTTCACCTGCTGGGCCCCAGGTTCTAAACCGTGAATGATGACCTTTGATTTGGCTTCACACATTTTGCGTCCCATCCCGTTTTTCAAAACAGCGGCGGCTAATCACCGCCGAAAAAAAGAAGGTTTTGAGTCTCAGCATTGAGTGTGGAGCTGGCAGTCCGTTTAGCTTTTCGGGCCGCTTTAATGATAACCTTTTGTAATAGGGAGGAGGATGAGATGGAAAGAGCAATGTATTTTCTGGATCAAAAAGATCTGCCGACCCACTGGTACAACATCCAGGCCGACCTACCTGAGCCGTTACCACCTGTTTTGCATCCGGGCACAGGAAAACCTATAGGTCCGGAAGATCTGGCTCCATTATTTCCGATGGAGCTTATCAAGCAGGAGGTAAGCACTGAGCGATGGATTGAGATACCGGAGGAGGTCAGGGATGTTTATCTCACCTGGCGTCCCACGGTGCTTCACAGGGCATACCGGCTTGAAAAAGCCCTCGATACCCCTGCCAAGATTTTCTATAAATATGAAGGAACAAGCCAGGCCGGAAGCCATAAGCCAAACACGGCCGTGGCCCAGGCTTATTACAACATGAAAGAAGGAACCAAACGCTTAACCACCGAGACCGGTGCAGGCCAGTGGGGAAGCGCACTTGCAATGGGATGCGCCTTTTTCGATGTTGAGCTGAAGGTCTATATGGTCAGAATCAGCTATGACCAGAAACCATACAGGCGCATCTTGATGGAAACATGGGGTGCCAAGTGCGTGCCAAGCCCCAGCCCGGATACCAAGGCAGGCCGGGATATGCTCGAAAAATGGCCTGATTGTCCGGGCAGTCTTGGACTGGCGATAAGCGAAGCGGTAGAGGACGCAGTGAGTCGTGACGATACCCATTACTCACTGGGCAGCGTGCTAAACCACGTGCTCCTTCATCAAACCATCATAGGTGAGGAAACAAGGAAGCAGATGGAAATGGCGGATGCCTATCCAGATATTATCGTCGGGTGCATTGGCGGAGGATCAAACTTTGCCGGCCAGTTCCTCCCGTGGATCAGAGACAAGATAAGCGGCGAGAAGCCCGACATGAGAATCATATGTGTGGAACCCGAGAGCTGTCCCACAATGACCAAGGGCATATATGCCTATGACTTTGGCGACAACGCAGGCATGACTCCCTTGCTCAAGATGTACACCCTGGGACACGGTTTTATACCTCCCCCGATTCATGCAGGGGGGTTGCGCTACCACGGAATGTCACCGATCATATGTCATCTTTATAATCTAGGCCTGGTTGAGGTGCAGGCAGCCCACCAGACAGCAGTGTTTGAGGCAGGAGTAAAATTTGCCCGCACAGAGGGCGTGATAACCGGTCCTGAGCCCTGTCATGATCTCAAAGTAGCAATCGACGAGGCACTTAAGTGCAAAGAATCAGGAGAGTCAAAAACGATCCTGATAGCCCACAGCGGCCACGGGCATTTTGACCTGGCAGCATATGACAGGTACCTGTCAGGACAGCTTGAAGACTATGCCTATCCTGAAGAAGAAGTCAAGAAGGCACAAGAAGAATTGCCTAAGGTAGAGGCCTAGCGCACCCCTTGTTATGAAAAAGCCATTCCCGGGTTTCATAGAGCTGAGCCCGGGAATGGCTGCCTGCTCATTGGAGGGAAAACAAATTGATAGAAGAACATGATCAAAAAATGATTCGATGCCCCAGGATTGGCGGCGATGTTAATTTCAAGTTCTGCCGTTCTGAAAATAACATGCTGCCTTGCAGATGGGTGGTAGGATGCTGGGAACGACGTGTAGACATCCACAAATTCCTTGAGGAGCACTTTTCTGAAGAAGAGCAAAGCAAAATTTTCGTACCTCCGAAGCCCAAGCTTGAAAGCCTTGTAGAAATGATGGAAAAGGCAAAGGAGAAGAAATAATCTCTGAGGGTTTCATTACCCGCTTCCTGGGGCGTTAAGATAGCTTCCGATTGATACCCCGCTGCTTGCGGCAAAGAAATTCATAGTGGGACTCGTTTTCTCCCGCTCTTCTCAGCTCAATCACCTTTGAACAACCCTCCCCTTTATTTTCCTTGATGCCAGGTCCAGGCCTAATTTTTCCGCGCGCTCTTTCCTGTAAAAAGCCCCCACATAAACGCTCACTTCTTGCCCGCGGCCTCGTACAGTATAAGGATCATATCCTAGAGCAGTAAGCCTGGATTTCATCTTATCAGCCTGCCCCAGTGACGGATAGCTGCCGATGAGAACAGCATATCTGGTGTGCTTTACTTCAGCGTCCGGTATTTTTTTCCGGTTCAAGAAAGCGCGTGCCTCTTCCCTGCTACGAAAATGCCCGGCAAAAACCCTATACCAAATGCCCTTGGGGCCGAGGTCGACTCTCACCCGGTAAGGTGAAAGCCCCACTTTTTGATACGCCACTATGGCTTTTTCCACACGTTTTTTGCTTTTGAAAGACCCGAGGTATATTGAATATGGATATAAGACTCTTTTTTCCGGCAAGAGACTGTGTCTTTGCTTCTCAGCCTTTGCTGTTTCTACATTCGGGACAACCCCCGACTTCTCCTTAGCCGGAATCACTTTTGCTTCAGAGCCCTGGATTTTTGCCGCGGATAAAGCGCCAGGGGCTTTTGATAGGGTTTTGGGGGCCGGCACTTCCTTCCCGGCTTTTTCCTGAGCCGGGCCTGCTTTTGCCGGAACAGGACGCCTCCCGGACAAAGGTTTCCCTATATTGCGAGGGGTGATTTTCGGTTTTGGAGGTATCTTGCTTCTGGCAACAATAGGTCTCTTTGGCGGTCTAGAGGCTTTTCTGGCACTCACAACGTGCTTGCGGCCGAGCATGCTTCTCTCCACTATACCCGAGTAGTACAATGAGGCTCCGGCAAGAATAACGATCAGGAGCGCCAACAAAATCAGCTTTGAGTGAGATGAGCTTTTGCCCTCTTTTTTCCTTGAACTCTTCTTGACTGAAGGCATGTCTTTTTTAGGAGCAGCTTTTTCCTTTTCCAGTTCATGTTGAAAAAGAGTATCAAACATCTCCAGACTATCGGACAATGGCTCCTGCGCTTTCACAGACTTACCCTCATTCAGGGGCTTTACCTTTTCCGCCTCAAGTTTGGCACGAAAAATCTTGTCAAAAAGCTCCTGGCTGGCAGATTGGGGCTCCTTAGTGTTTTCGGACTTTTTTTCATTCTCGCTCATATTTCTTTCTTATCCTGCGCTTTTTACTTTATTCTTATTACAGAGAAATTCGATCTTGCGCGAAGAAGGTGCCACAAGCCTGGCGTTTTCGGCTGTATATTCTAGCTCACCTTTGCTTGAAATGTAAACCCTGCTTACGCTTAACATACGATTACGTTTTGTTCAGGAGCAAACCGAGTTTAAGCCCGACGATTACAAGGCTTTGCCCTAGATAGGCCCCCCTCTCTGAGCCTTGCCACCTGCCATAAACATGATATGATTATAGCTGATTAAGTGATAAGTGAAACACAAGTTATGGTGCCCAAGGATAAAAATGTGAAGCGTTCTGTCAGGAAGCTTTTTTCGATCAAGGATAATGCCAGGGCCTCGGTTCAAGAGACCGAACAGCGCAAGAGCCTTGTTCCCAAAATTAGTTACCCTGAACAACTCCCGATCACCGCTCATCGAAGCAAGATCGTTCGGGCCATCAAAGAAAACCAGGTTGTAATAATTTCAGGAGAAACAGGTTGTGGAAAAAGCACACAGATTCCAAAGATGTGCCTTGAAGCAGGAAGGGGAATCAAGGGAGTGGTGGGCTGCACGCAGCCAAGAAGGATTGCCGCAACCACTATTGCCAGGCGAATAGCAAGAGAACTTGGAGAGGAAATAGGAAGATCTGTGGGGTACAAGATCCGCTTCAGGGACAAGACAAGCAGAGAGTGTTATATCAAGATCATGACAGATGGAATCCTTCTGGCTGAAACCCAGGCGGACCGAGGATTATATTCTTATGACACACTTATCATTGACGAAGCTCATGAAAGAACTCTGAACATCGATTTTCTACTTGGAATACTTAGAAAGCTCCTTCCTAACAGAAAAGAGCTCAAGCTCATTATTTCCTCCGCCACCCTGGACACGGAGAAGTTCCGGGAAGCCTTTCCCTGGGCGCCGGTGCTCGAGGTCGGGGGGAAAATGTATCCGGTCGAAGTTGAATACCTACCGAATGATCCGCGACTCGAAGAAGAAGGCGAAAGTACTTACGTGGACATAGCAGTGAAGTCAGTGGATATACTCAAGGAGCAAAGAGGTGCTGGAGATATTCTGGTTTTTATGCCTACAGAACAAGATATCCTTGAAACCTGCGAAAGATTGCAGGGGAGAAACTTCCCTGATACTGCTGTCTTGCCTTTTTTCGCCAGACTTCCCGCATCAGAGCAAGAAAGAATCTATTCAAAAACAGGTCCCAAGATCGTGGTGGCAACCAACGTGGCTGAAACATCTCTCACGATTCCGGGAATCAAGTATGTCATTGATACAGGGCTTGCGAGAATCTTGGAGTACCTCCCCAGAACACGCACTACCAGCCTCCCCGTTAAGCCAATCTCCCAAAGTAGCGCTGAGCAGAGAAAGGGACGTTGCGGCCGCACCCAGGATGGTGTGTGCATCAGGCTTTACTCCAGAGAAGACTACGAGTCTCGTCCCGCTTTTACCTCTCCCGAGATCCTGAGATCGAACTTGGCTGAAGTGATCCTCCGGATGATTTCATTGAACCTCGGCGACCCTTCCGCATTCCCATTTCTGGACAGGCCAAGCACCAGAAGGATTAAAGATGGGTTTGATCTCCTGCTCGAATTGGGGGCAATCAAGAAAAAGGGCCCAAATTACACCCTGACTGATATTGGACGCTTGATGGCTCGAATGCCATTGGACCCTCGCATTTCAAGAATCATCGTTGAGGCCAAGAAAGAAGAATGCGTCAAGGAGGTGGCTGTTATTGCCTCTGCTTTGAGCATCCAGGACCCCAGAGAAAGGCCTGCTGAAAAGGCAGACCAGGCCGACCAAATGCATGCTCCATTCAAGGATAACGATTCCGACTTTATTACGCTATTGAATATATGGAACAGGTACCACCGAGAGTGGGAATCTCTGAAGACGCAAAACAAAATGAGGAAATTTTGCAAAGCCAATTTCCTCTCCTTTAACCGTATGCGCGAATGGGTGTATACCTACGAACAAATAACGGGAATTTTGAGGGAACACAGAATACCCCTGCGCCCGGCCGGGAGTCAGGGGAAGAAAGAAGCCCCCCTCTACGACCGGATTCACCGCTCCATCTTGAGCGGTTTCCTATCCAATATATGTACCAAGAAAGAAAAGAATCTTTATCAAGGAACACGAGGCAGGGAAATCATGATTTTTCCTGGTTCCTCCCTCTTTAACAAGGCCCCGTCGTGGATTGTGGCTGCGGAAATAGTAAGAACGTCCCGCCTTTTTGCCAGAACTGTCGCCAAGATCGATCCCAAATGGCTGGAAACCCTGGGTGCAGACTTGTGTAAATCCAGCTACTATGACCCTCACTGGGAAAAAAATCGAGGCGAAGTGCAGGCTTTTGAAAAAGTCACGCTCTTTGGTTTGCCGATTGTGACTGGCAGAAAGGTTCGCTACGCACCAATCAGTCAAAAGGAAGCTCATAAAATATTTGTTCAATCCGCGCTTGTTGAGAGTAATATCAAGGGATCCTTCTCCTTTTTGGAGCATAACATGAAACTCCTTAAAGAAGTATCTCGTATAGAAGACAAACTGAGGCGCCGGGATATGCTAGTGGGTCAGGATGTGATAGCTGATTTCTACTCCAAGAACCTCAGAGGCGTCTGCGACACGAATGCTTTAAAAAAAGCGATTGCAGAAAAAGGAAATGATAGATTCCTGAGGCTGAAAGAAGAGCAAATCCTTGTCAGAGAGCCCATGCGGGAAGAGCTGGAAATGTTTCCCGACATGGTACGCATTGGAAAAAGGGATTATAAGGTATCCTACAAGTTTGCTCCCGGGGAAGAGCAGGATGGCCCGACCCTTCAAGTACCCCTCGGCCTCCTCTCTGAAATTTCAGCTGAACAACTGGAGTGGATTTTGCCCGGCCTGGTGCGTGAAAAGATAACTGCCCTGATAAAGGGTCTGCCGAAAAGATACAGGAAAAAGCTAGTCCCTGTGAATAATACAGTGGAAGTCATAGTGAAGGAGATGAGGCAAGAAAACCGACCCTTGCTGAGTTCGCTTTCCGAGTTTATACATCAAGAGTTCGGTGTTGACATCCCTGCATCTGTTCTCAAGGAGGTGAACATTCCTGAGCACCTGAAAATCCGCATCTCTGTCATTGACAGCACAGGTAAAGAAATTCACGGGGGCAGGGATTTGCGCTCACTTGTTGAACTGCTTTCTGCCAAAAGCGCGAACAGGGATTCACTTGCCTGGAGGAGAGCGAGGGAAAAGTGGGAAAGAACGCATATCACAAGCTGGGATTTTGGTCCACTGCCCGAAAGAATTTCCTTTGGCTCCCGGCTTGTTGCTTACCCTGCCCTTCAACAGCGCGAGGGAGGCATACGTGTTGAGCTTTTCCAAGCACGGGACGAGGCATTAAAATCACACAGAGAAGGAGTTCAGGCCCTTTTACGTCTTCACCTTGCAAAGGATATTAAGTTTCTGAAAAGATCCATTACTCTGCCAGAGGGCGCGGAACAGTATTCCTCATACTTTGGGGGAGCCAAGGTTATTGAAAACGCCATACTTGAACGTCTCTTAAAAGAGATCTTTCAAAAAAACATACGCACGCCTGAAGCTTTCCATGCTTATGCTGATAGTGTGCGTGTGGACATGTTTGAAAAGGGGAAAGAACTCAGGGACCACGTGATCACAATAGCCGAGGAGTATTGGAGAACTGCAATGAGACTCCAATCAACCGAAGCCTCAAACAAATCAAACAGTGCGGTTCTGGACCTCTGTAACGCTTTACAAAAAGAACTAGACTCCCTGGTTCCACAAAACTTTCTCGATTTCTACCCAGTGGAAAGATTGCCCCACCTTCCACGCTACCTGAAAGCCATACGGATAAGAGCAGAGAGAGGCTCAAATGATCCGGCCAAAGACTCGGCCAAAATGAACCGGGCGCGGCCTTTTGTGCAAGCTTTTGACAAAATGTTGGCCAGTCTCACCCGCCACTCTTCAACGGAGAAAAGGCTCGCCATTGAAGACTTCCGCTGGGCACTTGAAGAATTCAAGGTGTCGTTGTTCGCCCAGAACCTCAAAACAGCGTTCCCTGTTTCCGAAAAAAGGCTGGGAAAAAGAATAGAAGAGATAAAAAGAATGGCTTAGTGCCTGGATAGCGAAAGCTTATCCCAGTTTCTGATCAGGCGTTGTTCCCATTCATCAAAATCTAGATATCGACCGGTACCCTGGTCGTAGCATGGTTCAAGGACTTTGTGCTCGCCTGCTTTTCTTTTCTGTTCTGCACGGGCTCTGAGGAACTCATCCACTTCCTTTTTTGAAAATCCGTACTTCTCCGAAAGGGACTTCGTGCCCGGGGCGTTTCTGAACTCCGCCGACATCTGCCAGATTGCTTCCAATTGCAGTTCACGAAGTTCTTCCTCCTCCACGCCCAGAGACGCAGCAACCAGGGCCGTCCTTGCGAAATGCTTTCTCTCAAGCTCAGCCTTCAGTTCGCTATCTCCTATATCCTCACTCATAGGGGTATACTAAAAACGATCGGCTCCAAATTCTAGAAAGCCCGGACAGGCCATGTGCTCTGCCCGGGCTTTTTACTCAGTGCGCCATCAATACATTTCCTCTGGCGGAGGTGTTCCCGGTGCTGCGGGTTTCTTTTTCTCCGGTTTTTCTGCAACCATTGCTTCCGTAGTCAGCAAGAGCCCTGCAACAGAGACTGCGTTCTGAAGGGCAAACCGGGTAACCTTCGTAGGATCAATTATTCCGGCTTCCATAAGATCCTCGTAGTCTCCTTTCTCGGCATTAAAGCCGAAATTTCCTTTACCTTCCATAACTCGCTGGACAACCACGGAACCCTCAAAACCGGCATTGTTCGCAATCTGGCGTACAGGCTCCTCCAGCGCCCTTCTAATGAGGTTAACACCGAGCTGCTTGTCACCTTCAAGTTTCAGCTTGTCCAGAGCTTTCATTGCCCTGATCAGAGCAACACCTCCTCCGGGAACTATTCCCTCTTCAACTGCTGCACGTGTTGCATTCAGGGCATCCTCAACTCTGTCTTTTTTCTCCTTCATTTCAGTCTCGGTCGCAGCACCAACGTTTATCACAGCCACTCCACCAATTAATTTGGCAAGCCTTTCCTGGAGTTTCTCACGATCATAGTCGCTCGTTGTTTCCTCAATTTGAGCCCTAATCTGTTTTACACGACCTTCAAGGGCTTTTCTGCTCCCGCCACCGTCCACTATCGTGGTGTTGTCTTTGTCAAGGGATACCCTCTTGGCAGTGCCAAGGTCGTTTAGAGTAACATTTTCGAGCTTGAGACCCAGGTCCTCGCTTATGACCTGTCCGCCCGTAAGTATTGCAATATCTTCAAGCATTGCTTTACGCCTGTCTCCAAACCCCGGGGCTTTTGCAGCAGCACACTTAAGTGTCCCCCTCAACTTGTTCACCACCAGGGTGGCCAGAGCCTCACCTTCAACGTCTTCTGCTATGATCAGCAAGGGCTTGCCGGTCTTTGCAATCTGCTCCAATATGGGTACCAGATCCTTCATCACGCTGATTTTTTTCTCGTGCAGCAGTATGTAAGGCTCCTCCAGGGAAACCTCCATCTTTTCAGGATCTGTAACAAAATACGGGCTCAAGTATCCGCGGTCAAACTGCATTCCTTCTACGATCTCCAGGGTTGTTTCCATTCCTTTGGCTTCTTCAACTGTTATAACGCCCTCTTTTCCAACTTTCTCCATTGCCTCTGCAATAATATCCCCTATGGTGGTGTCATTGTTCGCTGAAACCGTCCCTACCTGTGCAATTTCCTTCTTCTCTTTGGTGGGCTTGCTTATTTTCTTCAATTCCTGCACCACTGCTTCAACTGCTTCTTCAATGCCCCGCTTCACTGCCATGGGATTTGCTCCAGAGGCAACCAGCTTGGAGCCCTCATGAAATATTGACTGCGCGAGGATGGTCGCTGTGGTTGTGCCGTCTCCTGCCACATCAGACGTCTTGGACGCAACCTCCTTGACCATCTGGGCACCCATATTTTCGAACTTGTCTTCCAGCTCAATCTCCTTTGCAACCGTCACTCCGTCCTTTGTCGTCTTTGGAGATCCCCATGATTTTTCAATCAGCACATTTCTGCCCTTGGGGCCTAGAGTCACTTTCACAGCATCGGCCAGGGTATCCACTCCCAGCAACATTTTCTCCCTTGCCGTCATACCATATTTTATCTCTTTACCTGCCATTGCTATCTATACCTCCTCCCTAGCTTATTCTATAATTGCCAGGATATCATCCTCTCTCATTATCAGGTGCTCCACCCCATCTATCTTAATCTCATTTCCAGCATACTTGCCAAAAAGCACCCTATCCCCGGCTTTGACGTCCAGAGGCAGACGACCGCCGTTCTCGCTCATCTTACCTGAACCAACTGCGATCACCTTTCCCTCCTGGGGTTTTTCTTTAGCAGTGTCAGGAATAATAATACCCCCGGAAGTCTTCTCCTCTTCCTCGATCCTCAAAACAAGCACTCTGTCATTCAATGGTCGTATCTTCATCTCACAAAACCTCCTTAATAATTTATACAGATAAACCCCTGCTGCAATGTGCAGGGGCGGTGTGCGTGATAAGTCCTTGTGCGCGGATCGCGGCAATGGCGGGCCTTTTCAGGAATTCCTTGTAGAAGTTCTGCATACAGACAAATACTTTTAAGCAAAGCTACTTTCTTACTCCTTGACGTCTCCGAGACTCTCAATCCCAAGCAAGCTAAAGCTAAGTCCTTGATTTTACGTTGCTAAATTAAATTTTGGCAAAAATATAAGCACGCTTTCCGATTTGTCAAGACCCTCTGCATGCATGAAATCTCAATATTTAAATGACTCCCGTGAAAAAGCACCGATGAACTTACAGGGTAGCCACTGCCGCAGATCGACAGTCAAATTGAGCCAACCCCGATTGAATCGGGAGATATCAAAGTTTCCTTTATCACACGCTGCCAAAGAAAACGCAGCGAGTTTGGGGGCTTGATCTCTAACATTTCCGAAAAGATGATCGCTTGACAGCCGATCAGGGGTTTCCCCCAAGGCATTTGGTTTTGCAAGACAAACCAAAAATTGATGCGCATTTAGGGGTTCCCTGCTGTCTTGACATGGAGCCGCTGTATGTTTATTCTTGTCATACAGCCAGGCTGAGGCTGCAAAAGCCCATTGAGTTTTTTCCGGTAGAAATTTTCAGAGGGAGGCCCTTTTTATGAAAATGAAACTCAAGGAATTGGTTGCAGGCAAAGAAGATCACGAAAAGGTGGAAGTTGAAGGAAATGCCCTCCCGGTACTGGTCCTGAAAAACCTTATGAAAGATGGCTATGTTTTCCTCAAGCCTTACAAAGAAAATAATACATACTCGGTGTGGGGAAAAAACTGCACAGCTTGCTTCACCCCGGAAGAAATTGCAGAAAGGGCATAGCCAGAAAGAGGTTGCCTCTTGATTTTTCCCTCAAGAGCCGGTCTTGTGTAACGCCACCGCATGATTCAACAACGGCAACAGCCTTGTTTTGTATATGTTATCCCATACAAAATCGCGCATTACCTTTCGAAACATATGGGCCGGTTTCAAGTTCCTGTAAAACTCCAGAATCTTCTGCGCTATCTTTTCAGGGCTGTCACTCAGTTCAAAGGTACAGACCGAGTCTCCGCCTATCTCCAGGAATGGCGGAATTCTGGAGCAAACTATAGGGAGCTTAATCATTCCGGACTCAAGCAGAGGAATGCCAAACCCCTCCTGAAAGCTCGGCAAGAAAAGCATATCGGAGATCAAGTACAGATCCCTTATCGTTATGCGGTCTGCTGCAAGTTTCTCCCCGCTCTTAAAGACATACTCAGCAATGATAAGAACGTCTTTCTGAACTCCGAGGGTTCGGGCCAGATCTCTTAACTTGCGGTGGTAGCCCAGACTCTTTGGCTCATGAGGATCATGGGCACCTGTGATAAGCATTCTTGATTTGAACCCAAGCTCGTGCAGGGCTTTTGTGACACGAATTGAAAGCTCCATATTTTTTCTTGGATGAAGGCGCGATGGTTGAACCATGAGAAAATCAGCCTCAAAAAGCCGCTCTTCCTGGATGAGCCTGACCGTGGTAGGATCAAGATGAAAAAACTGGATAGGATCTATTCCATTGGGAACCACATACAGGTTTTTCCTGTGCCCGTAAAGCTCTTCAAACATTTTTCTCCTGCTCTCTGAAATTGCCACATAGCTTATCCCTGCATATGCCCTTTTCAGAATGTTCCACGGAAAAAAATCCAGGTGCTTTGGATAATCGGGATAAAAATAGGGAGAATCGTGATTCCAGCTTATGATCGGTAGTTTGCCCTCCTGGCTGATTCGGTGTAGTGCAGCGGAAAGCGGTAAATTAAAGGGCATGGTCAGGACATTGTGGGCGATCAGGATATCAAAACCCCTCAGAGCCCTCACCAGGTAATCGTAAATCCTGGTGCTGAGACGCTCCAGCTTTTCAGGCTGACCTTCTGAGCTGAGGGTTTGTGCTCTAATCACCTGCCTGTTCCTGGATCCAAGAAGTGGGTTGATTTCGATTTCATGGGTGTCGGAAAACTGTCCTCCATCGCCTGCAAACACTTTCACCTTATGAAAAAACCGGCTGAGCAGAAAGGCCTGCTGCCGGACGATTTCCTCCACCCCGCCGACTACCGGGGGGCATGAGTAATGAAGGAGCGCAATATTGTATTTCATTTTTCCTGGCTCTCGGATTGCCTTTCAAGTCCACCCACCATATGAAGAAGAAGACGTTCGAGCACCTCGTATGAAAAATGTTTCTTCCCGAGCTCGTAGTTTCTCCGGGTCATTTCTTCCCGCCTCTCCTCATCGTTCAAGACTTCGTAAATCTTGCGGATGGTGTCGCTGCTCACAAACCCTTCGATACTGATAACATCAAAGCCTTTGGGTTCAATATCAACAACATATATGGAGTACCTGTTGACCACAATCGGCTTGCGGTGGTAAATTGCCTCGAGAAAAGCATTCCCAAAACCTTCGTAGCCGGAAGGATAGCAGACAAGATCCGCACAATGGTAGACATCACTGATAGTATATCTCTTGCCACCTTCCCCTCCTGAACTCGCGTTTTCGCCAACCAGGTGTTCGATGGATACCAATTTGACACCAAGGTTGTGAGCATATTCGCTGACCCGCCTGTAGTAGACGTCACCTTCATCTTCTGCGGAATGAGATACCACGAGCACGGGCTTCCGGAGCATCATCAGGTTGACTATTTCAACGCTCCTTTCAATCCACTTGCGAGGCACAATGCGTGTGGGTTGAAGCACAAAAACATCTTTTTCATCCAGGCCAACTTCCTCACGCAGCTCCTTGCAACTATCCGACCAGGCAGGAGGCGGGGTAGCAAAATCATACACGTTCGGAACAATAGTATTTGATATGCCTTTTCGGTAGCTCAACTGATGACTTGCAATCGAGTTGATGACGGCATGCCTGATACCGGGCAGGTTTGGTGGAAATGCAAAAGAGAGGTAATCTTCAACGCTGTTTATGAGGAACCTATCCCTTTCCCAGGAAAAATCGTGATGGTGGGCAATGGTTGGAATTCCACTCTCAGCTATGAATTCAACAAGAGCAAGGCCAAGCGGGATGTTCAATGGAATCGCCAGCACATTCTCAGCGATTATGAGATCAATCTCAAAGCGCTTTACAAACTCATAAATCTCTTCCTTGAAATAAACTCGCAGATCATGAATCCTGCGGCTGATTTCTCTTGGCCTGGTTCTCTGGCCAAAACATTGAGCGGTAATTTTTTCGATTTCCGGATGAAGGAAATGGGCCTCATTAACCAGCAGACACCTTTCTTTTTCACGATCACATTCCCCTGCCAGGTAAAAACACCTGAACCCGTTTCTCTCAAGAACCTGAGCCCATTTTGTTATTTCAAGCGAGACTCCATCTGTGCCCGCAATCCTCGTTGAAATGAAGCCGATGTTTCGAACCCTGAATGCCCTCTCACCCATTGATAACATCCTCCTTGCAAACCAAATCCCTGAGAGACCAAACAAGGGAAATGGATACGCCGCCCAAAGGCAGTTGTTTTGAGCGTGCATCATACAGAATTGCATCTCGCTATTCAAGCTCGTTTCGCTTCATCTGAACATCCCCTAACGCTTCAATGCAAAAGGCTGTGGCATACAGCGCAGAAAAGTTTCAGCAATTAGCCAGCAGACTTAAGGCAAGAGTGATTCGGCATGAGATCTCCTCATCAAAAGGAAGGCCTTTTCCAAGAATCATTGACAAAGGAACTTATCCAAAGTATTTAACAAAGAAATGATAACATTCAGGAGTAAGTGCTTTTGAGCTTTCAAAAATCTAGGATAAAGCCTGTAATTTTTTCAGCACTCGCTTTGCTGCTTCTTGCAATTTGCGCAGCACCCTGCGGGGCGGAAAGACCCTTTCCAAAGCCTCGCGGATTGGTTAATGATTTCGCGAATGTAATCCCCCGGGAATACGAGCAAAAGATCCTCGCAATCACCGGTGAGCTCTACCAAAAAACCAAGGTGCCGGTGGTTGTGGTTACAATGCCTGATATAGGCGGAGCAGAATACAATGACTATGTGAATCGTCTTTACAGCACCTGGGGAATAGGGCAAAAAGGCGTAGACAAGGGGGTGCTCATATTTGTTACCATCAAAGAGCGAAAAATGCGAATCGAAACAGGCTACGGGGTTGAAGGCATATTGCCAGACGGGCTTGTGGGTGAGATTCGCGACCGTCACATGATTCCCTATTTTCAGAAAAACCGCTTTGGCGAGGGTTTGTTTTACGGTGCTGCCGCCATTTCACAGATCATAGCAAAAGATGCAGGGGTAAAACTGACAGGACAGCTCCCCACCCCCAAGCCCCCTCCCCAAAAAACACGTTCTGCGCTGCCTTTCCTCCCTTTTCTTATTTTCATTTTCTTGATTTTTGCCCTTTCATCCCGGCGCCGCGGAGGATCCTGGCTCCTTTTTCTGCCCTTCTTTATGGGAGGGGGAAGAGGTTATGGCTCGGGTTACGGGGGCGGCTTTGGCAGCGGATTCGGCGGCTTTGGAGGCGGTTTCGGGGGCTTTGGCAGTGGGATGAGCGGCGGCGGCGGCGCCGGAGGAGGCTTTTAGTTTGCTAAGCTTTCCGCAAAAAGCAGGTCCATAGACTGAAGGTTCCCCCCGCCAGCAGAAGGCAAGAAAGGACGGAGTGTATGACAAAGGCTATCAATGATCCAAGAGAGATATTTGAGGAAATCGTGCAAGATTATAAGAGCTTGTTTGGGCAGGAGCTTGAAAGCATTATCCTTTACGGTAGTGCTGCGGGCAGCGAGTATGTGGCCGGAAAATCCGACATCAATTTCATGATCGTTCTTTCTGAGCAAGGGATTGATCATCTTGACAGGGCCTTCAAAACTGTTGAGAGATGGAAAAAACGAAAGGTAGCCACGCCACTTTTTCTTACGCGGTTTTACGTTGAAACTTCTACAGATACATTTCCTATCGAATATCTCAATTTCAAGCACAATCATATTACAGTATACGGAGACGATATCCTGAAGACCCTTTCATTTGACACCAAACATGTTCGTCTCCAGTGCGAGAGGGAGATAAAGGGGAAGCTTACCCTTTTGCGCCAGGCCTACATAGAAAGTGCCGGCAAGGGGAAAAACCTCAGACAAGTTATTACTCAATCCATCCGCGCTTTTATTGCAATTTTCAGGGCCTTGCTCTTCCTCAAAGGCGAAGAACCGCCTTCCGAAATGCGAAAAATAGTTCAGAATGCTTGCCAGGCTTTGTCCCTGGATTCCAGTCTTTTTGAAAAATTGCTTGATATAAAGCAGGATAAAATTAAACCAACCGATGAAGAAATTAAGATAATATATGGAAATTACTTAAAAGAAGTTCGTAAGCTGTCAAAATTGGTGGATTCAATAGGGGGATAAAATGAGCAGCAGGCAAAAAAACTTGCTTATCATAATAGGCATAATTGTTGTAGTTATCCTAGTGCCGTTTCTTTACCTGAAAGGAACATACAACAGCCTCGTGCGCATGGATGAAGAAGTGAAAGCAGCATGGGCACAGGTGGAAAACCAGCTTCAGCGCCGCTACGACCTGATTCCAAATTATGTGGAGACCGTGAAGGGTTATGCGGCTCACGAAAAGGATGTATTTATAAAGGTAACTGAAGCGCGTGCCAAAGTGGCAGGCGCAACCAATATTGATGAAAAGATCAGGGCAAACAGCCAGCTCTCTGCAGCTCTTTCGCGCCTGCTGGTTGTGGTGGAGCGTTATCCGGAGCTGAAAGCCAACACCAATTTCATCAGATTGCAGGATGAACTTGCAGGCACAGAAAATCGAATTGCGGTTGAAAGGCGGCGTTACAACGAGGCTGTCAAGGCGTATAACATTGCTATTCGCCGCTTCCCCATCAATCTTGTAGCCGGTATGTTCGGCTTTAAAAAGGCAACATTTTTCAAGGTCCCGAAAGAAAAGCAGGCAGCTCCCAAAGTGAAGTTCACCCAGTGAAAATCCCCGCGCTCAGGGGCGGGGGATGTGGCAAAAGGAGCGTTCTTCCGCTTTCCAGTATAACCCTCAATCGTAATAGTTCAATAGAAAGGGTGGAAAGGTTTTTCTGATGCGACCGGCGGGAAGGCGCTTTCTTTCCGTTAGATATCGCGCAGTGACCCTTAACGGCCTTCGCGAAATCCCAGCCGGGTTTACTTCTTAGGAGTATTCGACTCGCCTTTGCAGTCGTGCGAGAGCGCTCTCACGATTTCATTAAGAGCTTCGTTATCATAGGTAAACCCGGCAACCCAATCCTTAATTCCTGGAGATAATCTTTCGTATCCCCACCGGGAACGCTCCATTGCCCTTTCGCGCCCTTCGCGCCTGAAGTAAAGCGGCAAATTAACGTCAAAAAAAGACAGAGCGTCCGCATCCCTTATAAGATCGGACTCTGGATCGCCACCTGTCTCATGCCGAGTGACAATGCGTAAAATTCTCTGCTTCTGAGCGTTGCCAATCGGGTACTTTTCCATTTTCTCTTTTAAGATCCGCGCGCTATTTTGGGCGTGCGCTTCTTTGAATGTATCAAAATCGGAGAAGTCTTCCCGCCTGACTTTCCGTTCCTCTATCGCCCTTTCAACGTCATGTCCGAGAGCAGCCACAATGAGGATTTCATCAGCATCCGGCTTAATTTTCCTCAACCACTCAACCGTATTTTGGGCATGGAGGTAGTCTTCAGGCACTTTTGATTTTGAAAGAGTCTCCTTGATCTCTTCCTTCAGATCATCAATAGCGCTCATTTCCCTCTGCAAATATAGATCCTGCGGATTGTCTCAGCATTCATCAAAACTGCCAGGATCACCAGAACAGCTAAAGCCTGATTCAGCAACGCACCCAGAAAAATCAAGAACAGCCTCATATCCCTTCCTATTCGAAAAGCGGGCTTGATCCGCTCTCGCATGAGAGAGTCGTATTTATCTGCTGTATAGCTCACCATAAAGGAGCCGATAATGGCCATAAATCCAACCACAACAACAAACAAGCGGGCAGTGTCTGCACAGGCATGCAAGGTCAACGCAAACAGCAGAAAAGCATCCCCGTAGCGGTCGAGTACAGCATCAAACCATGCCCCAAACTCGCTTTCCTCAAACTTGATCCTGGCTATCTCTCCATCGCATCCGTCAAGGATTGAAGCAAGCTGAGTGAGCACTCCTCCTACCACGAGAGCCCTGTAGCCCGGGATGCAAAAAAGTGCTGATGCCACCAGGCACAGGGAAAAAGAGATAAAGGAGATTTGATTTGCTGTAAGAGGAAGCCCGGCGAGATAGCGGGATATCTTTGTTGACAGGGGCCGGTTAAGATACCTGGAAACCGGCCCATCATTTTGCTTTGCATGCAAGTTTTCTAAAAGAGCCTTTTCTGCTTTTTTCAAGGCAACAGGGTCATCCACGTCAATCCAGAACCTATCTCCAATTTCAATGGATCTCACCTTTCCTCTCTTTGCCAGCCAGTTGATGCCGCCTGACAAAGAGCTGTCCCCCCCATTGGAAATGCTCTGCTCAATGGCATGGAAAATTTCCGGTGAGCAAAGAAAAAAACCGGTGTCAAACGCGTTGAACTCCTTGAG
This sequence comes from Deltaproteobacteria bacterium, assembly GCA_019310485.1. Lineage (GTDB taxonomy): Bacteria > Desulfobacterota > DSM-4660 > Desulfatiglandales > HGW-15 > JAFDEF01. Next base: position 14,696 of record JAFDEF010000016.1, on the reverse strand, counting down.
CCCCTTGCCGATGGATTCAACCCTTTGCCCATTGACTTTGACCTTTGTTGCATCGGCGACATTCACGAGGGGGTTGCTGAGTTTTCGATCAACTGCCAGCAAAACTTCACCATCTGAGACCCCCTTGCTGATCAGTTCTTTGATGAGATCCGGGTCAACAAGGTGGTCCCCCATCATCAAAAGAAAATCATCTTTAATCAACTCAGCAGCTTTGAGCACAGAGAGGCCGTTACCCTTGTCCCACTCATTATTACTCAGGTGTGTGATGCGTATGGCGCAGTGGAGCGCAAGATCATCAAGGAACTCTCGCACTCTTGTCCCGTTGAATCCAGTTACTACGTAGAAATCCTTGATCCCCGCGCTGATTCCACTGCGAATCACACGCTCTATGATTGGCTTTCCCAGTACCGGCACAAGGGGTTTACTTAAGCCCTTTTGCTCCAGCCTGCTCCCCCTGCCAGCCGCTATAATCAAACACTTTTCGTACATGGTCCCTTTCTTCTGATATAAACTGTTCTACCAGATGGTAAGCCTCGTCATCGGTGAATTGACGCGGGGGATGTTTACAAAAATATGCTGAAGGAGCTTCAAGGACTCCTCCCTGCCCCCTTTCGAGAGCGAGTTTGGCGCACCGAATAGCATCAATGGCAACGCCGGCAGAGTTAGGCGAGTCTTCAACAGACAACCTGAGCTCCAGGTTCATTGGTACATCACCGAAAAGTTTTCCTTCCATGCGAAGGAAACAGACTTTATTGTCTTTTTGCCATGCTACGTAGTCGCTTGGTCCAATGTGTATGTTTTCATTTTCAAGCCTGCGGGCCGCAACTGATTGGACAGCCTCGGTTTTGGATTTCTTCTTAGAAGAAAGGCGATGTCTGTTGAGCATGTTGAGAAAGTCCGTGTTACCACCTGTGTTTAGCTGGTAAGTACGTTCAAGTTTGACCCCACGTTTCTTGAAAAGGTCTGTCAGGATACGGTGCGTGATTGTCGCTCCAAGCTGGGATTTGATATCATCACCAATGAGAGGAACATTTTTTTCCTTAAAGCGTCTTGCCCAGAATGGGCTGCTGGCAATGAAAACTGGGATATTGTTAACAAAGGCCACCCCGCTTGCCAGTGCGCAGTCCGCGTAAAATTGCGTGGCCTCCTCTGAACCAACAGGCATATAGTTGAGCAGGATCTCGGCTCCGGATTCTTTCAGGGTCCTGACGACATCTTCCTTTGTGGGCTCACGCAGGTCTGCGGGCAAGAATGTATATTTTTCGTCGTATTCCCTCATGTGCTCTGACACTCCATCCAGTATCCTCCCCATCTGCACGGCAACACCGGTTGGTTTCATATCAGGATAAAATACAGTCGTACAGTTTGGAGGGGCGAATATGGCTTCGCTCAGGTCTTTGCCAACCTTTCGCTTATCAATGTCAAATGCCGCCACCACTTCGATATCACCAGGCTTGTTGCCTCCAATTTCATGGTGCATAAGGCCTATTTCCTCCCTGGGATTCTTTTCCCGGTAATAGTGAATCCCCTGAACCAAGGAACTTGCGCAATTCCCAACTCCTGCAATTGCGATCTTGATTTTACTCATATCCAACTCATCTCCTTTCTATGAAAGTATTTGCAATAGGTTAAATATGCCGGGCAAAAAACCTTTTTATCGGATGAAACAAACGGACAAACTGTAACGGCCCCCTCTGGCGGGGGGAATTGGAGAAAGGTTACTGAGGTACGGGATGATCAGGGACGAACACCTTACCTTTTGAAGCAAGGGACTTATCTCTCACCCCTGCTGTGTCTGAATTGAGTGCTCTAACAATAGTGAAGCTTTCTTGCGTGTGGAAGGATAATGCCCCAGGGGAAAATTCGGCTCCTCTTATGTGATCAGCATTCTTTCCAATCGTGTGAATCATATTCCAAAACCCAGAACACTACGGCCAGCAAAAAATGCCGAGCAAGCAAAAAGGCTTGGGGATATTTGCACTAATTTGTATAACAATAGTCACTATTGGCCTCTTGTCAATGGCAGGAGTGAAGCTCAAGGGAATAACCGGGTGAGGGAAAATTTCTTGACGGATATTCTAACAAACCGGAGCAACCGAGAATTTCCGGCAGGCAACCCTATCATTTTGCTTTTCTCATGATTTCAAGGATTTCTTCGATTTGCTCTACTGTAATGTAGCCCAGTTTGTAAAGGATTACACCTATGAGCCTGTGCTTATCGTCTTCTATGTTTTCTTCTGTCTGAATCTTAAGCGCCTCAAATAGCTGTTCTTTTGTAATAAATCCCTTCTCAACTGCAAGCACACCAAAGCGTTTGTCTCTTAGTTGAAGCGTCATTTCCTCCTCCAGATTCAGTTTCATTTCAGGTAACAATCACCAATACTTACGCTGATTTCCTCACCACCTGCAACAACTGCTTCATTTCTTCCTTGAATCTCTCCACCTGTTCGGGGTTTGACAGCAACTTTGTGATTATCTGGGTGGATGAAGAAAGCGAACTGCCGTAGGAATAGGTAACCTTTATCGGACCACGCTTCTTCACATAAATCGCCAGCATGGTCAGAAAAGCCCCTATGAGCTCATCATCATTCAGCCCCAGATCAATATTGAAACTTCTATCACTAATCGAAAGGCTTATGTGGCCCCTTTCTTTCATCCCAATTAGGTTCCTTTCTCATGTTCCACGCCACAGCTTCACTTCCAACTTTTAATTTCCTGGAAGGCTCCTCGCCACAACCGCCTCAAACCTTCTTGCTTACGCAACAAGAAGCTTTCCGTGTGGGCCATGAGCTGAAAGAAAAGCCTGTTACCGGACGGCAACAGGCTTTTTGCTTTCAATGGCGGGGACGACGAGACTCGAACTCGCGACCTCCGGCGTGACAGGCCATCATGTTGCCTAGAAATATCAAACGCATACAAGGATTTCAAGCACTTAGAGTATAAAATTATAACGAATCGTGATAAATTGTGCAAGGCTTTTGCACCCTATATGCACCCTGTTTGGGGGAGGACATTGGTAACACTAATTTGTGATTAGATTCAAGATTTGATATCGACATGTCATGTATCATTGCTCAAATCCTTGGCACTTAATGGCTGGCTGCTATTTCACGAAATACCTTGACAAAATACGCCATTGGCGTATAATGCGACTGTGATTTTCATTGAAACCTCCATTTTTACAAAAGAAATTCAACGCCTGATATCGGAGGATAATTATCGGATGCTCGAAACAGCATTGATGCTCCGTCCGGATGCCGGAACCTTGATTAGGGGAAGTGGAGGCTTGAGGAAAATTCGTTGGAAACTTCCTGGTACCGGAAAAAGAGGTGGATTGCGAATCATTTATTACTGGGATCCTCCTGACACTATTTTCATGCTTTTTCCATACAGGAAGACTGAACAAGAAGATTTGACGACGGATCAGCTTAAATTGCTCCGCAAATTGGTGAGGGAGTTATTATCATGAAAAAAGAGAAATTTGAAAAACTTGTTGCCAGCATAAAGGAAGCCGGCGAGATCAAAGCGGGCCGCAAGGTACCAAGCCGTCTGTTTGAAATCAAGCCACCTGAAATCAAGGCTGTGCGAGAGAAACTGAACGTGTCACAAAATGAATTCGCACTAATGATTGGAGTTAGTGTTCGTACATTACAAAACTGGGAGCAAGGAAGAAGGAAGCCGGAAGGTCCAGCCAAGGCATTGTTACGAATTGCATCGAGGAATCCTGGCGCGGTCCTTGATGCTTTGCATGCGGAATAGAATCAGCCAACATTCGAGTTCACTCGGATGTGAGTTCCGTTGGCGCTCTACTCACACCGCTGATTCGGAGCGTTCTCCAGCTCCGACATATTCCAAGGTTGCTGACCAGGAGCTTTTGCTCCAACACTGAAACGCGCGACCGCACTTGTTGCCAATTCACTCACTCCAACTATCTCTCTTAGAAACCTTGAAAACAGCCACTGGGAGGAGCCTATTGTGTGGAGCAGAGCATGGGTAAGACGATTTTCTTCGTTTGAATACTGATCATAGAGAGGGTTCAGTCGGTCCTTATTTATTCTCATAGCCTCCCCACATAGTTCTTCTAAGGCCATGCCCTCATAGCCATGACATAATAGATAGATGGCAAGGTTGTTGGGCAGAATGGGACGGAGAATGAGAGAGTTATCAAGGATTTTCTCAACTCTCTGATTGACGGGGGTCTGAATGTGGAAGGGAGGCTGTTATGTGTTATAGATGGCAGCAAGGGGTTGTATTCAGGGATCAAGAAGGTATTCAGGGACAAGGTATTGATTCAGCGGTGTCAATGGCACAAGATGGAGAATGTGGTAAGCTACCTTCATAAGGAATGCAAGATACATGGCGAAGGAAGCTTCAGAGGGCCTATGAGAAGCCGAAATATGAGGAGGCCAAGGCTGAGTTAAGGAGGCTAAAGAATGAGCTGAGGCTTATAAACCGCTCGGCTGCATCGTCTCTTGAAGAAGGATTGGAAGAGACACTCGCCCTCCATCGGCTGGGGCTTTTCGAGGTGATGGTGAAAAGTCTGAAAACCACGAATTCTCTTGAGTCCTTGATGTCTCTTATAGAGGCATATACGGCGAAGGTGGATTATTCGAAGAACTCCTCACAGAAGCATCGGTGGATAGCCAGTGCGCTGATTGAGATTGAGCCCAGGTTGCGGAAGATAAAAGGCTACAGGTGGTTGCCCATGCTGAGGGAAGCAATCAGACAACACCTGGAGCTGGCTAGAGAGGCTGCATAATGAGGGTCAGGGCCACTTCAAGAATTTCAACGAAAAATGGGATTGACTCAGATATCCTGCAAAGGCCCCCTTTGAACTGCATTAGTTTCAACATCCCACTCACTTCAATATATAGGCCCCGTGCCCACCCATACCCGCAATGCCCCAAAAATTAGAACAAATTTACCGTGAATTTTACGCTGGGTGCTTTTCTCATTCCTCTAGCATTGTTGACCCTTGCCCGCCCCGCTAACCCTTGCGCAACCAAGAAAACCTGGCTGACACACGCACCCCCTCCTATTTTTCCAATACGTTCAGAAGCCTACTCACCAAGCACAGTCACTGTGTTACGGCTTCTATTCCTCTGTGAAGTGCTTCCAGATTGAGATCCACCCTCGGTGTAGGGAAAGTTCTTCTCACTTCTGCCTCTGCATCTTCCGCAGTGACAGGCATCGTCCGGATGCCGATGAGGGCGCCGAGCATGACCATGTTCGCTGCAATGGGAGATTCAAGTTCCGCCGCCATTTGCGTCGCATTAACGAACCACGATTTCTTGGAGAGCTTTCGAATGGCTTCCTTTGTTTTCTCAGGATTCGGATACTCCAGCCTCTTAGAGAGAACGCCCACGGGATAAATAGGCGCCGTGTTTGTCAGTGTGATGACCTCTGGATTGCCAAATGTACATAGGCTCCTTAAGGCTTCCAAGGGCTCAAGGCTCAAAATCACGTGCCCATGCCCTTCAGGTATAAGCGGACCGTAGTTGTTTTCCTTCGAAATCCGCACGCTGCTAAAAACAGCCCCTCCTCTTTGAGCGGCACCGAAGGTCTCGCCGATGTTCACCTTATAGCCTTTGCGAGTCAGTATCCTCCCTATAATCCTTGAAAGCAGGATATTGCCCTGCCCGCCAATGCCGCAAATAATTAGATTAATCGGATCTCCCTGGACCTTCATGACGTCCTCCCCTCCTTCTTGATTGCCTTGAAAGGACAGATCTCTACACAGACGCCACAGCCAGAGCAGATCTCCTCCTTGATTCTTGTCTTGCCTGTGTCCGGATCCTGATACAGCGCCGGGCACCTAAAGGCACTGGAACAGACGCTGCATTCTTCGCCTTTGCATTTCTCTTCCAAAATCTCAATCTTATAGGGTTTGACCTTCTCATTGCGCATCCGCACAATCTCGCACCTCCTGCGAAGTATGAGAACTCGGACCCCATTTTCCCTTTTGAGAAGCTTTCGCATTGTCTTGATAGTGCCCTTTACATCAAATGGATCACCCACAGCCACCTCACAACCTAAAGATCGGCACAACATCTCCACATCAATCCTGGGTGCACTCTCCCCAACTGCATTAAACCCAGTCCCTGGGTGGGACTGAAACCCGGTCATGGCTGTTGCGGCATTGTCCAGCACTATTTGCACGATGTTCGACCCGTTGTACACAGCATTGATCAAAGCCGGGATCGATGCATGGTAGAATGTGGAGTCTCCGCAAATCGCGATCACAGGCTGTGTATATCTAAACCGACGCAGCTGCCCGAACCCGGCTGCCAGCCCACTCCCCGATCCCATGGCATGAAGCACATTGATCTGCTCTTTGCCTTCAGGAAAGACATCCAAAGTGTAACAGCCTATATCGCCGGTCACAAAGGCATCTCGGCCGTCAGCCTTAACCGCCCGCTCAAGAGCCCAGAAACTGGCCCGATGGGGACATCCGGCACACCAGGTCAATCCCCTGCTGATCACCAGATCATCAGCGGCTTCTGAGACCGCATGGGTATAGTTCTCACCCCTGGCCCGGTAGGCCAGCCCGAAAATTTTCGCAAGTGCACGTATCGCACTGTCCGGCGTGATCTCCCCGCAGTCCGGAATATGCCCCGACTGCCTTCCGTAAACCTCGCGGCCCTCAAGATCGGCATCCGCCAGGGCCTCCTTTACGTGGCCCTCGATAAAGGGATCCACCTCCTCCACCACCAAAATCTTGGTTGCTTTCTTCAGATAAGCAGTGACCAAGCTACTGGGGAAAGGCCACAGGGCCGACACCTTTAGAATCCCCACCCTGTCCTGAAGGCCCAGCATTTCCACCGCCTCTGAGGCGCACAGCAAACCATTCCCTCCGCAGATGATCAGAAGCTCCGGCTCCTCCTGCCCCTCATACCGATTGAAGGGACTGGACTCAAAGCGTTTCTTGATTTCCTTCAATTTCTCCAAGAGTGCCCCATGGTGAGGTTTGGCCAGGTACGGGTTGATCGATCGATCCGTGTCCGATCGAGCCTCCCGGTCGAAGGCCGGCAAATCATTCATTTCTACAGTGCTGCTTGCATGGCAAAGCCGCGTATACCCCCGGAACATCACATTGCATCCGAACTCTTCTGACACATCAAACGCCCACTTCATTATGTCCCGGGCTTCGTCAACGGTGCTTGCCTCCAAAAGCGGGATGGAAGCAAACTTGGCCAGCCACCTGGAGTCCGTCTCGTCCCCGCTGGAGTGACCCTCCGGATCGTCGCAGACCACGGTTACCATAGCCCCGCCCCGCTTCCCGAGACCCGTGTAACTGAGATGAGTCAGAAAATCCAGGGCTACACTCAGCCCTGCATTTTTCATAGCAGCCAAGCTCCGCAGTCCTGCAAAGGCAGCTGCAGCCGCTCCTTCGGAGGCGACCTTTTCGTTGGTCGACCACTCGACATGGACGTTCAGCGCCTTAGCCGCATCAGCCAGCCTGGCGATGATCTCCGATGAGGGCGTGCCCGGATAGCCGGCAGCAAATTGTACCCCCGCCTCAAGAGCCCCACGGGCTATCGCCTCGTTGCCCATTAATAAATGCTTCGTACCTGGTTGGTAGCGATCAATTTCGGCCATTTGAATACCTCTTCGGATTCCCCTTATTGGAAAGATATATTGTTGGAGGAAGATGGATTGGTGCCGAGGAGGCCCATTCAGAACTGAGAAAGAACTCCAGCATTAGTTTCGCTTAATCCAGGAGATCCTTTTGTCTCATGACGCCGATCTCATGGCCCGGGATTAGCGGCACATCAAACTCCAGTAGTCTTCGAATGCTTCGATAGTATTCTTCAAGATCAACATAGAGCGTGCTGGGCTTAAATGCCCTAATGTCTCTCTCTTTGAGGTTCTCATATAATGGAATGTTATCGCCCGCCAGGATGCATGACTTTTCCCCGGAATCCACCAAGACGGCTTGTGATCCCGGCGTGTGCCCGGGAGTGAAAAGAACCCAGACGCCTTCAATGATCTTGTGATCTCCTTCAACTACCTCAAATCTTGTGCTGGCAAACGGGGGCACCAGCCCCAATTCGAATGCCTCGTAACCGTGCGCATGGGCTCGAAGCGGCGCTGATGCATAGCGAAGTTCTTCCCTTTGAACATAAAACATCGCTTTTTCAAAAAGCCGGTTATTAGAACAATGGTCCCAATGAAGGTGGGTGTTGATCACAATATTGATGTCATTTGGATGGAGTCCCAGCTTCCCTAGGACATTCTCCACCCTTTGAGCCTCACTTTGTTCGTAAGGATTGTGTAACGGCGGCGTTTCTTTGGGATCCCTTGTACCTGTGTCCACGAGTACGTTGACGTCCTCCGTCTGGATGAGAAACATGACAATGGGCAAATCAATCGGCTCTGGTTGGGCACCCATCAAAAAAGTGGTTTTGTTCCGCTTCACGCTCCCAACATGAAGAGGTCTTACTTTCATGTGACTCATGAGCCAATCCTCCCTCCGGAATCTAGGAGCATACTCGGAGCCCCGCCCAAAACCCCTCATGGATCGCTTCCATCGCACTTCTTGGTTCAACACAATCCCCGATCCCCACGACTTCTGGGCATTTGCCCTCTAGGCTTTCAAGAAGTTCCGCGTTTGACTTGGAACCAACAGCGACTACGATTGTCTCGCCTTCTATAATTTCTTTGTTTCCGCCCCTTTTTACCACGACCTTTCCTTCCTTCACTTCCACGACTTCACTGGAAAGAATTTCCTTCACCTTTGCATCCGCCAGCCTCTTCAATAGGAGAAGCCTGGTGGTGCCTTCCATATCCACCGCCAGTTCATCCAACATCTCGATGATCTTTACCTCACACCCTCTTTCACAGAGGAATTCGGCTGTTTCCACCCCAACGAGCCCACCGCCGACAATAACGACCTTCTGCCCAGTCGAGCTGCCCTTCAGAACATCCCATGCCGTCAAGGCATTGCGCCCTGAAAAGGCAGCCGGGATATAAGGAGAAGCACCCGTTGCCACAATGACCCCATCCGGTTTTTCCTCCTCGACACATGCTGCCGTCGCTTCCGTATTGAGTCTTATTTCTACGCCCTCATGTTCCAGTTCCCGTATGAGCCATTCTACCGCCTTCATCAACGTCTGCTTATAGGGCGGAACAGCGGCAAGAAGCATCTGTCCTCCCAGCTTGTCACTTTTCTCGAACAAAACGACCTGGTGCCCCCTTTTGCGGGCCACTCTCGCCGCTTCCATTCCGCCAGGGCCTCCTCCGATGACCAGGATTTTCTTTGCAGCCTTGACCGGTTCAATTTGACTTTCTGCTTCATAGCCCAGGCGGGCATTTTGCAAACACATGACATCGCCATTCATGCTTTGCAGGGACCACAGGCATCTGTTACAAGCTACACAAGGCCTGATTCGATCTTCTTCTCCATTCAGCGCTTTCCTTGGCCAGTCCGGATCAGCGAGGAAATTCCTTCCCACAGCCACCATGTCCGCCTTGCCCTCTTTGAGTATCTGCTCAGCAAAGGCAGGGTTATTCAGTCTATCGGCGACTGCCACAGGAATATTCACCATCTTTTTGGTTTCTTCTCCCAGGGGGACAAGGTAGCCTTCCGGGAAATTCATGGGAGACACAAACTGTACCACAGTGTGGTACGCTTCTGCAGTTCCGCCTGAAACATTCAACAAGTCAGCACCGGCTTCTTCTACCATTTTGGCCCATATCAGGCCCTCCTTCAACTCATAGCCCCCTTCCACCATTTCTTTGGCACTCAATCTAAAAATAACCGGATAGGTATCTCCCACGGTCCTACGAACTTGTCGTAAAACCTCCACAGCGAAACGGCCCCTATTTTTAACACTTCCGCCATATTCGTCTTTTCTTCTATTTATCCTTGGAGATAGGAATTGATTAATCAGATACCCGTGAGCACCGTGAATCTCCACAGCATCGAATCCCGCCTCTTTAGCCCTGCGAGCCTCTTCCCCAAAATCCAAGATGGTTTGTTTAATTTCCTCTACAGTCATTGCCTTTGGAACAGGTGCACCTGGGTATCTTGGTACGGCAGAAGGTGCAAGAATTGGACTTCCTGTGATGTCGGAGCTTGTGTTCCTCCCTGCATGAAGCAGCTGAAGGGCAATGGCTGCTCCATGCTCATGAACCGCGTCCACCAAACGGCGAAGCCCGGGGATGAACCGATCATCAAATGCACCGATGCACCGCAGCCGGTGCCTTCCAAGCTGGCTCGTTGGGCTCGATTCTGTGATGATCAACCCAACACCCCCCTTGGCCCTCTCGGCATAATAATGGATGGCCCGATCACCCACCTCTCCACTTTCTTTTCCGAAATTCGTACCCATGGCAGCCATAATAATCCGATTTTTGAGTTCAAGGCTCCCGATGGTAATGGGTGAAAACAAAGTGTCGAATCTCTTCATCGTCCCTCCTTGTTGAGTTAATTGCGATAGCAATACAAAACAGCCACCATCCTCATTTGGAAAATGCCTAAGCTTTTGACAAGTACAAAAGATCGCATTTCTATGGTACTCCCTCAGTGACGTATATCTAACTCCGTCCTTCAAGCGCCGTTTTCAGCTTCGCAAGTTCTCCATCCATCATTTTGTAAGTGTGTTTCTCTTCGGGAAACCGGGTGGATTTGACGTCTTCCACATACGCCTTGAATCCCTTGAGCATTTCCTCTCCCACATTGGCGTATCGTTTGACAAACTTTGGCGTGAAGGCTTGGAAGATTCCCAGCATGTCAGCCACGATCAGAAGCTGGCCGTCTGCATCAAGTCCCGCTCCAAGGCCATACACAGGAATTTTGATTTCATCACGGATGATCTTACACACCTCCGGCGGAACAGCCTCCACAAGGAGAGCAAATGCACCAGCCTCTTGAACAGCTCGGGCATCTTCGATCATCTCCAAAGCGGTCTCCACGGTACGCCCCTGGGCTTTGAAACCACCTATTTGCCCCGAGCTTTGAGGGGTCAGGCCGATGTGGGCCATAACCAGCATGCCGCTTTCCGAAATGGCCTTGATATGGGGGCACACACAGCGTCCACCTTCCAGTTTAATGGCATCCACCAGGGCTTCTTTGAAGAAACGTCCGGCATTCCTCACAGACTCTTCTGGGCTCACCTGGTAGGAGAGGAAGGGCATGTCTCCAATGACAAAGGTGTTGGGGGCGCCACGACGTACAGCTTCTGAGTGATAAACACATTGGTCCATGGTGACGGGCATTGTGCTCTCATATCCGTAAATGCACATGCCCAAAGAGTCTCCGACCAGAAGCATATCCATCCCTGCCTGCTCCGCAAACTGGGCAGTCCAGTAATCGTACGCTGTGATCCATACTGCTTTTTCACCTTTTTCCTTCATCTTCTGAAGATCTAATCGTGTCAGCTTTTTCTTCATTTCTTGAGCTCCTTTCTGCGGCCTCATGCTTACTTAATCTTTGTAAACCGTCTTCTTATCAAAACCCGCAAGGATTGATCAAATCAGCCACACTTCAAGAATGAAAATGGCATTCTTCTCCCTCACGTCTTCAGCTTCTTCTTAATATGGCCCATCAATCCCCCATCGTCTATGATCTCTTGCATGAACGCCGGGATTGGTGTTGCGTTGAAGCTTTCCCCTGTGGTTCTGTTTTTGATTTCCCCTGTTGCAAGATCCACTTCCAGTTCGTGCCCATCTTCGATACCGTCAACAGCTGCCCCACTCTCCAGGATTGGAAGTCCAATATTAAACGCACTTCGGTAGAAAATTCTCGCGAAACTTCTTGCAATCACACACCCTATGCCCTTCCCCTTGATTGAAATGGGGGCATGCTCGCGGGAAGAGCCACATCCGAAATTCTTGTCCGCCACGATGATATCCCCTTCCTTGGCCTCTTTGGCGAATTGAGGGTTCTGGTTTTCCAGGCAATGCTTTGCCAGTTCCTTGGACTCCCTGAGGTTCATGTACTTCGTGGGGAGAATAACGTCCGTATTGATATCCTTGCCGAATTTCCATGCTCTTCCCTTGCAAATCATACCGTGGCCCTCCTCTCTTCCTTACGCTTTCAAACCCAATTCCACAGGACTTCCTATTCTGCCCAGAACCGCTGAAGCTGCTGCAATGGCTGGATTAGAGAGATACACCTCGCTCTCCGGGTGCCCCATTCTTCCCACGAAATTCCTGTTTGAAGTTGCAATCGCTCTTTCCCCTTTTGCAAGGAGACCCATGTGCCCGCCTAAGCAGGGTCCGCATGTGGGGCAACTGATGACTCCTCCCGAATCCAGAAAGACTTCCAGCAACCCTTCCTTCATCGCCTGGCGGTATATTTCCTGGGTGCCTGGAAATATGAGTAATCTCACATTCGAATGGACCCGTCGCCCTTTCAGAACGCTGGCTGCTTCCCTCAAGTCTTCAATAGTCCCATTCGTGCAAAAGCCTATGGCACATTGGTCAATGGGCACATCTCCCACTTCGCTAATGTTTCGGGTGTTGCTCGGAAGTGACGGAAAGGCCACCTGGGGCTCAATTCCGCATACATCAATTTCAACCACCTCCTTGTACTGCGCATCGGCATCGCTTGCATAAAACTCGTATTTTCGCTTCGCTCTCCCTTTCACATACTGTTCGGTCGTCTTATCAGGAGCAAATATTCCGCTCTTTGCGCCCGCCTCGATGGCCATGTTCGCCATACTGAACCTCCCCTGCATGGGAAGCGAATCTATGGTATCTCCTGTGAATTCCATAGCCATATACAGTGCGCCATCCACGCCTATTTGGCCTATCGTATACAAGATGAGGTCCTTCCCTCCTACCCATGGTTGAAGCTTTCCTGTGTACACAAACTTCATAGTCTCAGGAACCTTGAACCAAAGCTCCCCTGTAATCATTGCAGCAGCCATGTCCGTGCTCCCCACGCCCGTGGAAAAAGCGCCAATGGCGCCGTACATACAGGTATGGCTGTCCCCGCCCACCACGATGTCCCCCGGCACGACAATGCCATTCTCAAGAAGCACAAGATGCTCTATTCCCACATTGCCGGCTTCATAGAATTCGGACAGCCCCTGTTCCCGAGCAAATTGCCGGACAATTTTACACTGCTCCGCGGAATCAACGTCTTTATTTGGGGTGAAGTGGTCCAGCACAACAACTACCCTGTCTTTATTGAAGACTTTCTTGATCCCAATTTTCTCAAGTTCCTCAGCCGCCAATGCCGTGGTGATGTCATTTCCCATGATCAGATCCAGCTTGGCATTGATCAACTGCCCCGGCTCAACCTCTTTCAACCCAGCTCCCCTAGCCAGTATTTTTTCCGTAATGGTCATGCCCATAAGAAGGTCTCCTTGTTTCTCGCATAGGAAAAGCGGCTATAGGCGCCTTTCTGTATGGAATGGAACCCCTTGAAGAATCATCACGAGTGATAATTCTGCTTTTTGTTAAAATACTCTCAAATGAGCCCAAGTATCCCGGTCACACCCTATACCGCTCTTTTCCTCTTTATTGCCCTTCGAAGCCTATTCACAGGGCTTCAACGATTGCATCACCGACTTCACGAGTTGTGCTACTCCCCCCAATATCTGGGGTTCTGACTTTTCCTCCGTTAAGCACCTTTTCCACAGCCTTTTCTATGGCGTTACTTTCTTTTTCCATACTCAAAGAGTATTTCAACATCATGCCTCCACTCAGGATCTGGGCTAAGGGATTCGCTATACCCTTGCCTGCAATGTCCGGAGCACTGCCGCCGCTTGGTTCATAAAGTCCAAAGGTGCCTTCCCCAAGACTGGCACTCGCACCCATACCAAGACTTCCAGTAATGCCCACTGCTTCGTCAGAAATAATGTCACCAAACATGTTGCCAGCCAATATCACGTCGAATTGGGCCGGGTCTCTCACCAACTGCATCGTCGCATTGTCCACGAACATGGAATCACAAGCGACGTCAGGGTAGTCCCTTGCCACTTCTTCCACCACCTCGCGCCACAAGATGCTGCTCGTGAGCACATTGGCTTTATCAATGGAAGTAACTTTCTTTCTCCTTACCTGCGCAGCTTTGAAGGCAACGTGGGCAACTCTCTTTATTTCTCTCCTTGAGTAAACCATGGTATCAACTGCTCTCTCCTCATCACCTGAACCGTCTCGACCACGCGGTTCCCCAAAATAGATGCCGCCCGTGAGTTCTCTAACAACGAGAATGTCAAATCCTCTTTCCGCGATCTCTTTTTTCAACGGACATGCAGAGGCCAATGCGGGGAAGAGCTTTGCGGGACGAAGATTCGCAAACAGGTCAAACCGCTTCCTCAAAGGAAGCAGTGCGTTCGTGCTGACATTTAACCACTTCGGTTTGAGTTGTTCACTGACAGGTCCGCCCACCGCTCCCAGTAGAATGGCGTCCGAATTCTCGCATATGTCCAAGGTCTGTTTGGGAAGATGCTCCCGGTACTCATCCCAAGCTGCTCCGCCAATAAGTGCCTCGTTGAAATGAAACGTGTGGTTGAACTTCTCTCCCACGGCCTCCAGAACCTTGATTGCCTCTGCCATGACCTCCGGCCCGATGTAATCACCTGCCAAAACAGCTATTTTAAATTCCATTGGGGTGTCCTCCTTATTTTAAATCCGGGTAGGAAGTGGCCTTAACGGCCACCCCCTCCCGACAGAACGGCTCGTACCGGCCAGGTAAGCCGCTCTTCGATTAGCGACTGAACAAGGGTTGTTCAAGAGATCGC
>JAFDEF010000082.1 GCA_019310485.1 Deltaproteobacteria bacterium | reverse complement strand
CCTATCTCAGCCTGGGATTAAATCTGGCAACATACCACTATTCCCAGGATCCTTCTAGAGTGGCTCATTTTTAAACGACCATTTTTGGCTCACTTTATCACGACCATTTACAGCCCGAGCAAACCGTAACTTTCCCCGGCAAAATAGCTCGCTATAATTGCCAATCTTTTTCTGCGCACGGATTTTTGCTTGATCTGCACTTTCTTCGCCATTATCTTGAACTTCTATGGGATCTTATCCTTAGCCTTGTCGGTCATGTGCTTTCAAGGCAGTTAGGACTCCTGATTAAACAATGGGTCCCATAACTTGCGCCGGATGAGTCTCGCCGAATTGCTTCGCAATCGGCGGGACTTAGTGGTACGACATCCCGCCCGCCCTTAACCGCATTCATCCACGGCTAAAGCCGTGGCTTTCTGCGGGCGGGGTAAAGTCCCTTGAAAGCAGCATCATAGTTGAGCCTTGTGAGCTTGAACTAATACTGGAAAAGTGTCGTTTCCTATTGTGCTTGTAAGAATAAGCCTTATATTTTAAAGAATTTGAAATACGGAGAGCTTGACAAAGGGCATACTTGAGAATTTAAGAGATAGCCAAGACTCGGGACATCAAAAAAGACAAGGAGCAGAAGGTGAGTGTAAAAGTTCATATTCATTTGACACTGCGCCGCTTTACCAACGGCCAGGAGCTAGTTGAGGTTGAGGGAGAGACTGTGGGTGAATGCCTCCGGGACCTGGTGAGAAAATTCCCTGAGATTGAATCATCCGTTTTTGACAAAAAGGGTAACCTTCTAAACATCGTAGAAATTTACGTTAATCTTGAAAGCGCCTACCCTGATGAGCTCGGAAAGCAGGTTAAAGATGGGGATGACATCCACCTTACGCTGATGCTTGCAGGCGGATAGAAATAGAGGTAAATCTTGGACCTAGGATGCTGTCGTAACATGCATAGATCTTTTAGTACTCATATTTTTATTTTTTGAATCACTGGAGGGGGTGTGGTGGAGTCTTGTTAGTCAACTTTCTGCCAGAGGTGTTGATGCCGGATTGGGGCGAGTGGAGATAAAAGAGGAGATCTCAAAGTGAAGGTTATTGGAATTATCGGGTACAAGAAGACAGGAAAGACGACGCTTGGACTCAAGCTGTCAAAGGAATTCTCGGACATGGGTTACCGTGTCGGTGTGATAAAGCACGCAGGGCATCTGGACTTCTTGAAAAAAGATACCGCAAAGTTCAAGGAGTTTGCCACTGTGGTGGCAGCAGTTTCCCCTGAGGAGACTGAAGTAGTTATTAAAGGTAAAAAATCAGTGGAGGAAATGCTCAAGTACTTCGACTGTGACATTGTGGTGGCAGAGGGTTTCAAGACACAAAAGACTTTCCCCAAGATATTATGCATTAAAAATAAAGAGGAAGAAAAAGAGCTCTCAGACGGGCTTGAACTTTTTACTGCCTCCTTTGACAAGGAAATCTCGGACTTTGATATCGCTAATGACCAGGATGTTAGAAAGATGGCAGTTATTGCATTTGAAAAAGCTTTCAAGCTCCCTGGACTTGACTGCTCGCAATGTGGGTATGAAAGTTGCTACTACCTAGCCCGGGAGATTGTTGGTGGCAAGGAAAGTGTAGATAGCTGTATTTCACTGAACCCGCCAGTAAATGTCGAGGTCGACGGTCAGCCCTTTCCGCTGAATCATTACACCTCTAATCTTTTCAAGAATATTATCACAGCAATGGTTTCTTCTTTGAAAGGTTTCAGGAAAGGTAAGATCAAGATAGAAATACCATGATGTCTAACGGGCAGGAATGCCGGGTTGGCCAGGAAAAGCAAGGGGGTGTCTTCAAAGAATAAGGCCTTTGAAGAACCCCCTCACTTTGTTTTTGCGAGGCTGGGGATCCGGACAATTTGAGGAGAGGGAATCTTAACTGTTAAGCTTGGGCCAGCAAGACGGCAGCCTCTTTTCCGGCTATGGATATCCTCCTGGCCGCATCTCTTTTTTTCAGTGTGCCCAGCTCCCTGGCATCCACATAGTCCACGGCTTTTTCCTCGCAGAAACGTACGCACTGTGGATCACCATCGCATACGTCGCACTTAAAAACTTTCTTGTCCACCGTATCGAAAGACATAGCTCCAAAAGGGCAAACAGCCACGCAGGATCGACATCCAATACATTTGTCGTAATCAACCATAACGCGTTCCAGAGTTTCGTCACGGGATATGGCCTTCACCGGGCAAACATTCATGCAGGGTGCATCCTGGCATTGCTGGCACGACATGGGGATGTAAAGCCCTTCTGCCTCCCATTTCATTACCCTTATTCGGCTCCGTGCCGGGTTTGAGACTCCGTCATGCACTACAGAGCAAACCAGTTCGCACAGCCGGCATCCGGTGCATTTTTCGTAGTTTATATATAGAACTTTGCCATTCGGTTCCATTGCGACATTCTCCTTTCAATAAAATCACAGCAGATGAGAAGGCTCATTTTCCAGGCCAAGCCTCTTCAGGGTCTCAGGCAAAGGAACGCCGTCGCTATCCCATCCGTGGTGTTCGTAGTATTCATCAATCATCTTCTGAAATTTTTCCCTATCTATTGTTCTGCCCACAACGTCGGGAGCCCCCAACTTGCACGGTTCGTCGAAATAGCGGTGATTAAGGGTATCACCTTTCTTGGGATTATCTCGCTTGAGTCCTTCGCGAAGATTGAACAAACGCTCTATGTTGTAACACCTTTCAGCAACATCCCAGATTTCCCTGGGTGTCATCTCAAGGCCGGTGTTGTAATAAAGCACCCTGGACCAATCCTCAAAGTTTGGCAGTGTGGCGCCAAGGAAGGTGGTGTGGTACTTGCAAATACCAAGGCAATCCACTCCCATGTAACAGTTTTCTTGCCAGAAAACCTGCCAGGGCTTACCCTCGTAAGCGGTATGCTCTGAACTCAAAGGGCCGTCATAGGGAACGGGAGTGCCGTATATCTTTCTCAATACCTCTTCAGGTAGATGGTAGAGGTCAATAGCAGGCCTGCTTCTGAGATGGTCAGAACCTCTTGAACCGGTGGCAATTCCAAGGGCCAGGGCCGGGGTGGCCCTTTCATCTGAGTGCAGATTGCTCATTCCCTTGACCTGAATGAGGTAGTCAAAGGAATTTTTGCCGATTTTCTCTGAAGCAGGAATGCCCCCGTCAGCCAGGGTATCACCAAGCCACCCTTTTCGGTAACAAATTCTCTCAATCATTTCAAGAAGAGCTTCGTCATTGCCGAACCTCAAGTCCAGGCCATCTGTTTCTTTTTGTGTGAGTATGCCCAGCTCGTATAGTTCCATGGCCCAGGAGATCAGGCTCCCTGTTTCCAGGTTATCCATTCCAAATTGATCGACAAGGTGATTGCCAGTCAAAACCGTAACAGCATTCTTGCAATCAGGCTCGCCTCCAAAGGCCCCCTGGGATGTGTACTCCGGTCCTTCGTCATACCTTCCAGCATATGGCCCTGAAGGAATTCTATACTGTGCTCGACAGTGGACCTGGCAGCCAAAGCAGCCTGTCATATGGTACGGTCCGATTGTTTCAGTGGCGATTTCATCTAGCCTTTCGGGTTCTATATCATCGGCATATTCGCACTGGTTTAGCTGAAAATTCCTGCAGCGTATGCCTCCCCAGGAATTGGTGGCTCCCCATATAAAAGGCGTTCCAAGCGTTCCCTGGGTTTGGTTCACCTTTGCGCTCACTATTTGATCTATAAAGCGCTTGTTAAATTCAAGCGCTTCAGTCGGATGAGCAATTTTAATGTCCATCGTGCCGCGGGCAGCCAAAGCCTTCAGATTCTTGGAGCCCATTACGCATCCCATACCAGTTCTTCCAGCTGAGTTTTTTATGCCTGTCATTACGTTAGCGAACCTTACAAGATTCTCACCTGCAGGACCACAGACTGCACACTTGACTTCTTCGTCTCCCAGCTCATCCCTTATTGCCCACTGCGAATCAGTGACAGTGCGCCCCCATATGTTCTTTGCGTCCCTTATCTCTATTTCACCATTGTGGATCCACAGGTACACGGGTTTCCTGGCCTTGCCTTTTATAACGATATGGTGAAAGCCCGCCCATGCTAACTCAGGCGCAAAAAAACCACCCATGTTGGCGCTACCCAGTAACCCGGTAAGAGGGGACTTCGCCATCACATGAGTTCTGGCTGTTGCCGAGGCACAGGTGGCTGTCAGGATTCCTCCGCTAAAGAGCAGCACATTGTCCGGGCCAAGCGGGTCAACCCCTTTCTTGGTGTGGTTGTAAAGCAAATACGCGTCAAGTCCCCTGCCTCCCAGGAATTTTTTTCGAATTTCAAGCGGAATAGGCTTAATTTCTATATTCCCGGTGGAGAGGTCAACGTAGCCTATTTTTCTATCTAGTGGCATCTTCCTTTCCCTCCTTTTTTGCTAGCGCCTCTTGGGCTATTTTTCTGTTAACATCCCACACTGGTCCTCGAATTCGAGGAAAATCAGGACGAATCCAATGTACCCGATATTCCATTCCGCACACAGGGCACTTGACTTGTTTCTCGCCAGCCTTTGGCTGCAATCTTCCCATGCACGATGGGTTGTGGCAACGAAACTTGCCATAGGTCCTTGTTTTTCGAAGACTCTCTGCTGTTGAAAGACCTTCCTTTTCCATTGCCATAGCGTTCTCCTTTCTATTCCCTTAAAGGGGATTTTGGCTTGGTACTTAATATCTCATAGAGGGGCACTAAAATGGTATTTTATTCCATCCATCCTTTGAAAAACAAGTAATGTTCCGCGTTGACAGCTTCTCAAAAGTTCGCCGTGGTCAGTAAAATTCGAAATAAAAATTTTTTGCCGGAAATTTTTGGTTCATTATTATGAACGAAGATAAGGAATAATAGCACAAAAGTTCTGCTTGTCAAGAGAAAATCTTTCGCTGACAATCCTCTTACTCTTGCTGTGAAGGCGGATAGAGGCAAAAAATCCCCTCGAAAAAAGAAAAACAACGGCCCCGGTTTGTTCATTATACCGAACAGAGGATGCGACCTCTTTTTCTCCGACATGCCCGTCAGCTCACGTGCATATTGGAGCCAAATGGCCTCCAGGCAGGTGTATCACCTGGGGGAGCGTCTTTTTTCAGGCTTTTTCTTGTCCCCCAACCCTCTGATATTAAGTTATCCAGGCTCCACATTGAAAGCAGAATTATGTTTAGCAATTAAACCAATGGCGCTTTTGTTTCACTAAGCTAAAAAGCAAGGAAATCAAACGCACAGCAAAGAAATGCAATCATCTCAGCCTGATGCGTTCGCTCTATCCACCTGCGCGTGCTGTCCTTCTTTAGTATTAGTATATGAACGGGAAAGGGTGCGATAAAAATTGCCGATATTGACTTTCCTGCAATTGGGGCAGAAGTTCAGATAATCATCGCTGAAAGTGCGGTGGATTTTTTCAAAAAGAGGTTGAGGAACAAAAAGAGCGCCACATCTCTCGCAAGCCTTTAGTTCAACAGACCTGATCTCTTGCTTAGGGAGAACTTGAAAGAGCCTTCTTAGGCTAATCTCGTGGCGGAGCTCCGCCGCATCCTCCGGACACGTATTAACACATGCTCCACAGCAAATGCACTGGTAGTGAGAGTAGTTAAAAATGCGCAGGTTCCCCTGGTCTTTTGTTTCAAGAGTCGCGGTGGGGCAGCTTAACTCACAAGATGCACATCCTGTGCATTTCGCCGGATTGAGTCTGGTTCGGCAGAAAAGAACCGCTGTTACCAGAATCATTGCTTCACCGGAAAGAACATGAATGGTTAGCATGTTATCTCCAAAAAAAGGGAGAGCATCAAGAGTCCCGTGCGCGGAGAGATATCCTGTCAAAAAGGGAAGGGAAACAATGATGATCAGGGCATAGTCGGACTTTTGGCTGTCCAGATTGATGTAAGGAGAGACTATTCGACGAATGAAAAGATAAGCGGCTATGCCGAGCAAAATAATGCTCATCCAGTCAGACCATAAATCGGGGAGAGAAACCCAGTCCCATCCGAATCTCGATTCGGACCACAGCGCAACATGGCCGCTAAACCATATCGGAACAATGAAAAGACACGCATGGAAGACATAGCGAATCGTTGCATAAAAGGGTTTCTTGGCCGCTGCCATGTGAAAGGGGATGAAGAGCCGGCCGAAAGTGTGGAGTGTATGTGCAATTCCAGAAGCGGAACCAGGACTATTTTGCGTGCCAATTGTTTTGATGAAAAAAAATACAATCCTTAAGGCAACTCCTGCAAGAAGAGCGAGGAAGACCGCCCACAATAATGGGCCTTCTACGAAAGTCTCAAAATCCATATCACCCAGTCTCCGCTTCCAATCCGCAGGTTTTAGAGAAAATCTTGGGGATGTCCGAGCATCATCTATCGGGGTTCATTATTGTGAACAACGCAGGACATTATCATTATCCTGTTTATTTCCGTTGTCAAGAGAAAAGCGCCCTCTTACAGGATATCGAGCAGCCTGCGCCAACAGAAAGAAGTGTTTTTCTGAAATGGCCTGAATTGAGAGTGCGTTACTAATCATCGGGGCATACTGACCCTCTAGCCAAGGGGCAGGGATATGTAGCCCTGTACTCACGTGAACGCTGACTCGTCTAAGGGGAAAGCCACCGGGTGCTTCGCCAGAGAGCTCCCGCGCTCCTTGACAAATAAAGCAGGGTCTTGTAGATTTTCGAAGAGTTCAATATGGTGAACAATGAGTAAGGGATATTTTGCTCCATCAGTTAGAAAGGCCTTTGAGATCCTGAAGTTGATAGGCTCCTCCAGGGGAGGCGTGGGAGTGAGCGAAATCGCCAGGGATTTGAAAATGGCTAAAAGCACCGTGCATGGCATGACTTCCGCTCTTAAGGACCTTGGGGTGATTAAAAGAGATCCCAGCACAAAAAAGTATACCCTTGGGGTCACCCTTTTTGAGCTGGGCAGGAGAGCATACTCCCAAGCGGATTTCAAGAATGTAGCCAGGCCTGTTATGGAATGGTTGATGGAGAAAACGCAAGCATCGGTTTTTCTGGGTGTTTTAAACTGGGATCACGTCACGGTCGTTGATATAGTTGAATCAAAAAATGATTTAAAAATCACCTCCCCCATAGGAACCACAATCCCTGTTTTGGCAGGGGCAGTGGGGAAAGTCTTTCTGGCAGAAATGGAGGAAGAACAAGCCATAAGACTGATCAAGTCAAGAGGCTTGGTAAGCTATACCAAGAATTCGGTCACAGATCCAGCTAAGTATCTTGAAGAAATCAGGGCAGCAAGAGCCAGGGGTTATGCCACGGACGATGAGGAATATATTCTCGGTGTGTGGGCTGTAGCCGCTCCGATCAGGGGATGGAGCCATCTGAGATCAGCCATTTGGGCTGTGGGGTTCAAGGCGAGCCTGGACGAAAAAAAGATGGAAGCCTTTGCCAAATACACAAAGGAAGCAGCTGAAGCGATCAACCGTAAGATCCAGGAGTAAGCCCTGTAGGTATTCCCAAGGTCAGCGTCGAAGGAATCCCGGGGCGTTTAAGCTGCGATTTTTGCCTTGACCCCCCGCATCCGTCAAATTATTAAGTACCACCGATTTTCGCGCTAATTTAACCGTCACAGGAATATAAGATTTTTAAGGTCAACGAATCATCTAAATTTGAGCTTGAGGTTAACGCCTTCAAGCCAGGACAGTGAGTTTG
>JAFDEF010000081.1 GCA_019310485.1 Deltaproteobacteria bacterium | reverse complement strand
TCCGTATCTCGCATTGGCATCCTCCTTCGAAAGAATTGGCCAATGCGATACTACAACACAGGAGTAAAATTAACCACAATATATAGATTCACCCACGGAAAACTGTGAAGGACCGAAAATCTAAGAAACTGCCCAAGAAAAAACCCCCAATCAGGCTTATGCCAATTGGGGGTTCAGACGCAAAGCCTTGTTGTCGAATCAGCTTACAGCATCCTTAAGTGCCTTCCCTGCCAGGAACTTTGGAACGTTTTTTGCCTTAATCTTGATTTCTTCGCCTGTCTGTGGATTTCTTCCCTTTCTTGCCTTTCTCTTACTTACTTTGAACGTTCCGAACCCCACCAATGTGACTGTATCCTTTTTCTTTAGTGCTTTTGTGATGGCTGAAAAAATCGTATCCACTGCCGCCTGCGCTTCTTTCTTTGTGCCGACTACCTTTGCCACTTCATTGACTAAATCACCTTTGTTCATAATACCCTCTCCTTTCTCCTGAATGTGAACGTTTGATTCCCAGCGCGGGAACAGTTTATACAACTACTTGCATATTTCAAGAAAAAAATAGACAGAAAAAACATCAATCTCAACAAAAACTGTGACTAAAAAATTCTCTCAGTGCGGAGTTCTATTTTTTTCTCTCCACAGTATACTTACTGACCTGCAGGACATCATGACTTCCCCCACCGCTCATTCCCGGCATATTACCGAGTTGGACTCGTGACCTGCTTTTCATGGCGAGCTCAGCCCACATCCCCTCGTGCAGATCAAAAACAGCCTTTGCCTTTCCTGCAGTTTTTGTATCCGATTTACCGCCCATTGGGCTCCCTGTCCTGGTTATAGTGCGTTCCCGGATCGTAAAATATGCCAGTCCCTCGCTCACATCTTCAAGGGTAAATAATTGTTTTGAAACAGATTGCATTTGCATTCCGCCTGTCCTGCCACCAGCACCCATCTTCCTTGTTACATCAAATTCATCGCCTATCTCCAGTGAATCTTCAGGCAATTCAGGAAACCAGAACACAGCATTTTTCCATGCCTCTGCAACCATCCTGGAGGACTGCTCATACATTGCAGCCATCCCAGCAGGCATTCCCTTCGTGTTGGCCTGCATCCCCGGAAAAGGATTCCCCGAATATTGAATATTGCGAATTTCGCCGCTCCGGTGCATGTCTGCTGTAAAGCGAAGCCTTGAAAGGTCCATCTGACCGCCACTCTGACCCGAAGGACCAGACTGGGACTTTATTCTCGCTTTAAGCGACACCCACCCTTTCTTCGGACCAGGGCAAACTTTGTACTCAATGAGGGTCTTGGTCCGGGTTATATTCTTTTTACCCATAAAGGCGGTTTCACTTTGAGAATGGAGCGTGGCAATCCACACCTGTCCGGGCTTTAGCTTGTAGTGAAGCTTCCAGGATCCTGCCAGTGCATAGTTACTGTAAAGTGCAAAGGCCGAAATCAAAACCAAAAACTGAACCACTCTTTTCATCGTTTCGCCTTTCTTTCCAGTACTTTTATCTTGCGTTCCACCCGTCTTCGATCTGCAGACTTGGGTGCAATCTTGAGATAATTTCGATAGGCCCTCGCAGCATCATCGTAGCGCTCCCAGTCCTCGTACAGTTCCCCAAGCCCCTTGTAAGCGGGGGCATATCCGGGGTCCAGCTTCAAAGCCTGTTTGTACAGCTTTTCCGATTCCCTTTTCTCTCCTTCACTTGCACCGAAAGCAAAGTCTCCCAGCTTGCTTTTGGCCAGGCCATAAACAATTGGTGCGCTTCGAACACCTTTTTTATAAAGAACCTGGTAAGCGGCATAAGCCTTGGGATAATCCTCCTCTTCCAGTGCCCGCTTTGCCTTTGGCAGCATGTTTTTCTGGATGAATGACTGGTATGCAGATCGGCCCTTTTTTCGGCCATGAATTTTCTGAGCCTCCTGCACCTCTTTCAAATTTGTCAGCTTTGCAACAAAATCAGACCTTACAGCAGGGGCATCACTAACTGTCTGCACCAGACCAACCGCGCCCATAGATTGACGCAGGCGGCTTAGATTGAGTTCCATTAGGCTCTGGGTGGCACGCAATTCTTCCGCCCATGGTCCCATGAGTTTCTCTCTCTCGCGAGCCAGCTCGTTAGAGATCTTGTGTGCATTTCTCCATCCCTTGGCTGCCTCTGATGCGTCATGACCCGCAAGTGCCAGGTATACCATTCCCTGTGCGTCCGCAACCGCCTGAAAGCGAAGGCGGGGATCTATCCATTTACCGTCGCTGTCCTTGGCAGGGATGCTGTCCACTACGTCCTTAATGCCATAGTACGCGCTCTGAGCAGCATGAGCAGCTGCCATTCTTTTCAGGGTTTCTTCATAGGTGGCCTCTCCGGAGAAGAAACGCTCTGTCTGGTTTATGTCTTCTACTTCAACGGCATAGTCGACGCCAACATCAAGGAGCGCCCCAAGCAATGCGCTTGCTGCTGCCTTGTGACGTTCTCGCCTTTCTGCTGCTTTAATCTCCTGGTACATGTTGATGTAGTAGCCTTCCACAACCTGAGCTATTTCATGAGATAACAGCCCTGCAAGCTGCGCCTCGTTATCCATGGCATATATCATCCCTGTTGTGATAATCACATGCCCGTCTACGTAGGAATAAAGTTCAGGCCTGGGGGAATCCAGGATTGTCACTTTGAGTTCTACTCCCGGCGGCGGGTTTTTTCCTTTAGGTACCAGGCTCTTAGCAATTCTTTCCACGTAGTTTATTATATCAGGGTCAGTTACCACGGGACGATCCCGCATATCATTCGTATAAGCCTGCCTGGCTGCCTGAATGAGTGTCTGGCCGTCTTCATTCACTTCAAAGCCTGATGCTCCGCAAATGAGCACCATTACCAGCACAGTTGCCAGGAAAAGCCCTTTCCATAAGGCGCCCGGCCTGAATGTGTTAGTCTTCTCTCCTGTCCTCCATCCTAGATCGGTATCTTACCGTGTGTAAATTCTTGCATGTCTTGAAGCAGAGCTACCGTTCTTAGCCACCTCCCCTCTGTGGCATAAGGATACCTTTATTTAAAGTTTATCTCCTCGGTTTTTATAAGTAAGAAAAGAGCTTTCAGTCTTTTCAGCATTTGATCAAGCGTTTGTACATACCTACAGGAAAACAAAGATCAAGTCAGCAGCCTCGAGCTTCAATAACGCTTCTTCGCCTTTACCGCTTACTTTGCCCCACAGTCTGAATGAGATGTCAAGCAAGTTCCCCCTTAATCCTATGGCTTCGACTTTGGCAGTACTACTGTAAATACAGATCCTTTACCGACATGGCTCCTGGCCCTTACTCGTCCTCCGTGGCCTTCCACTATGGCTTTAACCGCTGCAAGCCCTATTCCCGATCCCTGCTTCTTGCCCGCACTCTTGCCCCGGCGGAAAATTTCAAAGATAAAGGGAAGATCTTCCGGATCTATGCCCTGCCCTTGATCTTCCACGGTGACCAACACTTCTTTGGGAGTGTCATCCGTCGATACCGTGATAATTGATCCTCTTTTCGAAAACTTGAATGCATTATCCAGCAGGTTTGCAAATGCCCTTCTGAGCCGATTGGGATCAGCCTTTATTACCGGGAGAGGCTTCTCCTTGTGAAGCTCCAGCCTTATACCGGATTGTGCTACCCTTGGCTGGTAGGCATTGAAGAGTTCCTGGAGTTCCGTATCAAGGGAAGTAGGCTGGAGGTTCAATTTCAATTTCCCGGTCTGCAAGCGGGCAAATTCGAGAAAATCGTTCACGAGAAAATCCAATTTCTCTGCCTCTTTACGAATTATCCCCAAGTATTGCGCGGCCCTGTCTGTGTTCAGCTTTCCAGCTTTTTTTTCCAAACGAAGCGCAAATCCCCCTATAATGGTTAAGGAAGATTTCATGTCATGGGCAAACATGGAAATGATATTGTCCTTTTCGCGCTCCATTGCCTTCAGATCAGAGATATCTTGAAAGGCTTCCACTGCCCCAATAAGGGTGCCGTCGCTGTCCAGCATAGCGGCAGTATTCATTCTAACCGGTATTCTCTCCCCGTCCTTCCTCCGGATAGTGGTTTCTGCTCTCACTATCGGGTGTTGCCTGTCAATGGCCGTTTTGAGCGGGCAGTGGAGTTTGCACATTCCCCCTTGCAAAATATCCCCACAATAGTGTCCCAGCGCTTCCTCTGCACTATATCCTGTCACCTGCTCAGCCCACGGGTTGAAGCTCGTGATTTCGAATTTTGAATTCACGGTAAGAACAGCAGCGGGCAGACTGTCTATGATAAACCTGTAGAATGCGAAATCGCTCAGAGCATCCTTCGTTTTTCCGATATTGAGAAAAATCGGTTTTTCCGCATCGCTCATACAAGCCTCCAAAAAGGAGCGGGGCTCAGACCTTCTCAACGCTTGGCGGGAATCTTCAACGAACTATTAACCAGCAGCTGGCTTTCCCTCTCTCACCATTGGCGTCCCAACAGGGTGTAGGCGCACACTTGCGTTTTGCTCATTTCTGTACAACTTTCAGTAACGTATTTGCCTGGAGTTTCTCGTCCAATGTTTTTCCATTAAGGAGGGCTATACGTTTCAGCTCTCTCCGGGGCACCCCTAGTGAGATAAGAGTCTCTTTCACTGTGCCCGTAAGCCTGACTTTGCGAATTCGAATCCGGCGTGGTTTCACGTTGATCTTTTTCGGGTCAGAAAGGTTCTTAAACCCCCTGATGGTAACTTCAAAAGTCGGCCTGTATTTTCCGAAAAGGCTTGGAAAAGCGGCGCCGTGAAAAACGAAGATGTGTTTTCCTTTCTTTATGAAGTAGGAAAGCACACGAAGAATACCATTTTGCGTGCGGATATCAGAGACTATGTAGTAGGCAGGCAGGTTGTTAATGCGGGTCTCAGCGGTTCTCAAAACCAGGGCCCTTGTTTTTTCAACAAAGGTGTCGGCAGCATCCCTGGGGGTATTTCCTGTAGCAAGGGAAAACAGTATCAAAGCATTCCTTTTTTTATTAATTATTCGCACCTGCGAAGCAGTGTTAACTAGCTTCCATCCCGGCGGCACCGGAAACTGGAACCTCAAGACAGGATGGTAAAAGACGTTATCCTTTTCATAGCCCTGGCGTGGGTCCTCGCCAAATACAAGCCCGTCAATATGTCTGAGGTATTCGTTTCTGCCTATTTTCAAGTTTCTGACACCCAGGGCTTCCTGCAATTCCCTTGCCTCAGCCCTGACAGTCATAACCCTGTCTTCAGGGCTGGGGTGGGTGGCAAACCAGCTTGGCAGCCCGCTTTTGCCCGGACCGGGATTCATCCGCTCCAGGGTTTTGAAGAATTCCGCCATCTGCCTGGCGTCATACCCTGCCTTTGTGGAATATTCCACCCCGAGCTCATCTGCCTGTCTTTCATTGTTCCTGCTGAATTTCAAGAAAAGAAGCCCAACGCCAAGCTGGGCGAAATCAGAAATACCACGGAGCGTATCAGAAAATACCATGCCCAACCCAAGTCCAAGCTGTGCGAGTTGGGCCCTGGTGTATTGTTCTGCAGAATGCCTGGCAGTTACATGTCCGATTTCATGGCCCATTACGCCAGCCAGTTCAGCCTCATTATTCAGAGCTGCCAGTATCCCCCTTGTTATGTATACGTAACCTCCGGGCACTGCAAAGGCATTCACCACAGATGAATCCAGAAGCCTGAAGTGAAAAGCCAGGTTGGGTCTGTGGGACAGCTTTACCATTTTGTCGCCGATTTCATTGAGGTAGGCGCTCAGCTTCTTATCCTCATAGAGGCCATATTGCCTGATTATCTCTGCATCTGTTTGTCGGCCAAGCCTGATCTCGTCTTTTTCGCTCAAAAGCATCAGCTCAGGCTGGCCGCTTACCGGATTGGTCGCACACGACGGGATCCATAAAAGCAGCGCAATCAGCCAAATTATGAGAAAACTTTTTCCGACTGTTCCCCTCATTGAACCGATTTTTCCACCTTCCCCATCAATCTCAAAATATACTTCATTTCCCGGCACGGGACCCTTTTCCTTGCGAGCGCGGCTTATGCCCGGCTTCTGCAACACAGTTAATGGCCACGCAAGTGATTAGACCCCATAGTAATATACCCCGTGCGAAATTCCAACGGGGTTTACTTTTTTTTCAGAATAATCTAGGCTTACTCAAAAAAACAAGGAGATATTTTATGTTTCTTTCTCTCGTTCAGAAAAGAAGAAGTATCAGGAAATTTCAACCAAAGCCCATTGAAAAGGAAAAGATTGATACGCTGGTTGAAGCAGCCTTAAGGGCTCCTTCATCCATGGGAAGCAACCCATGGGAATTTATTTTTGTTACCGACCAATCTTTGCTGGAAAAGCTCTCGAGGTCAAGGCAGAGTGGTTCAGCATTCGTTAGAAATGCCGCCCTGGCGGTAGTGGTCTGTGCTGATCCAGGCAAGAGCAGTGTGTGGATTGAGGATGCCTCAATTGCCTCCATATTCGTTCACCTGGCAGCCGAGTCCCTGGGGTTAGGGAGCTGCTGGATACAAATCCGGGAAAGGCAGCACGATGAGAAAAAAAGCGCTGAACAGTATATACGAGAAACCCTTAACATTCCCGAGCACTTGAAAGTAGAGGCGATCATCGGAGTGGGCCATCCTGACGAACAAAAACCGCCCCATAGCAAAGAAGAACTACAGTACGAAAAAGTACACCTTGACTCTTACGGCAAACCTTACAGCCGGTAGCTTTACAAGGATCACAGCAGGCTGCACGGTATTCAGGCAGAATTGCGCTGAAAATTCCGCCGTATCATCGCGCAGCACAGGCATATAGAGGGCATCATAAACCCCTGCCATTCCCTCTTTATGACATGGATTCGACTTCTACTCGGGTTACTTGCTCCTTCGTGCCCGGCAGAACAAACAGCCTCGCACAACCTGCACCCTGTGCACTTTTCCTGATCAATCAGCAGCACCTTTTGCATAGCAAGTCAACCTCCGAAAAAAGCTAGAGCATATGGGAGGGCTCTTTATCCAGCCCCAGCTTTGAAAGCGCCTCACGGGTGGGGACACCGTTTTTGTCCCAGCCATGAAACTCGTAGTATTCATCAAGCATCTTATCAAACTTCTTCCTATCCAGTCTCGTACCTTTTACTACCGGCAGGCCTCCAGGAACCGGTTCAGCAAAGTAACGCTCAGGGGGGTAATCGTCTTTCCTGTCTCGTCCAGCTTCCCGATAATTGAACATTCTCTCCACCGTATAGATCCTCTCCCCAATATCACGCAGCTCTTGGGGGCTGAACTCCATTCCGGTAATAAAGTGGAGCCCCACGGGCAGTCTCGCCGAATTGCTTCGCAATCGGCGGGACTTAGTGGTACGACATCCCGCCCGCCCTTAACCGCATTCATCCACGGCTAAAGCCGTGGCTTTCTGCGGGCGGGGTAAAGTCGGCGGATTTTTTCCGGGATAGATGCTTTTCTTATACTGCCATCGGATAGGTCAATATAGGCTATCTTTCGTGAAAGCGGCATCTACAAATTCCTCCTATAAACCACCACCGACCTTGTCGGTGGTGGTTTATTCCTGTTTCTGCAAATCTCATTCTTCCCCTGCGCTTTTCTTTGCGAAAATTATGAGCTTTACTCCAGGCCTTTGTTTTAACCCTGGAGGCTGCCTAAAAACTCCCATCTGCTGCACAATTCTTACCCTTCTTTGTCGCGGCACACTTCTATGCGCGTCTCGCTCCTCAGGATTTCGGCTTTTCCATTGGCAGCAGAAGGGGTCCAGGTTCTTTGGCACTTGAGGGAGAGGTTGAGTGTATCTGCTTGTCAGCATAATTTCTGTTTTCGCTTTCGCTATTGACCGGTGAAGTTTGGCTTCCTCTTTTCCCGAATAGCCAGGAGCCCCTCTTTCGCATCCATTGTCTGCATAGCCAGGCTCTGACAATAGGCCCTTCCCTGCCCTGTAACGATGAGCGCTCTGACTTCGGCATCCTCCATGGCTTTTTCCTGCGCACCCTCGATCTCATCGAGCATATCAAGGCTCATTGCATTCATTTTATCGGCTCTGTTCATAGTTATCTGGCCTATACCATCTCGCTTTTCCCAGATTATGGCTTTGAACTTCATGACCACCCCCCCCGTTTCCTAAACAAGCCCCCGCCGCTGTGCCCCTGCTTTTGGGCTTATAGTGGTTGTTTCCTAATATCTAGGAGCTTGGCATCCCCTGTTCAACCGCTCGCCTAAAGCTTCAGCTCCTTGTCAACGCCGAATTCCCTCCAACCTGGGACCGTCAACATTCATATTTGCTTAGTCACAGGGGCCTGACTCGGCTGCCTTTCTTCACTCATTACCAGGAATGGGAGATAGCCCCTGTTTTGCAGGCTTCTACACATGGGAGTGGCGGCCTGTTTTGAGTGGGCTTACAAGGATTACATTCATATTTTAGTTTTTTCTTTTTTTCCTCAGCAACTATTGCGACAGGTCCGTCCCGCATTGGATCATTGGGATCTTCATCAACCACAATAAAGATATTGGCGGGGCAGACTGCAACACACTCCCCGCAACCATTACAAAGATCCGTATTGATGGTGATAAAGTAGTCACCGGAACCATCCTTATAACCGTAGTTGGCTAACATTTATCAACCTCCATCAGTGGCTTTAAACTACTTTTTCCGTCCTTTTCCTTTCTGGCAAAGCGCATAGCCAAAAAGGGCTGCGCCAATCGCGCCCGCAATTTGGGCATCCCACTTGCTGTTCATGGGTTTCAAACCAATCATAAACATCAAACGCTCAATAACCCCACTGTTCTTAGCCAGGCCGCCCGTAACAGCAAGTTGCGGCTTCACTCCCAACCTTTCAACCAAGGAATAGATTCTTTCTGCCATGGCTCTACAATAGGCAGCCAGCACTTTTTCCCTGCTCCATCCTTTCCTTAGTAATCCAAGGGCCTCAGACTTTGCATAAACCACGCATGTGCTCGATACTGGCGGGGGCTCTTCCTTCACCTGAAACGATCGCTCACCCACTTCATCAATGGCAATGCCAAGAAGGTCCGCAAAAACCTCCATTCCCCGACCTGTGCCAGCAGCACATTTGTCGTTCATCAGAAAGTTTGTCACCCTGCCTTTTTCGTCGCACTGTATGGCCTTAATGTCCTGACCTCCAACGTCAAGCACAGTCCTTACTTCCGGACCATAGATGAAATTGGCGCCCCTGGCGTGGCAGGCAATCTCAGTAATTGTGCGGTCGGCCATGGGTACGTTCACCCTGCCATAGCCAGTGCCAACGCAGTAATCAACGCGGTCTTCCGGCATATCGGTTGCCTCAAGCACAAAATCAAGTGCTTTTCGCGCGCTGTGGGGACTGTCCGAACCGGTGCGCATATTAGAATAAGCAAATATTTGACCATCTACCATCACAACTGCCTGAGAGCTCACAGAGCCCACGTCAATGCCCAGAGTAATGAATTTCCCACTCCTCCATTCTATATCCGGATTCTTCCAGTTGGACTCTTTCCATCTCCAGAATTCTTGTTTCTTCTCCTCTCTCATTTCTATTTGCAACAATACCTCTATTGGCTCTTTCGCTGCTCGCCTAGCGCCTCTTGCAGTCCAAACGTCAACTGTCTATCTACCCTGAGCCTTTTCTGCGGCAACAACTGCTGCTCCGACAGCCATTCCAAATTCAGGATAATCGGGAACGTAGAGTCTTTCTAGATCGAGTTCGCGCCTTATTGCTTCCACAAAGGCTGGATTGTATGCTACCCCGCCCAGCATGACTACCTCTTTGTTGACGCCTATCCGTCGGATCATAGATACGATGCGGCTGGCCATGGCGTCATGGATCGCCCTGCTAATATCAGCCTTCGGAGTTTTCGCATGAATCAAACCAACTACCTCTGACTCGGCAAAAATCACGCACTGGGCATTCATAGGTATTTGCTTGTCCGATTTCAATGCAAGAGGGCCCATCTCTTCAAGTGGAGTCTCCAGCGCCCTCGCCATTGCCTCTATAAAAGTACCTGCTCCAGCAGCACATTTTTCGTTAATTGCAAAATCAATGGCATTACCCTTCTCATCCAGCTTGGCAGCCCTTCCTTCTTCAGCCCCCACGTCGACGACGGTCCTGGCATCCGGGAAAAAATAAAATGCCCCCCTGGCCATTGCCTTTATTTCGTTCACTAGTTCATCAGCATTCTTGACAGCTTCTTTTCCAGCGCCTGTGCCCCCAATGCTTTCAACATCTTCCGATCTGATCCCTGCCTGTCTTAAAGCCATTTTGTAGGAGTCATGGACTGCCTTGTCCAGGTCAAATCCAGCCAGCACGATTCCTTTTCCCGCTATTTTACCATCTCTCATGATAACGGTTTTGGTCTTCTTCGCGCCACAGTCAATTCCTGCGCTGATCATGTTTCAAGTTTCCTCAAATAAAGGCCATAATTCTTATTTCAGGTTCATCCGGTTAATGAGTACGGATAATTGAAAATAGGTGGGGAGGTTGCTATCTTCCTGAGCATCCCAAACAAAGGAGGAAGCAACCATGTCCACCTCATTGCTCTATCATGCTTATGGTTTGAAAGGAGTCAAGTATAATTCCACCGAGTACAAAAAAGGCACTTTTATATTCCATGTAGAAGTCACCTCCGCTGTGGAATGTTGCCCGGTCTGTGGGAGCTGGAAAACTGTTCGCCGCAAAGGTTCGAAAGTGAGAATGTTGAGAATGATTCCTATCGGTAGCCGCCAGATATTCCTGGTTCTGGAGATCTGGCGGATTCGTTGTGATGAGTGTGGATCGCTGCGATGGCCAAGGCTTCCTTTTGTCAGGGGCAAAAGGAAATATACAAGGGGATTTGCCAGGTTCGCTATAGATCTGCTTCACTGGATGACTATCTCCGGGGTAGCCAAGGTTCTGTCTGTAGGCTGGGATTCGGTCAAGGATCTGCATAAAGAGTATCTGCAAAGGAAATACAAAGTGCCACCGTTGAAGAACCTCAAGTACCTTGGCATTGATGAGTTCAGTATCCGCAAGGGACATTCCTATATGAGCATTCCTGCCTGCCGGCAGGTAGGTTTGTGGATCTGGAAACCGGCCGGATCCTGCATGCTGTTGAGGGAAAAAGTGGCAAGGACATTGAAGCTTTTCTGAAGGTGCTGAAAAGAAAAGCCCCCAAACTCAAGGCC
>JAFDEF010000042.1 GCA_019310485.1 Deltaproteobacteria bacterium | reverse complement strand
TTCTACCACTACACCGGATTTTAAGCACCCCACTCCAATGTTTTCGGACACTTGGATAAGCAAAATTGAAGAAATCCCCCATTTAGGGCCCCGGGATTGACAAACTTGGGTTAGCGGAAAAACTCGGAGGCAAAACGGGGCAGCGTAAAAGAAGATCGGTGGATTTGCGGGGAATAGTATTTGAGGCCTTTAAGGTTGGCCGCCCTTGCCTCATCAAGATCTTTGATGGGATCGTTCTTGAGAGAACAGAAGAAAAAACCGATCAAGCCGCTCGGGTAGGTGGGTACCATGGTGTAGTAATACGCCAGCTTGGCGAAAATGCTCTGAGCAAAAGAGAACACGCCCTTGATAACTTGCTGGTGGAGATAGATTGATTCACACTGGGTAACCGCAATCCCTTCATCGCGAAGCGCTTTTTTCATGTTTTCATAGAATTCCCTCTGAAACAGGATTTGCCCCGGACCCAGTGGGTCTGTTGAATCTACGATCAGAGCATCATAAGAAGAGGGGTTATCGGCCACAAATCGTGCACCATCTTCATAGAATATTGTTACCCTTGGATCATCCAGCGAAGAGGCAAGAGAGGGAAAGTATTTCTTTGATGCCCGGACAACCTCTTTGTCGATCTCGCAAAGATGTACCTCTTTGACTTCGGGGTGCTTCAAAATCTCGCGCACCGCACCGCCGTCACCGCCCCCGATAACAAGAACCTTTGACGGATTTGGATGCACGAGAAGCGGAACGTGGGCTATCATTTCGTGATAGGCAAACTCGTCATATTCCGTAAGCATGGTTATTCCGTCAATAACAAGCATTCTGCCCAGTTTTTCGGTCTCAAGGATGGTTATCTCCTGGTACTTAGAGCGCTCATGGTAGAGAACATTCTTGATTTTTATGGTAAGGGCGAGTCCGTGCCCGAATTCAATGCTATCTTTATACCACAGATCAAGAATCTGGTCCTTTTGCGGATTGAAATCAACCAGGCCTAAATCTTCTTCTGTTTGTTTTTCCATGGCATCACCTGTTCAAGTTGAATTGAGAAATCCACTGGCTTGTTTTTAAAAATATCTAAACGAGGGGGATTTTTGGAAGAATCCCAAACAGCTCGCTTCCGGTTTTTAAGGGGCACTATATGGCAAGTGTTTTTGGAGGTCAACCCCCTCTGCCTTTGCTCTCCGATTCACTATCAAACACCGTCTGCCCTTCGACAGGCTCACGGCCCTGAGCATAGCCCAAGGGCTGCGTTACGCTCATCCTTTGTCCATGCGGTGCACGTGAATGTACGCCTCACCTCTCGGGATTTCGCAAGCCTTGCATCTGATGCTTGCAGGTGAGGGGGATACCCCCAAATCATTCGGTTTCGCTAGACAAACCAAAAGTTGACAGTGGATTTAGGGTGCTCCCCTAGCAGCATGGGCATACCCGGTGCCTAATTGGATCATATTTCAAATTGACTAAGTAAGCTAGATTGGCTATTAGATACACCTTGGCAGCAAATATTGGAGGCGCACTTTTGCCCAATCAAATATGGCCTGATTTATTTTAGCTGAATGATGTGCAGCTTCGCTGGGAGCCTGTGGGAAAACTGCAATCACCGGAGGCTTTTGCCTTAATGGTCAGTGTATCGTACCTAATGGATCTGAAATAAGAGCTAAAACAAATGTAATGGAAGGACTGGGTTTTTATGTCAAGACACAAGAAGATTGAGCGGCGAAGAGAATTAGAGCGCAGGCGGCGTAGAAGGGCAAAGAGGCTTAAACAAAGGGCCAAGGAAAAAGGAGCTCAGGTCGGGCACCGTCCTTCAGGCTGATATTGCTTTCTGGCTCACAATTCAATTTCCGTCCTTCCTTTTCAAGGGATGGATTTTTTGTGGTAGATTTTCTATCTTACTCAGGATGGTGCTCGCGTGAGATCCAAGCAAATCCGAAGTCTCCAGAATCCAAGCTTCAAGAAGTTCTTGCGGCTCTTGACCTCTCAGGGAATTAGGAAGTATGGGCTAGCGCTTATCTCAGGTCCGAAACAGGTGAAGGAGGTCTTGAGGGACTTCCCGGAGCGATGCGAGGGAGTACTCCTTCGAGAAGATCATGAGTTGCCTGAGCTCTCTTTTCAGCATAATATTTGGACATACTGCTTTAGCTCTTCGCTCTTTGACAAGATAGATGCCTATGGCACAAGGCAACCCATTCTTTGCGTCAAAGTCGGTCCTTTACCTGCATGGAATTCCAGACGCCGTGTGCAAGGGTGTACATTATTTATACCTTTCCAGGAACCGGGAAATGTTGGGGCTGCAATCAGGTCTGGAGCAGCATTTGGCGTTTCAGGAATTGTTATTCTAAAAGAAGCGGCACACCCTTATCACCCTAAATCAACAAGGGCTGCAGGAAGCACGCTTTTCAGAGTGAAGCTCCTTAAGGGCCCATCAATCAATGATCTTTATAGATCAGGTATAGCCCTCGTTCAGCTATCGCCCAAGGGCAAGAACATAAACAGGTACCGGTTTCCTTCTTCATTCGGCCTCTTGCCAGGCCTTGAGGGTCCAGGGCACCCTGCTGGGTTAAAAGGTGTCCCGGCGGTCAGAATCCCGATGGAACCGGGTGTTGAATCCCTTAATGCCGCAATGGCGACAGGTATTGCTCTTTACCTGTGGAGAACAAGACTCAGGAAATAACAATAGGGATTCAAGGGGAGGTGGGTTCTATCTTGACATTAGTGTCGTTGGTGATTAAATAGCAGTTTCCAGTACTGCTAAGATAGACAGGGGAGAAGTTCATATGGCTTCAAAAACAAAGAAAATAAGACAAATTCGAAAATGGAAAAAAAGCCCTAATAAGAGAAATCTTAGAGCAGACGCGAAGCGTTTTCAAAGGAACAGGGAGATTCTGGAAAAGCTGGCCGCCGAAGATGCATCAAAATAGAATACCAAACGAGCGCTCAGTAATAAGTCCAGCGCTTATTTAGAAGGTTTGCGATTCTTTCGTCTCATTCCTAAACCCCTGCTTTCGATGATTTCGACGCACTTCTCAAAAACTTCCTGAGGTGTTACCAGGTCAAGGCATTTAGGCTCACTGCATTTCCTTTTTGTACATGGCCTGCAGTCGACTTCTTTAAATACGATTCTGTAAAGGTCCTCTGAGGTATGAGGTCCAAAAAGCACCGGACTCTCCGGACCGAATATGGCCACTAATGGTATTTTGAGCGCGGCTGCAATATGCATTGGGCCGCTGTCATTGGTTAGCAATAGGTCACACTGGCTGATGACATACACCAACTCATTAAGGGTTAATTGACCGGCAAGATTCAGGACCTCGCCATCTATTTTACCCTGAATCTGCGGAGCAATTTTGTCCTCACTAGGTCCACCTAAAAGCACTATTTTAGCATGAAAACGTTTCTTAAGACGATTGGCGACAGTGGCATAATAGTCTGGATTCCACCTCCTGCTCATTCTATCGCCGCCCGGGTTTACTCCCAGGATTATTTTTTCGCTTCTGCCAGTGTTTGAAAATAATTGCCTACACTTTTCCTCAGCTCCTTTGCCCCAAAATACTTCAATTCCATTACTGTCAGGAATACCGCCAGCCAGTTGGGCGATTTCTTCCATGGCATCCGCAAAATGTCTGCCTTGAAAAATATGCTCATCAGCCTTATCGCTGAGGAAAAGCCCGAAGCCCTTGTATCCATGTCCAACTTTTTTCTTTCCTTTAAGCAGAAGGAAGAGGAGGCCCATTTTGAGAGCACCCCACACGGAGGTAACTCTATAAAGGTTTATGATGGTGCTGAAGCGATATTTCCTTAGCTGCTTGATCAATCGAAGAACTTGAAGGATTTTGTATCTACTTTTGCGTAATTCCCTGATCGGGAAAGCCCACACTTTATCGATGTAGGTGTAGTTTTTTGCTATTGGGAAAGCGGCTGAGCTGGTCAGGAGATGGATATTAGCTTCCGGAAAACCATTTCTGAGCGCCCGCAAGCTCTTAGAAGCAAGCACAAGGTCCCCAATGCCCGCAATCAACACCACCAAAATGCATGCCCGCTCCTTTTTCATTAGTTGAGAGGCTCCGAACCAAGGTAGTTACAAGGTTCAAACTTTCTCAAGCTTTCAAACCATGCTAGCGGGCTGGTGACCTGGAATACCATTTAAGGTCACTTTCCACCATCTCTTTAACCAAGTCTTCAAATGAAACTGTTGGCTCCCAGCCCAGTTTTCTCCGAGCTTTTGAAGCGTCCCCCTGAAGAACATTCACTTCTGAAGGGCGGTAAAGATCCTTATCTATGACCAAATAGTCATGATAATCCAAACCTACACATGAGAATGCGGTTTCAAGAAAATCTCTTACTGAGTGGGACTTCCCGGTGGCAATGACAAAGTCTTCCGGCTCTTGATGCTGCAACATGAGCCACATGGCCCTAACATAATCTTTGGAATGCCCCCAGTCTCTTCTTGCTTCCAGGTTGCCCAGGCGGATCTCCTTGTCCAGCCCGAGCTTTATTCTTGCGGCAGCAGATGTAATTTTTCTTGTTACAAATTCCGCACCCCTGCGCGGCGATTCATGGTTGAATAGAATACCGGAAAGAGCAAACAGGGCATATGCTTCCCTGTAGTTCCTTGTTAGCTCAAAGCCAGCCATCTTTGAAATGCCGTAGGGCGAGCGGGGATGAAAAGGCGTGCTCTCATTCTGAGGGCTCTCTTTTACGTTGCCGAACATCTCGCTCGAGGCTGCAAAGTAAAAACGGCATTTTGGAGCCTGTCTTTTTATGGCTGATAGAACATAATGTGTGCCGTTCAGGTTAGTATTTATTGTAGAGAATTCGTCTTCAAAGGAATAGGAAACGAAGCTTTGGGCAGCGAGGTGGTAGCACTCATCAGGCTTTACATCAGAGACAATATCAAATATGGATGCATAACTTTCCATTGATGCGCTGTGTATATGAATTTTGTCCAGGATGTGCCGAATACGCCACATTCGAGCCAGGGGTTGCTCAAGCGCAACTCTTCTAACTACACCATGAACTTCGTAGCCTTTCTCCAGCAATAGTTCCGAGAGGTAACTTCCATCCTGACCTGTTATTCCCGTGATAAGCGCTTTTTTCACATTAGTTCCTTTCAAGTAGTTCTTTAATATCGGAGAGGTATCCTTCCCAGGCTCTGTCCCCCTGCAATGGCTCTACCCACTTTAGCCCCTTTTCAACCAAAAGACTGTAAGTGGAATTATCTTCAAGCTTACGAAAACTATTCAACCAGGCACTCAGGTCGTCTGGTGGGGCGCTGAGGGCATTGCCCCCTGTGGTCTCTACCAATACAGGAATATTACTTACAACAGCAGGGGTACCACACGCCATCGCTTCCAAAGGGGGATAACCATATCCCTCTGCAGTAGAGGGTTGTGCAAGACAGAAAGCAGCTTGCATCAAAGGAGGTAATTCTTCCTCTGCTGCATGCTTAATCCATACTGCACTGGCTTGTGGAAACTTCTTCATCCAGTAACCTTGATTATCAGGAGGAACCCCCATGAAAACCAGGCGCCTTTCTAGCTCCTTAGCGATACTCAAGAGGACTCCCAAATTTTTGTGGGGCAAACCATTTCCAACAACCAGGATATAGCCCGGGTCAAGATTATATTTTTCCAGTACGCGGTTTTCGTTGTCGGATTTTTCAGGCCTAAACTTCTCGTCAATGCCCGGGTATCTGACTCTAGGGTTTTTGCCGGCAAAACCGGCATATTTTTTTGTTTCTTTCAAGCTCCATGTAGAATCATACCAGGTGAGGTCAGCCTTCCTCAACGCCCTTTTCAGTCGGTATTCATCAAAGAGGACCTTGAATCGCCTCCTGTAAGCAGGATGTGTCAAATCGAGAATATCGTGAATAATATGAATAGATTTGCAATGGCAACCGAACAGAGGAAGCTTGGGATAAGGACTTATGAAAACATCAAAGCCTTTCCTGGTGAGGCTGGACAACCGCTTTTCAGATAGCAAAAATGACCTCGAAATTTCTTCAACAATGACCTTTTCGCTGTTTCTTATCTCGGCAGGTATTAGATCTTTATCATAGGCTGCGAGAGCTACGGCTTCCGCTGCCTCATTATTGGCTAAAGCATATGTGAGGCCTTTTAATACCCTACCTATGCCCGTAAAGCGATCAGGGACAAATTCACGAGCATCAACCAGGATACGCAATTTTTTCTCTTTTGCATTAGAATTCATCTCTTAATAGTTTCTTCAAAGACCTCCACCATCTTCTTTACATGAGCATCAAGGCTAAACAACTTGGCCCTCTCGTTCCCCGATTCAACGAGTTTCTGTCGCAAAGGCTTATTTCTTAGCAATTTAAGTATGGCTTCGGCCATCTCGTCAGGTCTACCAGGGGTAACCAGTAAGCCGTCTTGACCATCCCGCACAACCTCAGGGACCCCACCACTCCTGGCTGCAATGACGGGAACTGCGCATGCCATTGCCTCGATTAGGACCCTGCCGAAGGACTCGTTTTCCGATGCTGATAGAAGCAAAAAGGCGGACTGAAGCCAGGGCCTCACATCCTCCACCTCGCCTATCCAGTGAATCCGTTCAGAAAAGGGAGACCGAAAAGTGCGTCCCTGCAACTCATCCCACCATGTTTTATCGCGTGGATCTTTCCTACCCAAGAAGAATAAGTGGGCGTTAGGTTCTGCCGTGGCCACTTTTTCAAACGCTATTAGGGCGATGTCATGGCGTTTCCGTCTTGAGACCCTGGCTATTACCAGGATCGCCTTCCAGCCCTTTTGTATTTCACGAGGCCTTTTAATATCTTCCTCTTTGAGCCACTCGATGTTCACGCCATTATAAACAGGCTTGACCTTTTTTGATGTCTTGCTTTTGAAACGCCTTGCTGTGGCTCTACTATTGACGACGATGGAGCTGCTGAGCCTGGTGAGTATAGGGTCCAGATACCTATCGGGCTCTGCGATTCGGCAATGCCAAATCACAGGGATCTGCAAGATTCTACCCGCTATTCCGGCGTAAAAAGCGGCTCTGGAGCCGTTGGCATAGACGAAACTGCTCTTGGCCCTCTGGCCGGCATCCAGGAGTGTCCTGAGGCTGGTGATCATTGACACGATGGTCCATGGTCTTATGGAAGGCAAAGGGATAATCAGTGCAGGCACATGGTTTGTAGAGAGGCGCTTGAAGAGTTCCCCCCCCTTTGGGACAATAGCCCAAGGCTTCCAAGAAGTGGGAAGGTGACCAAGAAGATCTAGAAAAGCATGTTCGCCTCCTCCGATCATGCTGCCGTGATTGGATATGGCAAGAAAGGTC
This sequence comes from Deltaproteobacteria bacterium, assembly GCA_019310485.1. Lineage (GTDB taxonomy): Bacteria > Desulfobacterota > DSM-4660 > Desulfatiglandales > HGW-15 > JAFDEF01. Next base: position 17,853 of record JAFDEF010000042.1, on the reverse strand, counting down.
TCAGTCAAGAACTAAACCTCTTATTCGTCCCCAGTCAACCGCTACATCCATAAGGATCTTTACAAATGGCAATAGCAGAAAAGCTAAAAATGGGGCTGGACTTCGGTTCCAGGCCTTGAAATAACGCATATACTGAAGCATGGCGAAAAGAAGGGCGCCAGCTAGTAGCAATGTCACTAAGAATCTAGAGACTATTCCTAAGAAGACCAGAGCGCAACACTTGAAAATAATAGACCCTCGTGCGAGTGTCCACAATGTAAGGTCCCCTTGTGCCTTAGTGCTAATGACATCAACTTCTGCTCGCCCTCTTCTAACAAACCACTGCCATATTTTCTTCAGACTGCTCCTGGCCTCATGGCTAACCATTGCGTTAGGCACAAACAGACATCGCCCAAGTGTGCATACTTGTTTTGCCAAAACATAATCCTCACCTGTTAATCTCAGGCGTTTTTCAAATCCGCCCACACGCTCAATCGCCCATCGTCTATATGCACAATTCAAAGTTGAGATTTCCCTTGTTTCTTGAACCCTACCTTTTGCCTCAAGAACCCTCCGGATGCCTCCACCGGGAAAGCCGAGAATCGATTCTGCCCAGCCAATGGCCCTTGACCCCTCCGGTACACTGACTCCACCTTGGACTCCTACCACAGTCTTATCTTGAAATGGGGCTAATAAGTTGTCCAGCCACCGGTCATGTATTATGCAATCGTCATCGAGAAATACGATGATATCACCCTTAGCATGAGACAGTGCCAGATTCCGGGCATAAGGTATACCCCTGTTCGCAACAGGGTGTGGGACATAAATAACATCTTTGAGCGGCACAGGCTGATCCGTCTCCTCAACAACGACGATTTCATAATTATAAGCGCTGTCCATATTTTGCAATTTAGCCACAAGCCTCTCTAATTCGCGACGGCGGTCCCTGGAGCAAATTAAAATGGATATGAAATACTTTTGTTTTTCAGCTATGTGCACGTTTTTCGATCATTCAGCGTGGTGATTTATTGTTTGAAAAGTTATGTTGAACCCCAGTAATTCATATACAGAAGACTCGATACCGTATTGAACCAAAAACTCGCCCTAATGTCATTGAGGCCGACTTGAGCAACATTAGTCCTGCGTGTAGAGTAGACTCCAGACTTCCAACATGAGTCCCAACCTGCTGAGCTCTACGAAAAATTCTAACAGAAAGATATACGAAGTATGCGAAAGCCAAAGTGAAAAGAGGTGTCCAGAGCACTCCAGCCAGGATAGTGACCAGCATTTTCTTGTCAGCCTGGTTGCAGTCAAGCCATAACCGAGCCCCCGCACTTATTCTCACAAAATTAATCATAGGAACCTGGCACACAATGGCGCCAGGCACGCACCTATGCAAGCAGAGTGCATGTGCCTTGCCAAAAGAGTATGACTGCCTGATTAGGCCTCTAATATCTGAGCGATGATTGTGCAGCACGACTGCATTTGTTAATGTTTTGATGCAGTATCCTCTATCATAGATCTTTGCACACAGATCGTAATCTTCACCGTAGATAGGAATAGAATCGTCGAAACCCCCAATGCGATTGAAGAGATCTCGACGAACAGCCATGTTGGCAGTGGGGAAACCTCCTTCAACAAGCCTGAAATGACAGTGGAGGGACTCTTCATTGTTAGAAGGCAGGGTGAATAACCCCAAGAATTTTGCCACTACTTTTTCAGACGGGACGGGACGGATACAACCAGCGAGTGCCCCTATCTTTTTGTCTCCCTCCATCTCCCTTGTTAAATCAAGCAACCAATTCGGATCAGGTATACAGTCTGCGTCTGTAAATATCAGCCATTTCCCGTTCGCAGCACTGGCCCCTAAATTTCTGGCTGCCGAAGCTCCAGGGGTGTTTTCTTCAAGAAGGAGTATTCGCATCTCTGGGTGAGCAGAAATAAAATTTCTGACAATAAGGTTTGAACTATCCGTAGATCCATTGTCAACAAGAATAAGTTCATATTTCTTGTATGTTTGCTGCGCTAATGCCTGAAGACAATCAGGAAGGTGCTTTGAAGCATTCAAAAATGGAATTATGACAGACACATTCATTTGCATGGCACCTTTGTAAGCCTTGCAAGACGACGCAGTTCAATCTGGAACAAAAACATGGAAAAGGACATCTCCAGGGCAACGGTGAATCCTGCCCACCCATCTTTCCACCCCTCCAGTAATGCGTAGCGATAGAAAAAAGTCCGCCATGGAGAAAGGCAAAGTCGTATCCATGAAAAACAGCGTCCCTGTTTGAACTGCCTTCGCGCATCGATACGGACATACCTCCGATGTTTCTGAACCCATTCTCGATAACTGTTGCAGCTATAATGAAGGAGAGGGGCGCTAAGCCTGCCTACTGTGCCGCCGACCACCTTTTCATGAACCGGGCCTTCAAAGTGAGCAATAGAGCGCCGGAACAAGCGAACCGGTTCGTCTCTGCCTAGGACGTATTTGAGATGATGACCAAAAAAAATATTCTGACGAGGCACAGCAAACATTTGTTCTTTGGTTTCTTGGGATAAGATATTTTCAACCTCAGCTTTCAACTGGAGCGGCATTACCTCATCGGCGTCAATAGAAAAAATCCAGTCGTTAGATGCCCGAAATACGCCATAGTTTTTTTGGGAAGCATAATCCACAAAGTTCTTTTGAAAGACCTTCTCGGTATACCTCTTGGCCAAGTTGCAGGTGTCATCCTGGCTTCCCGCATCAACTACTACAATTTCATCCATCCATTGAATTGAGTCCAAGCACTTAGGCAAGTTGGATTCCTCATTCAAGGTAATGACAACAGCAGACACTTTCTCCCTCGTATTTTCGACTACTTCTTCCTTCATCTACGCGTACCTGTCGCTCTATGCCCCATGCGCCGATAGAGAGGATAGCGCCTAAAGGAGATTTTTGAATCCTCAACCACCCCTTTAAAAGCGTTGAGGTACTGGGGGCCAACTTTCGACCAGTCGAACTTTTCAGCTTGTTTTCTGGGCTGATTATCAAAATCCGTCTTGAGGCAATCTTCAAGTGCAGCAGCATAAGCACCTATGTCCAAAGGGTTGACAAGTTTGCCTCCTTGACCGACGATGTTTTTTCGGTTCCTATCTAATGTGGCAACAACAGGAGTATTGCAGGCCATGGCCTCCAAGTATACCATGCCGAAGCTTTCTCCAGAGGAAGGTAAAGTTACCACGTCAGCAGCTCTATAGTAGGAAGGCATATCCTCATAGGGTGCTGCATCCAGTAGGAACCGCTGCTCAAGGAGCCTTTTCCCTAACTGCCTAAGCGATGCCTCCCTGCTGCCTTTTCCCAAGAGTAGGAGACTCCCTCTGCCCAGATAATGTACCGCTTTTATGGAAAGATGAAAGCGTTTTACTTCCTCCATTGCGCCACATCCCAAGAAGAGGGGACGTGGCAGCGCAACTCCAGCTTTCCTTCCGTAAGGGGCGAAGTCCTTAACCGATATTCCATTTGGAATATAGGCAATTTTCACACCAGGCAGCTGGTCCTTCAGGTAGTCTGCTACATCCGGATTGACTGAAATGTGGAGGTTCGGCCCATATCTTGCCGTTTCCCTTTCTCCTGTTTTCCAACCCCCTTCGATAGTTATAAAAGGGATACCATGTCTACTACGCAGGTAGCGCCCTGTTTTTGCCCCCCATGGGCCTACTGAGCGGAAGACAACTACATCCGGATTCTCCCTGACTATGTAACGCAAGGCACGTTGGCAGAAGGAGAAATTTCGAACTGAAAGTGGGTCTAAATGAAGGCGTCTAATGAGACGGTGCTTGATAAATGAAGGCAAGCCCTCATAGAGAGAGGCATAGCGGGGCATGTCGGGAAAAGAGAGATCTCTCACATTGTCATGCTCAAATGGGCCTCCTGAAATTACCGTTACGTGGGCGTGGCGGCTTAGGAAAGAAACAAGGCCCATGGTCGTACTCTCTCCACCTCTTTTTACTTTGCCAACCACAGAAATCACGAAAACAATCCGCATTTTTGGTTCAAATCCCTCTGCGTTCTAATCGATTCCTTGGGAAATCAGGGTCTTACCAAAATTCTATCTTAACTGAGCAATCTTTCATAGATCCTCACCAACCTTCTGTTGAGCTTTTCTATGTCAAAGTGCTTTTCCACAAGTTGTCGGCCAGCCTTTCCCATTTCATGCCATGACTCTGGGTGATCAATAAGATATCCAAGTCGCTCAGCGAGGGCTTTAGAATCCCCAGGTGGCGCCAGAAAACCAGATTCACCATCCTTTAAAACCTGGTCTACACTTCCCACCTTTGTGGCAATAACTGGAAGTTCCATAGCTTGAGCTTCCATCAGAACAACTGGAAGGGCTTCACTCAGGCTGGGAAGAAGAAACAGGTGGGATTCTTCCATTTTCTTAATAACTTCACTCTGATCCATTCCGCCCAAAAGGTGAATGTGCTCCTCAAGGTGCAGTTCTCTAATTAATGCTTTCACCTTTTTTTCAAGTGGACCCTGACCAATAATCAGGTAGTGCAGATTGAGTCTGGGATGTGTGCTAATAAGTTCTTGTATTGCGTGGATACCATATTGTAGGCCTTTCTCTGGTACCAGCCTTGCAACAGTAAGAACAATTAAAGGCTGGGAAGGATCAGGTACAGATCTTGTTTTTGATGAGGAAAAGCGCCTCAGATCAATTCCTACAGGATGGTTGAGAATTTTTTGGGGGTTTGCCCCTAGTTTTAGAAGATTTTGATAGTTGTAATTGGATATCGACAAAAAGCAGTCTCCCCGCCTGAAAAGATGATGATACCTTTTACTGTTTTTTTCAACGGCAATCCGGATGTCCCAACCATGAAACATAGTTACTAGCTTGGCTTCAAACCCTGCCTCTTTCAGGAGGGCACCAAGAGATCCGTTGTCTCCATAGTGGCATTGTAAAATATCATATCGCTTTCCGGCAAAACTCGTCACTAGATAAAGCATGCGAAGGGAAATAGCTGCCCTCCCGTATCTGAAAAAATTCAAGGAGCCCAAAACAAAGGACGGGTCTTTATGGCAATTTCTGAGAAGTAGCAATAATCCCTTTGCAATCCTAGTAAACGCATTCCTGGGAACGTGATGCAAATAGGAAACTCTGGATAGAAGCTCGTACCTTTCCACCTCCCCATGAACATTTTCACCTGGTGATCGGGGGCAGTTGGCATAAATGTCCACTTCATGTCCAAGATCAATCAAGCCAGTGATCTGGTTCAGGATAAAAGTCTCTGACAGCGCGGGAAACTTACTCAGTACAAAAGCGATCCTCATGATCTATGATATCCTGTTTTGTTATCTGACCGATCACTTTTTCGCGCTTTGACCACCAGTTGGTACCCAAAAAGATTAGGAAATCTCTTGCCCAATGGCAGAAAAAGTCTTCTAGGCCTAAAGAGTCGTGGGAAGTTGAATTGACCGTCTATTTCTCCCACGTCAAATCCTGATCTTTCAAGCAGATTGACAAAGGAAAACAGCGTAAATTGCTGTAAATGGTCACTTGGACCGAAAAGGTAGTCTGATGGAAAACGCCCTGCCAATAATCTGATCCTATACTTGTACCAGGCGATATTTGGAAAAGATGCAACAAGACTGCCCGAGTCTTTCAAAAGAGAATAGCATTTTTGAAGGGCAGTATCAGGCCGGAGCAGGTGTTCTAGAGTATCCAGCACGACAACATAGTCAAACTTATCTTTGCGAAATTCTTCCGGGAGGTCGTCCTTTTCTATGTCGAATTGCAGAACCTTTGAATAATGTGAGCTCGCTAATCTCAATACGTTCTTTGAAATGTCACAGCCGATCAGCAAAGATTCTAGATGGTGCTCAAGCGCAAGTTTTTCTTTGAGCAGTTTACCCGTCGTACCTTCCCCACACCCGATGTCCAGGACACGGATAGATTTAGGTTTCTTCTGTCGTACGTCATGGATAATCATTCTTGCAGCGATCTGGATTCTTTGCGGGATCCACATGCCCTCTCGGGTATGTACCCGGCCTTTCGCTATTCTGTACTCCCAGTATCGATCATAGTATTGTTCCTGCAAGGACGCTTCATTTTGTTTCATGTCATCACCGTCTGAGTAAGATCCTTTACAACTGGCCAGATTCCATAGTTTAAGAATCTTTCAAATATCCATATGAGAGCTACATAGCCGAGAATGAAAGAAAGGACTAACAAAGAAAAAACTGTAATAGTTAATACAGATGTCTGAGAACTCTTGATTACCATTACCAGCAACACTGCCACTGCTGTAGCTGAAAGGGGCAACAGGACTTCCCTCAAGAAATCGTTTCGCCTGCACTTAGTCACCTGTATGACTTTATGAAATGCAACGAAATTGGGCAAAATGGCAGCAAGCACCACCGAGATCGAAGTTCCTTCTATGCCCATTCTTTGGCTCATGGGATAGATGAGAGTTGCCAAAATGATGAGCTGGATAAGCTGTAATTTAGCGGGCAGGTCGGGCTTTCCGTATGCATAAAGCACTGGACCTGTAGTTGCTCCAATTGATCTCAACACTCCCCAGATAACCAGTACCTGAAGGGCTGGAACAATTGCTATCCATTTCTCACCCAAAAAGATCTTTGTAAATTCGGGGGCGAGAATGAAAACAATCCCACCCAGCGGGATGGATATAAAAGAGGTGATCTTAACCACCCTCAGATAGGCCCGTCCCATTTTGGCAATATCATCTTGGAGCTTGGAGTAAGCGGGAAAGCTCACGCGAGAGATGATATGGGTTATTTCTGTTGCAGGGAGGTTTGAAAGCAGATAGGCCATCTGATAATAGCCCAGTGCAGTAATACCTAAGATTTTTCCAACAAAAATATCATCTCCCTGCGAATTCAAGAAAACCAGTATGCTGGATGCCAAGACCCATCTTCCAAAAGCGAAAAGCCCCTCAACTTGTTGTTTTTCGACTCGGATTTTAGGGCGATAGGGATGGAGCATGTATGACATCCACAAACTAATAAATCCAGCAGCAAGAGTACCCCATACAAGGGCCCAAACACTCTTCAGTATTAGTGCCAAGCCAATCGACACGAAGAGGTTTGCCACGGTAGATGGGAATTCATAGAAGAATGTCTTTCGAAATTCCAGTTCTTTTTGAAAAAAGACAATGCCAACATTTCTAAAACCAGATAAAACGAAAGATAGCGCAAGCACTCTGATAACTAGTATTGCATCCGGGGAATTAAAAAAGTTTGCAACTATAGGGGCTGAAGAAAAAAGAATCAGGAAAAGAAAAAGTCCGCGGATAAAAGATACTGTCCAAGCGGTATCAAGATATGATTCCACCCCTTCTTTTTTCTGGATCAGTGCAGTTTGAAACCCTGTTTGAGAAAAAGTCTCCAATGTGCTTATGGAAAGTAGAGCAATTCCGAGAAGTCCAAAGTCTTTGGGAAGAAGCAATCGGGCCAGGACAACTGTTCGCACCAGACTCAGGGTTCGGTTAAGCACTCGCAAGCCGAATACCCAGAGTCCTCCTCTAACAACGCTTCTTGTAATGCCCTTTGTCGGGCTTTCTCTAATTCCCCTTGGGACTTCTTTTTCACCTATAGGCATTATCATCCAAGATGTGTTATCCAAAGCCCTAGCCTCACGGGAGATCCCTTAGCGCTTTCCCATAAAGTAAAGTTTGGCACCCTAGCCCTCAGCCTCTGGAGAAGAATGTGCTTATTGGAATCCTCCATGTCTCTTATTGTAAGAGAGCAAGGAAAATCTCTGCAATTCAGGATATCCTCCATATTTATTGGGAGCCAACCTTTATTAGGCTCTATTCTCCTGATACGTGGCAACTTTTTATGTGCATCCGATTTTGATGGTTTGAGGGCTTCGAGAGAAATGCATAAGCTTGCCACCTCGCCGTCCTGCAGAGACCTTTGCAGCAAACAGGCTGCCTCTCTCCCTCTTCACAGTTCGGATGAACTGTGGCCCGGTTTTATATCCCCTGTATATTGAATGCCTTATTATGGCATTTTACTTTATGATTCTTACCATATTATTATGGCTTTCGTAATATCAAACTTATTATGCCTGAATTTTTTTAACTTTTCAAGATGATAATGGAATGCAGGTAAAAATACGTCAAGCCGGAGTAGCAGAGCTTATTAGGTTAAGGTAACCCTTCGCCTCGGGCTTCAAAGGCTGAATATTCATGAAAAGGCCTGAAAAGTAATGCAGATCAGAGGGAAAAACCCAAGTACATTTTTCTGGCAAATTAGCAATTGATAAAAGCTTATTTGCCGGAGATTTCCATTTCCAGATCCTTGATATATTGGGCTATCAGCATGCCCAGATAAATGCAGGCGTTGCCTTCAATACAAGAGTCAGCGTCTTTCTTGTCCAGGAATGCATGCCGCTTGTGATTGTCTTTTTCCAACGTCACCACCCATGCGTTTTTGCTTTCATCGAAATCGAGAGACAAAGAAAGTCCAAATTTTTCGATTTCAGGGTACATTTCCAAAAGCTTTTTTGATAGCTCTTCCCTCGAGTAAGCCATTTTCTCTCCTTGCAAACAGTCAAAGGTTAGCGTTTCATTAAAATTTGGTTTATTCTTGCACTCGGATTCAGGGTTCGTTCCAGGCCGTGAGTTTGCCTTTTTCGTCAAATGAAACAAAGCCTCCATAAAGGTTGGGATAGTACCAAAGTGTGTTGACCCCCTTGATGACTTTTACAGGTGCACCCAGGACTGCAAGCACCTGGGATGCATTCATTCCTACCTTCAGGCTCCGCCAGTTTTTCTTGTTTTGCCACCCAAATTGCGTTGTGGATTCACTCAACCTGGCCTGGTGACATTCTTCGAGCAAGGTTTCCAGCACCTTTACCCTGTTCTCAAGTTCCGCCAGTTTCTTCCGGAGCTGGACAATTTCATTTTGCTCTGCAAATACGGGTACGTTCGGCGAGCTCAATAATACCCAGAGAAAGGCCATTGTTAGTGCAAACAGAATTCTTGGTATAGGTTGCTTCATTTCAAGTAGATTTCTCCTTTCAGAAAGGATGCCATGTGGTGCGAGAGAGGGGAGTCGAACCCCTACAGGTTGCCCCACTGGATCCTAAGTCCAGCGCGTCTACCAGTTCCGCCACTCTCGCACAAAAATATTCTTGCTGTTTTTCACTTTCCTGTCAAGGAGTATTGGGTATCCCTGATCTGTCATTAGGGTAGGATCTGGGCCGGCGAATCTGTGGGCTTCTGAGACAAGCGCTCAAATTCTTTTGTGAAACGCGCTATCAATCCATCATCAGCAAAGCTGTAATAAGTGTTTCGCCCTATTATCACATGATCAAGGACCTGAATCATGAGCAGTTGTGAGGCCCATACCAGGTCCCTGGTCATTCTTTTGTCCTGAGCAGAAGGGGACGGGTCCCCGGACGGGTGGTTATGCACGAAAACAAGCCCCGCTGCTTTGTGTTCAAGTGCCAGTGATAATATCTCTCTTGGATAAACTGCGCTTCCGCTCAGGCTACCGAGAAAGACGTCCTCATCTGCGATTAGTTCATTCTTCCGGTTGAGGAAAAGAACCTTGAAAATTTCTCTCTTCAAATCCCGCATGCTGTGAAACAGAAACTCAAAAACAGTTTTTGAAGAATTGAAAAATTGTTGCCCTTTTGCTCTATCCCGTAAGTACCTCCCTGCGACCTGGTGAACCAGGTTCAAGTAGGCAGCATTTTTCTCGCCAATTCCTTTAATCTCGGTTAGTTTTGCAATGGGCGCGGAAAGTACGTTGGAGAGGCTCCCAAATCTTTTGAGCGCCTCCCTGGCCTGAGGCTTGACATCCTTCCTTGGAGTGCCCAGGGAGAGAAGGAACTCCACCACTTCCTCGTCAGAGAACCGGTCAAGCCCTCCTTCAAGAAATTTTTCCCGTAGCCTCTGCCTGTGCCCCTGGCCCTTTTTCTGCCAGTCCTCTTTTTCCATGAGTTTAGAAACCCTTACTCTGGCCGATTGGCAAGACGGAAAATCAGTGGTTAGCCTAAAAGAATAAAGACAAAACAGCTTTTTTTTGGTACAAACATATTTCATTCAGGTATATTAGTCAATTGACAATAGAGTTCCCCTTGGCAACCTATTTGATTTGTGGCTTGAATTAGGGGCGTAGTTTAGCATGCGCATAATGAAGAAACTTCTTTTTGGGGCGGTACTTGTGGCAGCTCAATTTGGCCTGGTGGATGCGGCGTGGGCCTGGGGGCCTGCTGTTCATACCGCTATTGCTTGTAACATCCTGGACAACTTGGCCCTCATACTTCCTTCAGTTGGATCCGTGATTCAGTCTTTTCCACTGGAATACCTGTACGGGAGTCTTGCGGCTGACTTTTTTGTGGGCAAAGGACAAAAACCCAAGAAGGGGCACTCGCACAACTGGGAATCAGGGTTCAGAATGCTCGAGGAAGCCAGGGATGATCGAGAAGCAGCGTATGGCCATGGGTTTCTCTGCCATCTGGCGGCAGACGTGATCGCACACAATTATTATGTGCCGAATCTCATTCACCGCCATTCCAAATGGAAGCGAATGGGGCACCTTTACTGGGAGGCAAAGGCCGATAACTGGGTGGGGCGCATCTACACCAGGATAGCAAAAGAGCTATTGAATATGGAGGAGCTCAGTTGTGACGATTTACTCAAGGCAGCCGTGGGGAAGGGGCGAAATGGGTTGAGAGCAAAAAGGAGATTTCTTGTCCAGACCATAAGAATGTCTGAATACATTACCTCCTCACAGCCGGCAGTGCTGCTAACCAAGAATTCCCGTTACCAGGTTTCAGACGAGTATGTGGGCTTTATGGTTTATCTTTCATCCAGGCTGGCAAGAGATATCCTGAATCATCCGAATTCATCACCATGCCTTTCCTACGATCCAATCGGCAGCGAGAACCTGCGATTGGCCAGTCAGCACGCGATTCTTTCAAGGGTGTTTGATTTGCCCCGCCCTCAGTACCAATTCGTTGTCGATGACGAACTTCTTATGCTGTGAAATTGTTATGGGTGCGATTAGAATCCTAACAGAAAAAGTGGCTGCCCAGATTGCTGCAGGCGAAGTAATCGAAAGGCCCGCATCAGTAGTGCGTGAGCTTGTTGACAACAGTATAGATGCGGGGGCGGAAAAGATCACGGCCCGTATCAAAGCGGGCGGGAGGTCATTGATTAGGGTAGCTGATAATGGAACGGGAATGGACAGAGACGATCTTTTGCTGTGCCTTGAAAGGCATTCAACAAGTAAGATCAAAACAGTGGCTGATCTTTTTTCCATTAAAACCCTTGGGTTCAGAGGAGAAGCGCTTCCCAGTATTGCCTCGGTATCAAGGATGGAGATTGTCTCACGCGCGGCTGATCAGCTGATCGGCCACAAGTTGAAAGTAGCGGGGGGCGCACTAAAATCAATTGAGGAAACAGGAGCGCCAGCAGGTACAAGTGTTGAGGTTAGAGATCTTTTTTACAATACACCGGCCCGGAGAAAATTTTTGAGAGCCATCAATACCGAAACAGCTCATATCATAGATACTGTATTGAGAGTGGCATTGCCATACACTGACATATATTTCCGGCTTGAGGAAGGAGAAAGAGTCCTTTTAAATCTCCCCCCCTCCAAGAATCTTTCCAATCGTCTTGTCACAGTGTTCGGCCGAAATGTCGCAGGAGCCTTGATTGAGGGAGCTCGAGATTTTGAGGGGTTTCAAATTAAGGCCTATCTGGCTCCTCCGGATCTTTCAAGAAGCAGGGGGGATCGTATTTTCATCTATGTTAACGGGAGAAATGTCAGAGATAGATATCTTTCCAGCGCAATCATGGCCGGTTACGGTCAGCGTCTCATGAAAGGCCGCTATCCACAGGCGCTCGTTTTCATAGAGATTGCCCCTTCCATGGTAGATGTAAATGTCCATCCTACAAAACAGGAAGTGCGATTTCATCAAAACAGGCTGGTTTATCAGGCTCTTTCCTCCACCGTGGAAAGGGCTCTTAGGCGCACGCTGAAGCTTCCCTTTGATCGAACTGGTCAGGTCTACGAAGGAACCCCGGGGACGCTGGAGACAGAAGGGTTCACCCATGTTATTGCAGAGCCGGGGAAAGCATATCTCGGAGCAAGGCAAGTAGAAGATCTACAGGATGTTCAGAGCAGAGGGAAAATACAGGAGGTTGTACCCCTGAGGACTACCAGCAGAGTCCTGGGTCAGCTTAAGAATACATATATCTTGTGCGAGTCAAGGGAAGGGTTGATCCTGATTGACCAGCACGCTGCCCATGAGCGAATTGTTTATGAGAAGTTGAGAAAGTCTTATGAAGAAAAAAGAGTTGAGAGTCAGCCTTTCCTGATTGCGCCCAGGCTCGAGTTTTCTCATAAGGAAACAAGACTTCTTATGGGCAAGCTGGATCAGTTGCGAAATATAGGAATTGAAATGGAACACTTTGGGGGCAACACTTTTTTGCTAAGGTCTGTTCCTTCTGTTTTGGTTGGTGCAGAATGGGAGTCTTTCATAGGTGAGCTTATTCCATTATTGGAAGAGGAAAAGGACTTATCAGCCGAGGCAGGCCTTAGCAAGGTGTGGACTGTTATGGCATGCCATGGTGCGGTAAGAGCAGGGGACCCATTAAGCGAAACAGAGATGAGCTCGATCTTGGACCAGCTGGAAGATCTCAACTTGCCGACTAATTGCCCTCACGGAAGACCAGTTTTTAAAAAATTTACCTACTATGAGATTGAAAAGATGTTTAAGCGGGTGGTTTGAGAGGGTGACTGACGACAGATGGCGGAGGACCGGGGACCGGGGACCGACGACCGGGGGCCGAGGACAGATGACGGACGACGGAGGACCGGGGACCGACGACCCGGGAGCGAGGAGGGATGAGCGAAGGAAAACCGAAATTGATTGTCATTACAGGGCCTACTGCTACGGGAAAAACCTCTCTGGCTATTGACCTGGCCATGGCTGTGGAGGGAGAAATTGTCAATGCTGACTCCATGCAGGTTTACCGCGGTATGGATATAGGTACAGCAAAACCGAGTCTTGAGGAAAGGGAAAAGGTGCCCCACCATCTTATTGATATCGTGGACCCTGACCAGGAATTCAATGCCGCTTTGTATCGTTCTATGGCGGTTTCCGCAATAAGGAGTATACTTGAAAGAAAGCGAGCCTGCTTTGTTGTCGGGGGAACGGGCCTTTACATAAAGGCGCTTCTGGGTGGCCTTCTTCCCTCTCCCCCCGCTGATCTGAGCCTTCGAGCAGAACTCAAGAGGATATGTGAGCGGGAGGGATCCATTCGCCTTCATAAGAGGCTGGAGGAGCTTGATCCACAATCTGCCAGGAAGATACATCCTCATGATCGGATAAGAATTATTAGAGCTCTGGAGATCATTGAGCTCACAAACGAACCGTTCTCAGATTTAGTCAAAAAACACAGGTTTGGTGAACAAGGCTTTGATTGCCTGAAAATTTGTTTGAATGTGGGCAGGTCGGAACTGTATCATCGAATTGAGGAACGCTGTCAAAAAATGGTCGAACAAGGCCTGGTGCAGGAGACTCAAAATCTCCTTGATAAAGGCCATTCTCCAGAGTTGAAATCAATGAAGGCACTTGGATACAGGCACATGGTGAAATTTCTAGACGGCACGTGGGACCTTGACACTGCGGTGCAGGAGCTCCAGAAGGATACCCGCCACTATGCGAAGAGGCAGCTGACCTGGTTCAGAGCCGATCCCCAACTTGTATGGCTTAGACCTGATGAAGGCCAGGAAATTCTGGGTATGGTCAGTAACTTTCTTGAGAGGGGAAAATCCAGAGAAGACGGAACAGTCCCCAAAACTACCAGTGTGCAAAGGAACGGTAGTCTTTATGAACAAGGTTAATCTTTATTTCGCTCCATTACTCTTGCTGGTGCTATTTGTCCTCTGTCCCGCCTCTAGTGCGGCTGATAACTATGTTCAGTCTTTTCCTAAAGGTCTTATTGATTGGACAAATGGGGTAGTTGAGGCCTTTGGCGTTGGGATGCCTTTGCAAAATTCGGGAAATGCAGCCAAAGAAAGGGCCGTGGCCAAACGAAATGCCTTGGCTCTGGCTCGGAAAAATCTGGTTGACCTTGTCGAAGGGATAAGAATCGATTCCAAATGCACTGTCAAGGATTTGATCCAGAAGGGGTCAGTATCTGTGAAAAGTTTCAGAAAAGCCCTTCTGAATTCCCAGTTAGTGGACCTTTCTTACCGCAGAGATGGTTCAGTTAAGGCAACGGTTGCATTTTGGTTTAGTGGAAGTTTTTTCGAGCTTTTGCTTCCAAAGAGTATTGTGGTTATTGAAAACGTTAAACAGCCCAATAAGTTGCTTGGGAAAAAGAAGCCCTTCACAGGAGTAGTTGTGGATTGTAGGGGTTTTAAAGTGGAGCCTTCACTGGTCCCTAAAGTGGTTGACGAAGACGGCGGAGTTGTTTATGGCCCGGCATATGCCAGCAGAGACTGTGCTGTTAAGCATGGAATGGTTGTCTATGTCAGAGGGATTAGTGCAGGGAGGAAGAATCCACGCGTCTCCCCACGTCCCCTTTGTGTGAAAGGGATAAGAACAGCTAAGAGTGGAGTTTCAGATATTGTTATTAGCAATGCGGATGGTGCTTGGATCAGGTCAACAGCCAGCAACCTTGAGCTTATGAAGAAATGCAAGGTGGTGATTGTGCTTGATTGACGCTCTCTTGCCCCGGCAGTTCTGAGTTGCCTGCTTGGAGCACAGGCAACTGCCCTGAGGTCGTGTTTATTTAGTTCTTGATTATTGCTACCATGTAGTTTGCCGCTAAGATTTCCTTCCAGGAGGCAAAGGGAATGAAAGAATTTGTGCGATTTAAGCTATTGAACTCTTTTTGGATGCGTGTTTTTTTGTTGTGCGCTTTGTTTTACGGCTGTTCTTTAAAAGGTGGGAATTTGCCGGAGAGTTACCTTGACACACCTGAGCAGCATGCACTGAACGGGTTCAAGTTTATAAGCAAGCAGAGAGTTCTTGATGCACAAAGGGAATTCAAGGAGAGCCTTGCCATAAACCCTGAATATTCTCCCGCTTATCGTGGCCTGGCACTGGCCTACGGAATGAAGGGCGAGTTTCAAGCCGCCTACGATTCCTTTGACAAGGCAATGCGTTACGCTAAAACTCCAGAGGAAAAAGCGCTGGCCCACGTTGCAATGATGCGCCTGCTGACCATGAAAAGAGAAGGTGCGTGGCTTGCCCAAGTAGAAAAGCACTTAGCTTCAGCCCTGGCATTGGTTAAGGATTTACCGGATGCTTACTATTATCTCGGAGCAGCTTACAACTATGCTTACAAGTTCGAAGATTCGAAACGAGTGCTGGAGAAAGTAGTTGCCATTAACAAATCGCTTAACGCTGAGGCTAAAAAGCAGCTTGAACTTGCCCGAGAAATAAGGCGTGCCAAACCGGGTTCTGCTTTTGGTAAACGCGTTGTGTTTCTGCCGCGCATTACAAGGGCACAGGCTGCCGGATTGCTGGTTCATGAGCTGAGGCGTGATTTCATTTTCGCGCTAGAAAACAGTCCCAAGAAAAATCTGCCAACACCCACCGATATATTGCGGCACCCGCTGAAAGCGGAAATCCAGAGAATCCTTGAATGGAACCTCAGGGGCTTGCAAGAGTTTGGGGACGGAACATTCGAACCGGATGAATACGTTACAAGGGCCTCATTTGCAAGTTTAATGGCAGATTTGATTGGAAGGCTGGATAGACACCCTGTTCAGGTGCCTGACTATGATGAAAAGCATATGCCTTTCAAAGATATCAGCAAGAACTCTTCTTACTTCAGGGATATTGCGGTCTGTTTGGCTTACGGAAGGCTGATGAGAGGGAAGCACGGTCTCTTTGAGCCCAAGGGTACTTTATCGGGCGCCCAAGCGCTTCTGATTATCAGGAAACTCGAAAAAGAAATCAGCTCCCGGAGCAAGTCTCAAGCTCCAGCAATTTTTTTAACTCTACTATCGGGGAAAGGGATAGGAAAAGTAGAAAGGAGCCGACGATAATGATTTTTTCCCTGCGCACTTGTTCAAAGGCTGCCAAAGCCGGGCTCGTAGGAGTATTGTTAACAATCCTTCTGACGGGGGTGGGAGTCTCCGCTGCCAACGAGGTGCACCAAGATATTGTAGTGATAGGCACGGGGGCGATTGTCCAAGGAAACCTGGCCAGGGCAAAAGATATGGCGGTCTCCGATGCCCTGGTGAGAGGTGTTGAGCAGTACCTTTCGCGGCGTTTGGGGAGCGAAGGAATGATGAACAATTTTCAACTCCTGATAAAAGATATTATACCCAGGGCAAGGGAAGAAATAGAGAATTTTCATATACTTACAAGCGAGCAGACCGACAGCCAGTATAAAGTTCTTGTACGGGTGAAAGTTAATGAAAAACTGATTGATGAGAAGTTCAGGGAACTGGGTCTCGTTGTGATGGAAGGTCCTCCCATAAGGATTCTCTTCATGGTTTCCCAAGTTGAAAGGACTGAGGGCAAGGTCCATTGTTGGTGGCAGGACCCGGAGGCTTATAGTGCACTTTCAGCTACAGAAGTTGCCCTTTACAGGGCGTTTGAGGAGCGCGGTTTTGCCCCAATAAACAGGCTATCAGGGATTCCGGAATCCAATTACTCTCCTGATATGAAAGCTCTGGACCTATCCTATGAAGGCGCAAGAAAATGGGGCATGATGTTTTCGGCCCAGGTGGTGATGTTGGGCCGATGCGAAATAGTAAAAGCAAAGGAAGCATCGGTTCACCTGGTATCGCTTGATATCAAGAATGGAGTGGTCATTGATGAGGATTTCCAAAGGCAATTTTTAGATCAGGAAACAGAGAGCCCGGAGCAGAAGATGGAAGCCATAGAAAAAGTAATCAGCAAAGTTGCCTCAAGGCTGAGCCCTTCAATTATAAGGGCGATAAAGAGCTCTGAGGAGAAAACGAGCCGTATCGAAATAGATATTAATGGGATCAAAAGCTTTCGAGAATACAGATCGTTTGAGTCATTTCTTAAAGAACAAGTTGAAGGCGTGAAATCAGTAAGACAAAAAAGGGCCAGGGCTGGGTCCCTGACTGTTTTGGTGGAGTTTTCTGGCGATGAGGATGATTTCCTAAGGATGGTTTCTCAGAGCAAGAGCCTTCCTCTCCCGATCCGAATCAGCAGAGCCGATGATAATCGAATTGTTTTCAACGTAGAACAACTGCAATGACAATACCAAACCTAATTACAGCACTCAGGATCATTCTTGCCCCAATTTTTATGATTTACCTGATCAATGATCAATTCAAGTCGGCATTGGTCGTGTTTGTCATTTGCAGCGTGAGTGATGGGGCGGACGGGATGGTGGCAAGACTTTTCAACCAGAAAAGCAAGCTGGGAAGCTATCTGGATCCTCTTGCCGATAAACTGCTCCTGGTGGCCACATTTATTGCTCTCTCTGTTAGAGGGTTTTTGCCAGCCTGGCTGACAGTGCTTGTTATTTCTCGCGATGTCATGATACTGCTGGGAGCTGTGGTGATCTCTCTTAATAAGATTGAATTTCACGTGACCCCTTCCATTTTGAGCAAGATAAACACCTGTTTCCAGTTTATTACCGTAATAGCAGTGCTTTCAAAAGATTTTCTGTCTTTTCCAAGCACCTTTTATGTTTTCGTTTATTATACGACAGCCTTTTTTACTATCAGCTCAGGCCTTCACTACCTGCTATACCTATTCAGCGTAATGGGGGAGGGGACTGCCAAGAACAAAGCTTAACCCAAGTTTGCCAAAATTTCATATTTTTGAAAAAATTCGGTGATATTTTGACCAGTTGTCCCTGTAACTTATTGATATTATTAGATGTGGATAGGCTAAAAGCAAGTGT
>JAFDEF010000041.1 GCA_019310485.1 Deltaproteobacteria bacterium | reverse complement strand
TTTTTCATTGCGGTGGGCTTGACCTATATGCACGAGTTCCAACACAACCTGGCTCATTAGTCCATACCACTATATCTTGTATGACCCACGGAAAACTGTGAAGGACCAGATTTTCTAATAGCTTTCACTGCATTGCGCTTTGACTCTATGAAAGAAGGCCGTGGCCTGCTAGTATAAAGTATTGCAAAGGATGCTCAAATGGAAGGGCTTAACGTTTTTTCGAGCAACAGGCTGGAAAACCTCGGCAGGGCACTTGCTGGTGTTTTGGCTGAGCCTTTGGGGTCACCTTTTGACCCGGAAATTATTATTGTGCAGAGCAAGGGGATGGAGAGGTGGGTGTCAATGCAACTCGCCACTTACCATGGCATCTGCGCAAATTGTAAATTTCCTTTCCCCAATGCTTTTATTGAGAATATTTTTAGAAATGTGCTTGGCAATGTTCCCCGTGATCCGGTTTTCGCCCCTGAAGTCATGACGTGGACGATCGTCAAGCGTCTCCCCTCCTTGATAAAGCTGAAACCTTTTAAGAGCCTCCGTGTTTACCTGGGGCAGGAAAAGCAAGGGTTAAAGCTTTTCCAGCTCTCCGAACGCATAGCAGACACCTTTGATCAGTACCTTCTGTTCCGACCTGATATGATTTTCAAATGGGAGAATCACAAAGAGGATCATTGGCAGGCTATTCTTTGGAGAGATGTTGTTAAGCAAAACAGGGGGAGGCACAGGGCAGCGCTTGGCCGAGCCTTTTTTGAAGCACTGAGCTCCATAGGTTTCAAAGCCAGCGATTTGCCACAGAGGGTCAGCGTTTTTGGAATATCGAGCCTGCCCCGTTTTCACATGCAGGTTCTTGCTGCTCTTTCCAAGCACATTCAGGTTAACCTGTTCCTCATGAATCCCTGCCGTGAATACTGGGGAGATATCGTCTCTTCAAGAGAGATTAGGAGAAGAACTTCAGGAAAAGAAAACGGATCCCAAGAGCACCTTCATCTTGAAAAAGGCAACAGTCTCCTGTCGTCAATGGGAACTCTGGGCAGGGATTTTTTTGATCTGATCAACGAATTTCAAGCCAAGGAGTTTCCAAGTTTTGAAGACCCGCGGCAGGAAGGCCTTCTTTCATGCATACAGTCTGATATCTTGAATCTGCGCGAAAGAGGAGAAGGCGAGAGCACAAAGAAAAAAATTTCCAGCGAAGACTCCTCTGTTCAAATACATTCCTGCCACAGCCCAATGCGGGAGATAGAGGTTCTTCATGATCAGCTTCTGCATATGTTTGAAAAGGACAAGAACCTCAAACCAAAAGATATTCTCGTCATGACACCGGATATAGAAGCGTATGCTCCTTTTATTCAGGCCGTTTTTGACTTGTCGCCTGAAAATCAACAAAGGATCCCCTTCAGCATTGCGGACAGAAGTTTTAAGCATGAAAGCGGCATAGCGGAAGCTTTCCTGTCCATACTTGATCTCCGCAGCAGCCGCTTAGGTGCGCCGCAAGTTGTCACCCTGCTTGAGGTGGATGCTGTGCGAAAAAGATTTGGTTTGAAAGCAGAGGATCTTGAAAGGATCAGGGAATGGGTGAGGGATACGGGCATAAGGTGGGGAATCGATGCCAGTAGTCGAAGCAGCAGGGGCCTGCCTCCATTTTCTGAAAATACCTGGAAAGCAGGATTTGAAAGATTGCTGATGGGTTATGCCATGCCTGGGTATGAGGCAAGAACTTTTGGCAATATATTGCCATACGATAACGTTGAAGGAGCAGAGGCCCAGGTGCTTGGGGCGCTCGTTGAATTCGGTGAAAAACTTTTCGCCTATGTGGACGCATTGGGCACAGAGAAAACGCTGAAAGAATGGTCTGAGGAGCTGACGCAACTTCTGGATTCCTTTTTTATAGTGGATGAGGTTACGCAAAGAGAAATAGGGTGGGTGCGCGGGAGCCTCCAAGAACTTGCTTCCATGCAGGATTTGGCATCTTTTGACGCCAAGGTGGGTATAGACGTGATAAGACACTACCTGGGGAAAGTTTTCAGTGCGCAGGGCCTGGGGTTTGGTTTCATGACCGGGGGGGTGACCTTTTGTGCCATGCTTCCCATGCGCAGCATTCCCTTTGACGTGGTATGCCTTGTGGGTATGAACACAGACGCTTACCCCAGGCACAACGAGCGCCCGAGCTTCGACCTGATGGCAAAAAACCCTAGACCCGGCGATCGTTCCCGAAGAAATGACGACAGGTACCTTTTCCTTGAAGCAATCATTTCAGCAAGAAAAACACTTTATATAAGTTATGTGGGCCAGAGCGCTCGGGATAACACGATTATACCTCCCTCACCACTGGTGAGCGAACTCATTGACTACATTGATCAGGGCTTTGAGACAGCCAAAGGCCCTGTCCGTGATCACGTGCTGGTGAAGCATCGGCTTCAGGGATTCAGCCGCGAATATTTCACAGGCCGGGGAAAGCTCTTCAGCTATTCTGAAGAGAAACTTGAGATCGCCAAACGCCTGCTGGAAGAACCTTCTCGGATAAAACCCTTTATTGAGGAGGGTCTTTCAGAGCCGGGAGAAGAATGGAAGACAGTTGAAATTGATGACCTCTGTCGTTTTTTCAGGAATCCAGCAAGATTCTTGCTTAATAGGCGTCTTGGCATTTTTCTTGATCAGAGCGCCTTACTTTTGGAAGAAAAAGAGCCTTTTGATGTGAAAGGCTTGGAAAGATACATTCTTACATACAAATTGCTTGAAAGGCGCCTTGAAGGGGAAAGTCTGGTCAATCTAAAAAAGATAATAAAAGCCTCTGGTTCGCTTCCACCGGGTGCAGTGGGTGAGACTCTCTATGACAACCTGGCCCAGGGTATTGAGAGATTTGTCTCCGTGCTGGAGAATCTTACTGGCTCCTCCCGTCTTGAGCCTTTGGACGTGGACCTGGATCTTTCGGGCTTTAGGATAAAAGGTCTAATCAGCCTCATAACCAAGGAAAGACAAATTCAGTACAGGTTTGCGAGGCTGCGTGCCGGTGATGTTTTGAAAGCGTGGATTTACCACCTTATCCTGAACTGCCTTTCAGTTGAAGACTACCCTAACCATACCACGCTTTTATGCACTGATCAGGACATAGAAAAGGAGGCTGGGTGGATGGCATGGAATTTTGAGCCAGTAGAAAAGAGCCAAACACTCCTTGAAAGGCTCTTGGCAATATACTGGGAAGGACTAATGAGACCTGTTCCTTTATTCCCGGACACTTCATGGACTTATGTGAAGGAAAAGGTAGCTAAAGAAAGAAAAGACAAAGAGGCCGTTGAGGTCGCACGAAAGGTGTGGGAAAGTAGCGGTTATAATTGGAGCGAGGGGGAAGATTCTCACTACCGCCTCTGTTTTGGGGAAGCTGATCCGCTTAATGCACACTTCCAGAGCCTTGCATTGGAGGTGTTCAGCCCCATCGTTGCATATTCAGAAAAAAAGAAGATCTAAGAGTTGGACAAAATGCAAAATTTCAAGCAATTTGATCTTCTGCAAAGCTCCCTGGAAGGGACAAACCTCATAGAGGCAAGCGCCGGTACAGGGAAGACTTATACGGTTGCATGCCTTTTCTTGAGACTCATCCTAGAGAAACACCTTGGTGTTAATGAAATACTGGTCCTCACCTTTACCGAAGCTGCGGTAGAGGAACTTAAAGACAGAATTCGAACCAAACTCCGCCAGGCCCTGGATGCCTTGAGGACAGGAAAAAGCGAGGATCAATTCCTGATTCACCTGCTTGATCTTAATAAAGATCGCAGACATGCCTTTAGTCTGGTTGAAGAGGCTATACGTGCATTTGACGAGGCGTCGATTTTTACCATACATGGCTTTTGTCTCAGAATGCTCCGTGATAATGCCTTTGAAAGCGGCAGTTTGTTTGATACCGAACTTGTCACCGAAGATGATAGTCTCAAAAGAGAGATCGTTGAGGATTTTTGGAGAAATCATTTTTACCAGGCCTCACCGCTTTTCGTCAGGTATGCGCTCAAAAACAGAGTTTCCCCTCAAAGCCTTCTCTCTCTGCTATCAAACAGGACAGGCCAACCCTATCTTAGCATCAAGCCCGAGGTGAATTTTGTTGACCCTGCACCCCAGGAAGAAACTCTGAAAGCAATGTTTGACAAAGTCCGTGATCAATGGCCTTCAGTGAGGAATCAGGTCGAGGAGGTGCTCCGTGAGAGCGAAGCCCTGAAAAGAACCATCTACCGCAAGGACAAAATACCAGAGCTGATCTCTGCTATGGATGAATTCATTACCAGCAGCGCATCTCTTCCCTTCCTGTTCAAAGGGTTTGATAAGTTTACGATGACTCAAATAAGAAATGCAACGAAGAGTGGCTACACTCCCCCTGTGCATAGTTTTTTCCAGCTATGCGAAGAGCTGTCGGATGTACAGAAAGAACTTGAAAAACTATATTCCAGGTGTCTTTTGTGGCTGAAAAGACGGATGTTTGTGGAGGTGGGGGAAAGGCTTGAGAAAGAGAAAAGACAAAGAAACATTCAGACATTTGACGATCTCCTGCTGAAAATGAAAAGAGCACTTGAGGGAAAAGGCGGGGAGTCGCTTTCAAAGGCAATAAGAAGCAAGTTTAAAGCAGCACTGGTAGATGAATTTCAAGACACTGATCCTGTACAGTATTTTATTTTCAAGAAAGTCTTTTCGCGGAAAGGCAGTATCTTGTTTTTCATAGGTGACCCGAAACAGGCCATATACAGTTTCAGGGGAGCCGATATCTTTACATACATGGGAGCAGCGGGTGAGGTTCAGAGAAAATTTACTCTTGGAGAAAATTGGCGTTCAGAGCCTGACCTGGTAAATGCAGTCAGCACGGTTTTTGGAAACGCCGATGCCCCCTTTCTCTATGAGGCCATAGAGTTTCACCAACCCGCTCCTGTCGCCGGCAAGGAACCCCAAGCGCTTCAAATAGATGGTAAATGTCCCCCGCCTCTTCAAATCTGGTTCCTGGATGCCCGCAAATGGACGGACAACGCTAAGCCCCTTGGTAAGACCGTAGCCAGGAAACTGGTTTCAAAGGCGGTGGCAGGTGAAATTTCCAGGCTGTTGGCACTCAGCAAGAATGGTAGAGCCCTGATAGGGGAAAGACCTTTGGCAGAATCGGATATTGCTGTTCTTGTAAGGCGAAATAGTGAAGCGAGCATGATGAAAGAGGCCCTGTCAGAGCTAGGGATTCAAAGCGTACTTTTCAGTACTGGAAATCTTTTTGAAACTCGCGAGGCCATGGAAGTCGAAAGGGTTATGAGCGCTATTGTCGAGCCCACGAATGCAAAACTGATTAAAGCAGCGCTCGCCACAGACATGCTTGGAATGCGAGGAGAGGAGTTGGAGGATCTATCCCGCGATGATGCGAAGTGGGAGGAGTGGCTGGTAAGATTCAAGTCCTACCGTGAATTATGGCATGAGAGGGGTTTTATCAGGATGTTTAGGGCCTTTCTTTCCGAACAAAACATCCTAACCCGCCTAATCGCTCTGCCTGAAGGGGAAAGAAGGGTGACAAACGTACTGCACATAATGGAAGTTGCCCACAGAATAGGCACTGAAAAGAAACTGGACATGACCGGGCTTCTCAAGTGGCTTTCCGAACAGGTGGCTTCTGATACGACAAGCCTTGAAGAACATCAGCTAAGGCTGGAAAGTGATGAAAA
Organism: Deltaproteobacteria bacterium; assembly: GCA_019310485.1. GTDB lineage: Bacteria > Desulfobacterota > DSM-4660 > Desulfatiglandales > HGW-15 > JAFDEF01. The sequence goes on along the minus strand of JAFDEF010000041.1, from coordinate 21,472 downwards.
CGCAGTTAAGCTCGTCACCATCCACAAGAGCAAGGGGCTGGAATATCCCGTTGTGTTTTGCCCTTTTTCCTGGGACGGCTCCAGAATAAAACGCAATAGGAACCAGTTCACGTTTCACGACGAAGTTGGAAAGATGAAGCTTACCCTTGATTTAGGGTCCGAAGAAGCAGAAAAAAATCGACTTCTGGCAGAAAAGGAACAGCTGGCTGAAAACCTCCGCCTCCTTTATGTATCCTTAACAAGGGCCAGAAGTTATGTTTATTGGGTATGGGGGCGAATAAACGAAGCAGAGACCTCTGCCCCTGCTTACCTTCTTCACCCTGTTCAGGGAGAAAGAGACGATGATATTGTCGAGGCTGTGGAAAAGAGATTCAGCAGCCTCAGTGATGAGGATGTTTTCTCAGAGCTCAGGAGCATTCAAGAAAAATCAGGAGGGTGTCTGAGAATAGCAAAGCTTCCAGTTACGGAGGCGGAAAAAACCGAACCCCAAGAAACTGGGGATCAGGATCTTTCCTGCCTCAGGTTTTCAGGCATAATTGACAGGGAGTGGAAAGTTTCCAGTTTTTCTTCCCTGGTCTCGAGCAAATGGGGCCAAGAAGATCTGCCCGATTATGATTCGCTGGATATCCCGGAAAGTGAAGAGCCCGGTCTACCCGAGGAATCGAGCCTGGAGGTTGAACCTTCCGGGATCTTTTCTTTTCCGCGTGGGACCAGGGCAGGGACATTTCTCCACGATTTGTTTGAACATCTTGATTTTGCTTCCAATGATGCCTCCACAGTGGAAGGTCTGGCCGAAGAGAAACTTCAACAGTACGGGTTTGAAACAACATGGGCCAGTATTGTTTGTGAAATGATAGGAAAAGTTCTTTCCGTGCCCCTCAAATTTGAAAACACGACTTTCAACCTCTCTATGATCCAAAACACGGATCGCCTAAATGAGCTTGAGTTCTATTTCCCGCTAAAGAAGTTGAGCGCCGGCGGGTTACAAGAAATACTCGCAAAGCACAAATGCCCGGCAAGTTTCAGCGATGTTCCTGAACACATGGAGAAACTTGATTTTGCACCGCTCAGGGGTTTTATGAAAGGCTTTATGGATATGGTATTCAGGTTCCGGGAGAGGTTTTACCTTGTTGACTGGAAATCAAACTTTCTTGGAAGCCGAGTGGAGGACTATAGCCCCCTGAAACTCAGCGCGGCCATGGAAGAGTCTTATTATGTGCTCCAGTATCTTATTTACACCGTGGCTTTAAATCAATACCTGAAGCTGAGGATTCCCCGATACTCTTACGAAAACTACTTCGGCTGCGTTTACTATGTTTTCTTGAGGGGTGTGGATCCCGAGAAGGGCCCGGAATTCGGTGTTTACAAAGATAGGCCGCCGGCAGGGCTCATAGATGAACTTAGCAAAGCTTTCATTGGCTGAAAAGTATAAGATGCATAACAGTATCTTGAAAGAGCAGCGAGAAATCATTGCAGGGATTGGATTATTCTCGGCGCTTGACATCCATTTTGCCAATTTCATGGAAAAGCTCTCAGGTGAGCCATCGCCGGAGGTTTGGCTGGCCTCAGCCCTTGTCAGTGGCAATACGAGGGGGGGCGATGTGTGCGTCGATCTTTTATCAGTAGCGGGTAAAGCACTGCAGGCTGAGGAGGGATCCGAAAACTTGGTGAGATGCCCCGAGCCGGATGCGTGGCGCAACGCGCTGAGAAAGAGCAGGGTGGTCGGTCTGCCCGGGGAGTACAAGCCCCTGATACTCGATCAAAAGGCGAGGCTCTACCTGTTCAGATACTGGGAATACGAAAAAGAGGTAGCTGCTTTCATTAAGGGCCGCGCCGAACAACACATTGGCCAGCTTGACCTCTCTCTTGTGCGCAAGGGCCTGCAGGATCTCTTTGGCCCGGACCAAAACCCGGAAGTCAACTGGCAGAAAGTTGCTGCCGCTGTTTCAATGCTGAAAAAGTTCTGTGTAGTTACAGGAGGCCCGGGCACTGGAAAAACCAGCCTTATTGCCAGGATCCTCGCGCTCTTTGTGAAGCTGCAGCCAGATGAGGTGCCTCGCGTTGCGCTCCTGTCTCCAACCGGTAAAGGGGCTTCCAGGCTGCAGGAAGCGGTCAAGAGTGCAAAAAGAAGACTTGATATTCAAGAACAAATGCTGATGGCGCTTCCGGAGCAAGCTTCAACCATTCACAGGCTTCTTGGTAGCATCCACGGCTCACCCTATTTCAGATACAATGCTCGCAATAGGCTCCCTGTTGACATAGTCGTGGTTGACGAGGCCTCGATGGTAGATTTGGCTCTTGCCTCAAAGCTTATGCAGGCTCTGCCCGAGCATGCGAGGCTTATCCTTCTGGGAGACAAGGATCAACTTTCCTCCGTAGAGGCAGGTTCCGTTCTGGGAGATATTTGCGGTGCTGGTCGCTTGAACGCTTTCTCTAAGAATCTCTGCTCAGATCTCAAGGCGCTTACAGGATACGAGATTCATACCGGAGAAAGTGCCGGCCCGGGAATCAGGGACTGTATCGTGGAGCTTAGAAAGAGTTATCGGTTTGGGGCACAAAGCGGAATCTCGCATGTTAGCGATGCAGTTAACAGGGGCAATGCTCAGCTGGCCATAAGCCGTCTGAGGGATGAAAGATATAGCGACATTAGGTGGAAGGAAATCCAATCCTTTCCCGATTTTCAAAGAGCGATCGAGCAAAGATTTTTGAAAGAGTTTGAAGGTATTTTTAGACTCAGTGATCCTTACGAGGTTTTTGAGCGCTTTTCTCGCTTTCGAATCCTTTGCGCTCTAAGGGAAGGTCCTTACGGCGTGGAAGCGGTAAATGCTATAGTTGAAAGAATCCTAAGGAGGCGAAGATTAATAAGAGACCAGGGAAGCTGGTATAGAGGGCGGCAGATTCTTATTACAAGAAATGACTACGAGCTTGGCCTCTATAATGGTGATGTAGGGATCGTGCTAGAGGATCCTCACAAAGGTGAAGGGCTGAGAGTATATTTTGAAGGCCCTGAAGGGGGTCTCAGGCACTTTCATCCTTTCAGGCTTCCTGAGCACGAAACAGTGTATGCCATGACAGTTCACAAAAGCCAGGGATCGGAGTTTGATCGGGTGCTCATGCTCCTGCCGGATAGGGATTCTCCTGTGTTAACAAGAGAGCTTATCTACACCGGTATTACCAGGGCGAGAGAGTTTGTGGAAATATGGGGTAATGAAAAGGTGCTCATGGAGGCAGTTTCGAGGCGGACGCAAAGAACCTCTGGGTTGCGTGATGAACTGTGGGAAGTCTCTGGCCCCCGGTGAGAAAACTGGATTCATCGGACGTTGTTGCAAACTTGACAAAAGGCGTGTGGCTGGCAGATGAATGGCGGAGTTAGGAGAAACGGGTTGGTTTTGACAAGAAATGCTTTCTCCACTACACTTCGAAAATGGCCTACAATTTTCTGGAGTTATGTTGATGAGTATGCTTTCAGCTCCTGGCAGGAAGGCCTACATAAAAGAACAAAAAGAAAAACACGGCCGTCATGTCCTTGGAGTTTTTCCAGCTCAATATCCGAAGGAGATCCTGTGGGCTATGAACATACTGCCCGTGGAGATATGGGATCCTCCCATAGAGGTAAGTCATGCCAATGCTCGCCTTCAACCTTCTATTTGTTCCGTGGTTAGAGTGGGGCTTGAACTGGTATTGCAGGGGCACTGCGACATGCTCGACGGGTTTTTGTTCCCACATACCTGCGATTCCATTCAGAACGCGGCATCCATTGTAAACGACTACCTAGGGCTCAAGAAACCCTGCTATTTTTTCTATCACCCCAAGGAACCTTACAAGCATTCCTCCAGGGTATTCTATCGCAAGATGCTGGAAAGACTTGTCGCGAGCCTTGAAGAACAGGTAGAACCACTGGACCCTACCTTGCTTAGGCAGCGGCTTGAACAGGCGCAAAGGATTCATTCCCTTGTAAGAGAACTCTACGAACTCAGGGCAAAGGGGAAGATCAAGGCAGGCAACGAAGAATTCTACAGAGTGATTCGGATGGGGGAATACCTTCATCCTGAAGATTTCTTCCCACTGCTCGAGGAATTTTTGAATGCTTCAAGGGGAAAGTCAGGACCGGGGCCGACAATTATCTTGAGTGGAGTTCTGCCAAATCCTCCCGCACCCTTGAGCCTGCTGGATGATCTCGGAGTTCGTATAGGAGATGATGACCTTCTTTCCTGCGGGAGACGTGTGCTTGTTCCTCAACAAAACAGCGCTGATCCTTTTGATCAAATTATTGAAAGTTACTTTTCAATGGCTCCGTGCATAACTAGGGGCTCCTCTATAGAGAAACGCCTTGACCACATGATAGAGAAAATCGAGCGCAGCGGTGCGCCAGTAGAACTGCTGAGGCCTTTCGGCTTTTATACAGTATATCCTGAGAACCACGGAGCACTGTGCGGAGCCCAGAAGCTGGGCCCTGAACTTTGCGCATTTGCTGAAGAGCGAGGTTACCATCAGGACCTTTGTTCCTACGCAAGGGTGGATTTGGGGGTTTTCTTTTCAGGTAAGACTCCGGTGGGAAAGCTCCCCAGGCCTGATCTCCTTTTCGCTTCCAACAATATTTGCCAGACAGTTGTTTACTGGTACAAGGTCCTGGCGCACGAGCTTAAAATTCCCCTGATTCTCTTTGATACGCCTTTTAATTTCACAAAGATCGTTGAAGCCGATATTGCCCACATGGTGAGCCAGTTGGAAGAGATAATTCCCGTGCTTGAAAAAGTCTCTGGAGAAAAGTTCAGGGAGGAGAAATTTCGCCGGGTTGTGAAACTGGCAAAGGAGGCTTCGCTCACATGGGGGAAAGTGCTTAATACCATGAAAGCAAGGCCTGCCCCAATGAGTATCTTTGATGCTTTTATGCACCTGGCACCCATCGTTTCGCTTAGGGGATTACCTGTGAGCCTTGAATACTATCAAAGCCTTCTGCATGAATTGGAAGAGCGGGTCAGTAAAGGTATAGGTGCGATAAGAAATGAGCGCAAGCGGCTGATGTGGGACAACATTGCTATCTGGTATAAGGTGCGTGATCTGGCAGAGCTATTCGCGGAGCATGGAATGAATTTTGTGACCGCCACCTACACCTATGCGTGGGCTGAAACAGCCCCTTACCTTGATGAGGAAAAACCTCTTGAGTCCATTGCCAGAGCTTATTCCCTTGTCATACTGAACAACAACCTGGAGCACCGGCTGAGGTTGATGGAAAGGCTTGCGAGAGAATTCAAGGTGGATGGGCTGGTTATTCACTCGGCCAAGAGCTGTAAACCCTACTCAGTAGGCCAGTATGATCTGAAGAGACTGCTTATGGAGCGCATGGGCTTGCATGAAAGAACATAAAGAATACAGCGAACGATATTATAGAAAAAGAGCCAGAGCCAGGGATTTGGTCTCTTTCCGTGTAGTGGTTAAAGAAACTGACCTGTGGATCAGTGCTGAAGACAGTCTCGAAAAGGAAGCAGAGGACCTCGTTTTTAACTACCGGAACCAGCTTGAAAACTATATCAGTGCGCATCCTGAATTTTTGACGACCTATCACCCTTTCCCTGAAGATCCCTTTGCTCCTCCGATGGTAAAAGAGATGATTGAGTACACGAGAAGGATAGAAGTGGGCCCCATGGCTTCTGTTGCCGGGGCAATAGCCCAGTATGTGGGTATGGGTCTTCTTCGGCTTACCGGGCAGGTGATCGTTGAAAATGGTGGAGACATTTTTTTAAGCGTTAAAAGACCGGCAACCATTTCAATTTTTGCTGGGAAATCTCCACTTAGCGAGAAAATAGGGATTAAGGCCCCGGCAACGAAAATGCCCTTGGGCATCTGCTCTTCTTCAGCAACAATCGGGCACTCTTTCAGTGCGGGGAAAGCGGATCTGGCTTGCGTGGTTTCTCAATCAGCCATTCTTGCAGACGGTGCTGCAACGGCGCTTTGTAACCGAGTTCAAAACAAGAAGGATCTCCGAGCGTTGGCCTCCTGGGCGAAGGCAATGAGAGGTGTTCTCGGAGCCCTTCTCATAATGGGAGATCAGCTCGCCACCTGGGGGGATATTGAGCTAATAAGGTTGTGAGTGCTCGTCCCTAGTGAGCGTATTGCCTTTCCCCTGAAGGGTGGGCAACTACTATTAGAGATCATAGAGCTTGTCATCTTTTGCAGGCGGGCGCTTTCGCGCAGCCCTGGGTGATTTACCCCCAAGTACAAAAGGCTCCTCTTCTTCGAGCATATCTCCCATTTCTTCCTCTATCTGCTCAGGATCTTCCCCTGCTTCCATCCTGCGAAGAGCCTCTTCCATACCGGAACCTAGGTTCAGGCCCGTCATATCCGTCAGTTTTCGCATAAGATTTGCAGCCTGCCTGGGGTCATTTTCATCAATGTTTTCCGCTTCCCTGGAGAGCAGATTCATGGCCTGTTCCATCTTGGATTCGTCCAGATCGGGAAGTGGCATGTCTTCATCCTCGCCCCGGTTCTTTGGGGATGAAAAAACGGACATCTGCCTTACCAGCCTGGTTTTCCGGCATTTTGGACACATCGGCCTTTTTTCCGTATTAATAGAGGAAGAATAAAAATTGAAAATCATGTGACAATTTCTGCAGTAGAATTCATAGATCGGCATGACAAGGACTCCACTTTGCACATAAAATTCAATCCAAATTTATGGTCAATAATCATTTGAGTAAAACGATAGTGCGTGAGGCAACATCTGTACGCGAGCTCGTAAATTCAAATACAAAAGAAATTTCTTGGAGTCAATCCCTTTCCGGAAAGAGTATTATGACTTGTCTTTTTTTCCAATATTGTTATACTTCTAACCATTTAGCAGTTAAGCGCAGGAGAGTGGGGAACAATGAGCATCACGGTAGGCGTTCTTTCAGACACCCATCTACGGAGGGTCACCAAGGATTTCAGGTATATTTACGAGAAGTACCTTTCAGGGGTAGATATTATTTTACACGCCGGCGATTTCACGTCTCCCGACATTGTCTCCTTTCTTGGGAAAAAGGATTTTCACGGCGTTCATGGAAATATGGATCCGGTAGAAGTCAAGTTAATGCTCCCGGAAAAAGAGGAAATTGACATTGGCGGCCACAGGGTAGGTCTGGTCCATGGATGGGGGCCCTCTGAAGGCCTGGAGGACCGAATATGGAGCGAATTTCAGGGCGTCGATATTATTGTCTACGGGCATTCTCACAAACCTGCAAACCACAAAAGGGAAGGGGTTCTTCTTTTTAACCCGGGTACTGCAACAGGGTTTCTCTCATCGGGTTCCCACAGCATAGGGATCCTGGAGTGCGGAGACACTATAGAGGCTAATATCGTAGAGATAGAGTAATTAGAGCTGCTATCATCTGAGAAAGGCAAGGCACAGGAGAGGGCACGCGGAGTTATCACTATGAAAAATCTTTGGGCGCCATGGAGGATGAACTACATTCTTTCAGACCAGAAAGAGGAGGGCTGCATTTTCTGTCCGGGTGAGGATCGGAGCAAGGACGGGGAGAGGCTTATCCTTTATGTGGGATCTCTAACCGTAGCAATGATGAACAGATTCCCTTACAACAATGGCCATCTTTTGGTTGCTCCTCTCAGGCATGTGGCCCAGATGGAAGACCTTTCGGATGAGGAAACACTGGATCTCTTGCGTATTGTCCGAGAATCGATCGGCATTTTAAGGAAAGTGATGCAGCCCGAAGGGTTTAACGTTGGCATGAACCTTGGCCGTATTGCGGGTGCAGGAATGGAAGAACACATGCATTTCCACATTGTTCCGAGGTGGAGTGGGGATACCAATTTTATGACCGTGCTTGGAGAGGTAAGGGTTATTCCCGAACACATCAAGGAGACGCACAGGAAATTGAAACCCTTTTTTGAGAAAATAAAATGAGGATCGCGGGGGCGGAGAATGAGACACCTTAAAGTAATACTGGTTATCCTCGTAGCGCTGGCCATAATTATTCTAGCAGTCCAAAACAACCAGGCCATGACCACTACCATCCAGTTCAGAATAGACCCTATTTTCTTTCCAGAAAAACGAATAGCGGGGGTATCAATATATCAAGTGGTGGTTGTCGCCTTTCTTTTGGGGGTGCTCTTAACCGGAGTATACGGGATGGTGGAACGTTTCCGTCTTAAGAAAAGGATCAAGATGCTGACAAAGGAGTTACAGGTTAAGGACCAAGAATTGAATTCTCTCAGAAACCTCCCCATTACCTATGATGATTTCGACTCTGCGGGAAAAGATAGCTCTCGAGGTAGTTAAATAGGGGGGATTTAATGCTTCAACACGCCTGGCGGTGGCTTCTAGAACCTGCCAACCAGCAAGTCTACTTTAGCATTATTGCTGCCTTTATCCTGGGATTGATTGCAGGACTACTGCTAAAACGCAGGCAAAAGGGAAGCGGCAAGGCTTTTTCCTCCAGGGGAGATAAAGCATTTTTCAAAGGTATTCATTACATCCTCTCCAATGACCGCGACCATGCCATCGAGGAGTTTGCCAAATCCGTCCAGGTCAGCTCAGATACAATAGAAACCTATATGGCCCTGGGCAACCTCTACCGATCCAAGGGAGATATCGGCAGGGCCATAAGAATAAGGCAGAGCATTATTCTAAGGCCAAACATTGACGAACATGTGAGGCTGAGAGCGCTTTTTGACCTTGCATTGGACTACCGAAAGGGAGGCTTCTTGAACAGGTCTCTTGACACGCTGGAAAAAGTCCTTCAAAAGCAACCCTCCAATGTTGAGGCCTTAAAGGAAATGGAGAGAATCTATGAAGAGATGAGCGAGTGGGAAAAGGCCTTTGAAGTACGAAAGAAAATAGCCCGGCAGGAAAAAGGTGACCACGACCATATCCTGGCACATTATCAGACAGAGATGGGGAAGGAACACCATCGAAATGGAGATCTGTCAAAGGCAAGGTCGTGTTTTCAAAAGGCGACCTCTATTGATGGAAGGTGCGTGGATGCTTACCTGCATCTTGGTGACCTTTTTTTTCAAAAAGAGGAATACAAAAAGGCTATTGGCGCGTGGAGAAAGGTAGCAGAGATCGCTCCCAAATTTACTTTTCTGGCGTACAGGCGACTGGAAGGCGCGTATTCGAAAATGGAGAATCTCAAGCCGGTTGAGGACTTCCTCAAAGAATGTGCGAGATCAAATTCAGATGCCTTCACGCACATGGCTTTGGCCCGGTACAGATACAATGAGCAGGACTACGAGGGGGCGCTTAAGGAATTGGACAGCGCGCTCCAGCTTGACCCTGGATTTTGGGAAGCAAGAAAATTCAAAGGCGAGATACTGCTTAACCAGGGAATGAAGGAGGAAGCGCTATCTTCCTATGCAGACCTTATTTTTCAACTGAATGTACCTTACCTGAAATTTCAGTGTTCAAATTGTGGCTTTAAAGCCCCTGAACTCCAATGGCAATGCCCTCAGTGCAGGCAGTGGGATACGATTAACCTGATGGATACCGTTTCAGTTGATTCTGGGAGCGCAGAGCCCCGATCCTCGGAAGCCAACACCGTTGTTGACGGAGAAATCACACAGGAACACAAATGAGCAGCATGACTCCCATGTTAAAACAGTACCTGGGTATTAAGAAAGAATACCCGGATGCGATCCTTTTCTATCGCATGGGAGATTTCTACGAAATGTTTTTCGAAGATGCTGAGGTCGCCTCCAGAATTCTCGGCATCACGCTGACATCCAGGGGTTCATACAGGGGAGTCAAGGTCCCCATGTGCGGTGTTCCCCACCATTCCTCAAAATCATATGTGACAAAGCTTATCCAGAGCGGAAAGAAGGTGGCCATTTGCGAGCAGGTTGAAGATCCAAAGGCCAGCAAGGGTATCGTCAAAAGAGAAGTAGTCAGGGTGGTGACCCCGGGCAGTGTAGTTGAAGAAGGCGAGATTGACGGCAAAAAAAACCTTTATATGGCTTCTATATCCGGGGAGGATGACCCTTACGGCTTGGCCCACCTTGATCTTTCAACCGGGGAGTTTAGAGTCACCGAGATCCATGGCTGGGATGATCTCCTTGACGAACTGGGGAGGATAAACCCGGCAGAAGTACTTGTATTTGAGAGTGATAATGTCTCCGTACGACAAGGTCTTTCAAGTTACCGCCTGGAGAAGCTGGGCAGGGACTCTTTTGACAAAGCAAGGGCGCAACAGATACTAAAGGATCAACTGGGGGTGAGGTCACTTGCAGGTTTTGGGTGTGAGAACCTGAAAAGAGGGATTGAGGCTGCGGCATCCATCGTGTACTACCTGCACCAGACCCAGAAAGGCACACCCGAACACATCAGAGAAATCACAACATACCACCTTGGTGATTACATGTTTCTGGACGAATCCACAATAACCAACCTTGAACTTTTTAAGACAATCAGGCGCCAGTCCGTAAAAGGTTCCCTTTTTCACATACTGGATAAAGCTGTTACTCCCATGGGCAGCCGGCAGTTGAGAAAGTGGATGGGGTATCCCCTGTTAAATGTCCAAAGGATAAAGCAACGACTTGCCGCTGTAGCAGATTTCAGGGATGACCGCATGTTCAGAGAAGAGATCAGGGAAGCGCTGCGCGGGGTTTACGATCTTGAGAGGCTAAATGGTAGGATATCTCTTGGAAGAGGGAATGCAAGGGACCTGGTCGCACTCAAACTATCTATAGAGAGGTTGCCTGAGGTCAAGAGAAGTCTCGTTTCTTCTCGCAGCGAGCTGCTTTCTGAGATTGGAACACGGCTGGACACCCTTGAGGAGATAGGCTCTCTGATCGATCAGGCAATCCGAGAGGATCCTCCCGCCTCAGTCAAAGAGGGTGGGATGATCAAGGAAGGATACAATCACGAGCTTGACCGCCTGATCGCCGCCACAAGGGACGGCAAGAAATGGATTTCCGAGCTTGCAGCCAAAGAACAAAAGAGAACGGGAATAGCTAGTCTCAAGATTGGCTTTAACAGGGTCTTTGGCTATTACATAGAGGTGTCGAAGCCTAATGTACACCTGGTGCCCTCGGACTATATCAGAAAGCAGACCCTGGTGAACGGCGAGCGCTATGTCACCGAGGAGCTCAAAGAGTTTGAGGAGATGGTTCTTGGAGCTGAGGAAAAGAGGGTAGCCCTGGAATACGAGCTTTTTGAAAATGTTAGGGAAAGAGTTGCTGCTGAGACCAGGAGAATAGGTGAAACAGGCAGGTTGATAGCGGAGGTGGATGCCCTGGCCGCGCTTGCAGAGACAGCGGAGCTCAATGCTTATGTGCGGCCCGATGTTAACGAGGAAGGAGTCATAGATATTGTCGACGGTCGCCATCCGGTTATTGAGAAGGTGGTGAAAGAGGAAGACTTCGTGCCCAACGACATTTACCTCGACAATAAGGAGCAGCAATTCCTGATCATTACCGGGCCTAACATGGCCGGCAAGTCCACTGTGCTAAGGCAGACGGCACTTTGCGTACTCATGGCACAGATGGGCAGCTTTATTCCTGCCTCAAGGGCAACGATAGGGATAGTGGATCGGATCTTTACGCGTATAGGTGCCTCAGACGACCTGGCAAGGGGGCAGAGCACCTTTATGATCGAGATGAATGAAACAGCTAACATACTCCGCCACGCAACTCCTGAGAGTTTGGTTATTCTGGATGAGATCGGCAGGGGGACGAGCACATACGATGGGCTCAGCATTGCGTGGGCCGTGGCAGAGATGCTCCACGACCTGAACGGCAAGGGCGTAAGGACGCTTTTTGCAACTCACTACCACGAGCTGACAGAGCTTGTTACAACAAAAAAAAGAGTTAAGAACTACAACATTGCTGTTAAGGAATGGAACGATCAGGTTATTTTTCTGCGCAAGCTCGTGCCCGGAGGGACGAGCAGGAGCTATGGTATAGAGGTGGCCCGCATCGCAGGGCTGCCGCAGGCAGTCATTGATCGGGCCAAGGAAATCCTGGAGAACCTGGAGGGAGAAGAGCTTGGGGAGGACGGAAAACCCCGGGTGGCGCATTCAAGGATGGTGGAAAAGGAGCAAGAAGGGATGCAGTTGAGTCTTTTCGGCGTTCCGGACCATCATCTCAGGAGATGGATTCAAAACCTGGATATCTCCTCCATGACACCTCTTCAGGCTCTGGTTGAGCTAAATAAGATAAAAGAATACCTGAACAAGCAGGAGATATGAGAAAGAAATTCTTGCACAAACAGGCCTTTTTGTTATTTGCACTCCTGGTCTTCTTTTTGGCAGGTGCGAGCACTGCCCTGCCCAAGAGCACTTCGGCTGCCAAATCCTTGATGCTGAAGGCTGATACTTGCAGGAAGGCTCTTTACAGGTCCGGCAAGAAGATGAGATACCGCCACAACTGGCTCAATTGCATAAACAAGTACCTTAGAGTGGCAAAGCGCTATCCGGGTAGCGATGAGGCTGCATGGTCCCTTTACAGATCTGCGCGAATGTTCACCAAGCTTTACCGCTATTCGGGAAAAGAGCAGGATCTGGATGAAGCAATCGATCTTTACAGGAAAGTAATTGGAAAATATCCAAAGCACCGGCTGGCAGATGATGCACAATACAGGATCGGGGAGATTTACTTGATTGAGAAGAAGGATTACAGCCATGCATATGTAGAGTTTCTGAAGGTAGATATCAAGTTTCCCAAAGGTGATATGCGCCCCAAGGCCAGGTCCAAGCTGAAAAAACTGGCTGCTATCCTGAACAAGCGGGGGCACCGGGAAAAGGCTGCACCTTCAAAAGCGAAGGGGCTCGTAAAAGTTGAAAACATTCGCCACTGGTCTACTCCTACCTATACCCGGGTAGTGATCGACCTTGAAAGGCCGACTAAGTTCGAGTTCCATCTCCTCAAGGAGGATCGTAAGCACAAGAAGCCGAGACGCCTTTACCTTGATCTGAAAAACACCTATGTCAGCTCGGAGATCGACAGCCCTATTCAGATCATGGACGGCTTGCTGAGGAGCGCTAGAGCCGCTCAATACACCAAGAATTCAGTTCGCGTGGTCCTGGACATCAAGAATATTGAAGGCTACAAGGTATTTCACCTTTACGACCCTTTTCGCATTGTCGTGGATGTCAGGGGCTCCAAGAAGGAGCCTGAGCAGAAGAGCGTTTCAAAACTACCTGAAAGATCGGTAAGAAAAGGAATCAGGAAGGTCAAAAAACCTGACAACAAAATTTCCCTTGCCAGGCAGCTTGGTCTTAATGTGAGACGAATTGTGATAGACCCGGGACATGGAGGAAAGGATCCCGGTTGTTTCTATAGCGGTAGCGGTAAAATAAGGGAAAAGGACATTACCCTTAGACTTGCAAAAATACTTGCCAGAAAAATTGAGCAGAAATTACATTGCCAGGCCATATTGACAAGGCAAAAAGACGTGTTTTTGCCTCTTGAGAAGAGGACTGCGTTTGCCAACGTAAAAAAGGCCGATCTGTTTATTTCCCTTCACGTCAATGCCCACAAACAGCGTGGTGTCCATGGGCTGGAGACCTATTTCTTGAACATGGCCACCGATGAAAGGGCAGTCCTGGTTGCGGCAAGAGAAAATGCTACTTCAAGAAAGAATATCAGCGACCTGCAAAAGATCTTAAACGATCTCATTTTGAATACCAAGATCAATGAATCAAGCAGACTCGCATACGACGTAGAAAAAGGGATGGTGGGAAAGCTGAAAAAGAAATATCGAAATGTGAAAGAGCTGGGGGTAAAACAGGCGCCTTTTTACGTGTTGATTGGCGCTGAAATGCCGGCTGTACTTGTGGAGACGGGTTTTATTACAAACCCAATGGAGAGAAGGCGTCTTGCGAGCACAAGATACCTGGAAAACCTGGCAGACGGCATTGTTTCCGGCATAAGCTCTTATATCAACAGCATTAATAGAACCTATTCGGGTGGGTAGCGAGATTTTCTGGCTCATTTACCCCGTAGGAATGCCCCGTGCGAAATTCCACAGGGTTTAATGGCCGATTCAATCGAAGGCTTGCTTAGAAGCTCTCGCGCACACCAGAGAATGTAGAAACAAGGAGAAAGGTAAATGACGGCAGAGGCTAAAATGGATCCGGAAATGTTTTCAATGGTTCTTGATACACTGGAAAAGCTGGGTAAAGAAAAATTGACTCTGGATGTAAAACTGGAAATGGATAGTAGCGCGGAATTCCCGATGGAGCTTGTTCGGTTCATGCTTGGGCCTGAAGTTGGCCTTCATCTTATTTTTATTCCTGAAGAATACGGGGGCCTAGGTGCGGGCGCAAAAGAAATTGCCGTTATTTCAGAGAAGATGGCCAAAATGGACCTTGCAGTGGCCACGTCATTTCTGGCCATATGCCTGGGAATGGACCCAATCAGAGTGGGCGGTACTCCCGAGCAAAAAAGGAAATGGATTACTAAGATTGCAGAGGAGGGCCTCATAGTTGCCTATGCTGTAACAGAGCCTGAGGCCGGGTCAAATGTGCAGGCTCTTAAGACGCGCGCAGAAAGAGTGCTGGATGCGCAGGGAAACATAAAGGGTTACAAGCTCAATGGCCAGAAACAATTCATTACCAACGGTGGCGTTGCCTCGCTTTACTCCATTCTGGCTGACACGCCCAAAGGCCCTTCATTCTTTGTCGTGGAGGCCGGCACAGAGGGATTGTTTCCGGGAAAGCACGAGGACAAGCATGGCATAAGGGCCTCAAACACTGCCCCTATAAGTCTGGAGGATCTTTTCGTGCCTGCAGAGAACCTCATTGGCGAAAAGGAAGGGCAGGGCTTGAAGCAGGCAAACCAGGTGTTTGGGTACACAAGGCTGATGGTAGCAACATTTGGACTGGGGGGCGGGATGGCGGCTCTTGAGAAGACAATTGCCTATGCCAAGGAAAGAGTACAATTTGGCGGACCCCTGATAGAAAAGCAGGGTTACACCCACAGGCTTCTTGTGCCGAACGCCGTTCACCTGGAGGCAGCAAGGGCTTACATTGAGAAAACGGCTGAAAGGTTGGACTCTGGAGAGGAAGATCTGGAGGTTGAGGGGTCTATTTCAAAATATTTTGCCACAGAAGCCGGGGATGCTATGGCCAACGATGCGATCCAGGCTCTGGGAGGATATGGCTACATCCGTGAATTCGAAGTGGAAAAAATAAAAAGAGACATCAAGATTACCACCATTTTCGAAGGCACAAGTGAGATACAGCGAAACATTATCGCTGTTTTCCGCCTGAGAGAAACAGTGCGCTCCAGGGGAAGATTCTACCTGGATATGTGTGAGGGGTTGGAAAAGTTACCACAGGAGAGCGGTGCCCGCTTGGTCAGCCAGGCCACTCGGTCGCTGAATGACGTTATTTTGGGTGCAAGGAAATCCAAGTTGACAAAGTCCCAGCATGTCCTTTTTCTGCTTGCGGACATGATGACATGGTGCGAGGTAGGAGAAGCACTGTGCCAAAAAGCTGCCGCATACCACGGGAAAGAGAGGTCTGCTGAATTCATGAATGCTGCAGCGCGTCTCTTTGCAAGGGAGGTTGCTGAAAAGGTGTACATGAACGGGCTCAGAATAACGTGCGGGTGTGATCAGTTCTTGAGCGAAGTGAGAGAGAATCTTAGCTCCATGGATTTAGAGGGGGCAATGGAGGGACGTCTGAGAGATATGAATATCATTGCCCGGGACCTGGCAAGTTAACGGGTTATCATACCCGAACCAAGAAATGTGCATATCGTGAACTTGATAGGTTCAAGGAGCACGCTAAAGGATTAACAAGATAGTGAAAACAGCGATATAATATAAAAAATATGGAATGTTTTAAGACTCGCCTCCAAGTATGCCGAATTCCAGACACCATTACAGGCGCCACATTTCAAGAAGAAACAGTGCCAAATCCTCACGCGCCGGGAAGAGTTTCTACGAAAATCCAAGGCTGGATCCCCGGCTAAAGAAGCTTTTCAGAAAAATAGGTGTTCCCGGTGCTGCCCCTTTTAAGCCCGACCCTTTCCAGATTGAAGCCTTAGAAAGACTAAAGGATTACGATGTCCTGGTGAGCGCACCAACAGGGGCCGGGAAGACATGGATAGCGACGCAGGCTATTTCCTATTACCTGTCTGAGGAGTTAAAAACCTGGTATGCCTCCCCCCTGAAGGCTCTTTCCAATTCCATCTATCAACAATTCTGCCAGGAGTTTGGGGCCGAAAACTGTGGAATTCTCACCGGGGACAGGAAGGAGAATCCGAAAGCCCCGATAATTGTCGGCACAACTGAAATCTTGCGTAACCAGCTCTACGATGCGATGCACGAGGGGGTCAGCATCCAGACTGATCTTGTCATCCTTGATGAGGCCCATTACCTGAGCGATCCTGATCGGGGAGTTGTATGGGAAGAAGTCCTTATATATCTGCCTTCAAGGGTCAAACTCTTGCTTCTGTCAGCCACCATATCCAATGCCGAGGAGATTGCTTCATGGCTGGAAGAAAACAGGGGGAAAAAGACATATGTCGTCCGTTCCACAGAAAGGCCCGTTCCCCTGGAAATGCTGTTTCTCTTTCCTGACGGCCTGATTTCTCCACTGGCCGGCAAAAAAGGGCTTGTTCCAGGGGTCAGAAAATTTATCTCTTCCTCTCCCGGACGTGGCAGGAGAAGGGGGCCGAGGCAGCTTCACTACGGGGAAATAATCAAGTGCCTGAGGGCCTTTGATTTATTGCCGGCCATTTTCTTCCTTAAATCAAGGGCAGATTGTGATCGCGCCCTTCTCTCCTGCCATGAAACCGAAAGGCCCGCAGAGGTTAGGGAGCGTTTCAAGAAAGAGGTCAGGGATTTCATCAAGAGATATCCACACCTCGAGGGACACAGGCAGATGAAGTACCTTATGAAGTGTATGGTGGGCTCACATCATGCCGGCCAGCTTCCCTACTGGAAGATGCTTATCGAAAAAATGATGGTCAAGGGATACTTGGACGCTATCTTTTCCACTTCAACAGTGGCTGCAGGGGTGAATTTCCCTGCCCGCACTGTTGTCCTTGTGCAAAGCGACCGGTATGACGGGCGCGAATTTTCAAATTTGACTGCCACCGAGCTTCACCAGATGACAGGCAGGGCAGGGCGACGCGGCAAGGACAACATTGGTTTTGCTCTGGTTGTTCCCGGGTTTTACCAGGATCCGCAGCTGATTTTTGAGCTGGCTGACTCTCCTCCAGAGCCCCTCGTGAGCCAGATACACATTAATTTTTCAATGACTCTAAACCTGCTCCTGTCTCATACCCCAGAGATGGTGAAGGATCTCTTGAATCGCTCCTTTGCTTCATTCCTGGAAAGAAAACAGGGCTCAAAGACCGAGGCCCAGTGGGAAGAGGCGGTGGGTGCGCTCCAGAAGATTATCCCAAACGCAAAATGTGACTCCAGTGATCCATATGAAATCATCGAGAATATTCAGAAAAGATCTGAGCTGAAAAAAAAGGCCCTGAGACGAGCCGGCCGTGTGTGGAGGCAGAAACTGATTGATAGTTACGGGAAGTACCTGGAGGCGGGTCGGCTTTTTCTTCACCAGAATAACAATGTCTACGTTGTTTTTGAATCCACACTTGAGGAAGACAGGTCCGTGTGCCTGGCCCTTGACCTTAGAAAAAAGGTTCGGTTGCGCAAGGGGCACATTCGCTTGAAAAAAGTGGAACTGACAAAAATAAAAGGGATTTTTGATCTTGTTATTGAACTCCCCGCAGATGTTTCGCCTGAATCGCTGGAAAGTCTTTTTTCCTCTGTTTCAATTAATGAGCTTCAGCTTGTTAGAGTTGGGATTTCTGAAGAACCCCAAGGTATTTATGGCTATGACCAGGAAGACCGAAGCCGGAGGCTGCCGTGTGAAGAGTGTGAACATCTTAGGATATGCCACGGTGGCCGGAGGAGCGAATTTAGAAGCCAACTAAGGAAGCTTGTTTCCCTGGCAAAGGAAATGGAGGAGGGAGGGGGAGGTTTGTGGATCAGCTTCAAGCGGCACCTGAGGTTTCTTAAGGATACAGGCTTTGTGGATGATAAAAATGAATTAACTCACGACGGCATTTGGGCCTCAAAATTGAGGCTCGACTACCCGCTCCTGATCGCAGAGGCAATAAGAAAAGGTGGGTTTGATGGGGTTTCTCCTGAAATTATGGCTGGGTGCCTTGCTCCTTTTGTGTGGGACAGGGTGCAGGAACTCGACAGGGAGATATACAGCCCCCTGAGCCTGGAGGAGCTTGAGAAAGCATTTGAGAGAATACTTAAGAGCATTGAAAACATAAGAGCCATGAAAGAAAGAAGAGGATTTGAAAACCCGGAGATACTTTTCTGGCCGGCTGCGGCACTTTTTTTGTGGGCTAAAGGCCTCCCATGGGATCAACTGGTTTCAGCCATACCCATAGATGAAGGAGATATGGCTTCTCTGGTCGTAAGAACAGCCGACCATCTCCGCCAGGTTGCCAATTTGTCCGACACACACCCAGAGCTTGCCTCTACTGCACAGAAGGCGATAGCACTAATAATGCGGGAGCCCGTTCTAATTGAATGAGGAGGGTAGGGAAAAGTGAGAGGAAGTGGAAATTCAAGGTTCTTGGGTGCTATTTGGGGCTGCGGGAAACTCCAGGGTAAGCGTGTGTCCCTGGCCCGAGTTTTTCTTTGCCCGTATTTCGCCGCCGTGATCTTTTACTAATTTGAAGGCGGCCAAAAGCTCGAGGCTCTGCTGGTTGCCTTGCTCCTCGTTAGCGAAGAAAAGCTTAAATATACGCCCTATATCAGAACTTTCAGGATACGTCCCTGTGTGCGAGACGACTACCCGTACACATTCATTTTCGGGGTCGCTTCTTGTGCTGACGGCAAGGGTCCCCGGTTTTTTTTCGCTCACAGCCTGGAGAGCATCTAAGAAAATATAGAGAAAGGCTCTTTGGATAGCCGGCCTGTCCAGCAGCACGGAGGGCAAGTCTGGATCGTAGTTGGCCTTGATTCTGGGGTTATTTTCAGTGAAAAGGCACGATGCCAGCTCGAGGGTTTCTTGAACAATATTGTTTAAGTTGGAGGGAGTGGGTTTTTGTTTTTCCCTTTTGGAAAGCGGACGCAGAGTTTCAATTATTTCATGCATCCGGCTTATCTGGTTTTCGCAAATCTCAAGAGTTCTCTTTGTTTTTTCATCTAAACTTTGCTGCCTGCCAAGGAGCTGGAGGCGTAAAGATAAGATGTTGAGGGGGTTCAAAACTTGATGGGCAACCCTGCCGGCAAGCTCGCCCAGTGCTGCAAGCTCCACTGTCCGAATGAGGAGGCTCCTGGTTTTTTCAATCTCCGTGCATTGATTTTTGCTCTCCAATACTTATTGCCCCGGCTTGAATAGAGACTCTTGCCAAGTTTGCCAACAACAGCCTCCTAGCACAGTGAATCCAGCATCTTTACCTCCACTACCTTTTCCAGGTAGCAAAGATCAACAGGCTTAGTTACGTAGTCGTAAGCGCCGAGCTCGAAGGTTTTCTTCGCCTTTTCGATTTCTGCAACAACGGTTACCATGATGACACCTATGGTAGGGTCAATTTTCCTGATTTTCTTGAGCACTTCGAGCCCGTCAATCCCAGGCATTACCATGTCAAGAAGAACGAGGTTGGGTTTTATTTCACTGACCTTGCTGATAGCTGTCAGGCCATCCGTGGCGGTATGAACCTCATATCCTTTTTCCGTCAAGAATTCGGATAACACGTTGCACGCATCAAGTTCATCATCAACCACCAGGATTTTTCCCATCGTCTTTCCTTTCCTTAGAATTATTTTGATAGATAACCAATTATTGAGTGGGCCCTGAACAAAAACTGAAAAGCATCCCAGAATGTAGCAGATCTAAAGCTTACAATTTTTGTGCCAATGTTGTTTCTTGATGGTTAGGAGTCCGGAATTGAACACGCGCACTGGGCTGAAGCTCTTTTTCCATCCGCGCGGGGAAAGGAATGCCAAGACTTTCCCTCCAACTCAAGGTCAAAAGATCAGCGTCAGGCCAAGTCTGCAAAAAAGGGTTTGATGCACAAAAAATGTGCACCATGCACAATTTCTTGTGCATTTCCCGGGCCCGGATATGCACTGATTAGACTTCTATGCTTGTCACTTTTCCCCCTGTCATCTCCAGGAGAGCAGGGGGAGTGTAAGGTGGACTGAGGTAAGTCGAAGACCGCAAGGTCTTTTTCAAGTATAAAAAGCCTAAAACCAACCGTTGGCGGATCGTGGCGCTTGATGTCATGGAACTTGCCCGCCTCAGGAAGGTTCATTAGAGGTTTTTTAGCATGTCTTGCCATCCGGATTCAATGAAGGTGCGCATCAAAAGCATTGAAAACAATGTCATCAAATTCCTATATAAAGATCGTCACAGGAAAACATGGAAAACCATGGCGCTTTAAGGCATTATGGCTTCCTCAATCCCAACCGCCCTTTCTCAATCCATCAAATACGTGATCTCATCTCATTAATCCATGACGTAATCCGTGGTCTCTTACCTGAAATACCGCAATACAAAAAACAGGAAATTAAATCAATTAAAATTCTCTATTGACAACAGATAATTCGTGACGTACAATACGTACCTAAAGTACTATTTGTATATATCATGCAATTGAGGTGGTTATCATGCTAAAAAAAATAACAAGTGCTGATGCAAGAAAAAAATTCGCCAATATTATTAACCAGGTAGCTTTTGGTAACGAATCCTTTGTTCTAACTCGTCGAGGGGAGCCTATTGCCGCTATTGTTTCCATGAAAGAGCTTAAATTGTTGCAAGATTTAGAGGACCATATTGATATAGAAGATGCGTGGAAAGCAAAAAATGAACCCGGTGAGCCGATCCCCTGGGAAGACCTGAAAAAGGAACTCGAACTTTGAAATATAGAATCGAGGTCAAGAGGTCTGCGGCAAAAGCGCTCAAAAAAATTTCTAAGTCTGACCAAAAACGCATCAGCAAGGCCATTGACAATCTCTCGGAAAACCTTCCGAACCCGGATATAACCAAAATGAAGGGGAAGAACCCCTTTCACAAAATTCGGGTTGGAGATTATCGAATTGTTTATGAGATTCAAGATGATATCCTATTGATTCTGATTATCAAAATCGGTCACCGCAAAGATATTTACAGACACCTCACCTAATATTTACATCTTTTTTCTTTTTACCTTATAACGACCAGGCTCACTTGCCGACATGAAGCAAGGCCGAAGGGCGCAGCGGAATGGCGGTCAGGTGGAGCGCATTGTGTACGCCCGGCATGGGCGTGAACTTATGGGGTGAAAGTCCCCTGTATATGAATCCGGTTAATATAGTGAATATACTAACCAAAATACTAGCCGAAGGCAAGGGCGTTGCCGTGAGACGGTGTCTGAAGGAAGCTTGAGTGCAAAGCTATGAGCCGACGAACAGAAACAGCATACAAGGCCCAGTCTCCGGGTAAGTTAGCACAACATAACGAAGCCCCGGGTTCAGGAGACCTGCCTGCCGGCAGGCAGGTAGGGTAAATGC
>JAFDEF010000080.1 GCA_019310485.1 Deltaproteobacteria bacterium | reverse complement strand
AGGCCACTTCTGGGAACCCCATCAAATGAAGTGGCCCTGAGCAAAACGCTATTCAATTGTCAAAGAGCAAATCCCCTAAAGGGAAACCACCGCGTAGCGGTTTAGTTCAACAGGTTAATAAAATGAAAATTGATCAGTTTCCACGAGATGTGAAAGCATATCTGGTACCCAGTCCGCAAGGCAACATGGTTTATCGTTGCCTTGCATGCGGGAAAGAAATTGGCATTGACACGTTGCTTTATACGTGCCCGGATTGCGGAAGCGTACTCTTACTCTACGACAAGAATTTCAAGCGCGTGAAACAGTTTGGCGGACAAATGTGGCGAAAAGTTCTTGACTACCGGAGGATGCTTAATCACCAAGCCCTGAAAGGGATTTTTCGATACTATGAGTTCATTGCCCCTGTTATTCCCCTGGCGGACATTATCTACCTGGGAGAAGGCCATACTCCCCTGGTGGAAGCCAATAATAGTCTAAAGGAGATGGTGGGGCTGGATTTTTACTTTAAAAATGAAGGTCTAAACCCCAGCGGTTCGTTCAAAGACAGGGGCATGGCGTGCGCACTCAGTTATATCAACTATTTTGCTAAGAAGGAAGGCATTGAGAATCTTCTTGCTATATGCGCTTCCACAGGGGATACCTCCGCCTCGGCCGCTCTCTACGGTTCTTATCTCAAAAAATTCTTGATTTCTGCAGTGCTTCTCCCACATGGAAAGGTAACCCCCCAGCAGTTGTCACAGCCTTTGGGAAGCGGAGCAAAGGTTTTGGAAATACCAGGTGTTTTCGATGACTGCATGAAGGTCGTGGAAAATCTTGCGGACAACTACCAGGTTGCACTTTTGAACTCGAAGAACAGCTGGCGCATCCTCGGGCAGGAGACGTTTTCCTTTGAGGTCGCCCAGGACTTCGAGTACGAAGTGCGAGACAAGGTCATTGTTCTTCCTATAGGAAATGCCGGTAACATCACTGCTGTAATGAGCGGTTTTCTGAAGTTTTATGATGCGGGCATCATTGATGAGCTTCCCAAGATCGTGGGGGTTCAGTCCGAGCATGCGGATCCGGTCTATCGCTATTACCTGGAAGAAGACGAAACCCGGAGGCTTTTTTCACCTGTCACGGTGCGGCAGAGTGTTGCCCAGGCTGCAATGATCGGCAATCCGGTTTCTATGCCGAGAGTCATTGAGATTGTCAGAGAGTACAATGGTGTTGCAGGGGAAAGAAGGGTCTTTGTGGTTCAGGTAAGTGAACAGGAGATCATGGATGCAATGATCATTGCGAATCGTAACGGGAATATTGCCTGCACACAGGGAGGTGAATCCCTGGCCGGGCTTCAGAAAGCAATAAAGCAGGGACATGTGGGTAAGGGGGAGGTTGGCGTTGTTGATTCCACTGCCCATGTTCTGAAGTTTACAGACTTTCAGCAGATGTACTTTGAGGACAAGTTTACTCCTGAGTTCAATGTGAAACCCAAGCCGGAGCTGCGAAATGCACCTGTCATGGTCAAACCGAAAACACTCAAGAAATTCCCGGGGCAGGGAAAGGGGCTTCATGGAGAGGAGATGACTGAATTCATCAGGGAGACTACGGCTGAAATCGCTCGACTTTTGGGCCTTAAAAGAAAGTGAAACTAAATGAATGTACTTTTTGTTTGCTCAGGCAATGTGAGTAGAAGCTTCCTGGCTGAGAGCCTGATGAAAAAAGAGATGGAGGCTCTGGATAGAGGCAGCATCTCTGTATCTTCAGCAGGGCTATTTGCTTACCCGGGGTCCCCTCCAGATCCAGTGATGGTCGAGTACCTGGCCGAGAAGGGGATCCAGGCCCCACAACACCAGGCAAGACGGCTGGCCGGGGAAAACGTGCACTGGGCTGATCTCATCCTTGTAATGGAGAAGGAGCATGCAAGGCTCATAGAAGAGTCATGGCCTGAGGCAAAAGGGAAAATCGAGCTTCTTGGCAGGTATATCTCCGGAGATCAAACCCCTGATGATATCATTGACCCTTACGGGGGCTCACCCTATGATTATCGCCTTGCACAGGCGCAGATCACTATGGCAATAAAATCCCTGGCCAAGGCACTGGCTACTCGCCAAGAACAGGATTTTCATGGCTAGGCTCAGAATTTTTGTGGTGGGGCGCACCAGGGCGCCCTTCTTGGAAGAGGGGGAATCTTTTTACCTCAAGCGCCTCAGAAGGTATGCACAGGTAGAGTGGGTTGAGATAAAGCCTGTGCCTGTTTCCAGGGCAAGGTCATCAAAGGAGATACTCGATTCTGAAGGGGAGAGAATTCGGAAAAAAGTTGGCCCAAGAGACTACGTGATTGCTCTCGATCGCTCGGGCCTCCAGTATGACTCAGAGGCGCTGGCAAAATGGATGGGGGATCTTTTCATCAATGGTGGAAGGACAATTTGCTTTGTAACGGGAGGGCCCCTCGGACTTTCGAAGAGCTTGCTGGATCAAGCTGACAGGGTGCTTTCACTATCGAAATTGACCCTTACTCACGAGATGAGCCGTCTGCTCCTTCTTGAACAAATCTACAGGGCTTTTACCATTCTGCGAGGAGAGAAATACCATAAATAAGGGGATCGGCCTCCGCCCGAACACACTTCCTTGAGTCCAGGAAAAAAGAGAGCATTTTCCGCAAGAAATTTCTCGTGGAGCAGATGAAATGTCTAGGCTTCAATCAGCTTATTTAGAACCGGAACCCGCCTCCAGTGCCATTGCGATCTTGTTTTTCAGCTCTGTTAAATCAAACGATTTTATGACATAAAAATCAGCGGCAATGGATTTCATGTCTTCCTTGAAAGTATCATAAGCAGTACACAGTATGACGGGCAAGTTGTAGAACTTGTTGCGGATATCTTGAAGCAGATCCAATCCGTTGTAATCAACCATCTTTATATCAAGGACCACAAGATCGGGCTTTTCTTTTTCTATTCTTTCGATAAGCTTGTAGCCACTATCTGCTGTAACCACTTCATAGCCGGCTTCCGTAAGCTCTTCAGAGTACAGGAAACGAATATGTTCCTCGTCGTCAACTATCAAGATCTTTGGCATGACCCAGCCCCCCGGTTAAGGTTCGCGAGCAAAATAGCACATATTTGTTGATTAGGCAAATATGGCGAAAATCTAAGTCTGGCAAGCAAAGGCTGCCCAGAAAATTGTCCTGAGATCAGGAGGTTAAGCCTTCCAGGCCTGCCCGTGCCAAAATTTGTCCTCTCCTTCTCCAGCGCAGCAGGTACATCTGCCTTTTGTCAAGTCCTGGTCCTATAACGAGGAAGGTAGCTCAGGCCTACCAGTTCATTCGGACTTTTATTCCCTTGTCGTGGAGGTACGATTTAAGTTGCCTTATCGTATAGGTGCCGTAATGAGTTATTGAGGCGATGAGTGCTGCGTCAGCCATGCCTTCAGTGAGGACCTGGAAAAGGTGTTCGGCCTTTCCGGCTCCTCCCGATGCGATCACGGGTATACTAACGTTTGTCGCTATAAGCCTGTTGAGGGTGAGCTCATAACCTTCTTTTGTCCCATCGGCATCAATCGAATTCAGGCAGATTTCTCCTGCACCAAGGCTTTCCCCCTGCTTTGCCCATGCGAGCGCATCGAGGCCCACATAGGTTCTTCCCCCATCTATAACCATTTCGTAACCAGATGGGATGCTCTCTGACCGGGGCACTTTCTTTACATCCATGCCCAAGACAATAGCCTGGCTGCCAAATGCTTCTGCGCCCCTGCTTATAAGCCCGGGATCCCTGATTGCTGCTGAATTGATGCTCACCTTTTCAGCTCCTGCCAGAAGCACCTGGCGCATGTCTTCCACCGTCCGAATGCCGCCTCCAACTGAAAATGGAATGAATATTCTTTCAGCAACCTTTCTAACGGTTTCTATCATTATTTGCCGCTTTTCGCTTGAGGCGGTTATATCATAGAATACAAGTTCATCTGCCCCTTCCTCGTAGTAGAATGCAGCCATCTCAACAGGATCCCCAATGTCCACATTGCCCTTGAATTTTATTCCCTTGGTCAGTTTTCCATTCCGAACATCAAGGCAGGGAATTATTCTTTTGCTAAGCATCTTCGCTTCCCTTCCACTGGCAAAAATTCGCGAGAATCCTGAGTCCCGGTCTCCCACTTTTTTCAGGGTGAAACTGGACGGCAACCAGATTCCCGGAACAAATTACAGAAGCGAACGTCAATCCGTAAAAGGTTTCTCCTAGAACTGTAGTCCCGGTCGCGGGGGCCGGGTAATAAGCGTGCACAAAATAGAATTCACTGCTGGGGCTGACTCCCTCGAAAAGAGGGTGCGCCCTCTTGATGTGCACACCATTCCAGCCCATGTGAGGAACCTTGAGCTTGTTACCATTTTGATCTGCCAGGTCTTCGGGAAACCTGCGCACCTTGCCCTTGATCAGTCCAAGGCAGGAGGTGTTGTTTTCCTCGCTCCACTCCATAATTATCTGCGTCCCAAGACAGATTCCAAGAAAGGGCTTGCCGCTGCGAAAAGCTTCTTGAAGGGCCAGGTCCAGTTTTCGGCTTTTGAGATCAGCCATTGCTTTTCCTGCAGCGCCGACACCAGGGAAGATAACCCTTTCGGCATCGGCCACCCGCGAGGGCTCAGCAGTGATGAAAGATTCGTAGCCGAGGAAGTTTAATGCCCTCTGAACACTTGTCAGGTTGCCTGCTTCGTAGTCGACAATTGCAATCATCGCCGATCTTTAATGCCCCCTTCAATTGCAATACCTTGGCGGCTATGCCTATTGATAGTCGTAGAAGCCTTTGCCGCTTTTCCTCCCAATCCATCCTGCATCCACATACTTTATCAGCAAGGGACAGGGCCTGTACTTATCGTCTCCAAGCCCCCTGTGCAGCACTTGCATTATGGCCAGGCATGTGTCAAGGCCGATAAGATCAGCCAGCGCAAGAGGGCCCATTGGGTGATTCATTCCAAGCTTCATGACCTGGTCAATGTCCTGTGCTGCGCCAACTCCTTCGTAAAGAGCATAGATGGCCTCATTTATCATCGGCATCAGAATTCTATTACTTATGAAGCCCGGGAAATCATTTGCCGGAACAGGCTCTTTGCCGAGCTTGAGTGCAAGTTTTTTTGTCTGGAGAAAGGTCTCCTCAGAGGTTGCCAGCCCTCTTATGATCTCGACCAGCTTCATGAGGGGTACAGGATTCATAAAGTGCATGCCTATGACCATTTCTGGTCTCCTTGTTGCCGCCGCTATCTTGGTAATTGAGATCGAAGATGTATTGGTGGCAAGAATCACTCCTTGCTTGCAAGATTGATCAAGGTCATTGAAAATCTTGAGCTTCAGCTCCTCGTTTTCAGTGGCAGCTTCGACCACAAAATCCGCCTTGGCCATATCACCAAGGGATGTGGTCCCCTCTACTCTATCCAGGAGAGCTTTCTTGTCTTGTTCTGAGATTTTTTCCTTTTTCAGCATACGGTTCAGGCTTTTCTCTATTGCCCCAAACCCTCTCTCCAGGAATTCGTCTTTGATATCGTTCATGATAACAGAAAAACCGCTAGCTGCCGCCACTTGAGCAATACCGGATCCCATCTGACCGGCGCCAACAACGCCAAAAGTCTTAATCTCCATTTCTTGAATACCCTCCCTACTAAGTGTTATTGAGTTTAACCCGCTTCACATTTTCACTAACAAATTTTGTGTAGAATATCTGTTTTCAAGCTCTTGGCGGGCTTTCTTTCCATAATTAAATGTATAGCACAGCTCCACATTCCCTGTCCATGTTTTGTTCAACAAGCGAGGCCTGGTGTTTGGCTCTCAAGTCAACCGGCGTATCTAGCAAACCCAAGCCCAATTTCATGATTGCTTTTCTTCGTTTTTTCAGATACATTCCCGCTAATTCTTGACCTAGGAGCCTTTAGGAAAACTGGACTCATCGGAGGCTGCTGGAAAATGCTTATCCCTCTATTCACAGCGGGAAGAAATCCCGAGGAGAGGGGCGTGCCTAGAAGTAGGCCGCAACGATGAAAGGTGAAGATAAAGCAGCCCTTCGGCTACGCTCAGGGCCATGAGCCTGTCGAATGGCAGATGGGCGTTTTCCGACACCATCCTAGCGTGTTGTGTTTCGCTCAGAATTCCCTGGAGTTTGCTTCAGGGGAAATAGCAGGAGAGGAGCATTGGGATGAGTTTGGATGTGAGCAAACTTCCGCGGGTAAGTATAGCACACCTACCCACTCCCCTTGAGTTTGCCCCCAGGTTGACACAATACCTGGGCGGACCTCAAATATGGATAAAAAGGGATGATTGCACTGGCCTGGCATTCGGGGGTAATAAAGCCAGGAAACTGGAGTTTTTCCTGGGAGATGCTTTAGAGAAAGGATCTGATGCGATACTTACCATGGGGCCGGTCCAATCCAACCATGTCCGAATGACTGCTGCCGCGGCTCGAAAATTCGGCCTGGAGTGCCATGCAGTACTTGTGGGGGATTCCAACGCTCCTCGTATGGGAAATTTTTTGCTGGATCAGCTACTCGGGCTGGAATACAATCTGATACCCGGGTCTCTGGATGATCTCCCGCCGGGCCTGGTGGAACAAGAAATTGAAAACTACATGACCAGGCTTGCAGAATCTGGCCGGAAATCCTACCTGGTGCCCCCGGGGGGAGCAGGTCCGCTTGGAGAATTGAGCTATTCGCTTGCCGCACAAGAGATTGAGGCCCAATCCCGCAAACTGAGAATAAATGTGGATTATATAGTGGTCCCGGTCGGCTCCCAGGGAACCCTGAGCGGGCTTATCCTGGGTAAAAAGCTCCTCGGGCTTAACGCGAACCTGATAGGGATTTCTGTTTGCGTTGAGGGAACTGCTGAATCGGCGGGTCTGCCCTCGATCGAGGATATGGTTAAAGAGGCAGGGAAGCTGCTCAAGGCACAAGTTGAAGTCTCAGGAGACGACTACGAGCTTCTTTTTGATTATGTTGGAGATGGGTACGGAATTCCCACCGACGAATGTATCAGCGCCATAAAGCTCCTGGCACAAAAGGAAGGGATTCTTGTGGATCCCACATACACCGGGAAATCTCTTGCAGGGCTGATTGATCTTGCCCGCAGGGGAAAGTTCAACAAAAAGGATGTGGTGGTCTATTTGCATACCGGAGGGGGCCCTGGTCTTTTCAGCAATCCAGCGATTTTTGACTGAAACATTAGCCATACCCTGATCCCAGGAACGGAAATATTCGGTCATTATTAAAACTTATCTATCAGGCTTCCCTACTAACGTAGCGAAGCCACAAGGCGGCAGTTACCCCCCACGCAGCGTTAAAAAACAAAACAAAGAGGGGGGTCAGCATGCCCAGGTCAAGACCAAGCATACCCTTGTGTGCTTTCTGGGGGAAAACGACAAAAAGCTGGACGATACTGGGCCCGAGGCTCAGAAAAAGGCCCTGTAAGACCGGGTTCCTGCGAAAAAAGGGCAAAAGGAAAAGAACTCCCCATATCCCTCCCCAGACCACTCTAGGATAAAGCCACCTTGCCGTAAAGTGAGGTGCAATCTTAACGCCAAGCTCTGCCGTGATATCGGCCCTCCCCAAAAGCCATACAAGCACACTGTTCACAAGGCCGCCAAGGCAGCCTGAGGAGAAAACATTGGTCAGTTTCTTTGCCAGCTTTTTCACGATCGCCTCCTTGCAAGCCATTTTACACAATTGTGGCTGGCTGTCTAGACAAGAATAACAAGACCGGAATTGCTACTAACCGCAAATAGCCAGACAAAAGGGGATGGAATGGCTTTTCTGTGGCGAGTGGCGGGAGGGCGCAAAGCTCCCCCGCAGATAAGTCACTGAAAAGAGCACCTCGGGAGAATCGAAGCAGAAGAAATGCCGTTTTATGCCGGCTGCAGGCCACACAAGACACTTGTGCTTCCCTAACCCAAGTTTGTCAATCCCGGGGCCCTAAATGGGGGATTTCTTCAATTTTGCTTATCCAAGTGTCCGAAAACATTGGAGTGGGGTGCTTAAAATCCGGTGTAGTGGTAG
>JAFDEF010000079.1 GCA_019310485.1 Deltaproteobacteria bacterium | reverse complement strand
AGGCCACATTTGGAAACCCCATCAAAGCACAGTGGCCCGTCTCAAACGCTATTCAATTGTCAAAGAACAAATCCCCCTCATGAGGAAATTACCGCGAAGCGGTTTAGTTCAACAACGAGATAGGCACGATTGAGCCTATATCCGAACTTTCCGCCATCTGCCGGGAAAAGGGGGTCCCTTTTCATACGGATGCCGTTGCTACCGTGGGTAACATTCCCGTTGATGTAAATGATCTAGGGGCGGACCTTCTGAGCCTTTCTGGTGCTCCTATTGGAGGACCCAAGGGAATAGGGGCTCTGTTTTTCAGGAACAATGTCAGGCTGATGCCCCTTATTCACGGAGGAATCCAGGAAATGGGAAGACGCGGTGGCACGGAAAACGTGCCTGGAATCGTGGGTCTCGGAAAGGCATCCGAACTGGCGGCCAATGAGGTGGCAAAAAAGGCAGAGTATGTCAAAAAGTTAAGAGACTGTCTTGTTTCAGGGGTTCAGGAAAAGATTGAACATGTCATATATACCGGGCATCCTGAAAAAAGGCTTCCAGGTCACGCAAGTTTCTGTATTGAAGCTATTGAAGGAGAAGCGCTTCTTTTAATGCTAAACCAGCAGGGTATTTACGCAAACACCGGTTCGGCCTGTGCCTCAAAGGCCCTTAAGACATCGCCGGTTCTCGTGGCTATAAAGATGGCACCTGAGTTGGCTCAGGGATCCACCGTGTTTACACTGGATAGCAGCAACACAGAAGATGAAATTGAGTACGTGCTCGACAAACTTCCTGCGGCCGTTGACAGGCTTCGCTCTTTTTCCCCACTCTGGAGAAAAGAAACAGCTGGTTGATGCTCAGAACTTTTTAGATTGAGATTGCGGAGCGCTCCGTCATTGAAGCCCTGCGGCAAGTTCCTGAAGGTAGTCAAGATCTGTTTTTATAAACACGTCCATAATCATACAAAATCCGCGATAGAAGTCAGTGAAGCAGTGCTTTTCTACTTGCGCACAAAAATCACTGATCCAGCTTTTAATTCGGCTTGGATCAGCCGATCCTGGCCAGTGCTGCCTCATACTCTTGTCTATACGCCCAACTCCTCTCTAGCTTAAGCATATAGTGTCGGGAGGTAGATACCAATTTGCCAGGAATAAGAAAGAGTTTGTATCTAATTGTCTGAATCATGTTCTTTTGCTTATCCTCGTTCAATACTGAGGTGGACCCATGAATCAGAACCGGCAGGTCATGTTCTATAACTTTTTCATAGAACGGATAGAATTCAGAATCATCCAGTCCCCTCTTACGCCATCAAGTCCTCCGAAAGGGCCTCTCGTCTATTAAAAAACATCCTCCTCTGAAATACCTTGCTAAAGAAGATCTTTCACCATTGCTTTGACCCTGCCGGCTATAGCCGGGGCGGCAGTAAGCCCAGGGCTATCTATCCCCAGAAGGTTGATAAAGTTCTCTGCTTTTGGATCTTGCATTATGACAAAGTCGGGTTCTTTCTTAAGCCTTGCCTGGAGTCCAGATTGATGCCATATCAAATCCTCTTTTCTGATACCCGGGAAAAAGGAGTGAACCGCTTCCACGAAAACTTCGGGTTTCACACTGGGGCCGGACCATGCTTTCCGACTTTCCGCAGGGACAAGCTTTGGGCCAACTGTTATAGTAGACCCGATTGTCGGGGGATAAGAAAGGCTTTCAAAGGTCGGCGTCAAGTGTACCCCTAGCGTAAAATGGCGACCATAAGGGGTAACTACGGCAGTCGGTGTGGGGTATACGTTCATCCCTGCAAGTCTTAGCTCCGGTCGCTTATGCCCGTAAAACTTGTATGTTTCCCCCCTCACATAGTCAAGCTCATAGGGCAACAAAGGATTGATGAGCCTGGCCAGATTGTCAGCTTCAATACCACCCGCATTTATTACAAGTCCGGCTTTCACCTGATCCCGCTTCTTATCAGAATAGCTTACACCCATTTTTATGGCATCACCGTAAACTTCCAGTTGATTCACATCGGTGCCTGTCAAAAACTCGACCCCATTTTGCAAAGCCAGGGTGTGGAGCCGGTAAACAAAAGATACAGGATCTATAATCCCGGTTGAAGGAATCAGAAGAGCAGAACAGGCTTTCACGTTCGGTTCCATGCTCCTTACCCTTGAACCTGAAATTTTCTCTACTCGCGCTACACCGTTTTCTCTTGCACGTTCGAGATAAAAGTCCAGGACTTCATCTTCCTTTTGATCAGTGGCAACGATAAGCTTTCCTGTTTTCAGGGCAGGTACCTTGTAGCGTGTGCAAAAATCATATAGCAAGCTGTTTCCTTTGACGCACAGAGACGCTTTCAGTGGCCGTGTTTCCTGGTCATAGTAAATGCCCGAGTGAATCACCCCGGAGTTTCGGCTCGTCTGATTTTCTCCCGTAGTAATTCCAGGATTTTTCTCAAAAAGGAAAATACCATCACTGTCCCTGGAAAGTTCCCATGCAACAGCACACCCTATAACACCGCCGCCGATTATTACTATTGGAACATCTACTGCCAAAATTTATCTTATGCCTTAACAGAACAAGGAAAGGTCTATATTGGGTGAAAATTACCGGCCGTTGGGGGGAGAACCTTCGTTATCCCATCCCCTGGCCTTGTAATAATCAGCCAGAAGCTGGTCCATTTCAGTTCTTGTAATAACTTTTCCTGTCTCCGGCAACGGCTCGGTATAAAAGCGAACCGGGAGAAGATCCTCGCGTGGACCAAAACCTTCTCTTATATTAAAACGCCGCGTATCGTCTGTGATGCCCCCTGCGATTGCTCTTATCTCCTTGACCCCAAGGTTCAAACCCGTGCATGCCTTTATTATAGTGGCAAGCTCCTCCCATTGATACATGTCACGGTAAAAGCGACACAGGATCAAGGTGTCAAAAATAGTCAAGCGGTCTTCCCAATTCGCAAACATCTCGGCCTTGCCCTCAATTTGATCAGGGTCTATCATACCCGATAGTTCAGGCTTGTAAAATGTTGCACGAAGATGGCACGCTCCCCGATCAGAAGTACCGTAAGCCAGTCCCATACCCTTGAGCACCCTGGGGTCATAGCCGGCAGGTTCCAGGCCTTTGACGTGAATGGCGAGATCTTCCAGGTCCCATTCTCTGGCAGCATGCTTTATTCCACCGGCGAGAATAGCCCCTACCCCACGCCTGTATGCAATATCTTTCAAGAGTTCGGCGATTCCTTCTGCCTCCCCGTAGCTTATGGCGCAGTCAACCTTGTTCAAGCGGGCAGCTTCAATCGTAAATGCGACAAGATTTCCTGCCGTGATCGTATCAAGCCCCAGACGGTCGCAGACATCATTAAGGTAAGCAATTTCCTCTATGCTCTCGATATCACACAGCCCACCAAAAGCATAAATGGTTTCGTACTCAGGCCCCTCTATCCTGAGCCCTTTGTATTTACCTTCCCGAACTCTTGAAAGTCGGCCGCATGCCATAAAGCACTTCAGGCACGCGTGGGGGGTGACTTCAAGATGTTCATGCAGGGCTGAAGCATTTATCTTTTCAGCATGTTCTGCTCTTCCTTTTTGCCAGTAGTGGGTGGGAAAGCATCCTGCCTGGTTGGTAATATCGACCAGCATGCTCGTCCCCATGGTTTTATACGCTTTAGCTCCTGCATCCTCTTTTCCCCGCGAGGCGATCTTTCTGGCAAAGCTCCTTGCCAGAGCAGGCTCTGCAATCTCTTTTTTCGCCCTTCCCCAAAAAGCCATGGCTTTCAGCTTCTTGGAGCCCAAGACAGCTCCGACCCCGGTTCGTCCAGCACTTCTCCAGTAGTCATTTTCAATGACAGCACAACTGACCTGGTTTTCCCCGGCAGGGCCAATGCAAATAACACCTGCCTTAGAGACTTGAGGACGGTTATTTCGAAGCCGTGCCCTCACGGTATCTTCGGTATCGTAGGTCTCCATCCCCCACAGATCTTGCGCAGAATGGAACACTGCCCCTTTTTCATTCACCTCTACCCAGGCCGGCTCATCCGAAGCCCCGCGCAATAAAATGGCATCGTAACCGGTCTTTTCTATGTACTCGGCAGCAGTTCCACCTGAGTAAGACTCCGAATAGCACCCCGTTTGAGGCGACTTTGTGAAAATCCCATACCTACACGAGCCCCAAATCGGGGTTCCTGTAACAGGCCCGGTGGCCAGAATCATACTGTTTTCCGGGCCCAGGGGGTCTACGCCAGCCGGGTTCTGCTCCAGCAACAGGTGGGAAGCCAGTCCTTTGCCACCAAGAGTCTTTGAAAGAACGTCCTCACGAAGAGGCCGAACCTCAAAGGATTTGGCGCTAAGATCAATAACGAGTATTTTGCCGTGAAAACCCAACATTTTCCTTTACCTTTTCCCGGGAGAGTCTTAGTTAATCGTACTGGACCACTTCTATGGTCACTCCTTCAGGGTCTTTCATATAGGTGCCCCAAACACCGGGTCGAAGGTTTTGGGGAGGACAGTTAAACTCCACACCTGCCTTTGACAAGCGCTCATAGAGTTCTTGAACGTTCTTCACGTTAAAGGCCATGTGGGTTATTCCTGTGTCACATTGCTTTTTTGATCCTCGGTCCTCGCCCTCATGACTATAGTACTGAAAAAGCTCCACCCGACCTCCGTACCCCTTAAGCATAACAACGCGGGCGTCTGCTCCGGGCAAACCAACCACCTTGGAGAATGCTTCGCCACTGTAATGATCCCTTTCCCAGTCAACCTCAAAGCCCAAAAGATCACGGTAAAATCCAAGAGCCCTGTCCATATCTTTTACACAAATGGCCACGTGATGCCAGGCTGCATCCATGAGCATTTCTCCTATTTAAAGATCCCGGACGAATCAGATACGATCAGCCCGGAACATAAAGCATCAGGGTTCCCTGCACACTGGAAAGCAAGGATCACTTCTTCATGCCTGCAAGCTCTTCCATCAGGCTAAGCAGGCCGAAGAAATCCATGTCGCCCTTTCCCGTAGCCATCATCGTGCCGTAAAACTGGCGGATGATCGAGGTCATGGGCATGGGCACCTTGTTTATCCTGCCAGTATCAAGCGCGATATCAAAATCCTTGGCCATCTGGGTAGCGCTGAAAGCCGGGGCAAAATTCCTGTCCTTGAGAATTTGCGCCTTGTAACCAACCAGGGGAGAGGCCACCACGCTGTTGTTTACAATGTCGATCATTTGCTCCCAGTCCATCCCGCCTGCTTCTCCAAAAGTGAGAGCCTCGGCAACCATTGCCGAGGTCAGCCCTACCATCATATTCAACACCAGCTTCAGGTACCTAGCTTCTTCTCCGGTTCCCACGTGAAATGACTTCTGACCCATTTTCCCGAAAATTTCCACGCACTGCTCATAAGCATCCTTCGGACCTGACGCGAAAATGGTCAACGTACCTGCGGTGGCTAATGCGGTGCTTCCGGAAACCGGTGCTCTCAGGTACTTTATTCCCTTTTTCTCAGCTTCCGCTGCAACGCGTGCAGAAGCCCCAGGAGAAACCGTGCTCATATCAACAAAAATTGTGCCCGATTTGGCCCCTTCAAATGCTCCTCCAGGGCCTATGGAGACAGCCTCCAGGGCAGAATCATCCGAGATCATGGAAACGACTACGTCCTGACCTTCTGCAGCCGCTTTTGGGGAGTCCGCTACCTCCGCACCCTGATCAGCCAATTCCTTTGTTTTTTCCTTGGTCCGGTTGTAGACCTTCAAAGGATACCCCGCCTTGACCAGGTTGGCGGACATGGGTATTCCCATTTTACCAAGGCCAATCCATCCTATTTTCAGTTTGTCAGCCATAGTATTGCCTCCTATCTTTTCTTAACCTAATTCAAGTTCCTTGTACCTAAAAACTTCCGTTTGCAGATACTTTGCCACCTATCACGCTACATAGGCTTATCATTCCCTCACTTTACCCGGGGGCATAACTCCATCCCAATCACAACAGAGCTATAAGCTTTTGCCCTTACGCCATCCAGCAGCACTCAAAAACACACCCCTTCATGCACTAGAATACAGGGAGGCTGCCCCCCTTCTTGTTCAAGAAGACAGCCCCCTAGAGCAAAGATCTGACTAGACCTCAACCCATGGCGGTGGAGAAGTGACAACCGCAAACCTTATGGTCTGCCCTCCAATAGGTTTAATGCCGTGTTCAGCATCCGGCGGAATCCAGAGACAGTCGCCGGGACGTACAGTAAATTTCTTGCCATTCACGACGGCCTCACCCACGCCTGAAAGCATGAAATAGCAATGCTCTCTTCCGGGATGAACATCCATCTCCGCCTCGCCACCCGGATGAACCTCGGTGCAAAACAAGACAAATCCTTTTGCACCTGTTTCCTGTGGGATCAAAGTAAAAGCATCCGTGTTTCGGTGCTTCGGGGGACATGTAGATTGCAGTTCCTCCATCCTGTACAGGGTTGCTTCTTTGTAATCTGCCATTTTTCAATTCCTCCTTTTTCTTGATTGATTTAAGGGTTAAGACCCAGGTTGAAGCCTTCAGTTCCCTGCCGTCCAACTAGGAAAATGTTACCTCCTTTTTTGTGAAAAATGTCTTTCAACTTCACCTCCCAAAAACCAACTATGTCATCCGTTAAAAATTTTCAGCAAATCAATATACCTCACAGCCCGGCAGCCCACAAGAAATAAGGTGGTCGCTTGGATAGTTGGTAATAATTTGGCAACCGTCCTCGGTCACCACGACTTCTTCCTCGATCCGGGCGGCGCCTGATCCATCCTCGGCTCCACACCAGCACTCTACAGCAAAGGTCATGCCCACTTTGAACTCGGTTGGATGCTCGAAGGAAAACCTGCGGGAAATAATCGGCCGCTCCCACAGGCTCAGTCCTATACCGTGTCCGTACTGAAGCAAAAACGCTTCGTCCTCGTTTCGGTATCCAAACTCTTCCGCCTTAGGCCAGGTCTTTGCCACGTCAGCGGTCGTGGCGCCCGGCTTGATCACATCAATTGCACCTGAAAGCCACTTCGAGCACGTTTCATAGGCTTCGATCTGGTACTTGTTGGGCTTGCCGCAAATAAAAGTCCTGTAGTAGCAGGTCCTGTATCCGTTAAAGGCGTGCATAAGGTCGAGGAAGATCATATCGCCCGGCTGTATAATGCGGTCGGCAAAGGTGTGGCTGTGGGGTTTGCCTCTCGGCCCGGATACGGAATTGACGCATTCCACTCTTTCAGCACCCAGAAGGAAAAGTTTATCGTTCGCCAGGGCGACTAGCTCGTGTTCTCTTGTTCCAGGGCGAATAGCCCTTGCAATGTCCTCGTATACTGCATCAACCATAGCAGCAGCCTGTTTGAGGAGCTCAATTTCATCAGGCGTTTTGACCTCTCTGGCATCAAGCATAGTCTGCTGCCCATCCACAACCTCGATCCCTTCCTTTTCAAGGGCTCTTAACATCGGCATCTCCATCATATCCACACCAAGAGGTTCTTTTTCAATTCCGTAATCGGTCAAAACCCTCTTAATCTGCTTGGCGAAGTCTTCTTCAACTTTCATGGCCGGAGGCAGGGCGCCAAGCATTGTGCTTATC
Organism: Deltaproteobacteria bacterium; assembly: GCA_019310485.1. Taxonomy (GTDB): domain Bacteria; phylum Desulfobacterota; class DSM-4660; order Desulfatiglandales; family HGW-15; genus JAFDEF01. Next base: position 473 of record JAFDEF010000079.1, on the reverse strand, counting down.
GGGATCTCCATCCTCTCGCCCATCCAGGGCGAACTTATCCTTTTCGCCGGCACAGCCGGATCAAAAAGATACGGCTCCCCCTCGCGAGGGCAAATTGCATAGCGGTTCATTTTGTCCCTGCACCACTCTCCAATGTGTGTTCCTGTTATGTAACGAATGTTGTCAAAATTAAATGCTAAAACAGCTCCCAGGCCATTCGCTTTCACAGAGGCCTGGGCTTTTTCAAATCTTTCACGGATAAGGCGGGAAAAATCAACTCCTGCCTCCCAGTCCGTGGCCATGAGTCCCCATCGTGCGGTTGCATGCGGTCTGTTGTATTCCATAATGAGCCTCCAAACTATTCGTTTCGGTTTTACATTCACCGGCTAACCGTCAGCCGGAAGGTTAAGTGCCAAACACCAAGAATCTTTTCCCGTCACTCGCCGCTTTTTCAAGCTAGGCTGTTTTCTTTGGCAAATGCACAACTTTACCCG
>JAFDEF010000078.1 GCA_019310485.1 Deltaproteobacteria bacterium | reverse complement strand
TTTTTGCTCACGCTGTAGGAAAAAATGGCCATCATATTTTCACATGAGTCATCGATGTCTTGAACCTTTTAACCGTTAGACTTGGGTCATCGATGTCTTGGACTTTGACACCTAAACTGTACGGGTGTCTTTATCGGTAGAGCCCGAGATACTGGCTAATAATTGTATTTGTCCGCGTTTGAAAGTTTATTTCTCTTTTTAGATATTGGGGCAGGAGCTTGAAAAAATAAGAATTCCCAGTAATTAAACCACCCGCGCCCACAGAACAAAAATCATGCAAAAGGTTGCAATCGGCAGATCCACTCAGGCTCTCAGGGGTGCTCCGCGAGCTTGACAATATTACACATGAAACACCTGTTTGAAGTTGTCCCGGTCAGAGGATCACGCAGGTGATCATCCGTGAGGTCGTTAATATTGTAGCGTGGATCAAATTCTCCCCATCCCCAGGCAATGCGCACTGAGCCTGGGTGCACAACGTCGGAAAGTTTTGCTTTCATGCTTATTTTTCCATTGGGCGTTTCTACCCCTACCATTTGGCCGTCTTTTATCTCCAGTGTAGCTGCGTCATCAGGATGAATATCAACGAAGGGTTCAGGGCTTTCTCTCAGTAGAGAGGGAATATTCCTAAACTGAGAGTGAACAAAATTATTCGGTCTTGCTCCGCTGATGGCCACAAAAGGGAAGTTGTCTTTTTCTTGGATAAAGCTAAGGCGATCTTCTTCGTATTCTTCAAATTCAGGTAGTGCTGGGTAGCCGTATTTTTTGTAAGTTTCTGAATAGAATTCTATTTTCCCTGAAGGAGTGTTGAAGCGTTCTTGCCTGTACTTTTCATATCTTTTTTCCCCTACAAAAATACCCTCTGGATTCTCACGAAGCATTTCGACCGTAATGCCGGATGGCTCCAATTGATAGTCTATGGCTTCTTCGACCGTTTCCCAGGGGAATTCCTTCTCGTAGCCCATTTTCTTTCCGAGTTCAAAGATGATCTTCCAGTCAGGCCAGCTATTTTCAGCCCAATCAATTACTTGGTTTTGAAGCACAACAGGGTTTGAAAACGCTTTAAGGTTTAGCTGGGTTTTTTCAAAGCATGTTGTTGCTGGAAGCACTAGATCGGCCTTTTCTGCCGTCTTGGTCATAAACAAGTCAATCACCGCAATAAATTCAAGTTTCTCCATGGCCTCCAAAAACCTTTTTGAGTTTGCCATAGTTACAACAGGATTTGAAGCCTGGATAATAAGGGCTTTTAAAGGATAGGGCTTCTCCTCCAAAATTGCGTCCATAACTGATGAAAGGGCATGGTCACCCCTTGTCTTGTGAAACTTGTTAAAAAGGGGATACCTGAAACTTATTGGCTCAATCTTTGCCTTCAAGCTTTCCTTAAGCTGAATATTCCTGGTTGGTACGGGTTGAGGGAGAAGGTCCCCTCCTTGCTTGTCGATGTTTCCGCTAAGTGCCCGCAAAATACACACCGCCCTGGTATTTTGAGATACATTGGCATGCATGTCGAGACCATTTCCCTCTATCAGGCATGCGGGCTTTGTCTTTGCATAGATTCGGGCAGCTTCTTTTATGCTTTCTTTGTCAAGCCAGATCCTTTTCGCAACGTTTTCGGGGGTGTATTTTGCTGCACTTTTCCGCAATATGTCGAACCCCAGTGTCCATTGCTGTATAAAATTGGAATCATAGAGCTTTTCCTCTATAATAGTATTCATAATTGACATGGCAAGTACGCCGTCACACCCAGGCCTTATCTGGAGCCATATATCTGCCAGCGATGCCAGTTTGGTCTTTATCGGGTCAACGACAATCAGCTTGGCACCTTGCTTTTTGGCATAAAGGATTGCCTCATAGGCAGGGGGGTTTGTGTCCCGATCATTTTTGCCCCATATGAAGATACATTTTGAATTCTTATAGTCAGATGAGGTCATGGCACCATAAGTAAAAAAATGAGCCATCTCCCTTGCAACATGACATACAGAACCGTTTCCGATAACGTTGGGAGAACCGAATGCATGCATGAACCTGATGGCATAATCCCACGGCGCACCCCAGTCTGCTGCCATTCCTCTCAGCCAGCAGACTGATTGGGGCCCATACTCGCTTTTAAAGGTGTTCAATTTTCTGGAAACGATTCCAAGAGCCTCTTCCCAGGAGATTTCCTTCCAATCTCTTTTTCCTCCACTCTCCTCCCTGACAAGTGGGGCCTTTATCCTCTGGGGAGAGTAGACGATCTCGCTGGCAGCCTTGAGTTTGGAACAATAATAGGCCTTTTCCAGGGGAAGAGATGATTTTCGTTTTGCAGAAACGAGCCTACCATCCTTCAGATAGACTTCAATAGGGCAGACTGAAGAGCAAAGGCGGCAGACAGTATGTCTTTTTTCCATTTAGCAGTGTCTCCTTCAGATGAGTTGTTTTTTGCCTTTTATTCGCCTTCGCCAGAATGCCTTGTAGCTTTCTCCAAGGAGCTTCATTTCAAGCCTCATAAATAGTCTTCAAGATGAATATCATCAGCGCCGGGTACAGTCTTTCGCTCAAATTCCTCCCACTGATTCAAAGGGGCTGTAGCGTCTATCCCCAGCTTGGAGGTATGGATATGGAAAGGGTCTCTTGGAAATCCCAGGGCATTTTCCATGATCAAGAGCCCCCTGTCAGGCCGGCTTCTTGTGGCCATAGCCCACCATACATCATTAATATCAAAGACATTAACATCATGGTCAACTACCACGCAATACTTGAGCCATGAATAGGCTCCAAAAGCCGCTGCAGCCACATTTTTAGGCTCCCCTTCAAAACGCTTTCTGATCGAAATTGCACATCCCAGGATGGTAGGCACCAAAGAGAGAGCCTGAATATCAGCTACTTGTGAGACAGCCTGGTAAAGCCTAGCTTCCCTGGAAAGAGCTAGGTAATGAGTATCCTCTAAGGAGCCTGCCTGGATTGTTTGGTAAATAGGGTCTTTTCTATGTGTAAGTGCCTTTACTATGAAAACATTGTTGTCCATGACAGGTACATAATATTGCATAAAATCGCCGAACGGTCCTTCAGGCTCCCAAACTTCCGGAAGCACTTCACCCTCCAGCACAATCTCGGCAAAAGCGGGCACTTCCAGGTCCACGGCTTCGCATTTCACCAACTGAAGAGGTTCCTTTCGCAAAGAACTGGATATGGTGAATTCATCAGTTCCATAAGCAACTGTTGTGGCGGCTGCAAGAATATCAAAAGGGTGGCTTCCAATCGCCACTGCAATCTCCAGAGGCTTGCCTTTCTTTTCCCATTTCTCGCGTATAAGGCCCAGATGCTGGGGAGGCATCATTCTTATGCCAAGCTTGTTTTTCCCCTTGTATTGCATGCGATTGATAGAGACATTTCGCGTGCCAGTTTCAGGGTCTTTGGCCACTACGATCCCAGCTGTTATATAAGGGCCCGCATCTTTTGCGCAATGAGTGACAATGGGTAATTCGCTCAGATCCACCTCTGAGCCTTTCTTGATTGTTTCTTTCACCGGACCTGAAGAGCAGACTTCGGGCTTAATAGGATGATTGACCCTCCTAATCCATTCTTGAACTATTTTTTCTGGACTTGTTTCAAAAAAAAGGGCAAACGCCTTCCTTGATCCACAAATATTATTGGTCACCCGGAAACCGGGCCGTTTCACGCTTTCGAACAAAATAGCCTTGCCTTGTTTTTCAGCCTTTTTCATCAAAGCAGGTATTTCAAATCTGGGGTTCACTTCTTTTTTTACCCTTAGAAGAAGATCAGAAGTCTCTAAGAGTTGAAGGCATGACCTCAAATCTTTTTGCATACGTCATCCCCTTAAGAAATTTCTTCTTTATCTAAAATAAGTGGGTTGCTTTGTGCAACGCATTTAATATATACATAATTTCACATAATATTGCCACAGGGATTTAGCCTTCCTTAATTTCCAGGGAGCAGCACTGGTCTCCAGGGTTGCACTTGCGGTGCGCTGAACCTCACAGGCAACTCAAAGGAGCCCTACGTTTCTTACATGCGGACTGCGCATTTTTCCCTAGGCGTTACTGGACTTATTATGCTAGCTTTTGTGATTGACGAAGCGTTTGGCTTCGGAAGATCCAGCACCCAATTGGTTGGTTGTAAAGAAGATCGCAGTAAACCCTGTGGAATTTCGCACGGGGCATTGAACCCCGTGCGAAAAGGCGGAAAAAAACTTTAGTTACCATCCCCGTGCTCCCGCACGGGGCATTCCTACCGGGTAATTAGAAGGAGCACGATGAAACGGAAACAGGGAATAGAAAAGGCAGGGGGCAAGTTGGGAGTATTGATACCGGGGCTTGGTGGAGCAGTAAGCACCACCTTTATGGCTGGTGTAGAAGCAGTACGGAGCGGCATATCTGCTCCCATAGGTTCATTGACCCAGCTTGGAACTATCCGGCTTGGCAAGAGGTTTGAGGGCAGGGTGCCGGCCATCAAAGATTTGGTGCCTCTTGCAGAGCTGGAAGACCTGGTTTTCGGGGGATGGGATATTTATCCGGACAACTGCTATGAGGCTGCCATAAAGGCAGGTGTACTCAACCGCGATGATCTTCAAGGTGTGGAGCCCTTCCTAAAAGAACTGAGGCCCTGGCCAGGTGTCTTCAAACGGGAATTTGTAAAAAATCTTTCCGGTACGCATGTGAAGCCCAAAGGACCCCATCTGGAGCTTGTTGAGTCGCTTAGGGAGGATATAGATTCATTCAAGCGCGAACATGGTATATCTCGTTGCGTGATGATTTGGTGCGCCAGCACAGAAGTGTACGTGGAGCCTGGAGAGGTGCATTCTTCGCTTAGCAAGTTTGAGAAAGGGCTCAAAGAAAATGATCCGGCGATCTCCCCAAGCATGATTTATGCTTACGCTGCCCTCAGGAGCGGTGTTCCTTTTATTAACGGTGCACCGAATCTTACTGTTGATATCCCCGCAATGACAGAGCTGGCATCAAAGCAGCAGGTTCCCATTACAGGAAAGGATTTCAAAACAGGGCAAACCTTGATGAAAACCGTCCTTGCCCCCGGATTAAAGGCCCGTATGCTCGGACTAACAGGCTGGTATTCCACAAATATTCTTGGAAACCGGGACGGTCTTGTATTGGATGATGAGGGTTCATTCAAGACCAAGGAACAGAGCAAACTCTCCGCACTGGAAACGATTTTGCAGCCAGATGTATATCCAAAGCTATACAGCGATTTCAAGCACAAGGTTGTTATCAGCTATTATCCCCCCAGGGGTGACCAAAAAGAGGGATGGGATGCAATAGATATTTTCGGGTGGCTGGGGTATCCGATGCAGATTAAAGTGAATTTTCTGTGCCGCGACAGTATACTGGCTGCGCCGGTTGTCTTAGATCTGGTTTTGTTTATGGACCTGGCCCAGCGGGCTGCCATGAGCGGTATCCAGGAATGGCTTTCTTTTTATTTCAAGAGCCCTCAATGCGCACCTAATCTTTACCCTGAACATGATCTTTTCATTCAGCTTACCAAGCTGAAAAATACCCTGCGCTACCTGATGGGTGAAGAACAAATTACCCACCTTGGACTTGATTATTACTACGAAACCTGAGGGTTTCAGATGGGCTGCAACAAGAGATAAGATCATCTTTTGCCAGGTCTAGCCCTGCTAGGGAGGTCCATGGTAATAGGCAGGGGTCTTCGCTGTTTCAAGCAGGATATTTCAAATTTTCAAGAATGATGGAGGAAGGATAATGGCTGCCGAAGACAAAATCGAGGATTTGAAAAAGAGAAACACAGAAGCAGAACTCGGTGGAGGCCAAAAGCGAATAGATGCGCAGCACGCTAAAGGAAAAATGACGGCCAGGGAAAGAATTGATTATCTTTTCGACAAGGGGAGCTTTCAAGAGATTGACAAATTTGTGATTCATCGTTGTCAGGATTTCGGGATGGATAAGAAAAAAATTCCCGGTGATGGCGTTGTCACTGGCTACGGTACAATAAACGGGAGGGATGCTTTTATTTTTTCCCAGGATTTTACAGTGTTTGGTGGGTCTTTGAGTGAAACAGTTGGACAGAAAATATGCAAGGTAATGGATCTGGCTCTCAAAAACGGCGCTCCCGTTATTGGGTTGAATGATTCAGGGGGTGCCAGGATCCAGGAAGGGGTGATGAGTCTTGGAGGATATGGGGAAATATTCAAGCGAAATGTATGGTCATCTGGCGTCATTCCACAGATATCGGTGATCATGGGGCCATGTGCAGGGGGGGCTGTGTATTCACCTGCCCTTACCGATCTGGTGATTATGGTTAAGAAGAGGAGCAACATGTTTATCACCGGGCCCCAAGTTATAAAGGCAGTAACATCTGAGGAGGTAACGCCTGAAGAGCTTGGGGGTGCCATGACGCACAATACCAAGAGCGGGGTAGCGCACTTCGCGGAAGATTCTGATCAGGCTGCCTTAGATAGAGTTAAAGAGCTTCTTGGCTACTTTCCCCAAAATTACCGTGAAAAACCCCCTCAGCTTGAATGTGCTGATGACACGGAGCGCAGGGAAGTGTCGCTAAACGATGTAGTTCCGAGCAATCCCCGACTTCCTTATGACATGAGGGATATCATACGCCCGGTTTTGGACAACAAGGAGTTTCTGGAAGTCCAGGAGCATTTTGCCATGAACATGATTACAGGCTTTGGACGTTTGAACGGCTCTCCGGTAGGTATTATCGCCAACCAGCCGAGAATCCTTGCCGGTTGCCTGGATATCAATGCGTCAGTGAAGTGCTCCAGATTTGTCAGGATGTGCGACTCCTTTAATATCCCTCTTATAACTTTTGTGGATGTACCGGGCTACCTGCCGGGGGTCAACCAGGAATTCGGCGGTATTATCAAGCACGGGGCCAAAATCCTTTTCGCCTATTCAGAGGCAACGGTCCCAAAGATTACTGTGGTTACACGAAAGGCATATGGGGGCGCCTATATCGCGATGTCAGGCAAACATCTTGCAGCAGACATTAATTACGCTTACCCGACAGCCGAGATAGCCGTCATGGGCCCTGAAGGGGCATGTAATATAGTATTCAGGAAAGAGATTGAGGATGCCAGAGATCCTGAGGCAACCAGGCAGAAACTGATTGAAGAGTACAGGGAAAACTTTGCAAATCCATATAAAGCTGCTGAGGTGGGCTATATTGACGAAGTTATTTTTCCGGAAGAAACCCGCCCAAAGCTTATCAGGGCCCTTTTAATGCTTAGGAACAAGAAAGCTTCGATTCCCAAAAGAAGACACAGCAATATTCCGCTCTAAAAGGTGCGGAGAAGGCTACATGTGAATCTGATTAGGAAAAAGAGGCGCAAGGGCACTTGCCGGCCAGAATTATTCCCAGTACATGCCCTTGAGCCTCTTATTCCAGAATTCCTTCTCCTTTTCTCTCCAGTCTGTGCCTGTGAATTTTCTGTCGTAAAAATCGGCTAGCCTTTCGAACCATCTCACCCAGGGGTTCTTCTGCTTCTCTTTTGCTTCCAGAACATCTGCAACAAAAGTTGCAATATCTGCCATTTTATCCTTTGGAGCATAATAAGCCGCGCCCTCTTCAGCAGATTTTTTGAGGTTTTCTTCCGATAACCCGTGCGCGGTAAGCATCAGGGCTGGTATCCCCCTTTTCTTTGCTATTTCCAGCAGATCAAAGCCCTTTACCCCCATGATATCAAGAACCGCTATGTCGTATTCATTTTGTTCCAGAAGCTCCTTGGCTTGCTCAAATGAAAGGGCAGTGTCAATCTTGCACATGCTCAGCAGTTCGACCAGTGAATCAAGCACATCCTGTTCATCGTCCACGATAAGCACTCTCTTGCCTTCTATTATTTTCTTTGCTTTCATCTTTACTAACTCCCCTTTCTCTAAACCAGTAGACTATATATCTTATCCCCCCTCAAACGCAATAAGGATCTTTGTTGCTGCACAACGCTAAAGATTGTAAACGGAGTTGAGCGGAGCGAAATTCCGGTTACAATCTGGTTGAACTGAGCCGCTTCGTGCCACTATGGGGATTGAATCGCAAGTGCCTTTGGTTCGGA